>NZ_JBVJMA010000010.1:0-351442 GCF_055584445.1 Streptomyces sp. NPDC103540
GGTACTGCAGGGGGGACCCTGTGGGAGAGTAGGACGCCGCCGAACAATCATTGTGGGAAAGCCCCGCACCTTATGGTGCGGGGCTTTTCTGCGTTCAGGGGTCGGTAAGGGTCGGTGGGGGCCGGCTAGGATCCATGGTTATGAGTGACTACGTGGTGCGGGCCGTACGGGCCGAGGAGTGGCAGCAGGTCAAGGAATTGCGGTTGGACGCGCTGAGGGATCCCGCGGCGCCGGTGGCGTTCCTGGACACCTTCGAGCGGGCCTCCGCGCAGCCCGACGGGTTCTGGCAGGAGCGGACGGCGGGGGGTGCCGAGGGCCGTGGGGCCCGGCAGTTCATCGCGGAAGCGCCCGACGGACGGTGGGTCGGCTCCGTGACCGTCCTCGTCGAGGAGGCGGGCACCGTCGACTTCTTCGGGGATCGGGTCGAGCGGGGTCAGGGGCATGTCGTGGGCGTGTTCGTGCGGCCGGAGCAGCGGGGGACGGGGCTGACCGAGGCCCTGTTCGCGGCCGGGGTGGAGTGGGCCTGGGCGCTGGAGGGGCCGGCGTTGGAACGCGTACGGCTCTTCGTGCACGAGGACAACGCGCGGGCGGCCGCCTTCTACCGGCGCTTCGGGTTCGCGGCGAGCGGGCGCGTGGTGGAGCTGGAGGGCGGGACCGGGAAGCACGAGCACGAGTACGTCCTCGACCGGCCCCGCGGGTAGGGGCGGGAAGGGGGCTCAGGCGAAGGTCGCGTGCGGCCAGCGGGTGCGGGCCTGTTCGCGGCTGCGGCACAGGGCCAGGAGGGGCAGGGTCTCGTCCTGGAGGAGGTCCGGGAGCTGGGGGACCGGTGCCACGGCCGCGATGTCCTCCAGGACCAGCGTCAGTGGTGGGTCGAGCCGGCCGGGGGATGACCGCGCGGCCATGCGGCGGCCGTGCTCGACCACGTCCGCGGCGAGCGCGGTGAGGAGGGGCATCGCTCCCGGGTGGGTGCGGGGGTCTTCGAGGGGTTCGCCCACCACGTAGAGGGTGCCCCCTTCGGCGATGAACGAAGCGAGGGTCAGGGCGTCCGTCCGGTGCGGGTTGCAGGCCTCGCGGATGTGGATCGAGGTCAGGCAGGACAGGGCGCGGGCCGTCAGGTACTGGGCCTGTTCGCGGCGCTCGGGGTGGGCGGTGAGGGCGCTCTCCAGCTCGCCGGCGGCGCCGGGGGCGGCCTGCGGGTGGGTGCGCAGGATGCGTACGGGCTCCTGGGAGCCGTTGCCCTGGGCCCAGCGGGCGAGCTGCTTGAAGGGGAGGCCGTCGACGGCGACGGCCTGGAGCCAGCTGCGCAGGAGGGTTTCCGCGGTGTCCGCGACGGCGCTGTCGAGGCGGGCCGAGGGGCGTACGGGGGCCAGCAGGGCGGTGGCGCGGGCGGCGGCGGTGTCGCGGTCGGCGCACCCCTCGGCGGGGTTCCAGTGCATGCGGGCCGGGGTGTCGCACAGGTGCGAGGGGTCGTAGAGGAGGACCGGGCCGAGTTTGGCGCGGGCGTCCTTCGTCTCCGCCCAGAGGGCGGGGGAGGAGGTCACCACCAGGGCCGCGCCCTCGGCGGCGGCGATGGCGCGCGCGGCGAGGTGGTGGCGTTCGGCGGGGGGTGCGTAGCCGATCCGCTGCGGGGTCTGGGTGGTGAGGGTGCTGAGCGTCGTGGGGGTGGGCGGGGTCGGGCGGGTGGGGGCGTAGCCGAAGCCGTAGCGGTAGGCCTCGTCCGTGGGTGTGGGTGTGGGTGTGGGTGTGTGGGTGGGTGTGTGGGTGGGGGGTGGGGTTGTCGCGGTGGGGGTCTTGGCCGCGGGTGTGGGTGTGGGTGTGGGGTGGGGGAGTGGGGCCGGGGTGGGGGGCTCGGGGTGTGGGCGGGTGCGGCGGGCCTTCGTACGGGCGATGACGCCGATGACGAAGATCGTCAGCACCAGGACGATCAGGAGTTGGCCGATGAGCAGGCCCCAGAACAGCCCCCAGCCGGAGAGGGAGTTCGGGTCGGTGTCCGGCCAGGCCGCCGCGAGGTTCTGGGGTTGCGCTATCAGGGAGCGGGCGGCCCCCGGGGTGCGGGTGAAGGTGACCGTCTGCGGCCAGGCGCCCTTCGCGAAGAGGGCGGACAGGCCGGTGGCCGACCAGATCAGGACGGCGAGCCCGATGAGGAAGGCCAGGAGGCCGACCAAGAGCCCGTCGGGGACGCCGCCGCCGCGCGCGGGGGGCTGCGTACGGTCGGTGTGGGACATGGTCAGGCCACCGTGGTCGCCGAGCCGGGGCCGCCGTGGCGGTGGCGTTCGATGAGCAGGGCTCTTTCCTCCGCTTCGAGTTCGGCGGCCAGCAGTTCGTCGGGGAGCTGTTGGCTGGACTCCGTCATCGCGCGGTCGGTGTAGACGAGGGGGCGTTCGGCTTCGGTGATCAGGTGTTTGACCACCTGGACGTTGCCGTTGACGTCCCAGACGGCGATGCCGGGGGTGAGGGTCGGGATGATCTCGACGGCCCAGCGGGGCAGGCCGAGGACGCGGCCGGTGGCGCGGGCCTCGTCCGCCTTCTGGGCGTAGATCGTGCGGGTGGACGCCATTTTGAGGATGGCGGCGGCCTCGCGGGCGGCGGCGCCGTCGACCACGTCGGAGAGGTGGTGGACGACGGCGACGAAGGACAGGCCGAGGCGGCGGCCGAACTTCAGGAGGCGCTGGAACAGCTGGGCGACGAAGGGGCTGTTGATGATGTGCCAGGCCTCTTCGACGAGGAAGATGCGCTTCTTGCGGTCGGGGCGGATCCAGGTGTGTTCCAGCCACACGCCGACGATCGCCATGAGGATGGGCATGGCGATGGAGTTGCGGTCGATGTGGGAGAGGTCGAAGACGATCAGTGGGGCGTCGAGGTCGATGCCGACGGTCGTGGGGCCGTCGAACATGCCGCGCAGGTCGCCGTCGACGAGGCGGTCGAGGACGAGCGCGACGTCGAGGCCCCAGGCCCGGACGTCGTCTATGTCGACGTTCATGGCCTCGGCGGATTCGGCTTCGGGGTGGCGCAGTTGTTCGACGATGTCGGTGAGGACGGGTTGGCGGTCGCGGATGGTGTCGACGACGTAGGCGTGGGCGACCTTCAGGGCGAAGCCGGAGCGCTCGTCGAGGCCGTGGCCCATCGCGACTTCGATGATGGTGCGCAGCAGCGCGAGCTGGCCGGTCGTGGTGATCGCCGGGTCGAGGGGGTTGAGGCGGATCCCGGCGTCGTTGGCGGCGATGGGGTCCAGGCGGATGGGGGTTATCCCCAGCTGCTGGGCGATGAGGTTCCATTCGCCGACGCCGTCCTCGCCCTGGGCGTCGAGGACGACGACCTGGCGGTCGCGGAAGCGGAGCTGGCGCAGGACGTACGTCTTCTCCAGGGCGGACTTGCCGTTGCCGGACTCGCCGAGGACCAGCCAGTGGGGGGCCGGGAGTTGCTGGCCGTACAGCTGGAAGGGGTCGTAGATGTAGCCCTTGCCGCTGTAGACCTCGCGGCCGATGATGACGCCGGAGTCGCCGAGGCCGGGGGCCGCGGTGGGCAGGTAGACGGCCTGCGCCTGGCCGGTGGAGGTGCGTACGGGCAGGCGGGTGGTCTCGACCTTGCCGAACAGGAAGCTGGTGAAGGCGTCCGTCAGGGCGGACATGGGATCTCGCATGGGGCGGCCGTTCCCTCCAGCTAGCGTCGGATGCCGGTGGCGAACGGCAGGGTGTTGACGAAGGCGCGGTGGTGCTCGCGGTCGCACCATTCGAGCTTCAGGTAGGACTTGCCGGCGGAGGCGCGGATGGTGCGCTTGTCGCGGGCGAGGGCTTCGGGTGAACGCGAGGACACCGTGATGTACCCGACGAGGTTGACCCCGGCAGCGCCGCTGGCGAGATCTTCACCCCTCTGGTCGAGCCGGCCGTGGGCGGCGATGTCGCGGGGGTCGACGGTGCGGTTCATCTTGGCGGCGCGGGAGGCGTCGGCCTCGTCGTTCGTCTTCTCCGTGAGCATGCGCTCGATGGCGATCTCCGTGGGTTCCAGGTCCATGGTGACGGCGACCGTGCGGATGACGTCGGGGGTGTGGACGAGGAGCGGGGCGAGGAAGTTCACGCCGACGGGGGTCATGGGCCATTCCTTGACCCAGGCGGTGGCGTGGCACCAGGGGGCGCGGGTGGAGGACTCGCGGGTCTTGGCCTGGAGGTAGGTGGGTTCGACGGCGTCCAGTTCGGCGGGCCAGGCGTTGCGCTTGGTCATGGCCTGGATGTGGTCGATGGGGTGGTCGGGGTCGTACATGGAGTGCACGAGGGAGGCGAGGCGGCCCTGGCCGAGGGGTTGGCGGACGCGGATGTCGGCTTCGGCGAGGCGGGCGCAGATGTCGGTGAGCTCGCGGGCCATGACGATGGCGAGGCCGGCGTCGCGGTCGAGCTTGCGGCCCTTGTGGGGTGTGGCGGCGCGGGCGATGGTCTGGGCCTCGGCGGCGAGTTCGCGCGTGTAGTGCATGCAGGCGACGAGGTAGGCGCGGTGCTGCTCGGAGGAGGTGGACACCATCGACTGGAGTTGGTCGTAGGAGTCGCGCAGCCAGACGGGGGCGTGGGTGTCGCCGCGTTGGGCGACGTCCTTCGCGTGGGCGTCGGGGTCGGCCGGGAGGGTGCGGGCGAGCATCTGGAGGCGGGTGACGAAGCCGTCGCCGTTGGCGACGTGCTTGAGGAGGGTGCCGAAGCGGTCGACGAGGGCTTCCTGGTCCTCGCTGTCGCGCAGGCCGACGCCGGGGCCCTCGATCTCGATGGCGGCGGTGACGGTGCGGCGGTCCGCGTGGAGGAGTACGGCGATCTCGTCGGGGCCGAAGGGGGCGGCGAGCCAGTTGATGCGGCCGATGCCGGGGGGCGGGCCGACCTCGACCTCGCGGCCGTCGGCGGCGCGGGTGCCGGCCTCCATGGCGGAGGAGCGGTAGGTGGTGCCGCGGCGCAGGGTGCGCTTGTAGCTGCGGCTGATCTCGAACCAGCGGTAGAAGGTGCGGCCCCGGTAGGGGACGTACACGGCCGCGAGGGCGAGGAGGGGGAAGCCGACGAGTGCGACGATGCGCAGGGTGAGGTCGGGGACGAGCAGTCCGCTCATCATGCCGAAGAACGCGCCGGCGATGATCAGTGCGATCTCGCCGGTTTCGCGGTTCTTGCCGACGATCGCGTTCGGCCGGGCGCGGCCGATGAGATACGTGCGGCGGGGCGCGACCGGGTGGAGCTGGTGGGACTGGGTCGTCAACGCCCGTCACCTCCTGTGTTTCCTGTGTTGCCGGTGGTCCTCGTGCTGGAGCCGGTGCGGGGCGGAGGTGGGGGGGCGGGGAGGGAGCCGCCGCCCGAGCCGCCCCGGCTGCTGTGGGCGGCCATGCCTCCGGAGATCTGGTTGGCGTCGCCGCCGCCCGAGCCGCCGGCGCGGTGGGCGCCGCCTCCGCCGCCGCGGCTGCTGTGGGTCTTGATGCCCTGGGAGACGAGGGAGGCGGGGGAGCTGATGACGGCGGCGGCCTGGGCGCCGTCGGTGGCCTTGGAGCGGTTGGAGCGGGCGGAGGCGATCTCGTCGCCGAAGCCGGGGACGAAGCGGTAGATGGCGGCGGAGGCGAAGATCGCCAGGAGGATGATGGCGAGGCCGGAGACGACGGCGGAGAAGGCGTTGGGGCCCTTGTCGCCGGAGAGGGCGCCGGCGAGGCCGAGGACGACGACGATGACCGGCTTCACGAGGATGACGGCGATCATGATGCCCGCCCAGCGGCGGACGTGGCCCCACATGTTGCGGTCGACGAGTCCGGCGTAGACGACGGTGCCGAGGAGGGCGCCGACGTAGAGGAGGGCGGCGCGGATGACGAGCTCCAGCCAGAGCACGCCGGCGGCGAGGACGGTGACGAGGGCGACGACGATCAGCATGATCGGGCCGCCGCCGATGTCCTCGCCCTTTTTGAGGGCTTCGGCGAAGGAGCCGAAGAAGACGTCGGTCTGGTTGCCGGTGGCGGAGGCGATGACCTCGGTGACGCCGTCGGTGGCGGAGACGACGGTGTAGAGGATCAGGGGGGTGAAGGCGGAGGCCAGGACGGTCAGCCAGAGGAAGCCGATGGCTTCGGAGAGGGCGGTGGCGAGGGGGACGCCGCGGATGGCGCGCTTCGTGACGGCGAGGAGCCAGAGGACGAGGGTGAGGATGGTGGAGGCGGCGAAGACGACGGCGTACTGCTGGAGGAAGGCGGGGTTGGTGAAGTCGACGTTGGCGGTGCTTTTGACGGCTTCGCTGAGTTTGCCGACGATCCAGGCGGCGGCGTCGGCGCAGCCCTTGGCGAGGGAGGAGAGGGGGTTGATGGCGTCGGTGGGGCTGTCCGGGGAGAGACCGGTGCCGGAGGGAGGGTTGTTGCCTGCCTGGCGCTCGCAGTTTTCCTTGACGGGCCCGAACACGCCCTCGCAGCGGTTGTCCTTCGCGGGGCTGCCGGACGGGGACGGGCCGCCTGACGGAGTGGGCGTGGGCGTGGGCGCTGCGTAGGCCCGGGCGGACAGGAGCACCAAGGCCGTCTGGACGGCGAGGAAGGTGCCCGCGATGCGGAGGGGACGACGGCTACCGGGCATAGGTGAACCCTCCGAACTCCTGCACGGCCTTGCTGATGTCGTCGGACACGGAAGCGGCTACGTCTCCGGGGACCGGAGCGGGGCCGTTCTGCTGGCTGTCCGCAGTGACCTTCCAGTCTTCTCCGACCCAGGACAGCTCGAAGGTCCAGGTCTGCCAGGTGGTGCGCACGGGGGTGGTGGACTTGGTCCCCGACATGCCGATCAGGCCCGTGTACCAGACGGCGATCTTGGCGCTGGTGGGGCTGTAGCTCTCGACGCGGGTGCCGACCGGGACGGCTCGGGTGACGAAGGTGCTGCCCTGTGGGGCGTTGCCGTTCGGGTCCAGGCCGAGGGAGGCGAGGAAGGCCGTCGAGTAGGCGGCGTCCTGAGCCGGCTTGCGTTGGGCGGCCGCCTGTGGGGTGTAGATGCCGTCCATGAGGGCGTGGCGGACGTCCTTCTTCAGCATGCCGTCCGAGCCCAGGGCGACCGCGTAGTTCGCCGCCGCCGATTGGGCGCCCTGTTCGTCGTGGGCGAAGTTCTTCGGGATACCCGCGGCCTTGGTGGTGACCGGGGGGGTGCCCGTCGGGGCCGTGGGGGAGGTTTCCGGGGGCTTGTTCGCGGTGGAGGTGTCCGGGGTGTCGCCGGAGCGGTTCGCGAAGGCGATGGCGGCGATGAGGAGGACGACCACGCCGACCACCGTGACCAGGCCGCGGGTGGGGCGGGGGGTGCGGCGGGGGGTGGAGTAGGGGTCGGCGGGGTAGTCCGGGAGGCGGGTGCGGGTCTGGCCGGTGCCGCCCACGTCGCCGTACTGGTCGTCGTTGCTCACTGCCTGTCCGCCCCCTCCGCGTCGTTCGACGGTAGCGCTCGTGTCCGCTCAGACGCGGTGTGGTGATTCCTCATCAGGGTGCGGCCGGGCCCGGTGGTTCGGCTAGACGGCCATTCCGTAGACGATCGTGAAGAGTGTGCCGAGCGAGCCGATGATGAAGACGCCCGTCAGGCCGGCCACGATCAGGCCCTTGCCCTGTTCCGCGCTGAAGGTGTCGCGCAGGGCGGTCGCGCCGATGCGCTGCTTGGCGGCGCCCCAGATGGCGATGCCGAGGCAGAGGAGGATCGCGACGGCCATGACCACTTCGATCATGATCTTCGCTTCGTTGCCGAGACTGCCGAACGGCCCCCAGTTCGGGGCGATTCCGCCGATGATGGTGGTGATGTCGCCCTTTTCGGCTGCCAGGATCATGTAACTCACCGCCCCTGTATGGGTAGTTCCGGTAGCCCGTGCCCGACGGCAGGGGTCACGCACTATCTTCGCTGATGAAACCGCGCCCGTCGTCGACTTGGCGGCTCTCTTTACCCGATCTCCCGGCGCGCGCCCCTCCCGCACGCCCTGACCTGGTCACTCTGTGTATCACGGTGGGTGACCCCGGGCAATGATTGTCGGCTCGGCGTGCGCGGGGCCGTGTGAGGGGCGGCCGTTCGGCGCAGTGGGGGCGCGTCGCGTTGCGCCGAACCGCTGACATTCGTACGACGTTCCGTCAGTCGTTCTGTAGTGCCGTTCGGTTGGGTGGTGCGGGGGCTCGAAGGCGTACGGGGGCGCGTTGATGCGTGAGGGGCGTACGGGTGGGGAGGGTTACGCCGCCCAGTGCGCGGGGCGGGTCAGGGTGGTGGGGACGCGGGTGGCGGTGTCGCCGCGGGCGGCGTTCAGCTGGGCCTGGGTGAGGAAGAGGGCGTCGCGCAGGTCGGCGCCGCGCAGGTTCGCGTCGCGCAGGTCGGCGCCGATGAGGTCGGCTCCGCGCAGGTCGGCGCGGCGCAGGTCGGCGGCGATCAGGTAGGCGCCGCGCAGGTTGGCGCCCCGCAGGTCGGCGCCGGAGAGGCGGGCTCCCATGAGGTCGGCCCCGCGGTGGTTCTTCCTGCGGCCCGGCGACTTGGCGCGTACGAGTTCGCTCGCCCTCAGGAGCAGGGCGTTGACCTCCTGGCGCAGGGCCGGGACGTCGAGGGCGACGAGGGTCGCGGCGTCGGCCCGGGTCAGGGCCTCGGTCTTGGCCAGGGCGGCGCGCAGGTCGGCGTGGACGGGGGCGGCGGCGGGGAGGGCGAGCGCCTCGGAGGTGTAGAAGAGCAGCTCGTGGAGCCCGCGCATGACGGGGAAGGCCTCGAACATCTCGGCCCGGGTGTCGGGGTGCGCGCGCCAGTCGCGGCCCTCGAAGGTGACCTGGGAGATCTGCTGTCCCGCGCCGAAGCAGTCGAAGACGGTGCAGCCCTGGAAGCCCGAGTCCCGCAGGCGGGTGTGGATGCCGCAGCGGAAGTCCTCGCGGAGGTTGCCGCAGGGGGTTCCGGCGGACTTGTCCACCGCGAAGTCGGTGGACTTGGCGAAGGGCAGGGCGACGCAGCACAGGGCGAAGCAGGCGGTGCAGTCGGCCTGGAGGACGGGCAGGGGCAGGGGGGCCGGCGAGGTGGACACGGGTTCATTGTCCCCGGTCGGTGGGTCTTGATCGACGGGGAGCGGGCCAGGCAGAGTCCGGTACATGACAGAAGTGATCGCAGTTGCCGTCATCACCCTCCTCGCCGTGATCAGTCCGGGCGCGGACTTCGCCATGGTCGTCCGCAACAGTTACCTCTACGGTCGTCCCACCGGCCTGTTCGCGGCCGCCGGGGTCGCGGCGGGGGTGCTGGTGCACGTGTCGTACACGATGCTGGGGGTCGGGCTGCTGATCGCCTCCTCGACCGCGCTGTTCACGGCGATCAAGCTGGCGGGGGCGGCGTACCTGGTGTGGATCGGGATCCGGACCTTCCGGGCGCGGGCGGACCTGACGGTGGACCTCGACTCGAAGCCCGATCTCAGCCGGCTGGGGGCCTTGCGCTCCGGGTTCCTGACCAACGTGCTGAACCCGAAGACGACGCTGTTCGTGGTGTCGACGTTCACGCAGGTCGTCGAGCCGGACACGTCGGCGTGGCGGCAGGTCGGCTACGGGCTGTTCATGGCGGCGGCGCACCTGGGGTGGTTCGCGGCGGTGGCGCTGTTCTTCTCGAACACGCGCCTGCGCGAGCGGATGCTGAAGGCGCAGAAGGCGCTGAACCGGGCGATCGGGTCGGTGCTGGTGGGTCTGGGCGTCGGGTTGGGCTTCGCCCGCTGAGCGGGGCGCGGGGGCGCGGGGCGCGGCGTACGGGGCCGGCGAGCGGCGTTACCTGCCGGTAGCGTGCGGGCGCATGGACGCTGAGGACGGGTTCGACGGGTTCTACGAGCGGCTCGACGCGGGCCGCTTCCTGGCCGGCGAGGCCACGCGCGGGCCCTGGGACCCCCGTGCGCAGCACGCCGGGCCGCCGGCGGCGCTGTTGGGGCGTGCGGTCGAGGAGCGGCCGGGCGGGCGTACGGAGCTGCGGACGGCCCGGATCACGTACGAGGTGGTGCGGCCGGTGCCGATCGGGCGGCTGGAGATCACCACGAGCGTGCTCCGGTCGGGTCGGGGCACCGAGCTCGTCGAGGCGGCGCTGACGCCCGAGGGGGCCTCCGGGCCGGTGATGCTCGCCCGGGCGCTGCGGATCCGGGTCGCGGACGAGCCGGTGCCGGAGGTGGCGCAGGGGCCGCTGGTGGCGCCGCCGGGGTGGGCGGCGTCGGCGCCGTTCTTCCCGGTGCCCTGGGAGCGGGGGTACCACACGGCGGTGGAGGCCCGTTTCGTCCGGGGCGGCTTCACCGAGCCGGGGCCGGGCACCTGCTGGATGCGGATGCGGGTGCCGCTGGTGGCGGGGGAGGAGATCCGGCCCCTGGACCGGGTGCTGGTGGCGGCGGACTCGGCGAACGGGATCAGCGCGACCCTGGACTACGGCGGCTTCGTCTTCCTCAACGGCGACCTGACCGTCCACCTGCACCGGCACCCGGTGGGGGAGTGGGTCTGCGTGGAGTCCCGTACGAGTGTGGATCCGGGCGGGATCGGGCTGGTGGACGCCCGCGCGCACGACGAGAAGGGGCCGATCGGGCGGATCGCGCAGAGCCTGTTCGTGGCCCCGCGCTGAGCGCCAACCCCCGTGCCGGGGAAGGCGGTCCGTGTGGGAGGCTCGACGGGGAAGCGCCGCGGGGTGATGCTCGGGAGGGGCGCCCGCGCCGTGGCGCGCGCGCCGGCGGTTCGGCTTCGCGCGCCGGTGACCCCGCGGGGTGCGGGTCTGCGCCGGGCCGGTCCTCCCGTGCCTCGGGCGTGACCCCGCGCGGTGCTCCGGCGCGGCGTGCGGGGGCTTCCAAGTGGGGTAGTAGGACCGGCGTCACCGGCGATTCGCAAATGAAAGCGACGGCCATGGGGGAGGGTTGACGGGTGCGCAGATACTGGAAAACGGGCGGGATCGGGATCGGGGTGGCGCTGAGCTTCCTCCTCCTGCTGGTGGTCGGTACCTATTCGGCCGCGGCCGGCCTCGCGGGGGCCGCGGGCGGTGGACGGCCGCTGGGCCTCGCCAAGGGGGCCGTGCCCGGGAAGTACCAGGCGCTGGTGCAGAAGTGGGGGACCCTCTGCCCGGCGATCACCCCGGCGCTGCTGGCGGCCCAGCTGTACTCGGAGAGCGGCTGGAACCCGAGCGCCGTCAGTCCGGCGGACGCCCGCGGGATCGCGCAGTTCATCCCGGGTACGTGGGCGGGCCACGGGGTCGACGGGGACGGGGACGGCGACCGGGACATCTGGGACCCCAACGACGCCATCCCCTCGGCGGCTTCGTACGACTGCACCCTGGCCAAGGACGTGGCGAGCGTGCCGGGCGATCCGACGTCCAACATGCTGGCGGCCTACAACGCGGGCGCGTACGCGGTGATCAAGTACGGCGGGGTGCCCCCGTACAAGGAGACGCAGGGGTACGTGAAGGCCATCACCACCCTGGCCAAGAGCTTCGAGCGGCCGGTCGGGCGGGTGGCGCCGTCCCAGCAGGCGGCCGGGGCCATCTACTTCGCGCAGAAGCAGCTCGGCACCCCGTACCTGTGGGGTGGCAACGGGACGCCCGACCAGGACGGGCGGTTCGACTGCTCGGGGTTGACGAAGGCGGCGTACGAGACGGTGGGGATCGAGCTGCCGCGCGTGGCCAACGACCAGTACAACGCGGGCTCCCATCCCTCGCGCGCCGAACTCCTGCCCGGCGACCTGGTCTTCTTCTCCGATGATCTGACGAACTCGCGGGAAATCCGGCACGTCGGGCTGTACGTCGGCGGAGGCTACATGATCAACGCCCCGTACACCGGCGCGGTCATCCGCTTCGACAAGATCGACACCCCCGACTACTTCGGGGCCACCCGCGTCACGAAGGACGGTGCGGAGGCGCTTCCGGAGCGTCCGGGGTCCACTCCCGCCCCCTAGCGACTCTCCGTGAAGCGAAGGCCTTGAGCTGCGACGACGTGTCTCTCTTGGATAACGTTGGAGTGATCATTCGGTGATGAGTGGAACGGAGCCGCCAGAACGGGCGTTCCATGAACACGGGGGCTGATCGGCGGGGGTTGAAGGGGCGCACACAGGCGTGCGTCCACAGGGGACCTAGGCAAGCAAGGGGCCGCGTCGCATGGCTGGACTCACAACCGGTGGGCCGAATGTGGATGTCAGCCTGCTGTACAGGATCAACGGCCTCGCCCACCGGGCGCCCGACTGGTTCGACAGGGGCGTGGCCTTCGTCGGCGGCTACGGCATCCCCCTCGCCCTCGTCCTGCTCCTGCTGTGGTGCTGGCACGGCGCCCGACGGCAGGACGAGTCGACGGCCGCCGAGGCCTTCGCCTCCCTGGTGTGGGCCCCCCTCGCCGCCGCCGTCGCGCTCCTCGTCAACGTGCCGCTACGGGAGTTCGTGGCCCGGCCGCGCCCGTTCGCGCAGCACGACGGGCTCGACGTCCTCGCCGGCGCCACCGGGCCGGGCGCGGGCTGGTCCTTCGTCAGCGACCACGCCACCCTGACGATGGCGCTCGGCATCGGCGTGTTCCTGGCGAACCGTCGGCTCGGGCTCGTCGGCATCGGTCTCGCGCTCGCCGAGGGGCTGTGCCGCGTGTACCTCGGCGTGCACTACCCGACCGACGTCATCGGCGGCTTCGCGCTCGGCACCGCCGTGGTGCTGCTGCTGGCCCCGCCCGCGATGGCCCTGCTGAGCCCGCTGGTGCGGGCGGTGGCGCGCTCGCCGCGCGCGGGGCGGCTCGTACGGGCCGAGGGGCGGGTGCTGGCCCGGCCGGTGGAGCTGGCGCAGCGACCGGCGGAGAGCGACCTCGCGGCCTGACCGCCGGCGCGCCGACGGGTCACCGGCCGGCGTGCGCGTCCCACACCGACAGCAGCAGCGCCACCAGCAGGCACAGGCCCGCCGCGCCGAAGCACAGGCGGACCGCCGCCGGGCGCGGCCGGGACCTCACCGTCCGACGCCCCCGCGGCCGTCCGCGCCGCCGTCACCGCTTCCGGCCGGGTCCTCCTCGCCGTCCGGGCCCGGGCCCGGACGCCCGGGCTCCTCGCGGCGGTAGCGGGAGCGCAGCCACAGGCCGGTGGCCACGGCGGCCGCGGTGGTGACCCCGATGGCCAGCGCCACGTCGCCCGGTCCGTCCGCCGTGCCCACGGGGCGGGCCCAGGCCGCCGCGGCCGGGGTGAGCGCGATCAGCAGGGCCCAGAGGAGGGCCGCGAGGCGGGGTGCGGTTCCTGGCATGAGTCCAGGGCAACGGGTCCCGCGCGCCGCGGCCAGCCGGGGCGACCGAACGGGGTACGGGGCCGGCGGGTCAGCCGTCCGTGTGGCGGGTGGCGTCCCTGCGGGCCAGGTCGCGCGAGCGGCGGGCCGGGCCCTTCCAGCCGCAGTCGCACACGGCCAGGCAGAAGGAGCCGCGCTCGGCGGTGTCGGTGCGGTGAACGGTGTCCGAAGACGCGGTCAGCGCGGGGTGGCGCGGGGCCGGGACATCGGTAAACGGAGCGGCCTGATCGGCCTTCGCGTGGGATTCCACACCCCCAAGGTACCGGGGTTCGACCCGGCCCGGAATGGGCTTCCGTACCCGATGCCCCGTGACGGGAAACCCCAGGCCTCGTTAACCGGAGCGGGTGGGGGCCTCGGGCAAGCAGCGGTCACGCGTTGGGGGTTGGCAGGCGATGGTGGTGCACCAGCACGGGTGGCGGCGAGGACGTACGAGGCGGGTGGCCGGGGCGGTGCTCGCGGTCGGCGTCGCGGTCGCCGTGGCGGCCCTCGGCGGCTGCGGGGTGGCCGGCGGAACCGGTACGGGCCCCCGTACGGGCGCCGGCGACGACCGGCCGGAACGGGACCCGGCCGCGGTGGTCCGCGGGGCCGCCGACGCGCTCACCGCCACCGGCAGCGCGCGGACCCGTACGGCGATGGAGATGGCCACCGGCGGCACCCGGGTCACCATCCGCGGCGAGGGCGGCGTCGACTTCAGGAAGCGGATGGGGCAGCTGCTGGTGATGCTGCCCGCCGACGTGACCGGCAAGGCCGAGCACCGGCCCATCACCGAGCTCCTCGTCCCCGGCGCGCTCTACATGAAGAACCGGGGCGCCGGGGTCCCCGACGACAAGTGGGTCCGCCTCGACACGGCCTCCCTCGCCGACGGCAACCTCGTCACCGGCGGCGCCACCGACCCGATCGCCGCCGCCGAGCTGCTGCGGGCCGCGCGGGAGGTGACGTACGTGGGCGAGACCGAGGTCTCGGGCACGAAGGTGCGGCACTACCGGGGGACGACGGACATCGGGCAGGCCGCCCGGAGCGCCTCGCCCGGGGTGAAGGGAGCGCTGGAGGCGGCGGCGAAAGGGTTCAGCAAGGACAGCGTGCCCTTCGACGCCTACCTCGACGAGGAGGGACGGTTGCGCAAGGTCAGGCACCGATTCACGTACGTCAAGAATGGCGTGATCGATGTCTCGTCGACCACGCTGCTGTACGGGTTCGGGACACCGGTCGCCGTCGTATTGCCCCCAAGCGGGGACATTTACGCGGGCAAGATCGCCGAATAGTCGCGACGGCCGGTCGGGGCGGTGCGATCGGGTCATGGGCCCGGTATCCGGAAATGGTCCATCCGTGTCATGCGCGACGCGAGCCCCGCTCCCTAGGCTGAGGAGCCGGGCGCCGACGGGCGCGGGCGGTAGAGAGAGGTGACGCGCGTGACTCCCGCAGGCGGTACGACGGTGCAGGACCACGTGGCGCTCGCCGAGATCGAGCTGTGCGGTGAACTGATCATCGCCGCCTCCGCCGCGGCGGAGGAACGGCTCAGCCAGGACCGGATCGACGAGGTCCTGCTCGGCATCTGCCTGTAGCCCGCCGTGGTGGGCCCACCGCGGCGGGGCGGCCCGCTCGAAGGTGCGGTTCGGGTGCGGTTCGGGTGCGCTGCGGGCGCGGTTCAGGTGCGCAGGAGGCGGGCGATGGCCTTCGTGGCCTCTTCGACCTTGGCGTCGATCTCGGTGCCGCCCTTGACCGCCGCGTCCGCGACGCAGTGGCGCAGGTGTTCCTCCAGTAGCTGGAGGGCGAAGGACTGGAGCGCCTTCGTGCTCGCCGAGACCTGCGTGAGTATGTCGATGCAGTAGACGTCCTCGTCGACGAGCCGCTGGAGGCCGCGGATCTGCCCCTCGATCCGGCGCAGTCGTTTGAGGTGCTCGTCCTTCTGGTGGTGATAGCCGTGGACGGCTCCGGAGCCTTCGGCCTCGATGGTCGTCATGCGTCCTCCCGTGGTCCGGCATCGGGGACCCATACCCCTGATGGGTATAGGGTACTTCGCCCTGGCCGGAGGGACAGGGGTCCGTGCCGCCCACTGTGCCTGATGGAGGACACTGGGGAACGGCCGGTTAGCCGTGGCCGGGGGATGCGCCTAGCATCAGCCTGACCGAATCCAATGCACCCCGAGGACCTCACGTGCGATTTCGTCTGACCCCCAGGGAGACGAGCTTCTACGACATGTTCGCCGCATCCGCGGACAACATCGTCACGGGCTCCAAGCTCCTGATGGAACTGCTCGGAGCGGAACCTTCCGCCCGGGCCGAGATCGCGGAACGGATGCGGGCGGCGGAGCACGCGGGGGACGACGCGACGCACGCGATCTTCCACCAGCTGAACTCCTCCTTCATCACGCCGTTCGACCGCGAGGACATCTACAGCCTGGCGTCGTCGCTCGACGACATCATGGACTTCATGGAGGAGGCCGTCGACCTGGTCGTCCTCTACAACGTGGAGGAGCTCCCCAAGGGAGTCGAGCAGCAGATCGAGGTCCTGGCGCGGGCGGCCGAGCTGACCGCCGAGGCCATGCCCCACCTGCGGACCATGGAGAACCTGACCGAGTACTGGATCGAGGTCAACCGCCTCGAGAACCAGGCGGACCAGATCCACCGGAAGCTTCTCGCCCAGCTCTTCAACGGCAAGTACGACGCCATCGAGGTGCTGAAGCTCAAGCAGATCGTCGACGTGCTCGAAGAGGCGGCCGACGCGTTCGAGCACGTCGCGAACACGGTGGAGACCATCGCGGTCAAGGAGTCCTGAACCTCGTGGACACCTTCGCTCTGGTCGTGACCATCGGTGTCGCGCTCGGTTTTACCTATACGAACGGTTTCCACGACTCGGCGAACGCGATCGCGACCTCGGTCTCGACGCGGGCGCTGACCCCGCGCGCCGCCCTGGCGATGGCCGCGGTGATGAACCTCGCCGGTGCCTTCCTGGGCAGCGGCGTGGCGAAGACGGTCAGTGAGGGCCTCATCGAGACCCCCCACGGCAACAAGGGGATGTGGATCCTCTTCGCCGCCCTGATCGGCGCGATCGTCTGGAACCTGATCACCTGGTACTTCGGTCTTCCCTCGTCCTCCTCGCACGCCCTGTTCGGCGGCATGGTGGGCGCGGCGCTGGCCGGCGGTACCGAGGTCATCTGGACCGGTGTGGTCGAGAAGGTCGTCATCCCGATGTTCGTCTCGCCGGTGGTCGGCCTCGTGGTCGGCTACCTGGTGATGGTGGCCATCCTGTGGATGTTCCGTCGCGCCAACCCGCACAAGGCCAAGCGCGGCTTCCGCATCGCCCAGACGGTCTCGGCGGCGGGCATGGCCCTCGGTCACGGCCTTCAGGACGCGCAGAAGACGATGGGCATCGTGGTGATGGCCCTGGTCATCGCCGACGTGCACGACGCCGGCGACGCGATCCCGACCTGGGTCAAGATCGCCTGTGCCGTGATGCTGTCGCTGGGCACCTACGCGGGCGGCTGGCGCATCATGCGCACGCTCGGCCGCAAGATCATCGAGCTGGACCCGCCGCAGGGCTTCGCCGCGGAGACGACGGGCGCCTCGATCATGTTCGGCTCGGCGTTCCTCTTCCACGCGCCGATCTCCACCACCCACGTGATCACCTCGGCGATCATGGGCGTGGGTGCGACGAAGCGGGTCAACGCGGTCCGCTGGGGCGTCGCCAAGAACATCATCCTCGGCTGGTTCATCACCATGCCGGCGGCCGCCCTGGTGGCGGCGGTGTGCTTCTGGATCGTGAACCTGGCCTTCGTCTAGCGTCACGGACGAAAGCGGGCCGGCTCCCCCCACCCAGGGGGAGCCGGCCCTTTTTCATTCGCCATGCGGTGGCACCGCCATGCAGCACCGCAGGACGTTCACTCCATGCCCTTTAGCCGAAGCGGCCCGAGATGTAGTCCTCGGTCGCCTGGACGGACGGGTTGGAGAAGATGCGGTCCGTGTCGTCGATCTCGACGAGCTTGCCGGGCTGGCCGACCGCCGCGAGGTTGAAGAACGCGGTGCGGTCGGAGACGCGGGCGGCCTGCTGCATGTTGTGCGTCACGATGACGATCGTGAAGCGCTCCTTCAGCTCGCCGATCAGGTCCTCGATGGCGAGGGTGGAGATCGGGTCGAGGGCCGAGCAGGGCTCGTCCATCAGCAGGACCTGCGGCTCGACCGCGATGGCGCGGGCGATGCACAGGCGCTGCTGCTGGCCGCCGGAGAGGCCGGAGCCCGGCTTGTTCAGGCGGTCCTTGACCTCGTTCCAGAGGTTGGCGCCCTGGAGGGAGCGCTCCACGATGTCGCCCAGCTCGGACTTCTTGAAGTTGCCGTTCAGACGCAGGCCGGCCGCCACGTTGTCGAAGATCGACATGGTGGGGAAGGGGTTCGGGCGCTGGAAGACCATGCCGACGGTGCGGCGGACCGCGACCGGGTCGACGTTGGAGCCGTACAGGTTCTCGTCGTCCAGCAGCACCTTGCCCTCGACGCGGCCACCGGGGGTGACCTCGTGCATGCGGTTCAGGGTGCGCAGGAAGGTGGACTTGCCGCAGCCGGAGGGGCCGATGAAGGCCGTCACCGAGCGGGGTTCCACGGTCATCGAGATGTCGTCGATGGCCTTGTGGTTGCCGTAGAAGGCGGACAGTCCGCTGACGTCGATTCGCTTCGCCATGAGGGTCACTTCGCTTTCGGGTGGTCGCTTCAGCGACCGGTCTTCGGGGCCTTCCAGCGGGCGATGCCGCGGGCCACCAGATTGAGGATCATGACGAAGGCGATCAGGACGAGGGCCGCGGCCCACGCCCGGTCGTAGGAGGCGTCACTGCCGACCTTGTACTGCTCCCAGATGTAGAGGGGGAGCGAGGACTGGGCGCCTTCGAAGGGGTTGCCGTTGATCAGCTGCGATCCGAAGACCAGGAGCATGATCGGGGCGGTCTCGCCGGCGATGCGGGCCACGGCCAGCATGACACCGGTGGAGATGCCGCCGATGGCGGTGGGGAGGACCACCTTGAGGATCACGCGCCACTTCGGGACGCCGAGGGCCAAGGCGGCCTCGCGCAGCTCGTTCGGGACGAGCTTGAGCATCTCCTCGGTGGAGCGGACGACGACCGGCATCATCAGGATCGACAGGGCCAGCGCGCCGGCGAAGCCGGAGGGGCCGAAGCCGAGCATCAGGTTCCACGTGGTCAGGATGAACAGGCCGGCCACGATGGAGGGGATGCCGGTCATGACGTCGACGAAGAACGTGACGGCCTTGGCGAGCGAGCCCTTGCCGTACTCCACCAGGTAGACGGCGGTCAGCAGGCCGATGGGGGCCGCGATCAGGGTGGCCAGGGCGACCTGCTCGATGGTGCCGAGCAGTGCGTGGTAGACGCCGCCGCCCGCCTCGAAGCTGGTCACGCCGTTCATCGAGTGGCCGAGGAAGTTCCCGTCGAGGACCTTCATGCCGCGGCTGACGGTGGTGCCGAGCAGCGAGAGCAGCGGGATGACGGCGAGGACGAAGCAGACCCAGACGACGGAGGTCGCGACGCGGTCCTTGGCCTGGCGGCGGTTCTCGACGATCGAGCTCGCGGTGTAGGTGATCGCGACGAAGAGGAGGGCCGCGATCAGGCCCCACTGGACCTTGCTGTCGAGGTCGAAGACGAGGCCGACGGCGATGCCGAGGACGACGGAGGCGGCGGCGATGCCGGCCGGTGCCCAGCGGGGCAGGCCGCCCCGGGTGAGGCCGGCGGGGGCCGCGGACTTGTGGGCCCCTGCGGGGCGCTGGTCCTGGATGGTGTGGCTCATCAGGCGTTCGCCCCCGAGAAGTCCTTGCGACGGGCGATGATCAGCCGGGCGGCGCCGTTGACCAGCAGGGTCAGGAGGAAGAGCACCAGGCCGGAGGCGATGAGCGCGTCACGGCCGAACTCGTTGGCCTCGTCGAACTTCGCGGCGATGTTCTGCGCGAAGGTTCCGCCACCCGGGTTGAGGATGTGCAGCGAGATCAGGAAGCTCGGGGACAGCACGGTGGCCACGGCCATGGTCTCGCCCAGGGCGCGGCCGAGGCCGAGCATCGAGGCGGAGATGACGCCGGAGCGGCCGAAGGGCAGCACCGACATCCGGATGACCTCCCAGCGGGTCGCGCCGAGGGCCAGGGCGGCCTCCTCGTTCATGCGCGGGACCTGGAGGAAGACCTCGCGGCTGACGCTGGTCACGATCGGCAGGATCATGATCGCGAGGAGGATGCCGACGGTGAACAGGGAGCGGGCGACGCTCACCTGGGTGCGGTCGAAGACGTACGTCCAGCCGAGGTACTCGTCGAGCCAGAGGTTCAGGCCGTTCAGCTGCGGCACCAGGAAGAGGGCGCCCCAGATGCCGTAGATGATCGACGGCACGGCGGCCAGCAGGTCGACGACGTAGGCGAGGGGCGCGGCCAGCTTGCGGGGCGCGTAGTGCGAGATGAACAGGGCGATGCCGACGGCGATCGGAACCGCGATGGCCATCGCGATGATCGAGCTGACGACGGTGCCGAAGAGGAGGACGGCGATGCCGAAGACGGGAGGGTTGGCCGACGCGTTCCAGTCGAAGGTGGTGAGGAAGTTGCCCTCGTTCTTCGACAGGGCGATCGAGGCCCGGTAGGTCAGGAAGACGGCGATCGACGCCATGATCACCAGGAGCAGGATGCCGGAACCCTTGGAGAGTCCCGCGAAGATCTTGTCACCGGCGCGGCCGGTGGACCTTCCGCTCGCTGCGACAGGCGGAGGCGTGTCTATCTGGGTGGGTGTGGTGGAAGCCATGTTCTTTCCGGTCTGTGTGGGGGGCGAGCCCCCTGGCGGCGGTGCACCGGATTCCCCCGGGGTGGAGGGGGAAGGTCCCGGGACCGGCCCGCCCCGGACGGGGGGCGGGCCTGGCCTCGGGGTTCAGGGTCAGGACAGCGACTTGATGGCTTCGCGGACCTTGGTGTTGATCTCGGCCGGGATCGGCGCGTAGCCGTTGTCCGTGAGGAGCTTCTGGCCCGAGTCGGAGGCGGTGTACTCCAGGAAGGACTTCACGGTGCCGAGGGTCTCGGCCTTGTTGCCCTTGTCGCAGACGACCTCGTAGGTGACGAGGACGATCGGGTACGCGCCGTCGGCCTTGGTCGAGTAGTCGAGCTTCAGGGCCAGGTCGGAGCCGGTGCCGGCGATCTTGGCGGCGGCGATGGCCTTGGAGGCGTTCTCGCCGGTGGCCTTGACCGGGGCGGCCGCGCCGGTGTTCACGTCGACGGTCTTGATGTTCTGCGCCGAGGCGTAGGAGAGCTCGAAGTAGCCGATCGCGCCGTCGACCTGCTTGACCTGGGTGGCGACACCCGCGGAGCCGGAGGCGCCGAGACCGCCCTGCGCCGGCCACTTCTTCGCGGCCTCGTACGGCCAGGCGTCACCGGCGGTGGCCTTGAGGTACTTGCCGAGGTTCTCGGTGGTGCCGGAGTCCTCGGAGCGGTGGAAGGCCTGGATGGCGGTGGAGGGGAGCGTGACGCCGGGGTTCAGCTTCTTGATCGCCTCGTCGTCCCACTTCTTGATCTTGTCGTTGAAGATGTTGGCGATCGTGGCGGCGTCGAGGTTCAGCTTGTCGACACCCGAGACGTTGAAGCCGAGCGCGATGGGGCCGCCGACCATCGGCAGGTTGATGCCCTGGCCGCCGGTGCAGATCTTCTTCGACTCCTCGACCTGCTCGGGCTTCAGCGCCGAGTCCGAGCCCGCGAAACCGACCGTGCCCTGGTTGAAGGCGACGATGCCCTCGCCGGAGGAGGAGGACTTGTAGTTCACCTCGACGCCGGAGCAGGCGGCCATGTAGTTCTTCACCCACAGGTCGACCGCGTTCTTCTGCGCGGAGGAGCCGGAGGCGAGGAGCTTGCCCTTGGCGCCGTCGCACTTGATGTCGCCCGGGGCCGCGGCGGACGCCTTCGGCGCGGTGCCGTCGGCACCGGTCTTCGTGTTGTCGTCCGAGCCGCACGCCGTGAGGACCAGGGCGCCGGACACGACGAGGGCCCCGAGGGCGGAGGCACGAAGCCGGTTCTTGCGCTGAAGCTTCACTTTCGGGTGTTCCTTCCGAGGAGCCGCCGGCCGCTTTCTGTGTCGGGGCGGCGTGCGAAGAGGACTACGGGTCGCGTGGTGCGGGCGCCGTGGTTTCGCGGGCGGCTCGCTCCCTGCGCTACCGAAATTAGGCAGAACAGGTGAAGCGGTCGACGGTGGTCGGTTAACGGATGGTGAACCGTGGCGGGCGGGCCGGTGCGGATGGGGGGGGTTTGTACCCGGACGTAATCGGGCGTTGTGCTCCCGTTATCCCGCCGTGACCTTCGCCCGGCCGGTGGTGGGGCGGGCAGGGGGAATGGCCGGAACTCGACGGTTCCGGGGCGGGGCGGGGCGGGGCGGGGGCAGGGGCCCTGCCGGGCGGGCGGGCCCTGCCGGGAGGGCCGGGCGGGCCGGGCGGGTCAGCTCGGGGTGGGGAGGGGGTGCCACAGGGTGTGGAAGCTCCGGCGGGCCGCCTCGACCGCGTGGCGCTGGTCTGCGTGCAGGACGCCGAGCGCGTAGGCCGTCGCCGGGGCGATGCGCGGGGTGCGGGCCGCCGCCGCGGAGGCGGTGGCGGCCTCGGAGGCGTCGCGGTGGCGGTCCAGGGCCCGGCCGGCCTCGGCGAGGCGGGCCACGTCCTCGCCGAGGGTCTCCCGCGCGTACCGGTGGACCCGCAGCAGGCGGCGTACCTCGTGCCAGGCGCCGTCCTCGTGCGTGGCGTACGGGGTCGCGGCGTCGGCGTCGGCGACGGGCAGCGCGGACACGGCCGCGTCGAGCCGGGTCTCGGTGACGCCCGCCAGCGGCACCAGGACCTCTCCCACCCGGCCCCGCGCCGCGACCGGGTCGAGCGGCACCTCCGAGGCCAGTAAGGCCACCGCGTCGGCCACCGCGTGGAAGCGGGCGGAGCCGAGCGCGTGCAGGGTCGCCGAGTGGGCCCGCGTACGGGCCAGGGTGAGCCGGCGCTCCAGCAGCGCGCCCGCCCGGGCGGAGCCCACCGTCAGCGCTCCGGGGGAGCCCACCGTGCCGCGCGGCACGGGCACCTCGGGGCTGCCGGAGAGGCGTTGCAGGGCCTCCAGGAGCCGCGCCTGCCGGGCGGCGTACGCGTGCTCGTCGGCCAGGGTCGACGAGAGCCAGACGAGTTCCGTGCGCAGGGAGTCGGCCCACGCCGAATCGGTCACCACCCGGAACGTGCTCAGGGAGGCGGCGATGCGGCGCGCGGCCCCCCGCAGGCCGCGCCCCGCCTCACCGCCGTCCGAGGGGTCCGACCCGCCCGCCGCGCCCGCTTCGCGCAGGCGCAGCGAGCGCAGGAAGACGGTGGCCTGGGAGCGCAGGTAGACGCCGAGCACGTCTCCTGCGGTCGGGTCATGGTTTGGCTGAGCCACGCCGGCGCCTCCGGGCGTCAATGAGCATCTCCTGTACGTGCCGCAGCGGCTGGCCCTCGGCGTCGGTGCTGTGCCGGGTCCATTCGCCGTCCGGGCCCAGGTGCCAGGAGGAGGTGGCGTCGGACATGCCGGTCTCCAGCATCCGGTCCAGGGCCGCGCGGTGGGCCGGGTCGGTGACCCGGACCAGTGCCTCGATGCGGCGGTCGAGGTTGCGGTGCATCATGTCGGCGCTGCCGATCCACACCTCGGGTTCGCCGCCGTTGCCGAAGGCGAAGACCCGGGAGTGTTCGAGGAAGCGGCCGAGGATCGAGCGGACCCTGATGTTCTCCGACAGTCCGGTGACACCGGGGCGCACGGCGCAGATGCCGCGCACCCAGATGTCGACGGGGACGCCGGCCTGGGAGGCCCGGTAGAGGGAGTCGATCAGGGCCTCGTCGACGATCGAGTTCATCTTGAGGCGGACGTACGCCGGGCGGCCCGCCCGGTGGTGGTCGGCCTCCTTGTCGATGCGCGAGACGAGCCCGTCGCGCAGGGACTTCGGGGCGGTCAGCAGCCGGCGGTAGGTCTCGCGCCGGGAGTAGCCGGACAGCCGGTTGAAGAGGTCGGAGAGGTCCGCGCCGACCTGGGGGTCGGCGGTGAGCAGGCCGAGGTCCTCGTAGAGCCGGGCGGTCTTGGGGTGGTAGTTGCCGGTGCCGACGTGGCTGTAGCGGCGCAGGGTGTCGCCCTCCTGGCGGACGACGAGGGAGAGCTTGCAGTGCGTCTTGAGGCCGACCAGGCCGTAGACGACGTGGCAGCCGGACTCCTCCAGCTTGCGCGCCCACTTGATGTTGGCCTGCTCGTCGAAGCGGGCCTTGATCTCGACGAGGACGAGGACCTGCTTGCCGGACTCGGCGGCGTCGATCAGGGCGTCGACGATCGGGGAGTCGCCGGAGGTGCGGTACAGCGTCTGCTTGATCGCGAGGACGTCCGGGTCGGCGGCGGCCTGCTCCAGGAAGGCCTGCACGGACGTGGAGAAGGAGTCGTACGGGTGGTGCAGCAGCACGTCGCGCTCGCGCAGGGCGGCGAAGATGTCGGGCGCCGAGGCGGACTCCACCTCGGCGAGGTCGCGGTGGGTGCCGGCGACGAACTTCGGGTACTTCAGCTCGGGCCGGTCGAGGGAGGAGATCCCGAAGAGGGCGGTCAGGTCGAGCGGGCCGGGCAGCGGGTACACCTCGGCGGCGCTGACGTTCAGCTCCTGGACGAGGAGGTCCAGTACGCCGGGGTCGATGGACTCCTCGACCTCCAGGCGGACGGGCGGGCCGAAGCGGCGCCGCATGAGTTCCTTCTCCAGGGCCTGGAGGAGGTTCTCGGCGTCGTCCTCCTCGACCTCCAGGTCCTCGTTGCGGGTCACGCGGAACATGTGGTGCGCGAGCACCTCCATGCCGGGGAACAGCTCCTCCAGGTGCGCGGCGATCACGTCCTCCAGGGGGACGTAGCGCTGCGGGGAGGCCTCCAGGAAGCGGGACAGGAGCGGGGGGACCTTGACCCGGGCGAAGTGGCGGTGGCCGCTGACGGGGTTGCGCACGACGACGGCCAGGTTCAGGGAGAGGCCGGAGATGTACGGGAAGGGGTGCGCGGGGTCCACGGCCAGCGGTGTCAGCACCGGGAAGATCTGGTTGCGGAACAGGGTGAAGAGGCGGGCCTGCTCCTTCTCGGTGAGGTCGGGCCAGCGGATGAGGTGGATGCCCTCGTCGGCGAGCTGCGGGGCGATGTCCTGCTGGTAGCAGGCGGCGTGCCGGGCCATGAGCTCGCGGGAGCGGGTCCAGATGAGGTCCAGCACCTCGCGGGGCTGGAGGCCGGAGGCCGAACGGGTGGCGACGCCGGTCGCGATGCGGCGCTTGAGGCCGGCGACGCGGACCATGAAGAACTCGTCGAGGTTGCTCGCGAAGATCGCGAGGAAGTTCGCGCGTTCGAGGAGCGGGGTCGCGGGGTCCTCGGCGAGTTCGAGGACGCGTTCGTTGAAGGCCAGCCAGCTGCGCTCGCGGTCCAGGAAGCGGCCGGCGGGCAGCTCGCCGGTCTCGTCCTTGTCCTCGTAGACGTCCAGGTCGGCGTCGAGGTCCGGATCGAGGTCCACGTGGGGGCGGTGGGCGGCTATGGAGCCGAGGCGCGCCTTCGACCGGGCGGTGGCGGGGGGCGGGGTGCCGGTGCCGGTTCCTGTGCCAGTGGTGCCGCCGGTGCCGGTGGTGGTGGTGTGAGACGGGTGCTGGGCGGGGACCTCGGTGGGGCCTGCGCTGGGCTGGTGGCTCATGACTCCATTCTTCCGCGCACGCGGGAGGACAGGCGCGTCGGAAGTGTCGGCCGTCAGGCGGAGTCGGGGGCGCATGTCGGGAGACTGGCAAGCGTTGCTGAATGCCCGGTTAATGGCGAATGGCTTCCAGGGTCCGCCTGGCGCACGGTTCGGCCGATCGGGGGGTGGGCCCTGCCTTTGCCCTGGCCGGGCGGGTGGGTACGGGGCCCTGCGGGGCGGTGGTGCGGGTGGGGGCCGCTGCGCGGGGCGTGCTCCCCGCCCCGCCCTTCCTCCGTTCCCCGGGGCTGCGCCCCGGACCCCGTGCGCGGGGGCCGCGCCCCCGGCACCCCGCTTCGGGGGCCGCGCCCCAGGGCCCCCGCGCATCGAACGCCGGCGGGGCTGAGGAGGCGGGGCCGCGCCCCCGGCCCCCGCGTCTCGGGTGGCGGTGGGGGCCGGGGCGGGGTCGGGGGTCAGCTTTCGGTGCGGTACATCAGGTCGACCTCGTGGGTGGTGAAGCCGAGGCCCTCGTAGACGGCGAGGGCCGCCGGGTTGTCGGCGTCGACGTAGAGCATCGCCGTCGGGAGGCCCTCGGCGGCCAGGTGGCGCAGGCCGATCGCGGTGAGGGCCTTGCCGAGGCCGCCGCCCTGGGCGCCGGGGAGGACGCCGACGACGTAGACCTCGCCGAGCCGTTCCTCCGCGTGGACCTTCGTCCAGTGGAAGCCGACCAGTTCGCCGTCCCGTTCCGCGAGGAAGAACCCCTTCGGGTCGAACCACGGCTGCGCGATCCGGTCGTTCAGGTCCCGCTGCGTGAGCGAGCCCTGCTCGGGGTGGTGGGCGAAGGCGGCGGCGTTCGCGGCGAGCCAGGCGGTGTCGTCCCGGCCGGGGACGAAGGTGCGCACGCTGACGCCGGCGGGCGGGGTCGGCTCGGGCAGCGGGGCCGAGTCGGGGCCCAGCGGGCGGCGCAGTTGGCGCAGTTCGCGGAAGAGGGTGAGGCCGAGGACCTGGGCCAGGTGGCGGGCGGCGGACTTGCCGCCGTGGGCCCACACCCGGATCCGCTTCCCGGAGGCGTTCAGCAGTGCGGCGCCCAGGGCGCGGCCGTGGCCGCGTCCGCGCAGCGCCGGATGGACGACGAGCTCGGCGGCGGGGGCCTCCACCGGGTCGGTGTCCTCCAGTTGTCCGTACGCGACGAGTCGGTCGTCGGCGGTGACGAGGAAGTGGCGGATGCCCTCGCGGGGGCCGCCGCGCAGCTGGAGGCGGCCCTGTTCGGAGACGGCGGTGGTGCCGTCGGTGCGGGCCGCCTCGTGGATCAGTTCCAGTACGGCTCCGGCCTGTTCCTCCGTCAGTTCGTCGAGGGTCTCGATCTGCCGTCCCGGCTCCAGGGCCGCTGCTGCGTCAGTCATGTCCCCGAGCCTACGGCCGAGGCCCCGGGTCGTGCCGCGTGACGGGGGACACGCCGTCCGACGCGTGCGCGTAACCAGCTCGCAACCCCCTACCCCCTGTCGTGCTACGCGCGTTGACCATAGGCTTCGGCCGACCTCCCTAGTTGTCTCGCTGTCCACAAAGGGGACCACATGTCAGCGACACCACAACGGCCCCGCACGGCCCGCCGGTTCACCCTCACCGCCCTCGCCCTCACGGCGGGGGCCGGAGCGATGGTGGCCGCCGCCCTGCCGGCGGGAGCCGCGAGTGGTGGCGGTGCGGCCAAGGGCCGTACCGTCGACGTGCAGATGCTTTCGTTCAACGACTTCCACGGCACGCTGGAGGCCCCCCAGGGCTCCTCCGGCACCGTGACCGAACGCCAGGCGGACGGCACCACCAAGGCCATACCGGCGGGCGGGGTCGAGTACCTCGCCACCGCCCTGCGCGAGGCCCGCAAGGGCCACGAGTACTCCGTCACCGCCGCGGCCGGTGACATGATCGGCGGCAGCCCGATGCTGTCCGGTCTCTTCCACGACGAGCCGACCGTCGAGGCGCTCAACAAGCTGAAGCTGGACGTCAGCAGCGTCGGCAACCACGAGTTCGACGAGGGTCGGGCCGAGCTGCGCCGGATGGCGTACGGCGGCTGCCACCCGGTCGAGGGTTGTTTCGAGTACGGCAAGACCTTCACCGGATCGGAATTCCAGTACCTCGCGGCGAACGTGACGGACGAGAAGACCAAGCGTCCGATGATGTCGCCCACCTTCGTCTGGAAGAAGGGGGACGTGAAGATCGGCTTCATCGGCGTCACCCTGGAGGGCACTCCGGACGTCGTGACCGCCGAGGGCGTCAAGGGCCTGAAGTTCGGCGACGAGGTCGAGACGATCAACAAGTACGCCGCCGAGCTGAACAAGCAGGGCGTCAAGTCGATCGTCGCGCTGATCCACGAGGGCGGTCTGCCCGCGAGCGGCGCCTACAACTACGACTGCGACGTGCCGGGCGCGGGCGCCGGGATCTCCGGTGCGATCGTCGACATCGCCAAGAACGTCGACGCGAAGGTCGACGCGCTGGTGACGGGCCACACGCACCAGGCGTACTCGTGCAACATCCCCGACCCGGCGGGCAACCCGCGCACGGTCACCTCGGCCGCCTCGTACGGCCGGCTGTTCACGGACACCACGCTGACCTACGACCGGCAGACCAAGGACATCGTCCGTACGCCGGTCGCCTCCCCGAAGCCGGTCAACCGGCTCGTCGGTCGCGACCTGCCGAAGGCCGCCGACATGACCGAGCTGATCGACCGGTGGAAGACGCTGGCGGCCCCGGTCGCCAACCGTCCGATGGGATACATCTCCGGTGACATCGCGGGCCGCGGTCTGGACGCCCCGGAGAAGCCGCTCGGAGACCTGATCGCCGACGCCCAGCTGGAGGCCACGGCCGCCGCCGACAAGGGCGGCGCGCAGCTGGCGCTCATGAACCCGGGCGGCATCCGTGCCGACCTCGCCTACAAGGCGGCCGGTGACGAGGGCGACGGCGTGGTGACGTACGGCGAGTCGTACACGGTGCAGCCGTTCAACAACCTGGTGAACGTGGTGGACCTGACGGGCGCGCAGCTCATCACCGCGCTCCAGCAGCAGGTCAGCGGCACGGTCAACGGTCCGAGCCCGAAGATCCTCCAGGTCTCCAAGGGATTCACGTACACCCTGGACCTGACGAAGGCGGGCGCGGACCGGATCGTCGTGGACTCGGTGCGGCTGAACGGCGCGCCCATCGAGGCGGGCAAGACCTACCGGGTCGCGATGAACGAGTTCCTCGCGGGCGGCGGTGACGGGTTCACCGTGCTGAAGGAGCACAAGAACAAGCTGGTGGGCGTGTCCGACCTGGACGCCTTCAACGCCCTGCTGGCGAAGTCCTCGGCGGCGGACCCGATCGCCCCGCCGGCGGCGGACCGGATCACGGTCGTCAAGTAGGACGCGGACGCGCACGGCGCAGGGCGCACGGCGCGGAGTGACCCCGAGGGGGCGGTGGGCCTGTGGCCCGCCGCCCCCTCGGGCTTTCGGCGTCCCGCGCACCCCCGTGGCGCGGGGCCCGCCGCCGGTTCGGAGGCCGGTTCGGAGGCCGGTTCAGAGGCCTGCGAGGAACGTCCGCACGGCCTCGTGGAAGGCGTCGGGGCGGGTGAAGGGCACGAAGTGGTCGCCCTCGACGGGGATGTACGCGGTTCCCGGGCGGCGGGTGGTCATGGCGTCGGCGGTGGCCCGCGGGAGGGCGGTGCTCCGGGTGGCGTGGATCAGGGCGGTGGGGCAGGTGCCGGCGAGCCAGGCGTCCCAGTGGTCGCCGCGGGCGCCGGCGATGGAGGCGAGCGCGTCCTCGGGGTGGTACGGGAGCCGCCAGCCGGTTCCGTCGGGCAGCGGGCGCAGGGCGGGGCCGACGAACCGGGCCCCGATCGGCCCGGCGGCCTCCAGGAGTTCCTCGCGGGTGGCGGCGGTGTAGCGCATGCCGGTCAGGAACTCGAAGCCCGCGGGCACGGCGGGGGCCCCGGCCTCGGCGCGGGGCACCTCGACGGAGGAGTCGGCGTTGACGAGGGCGGCGACCCGGTCGGGGTGTTCGGCCGCGAGGTGGACGGCGGTGAGGCCGCCGAGGGAGAAGCCGAGGACGACGACGGGGGCGTCGAGGCCGAGGTGGTCGAGGAGGGCGACGGCGTCGGCGACGTAGCCCTCGGTGCGGTAGTGCGGGGCGCGGTCGGAGTCGCCGTGGCCGCGCTGGTCGGGGGCGATGACCCGCCACCCGTCGCCGAGGGCGCCGGCCAGGCCGGCGTAGGCGGCGCCTTCGGAGAGACCTCCGTGGAGGGCGAGGAGCGGGCGGCCGGAGCCGCCGAAGTCCAGGTAGGACAGTGTGCGGTCGTCGATGGTCAGCGTGTGGCGCATGGGTCCGCTCTCCTCCGTGTGGCCGTGGCAGCGACCGTGGCGTGGCGTGCCGTGCCGTGCCGTGCCGTGTTCCGTGGTGACGGGTCCGAGTCTGCCGCGATTTGGGCAAGCGCGCAATACGTTTGTATTGCGCGCTTGCCCAAGAGGGTGGCCGGAGCCTCTGTGCCGAGCCCGGCGCGGCTACGATCCGGGGATGGGAAATCGTGAGGACCTGCTGGCCGGGGCGCGCCGCTGCCTGGAGGAGAAGGGCTACCTGCGCACCACCGTGCGCGACATCGCCTCGGCGGCCGGCGTGAGCATGGCCGCGATCGGCTACCACTACGGATCCCGGGAGGCCCTGCTCAACCAGGCCCTCTTCGCCGCCATGGACGACTGGGCGGCCGGCGCCCCGGCCCGCCTGACGGGACGGGGCGACAGCACCGAGGCGCGCTACGCCGACATGTGGGACCGCAAGATCCACGACTTCGGCGACACCCGCTGGCTGTGGATCGCCTCCGTGGAGGCCTTCGTCCACGCCCAGTCCTCGCCCGGGCTGCTCGCCGTCCTCGCCGAGGGCCAGCGCCGCTCCCGCCGGATGGTGGCCGCGCAACTGGCGGGCGTGGCCGAGGAGGACGTCACCGAGGAGGACGTACGCGGTCTCGGGTCGGTCCACCTGGCCCTGCTGAGCGGGGTGATGGTGCAGGCCCTGACCGATCCCGAACAGGCCCCGGACGGCGCCTCGCTGGCCCAAGGCCTGCGCCGCATGGCCGAGTTGCTCGACAAACCGCTGTCTACCGACGGGTAGTAAAGCCGGGTCCCGCGGGCCATAATCCGTCCGACACCAGGACGGCGAAGGGGCGGGGCATGGCGATGGACCGACGGGCCTTTCTGATCGGGGCGACGGCCGCGGGCGCGGGCCTGCTGACCGGTGTGGCGACGGCGGCCCCGGCCTCCGCGCGGACCCTCGACACCCGGGACTGGATGGCCGGCCTCGCCGACTCCACCGCCCTGACCCGTATGACCATCCCCGGCACCCACGACTCGGGAGCGACCAAGGGCGGACTGTACGTCGCCTGCCAGAACACCTCGATCGCCGCGCAGCTCGACTCCGGGATCCGCTTCCTCGACGTCCGCTGCCGCTCCACCGGCGGGTCCTTCGCCATCCACCACGCCGCGTTCTTCCAGGACCTGATGTTCGGGGACGTCCTCGTGGCCTGCCGGGACTTCCTCGCCGCGCGCCCGTCCGAGACGGTGTTGATGCGCGTGAAGCAGGAGTACTCCTCCGAGAGCGACGCCGCCTTCCGCGCGGTCTTCGACGACTACCTCGACCGGCGCGGCTGGCGGCCCCTCTTCCACATCGCCGACACGCTGCCCACCCTGGGGCGGGCCCGCGGCAAGGTCGTCCTGCTCGCCGACAACGCCGGCCTGCCCGGCCTGCGCTACGGCGACGGCGACGTCTACGACATCCAGGACGACTACAACACCGAGCCCTTCGCCAAGCGCGGCCGGATCGAGAACCACTTCCGCAAGGCCGTCCAGCAGCCCGGCAGGCTGTTCGTGAACTACGTCAGCACCGCCGCCTACATGCCCCCGCGCTGGAACTCCGACCGGCTGAACCCGCAGGTCCACGGCTTCGTCGACGGCGGCGAACTCGCCGGTCGCACCGGCCTCGGCATCGTCCCCATGGACTTCCCCAACACCCGCTCGGGGCTGGTGGCCTCACTCATCCGGCACAACTGACCAGCCGGCGCCGCCCGGAGCCGGCGCGGCCGGCGGCGGGGTCGGGGCGCCGGGCAGGCTCAGCACCGCCTCGGTGCCGGCCCCGCCGTCGGCCGGCGCCCGCAGGGCCACGGTGCCGCCGGCGCGGTGGGCCGTACGGGCCACGATCGACAGGCCCAGCCCGCTGCCGGGCAGGGCGCGGGCCGAGGGGGAGCGCCAGAAGCGTTCGAAGACGTGCGGGAGGTCCTCGGCGGGGACGCCCTGTCCGTGGTCGCGCACGGTCAGCTCGCCCGCGTGCAGTCGCACCTCCACCGCGCCGCCCGACGGGCTGAACTTCACGGCGTTGTCCAGGACGTTGACCACGGCCCGTTCCAGCGCCGCCGCCTCACCCCGGACGTACCAGGGCTCCAGCTCGGAGCCGAAGGTCAGCTCGGGACCGCGCAGCCGGGCCCGGGAGAGCGCGGACGCGGCGATCTCGTGCAGGGCCACCACGCCCAGCGGCGCGTGCGGGGCGGCGTCCGGCCGCGACAGCTCCTGGAGGTCGCCGATCAGCGAGGCCAGTTCCGTCATCTGGGCGGTGACCGAGGCCAGCAGCTCCTTGCGGTCCTCGGGCGGAATGGCCCGCCCGGTCTCCTCGCTGCGCGCCAGCAGTTCGATGTTCGTGCGCAGCGAGGTGAGCGGGGTGCGCAGCTCGTGCCCGGCGTCCGCGATCAGCTGGGCCTGGCGTTCCTGGGAGGAGGCCAGGGCCGCGGTCATCGAGTTGAAGGACCGCGACAGGCGGGCGATCTCGTCGTCGCCGTTCTCGGGGATGCGGACGGTGAGGTCCTCGGTGCGGGCGATGTGCTCCACGACGTCGGTGAGTTCGTCGACGGGCTTCAGACCGGTGCGGGCCACCCACAGGCCGGCCGCGCCGGCGCCGACCACGCCGACGCCGGAGACCAGCAGCAACACCCAGGCCAGGGTGGACAGCGGCTTGTCGATGTCGGCGAGGGGCTTGGCGATGGAGATCGCGAAGACGGCGCCGCCCGAGACGCGGGCCCCCTTGGTGTAGACCCGCATCTCGGTGCCGTCGGCGGTCGTCGCGTCGTAGAGCACCCAGTCGCGCAGTCCGGCCGCGACCTGCCGGTCGCCCGGGGTGACCGGCAGGTCGGTGCGGCCGCTCGTCCAGCAGTGGGTGCCGTCGGCGCCGACGATCTGCACGGTGGCGTTCAGGTTGTCGGCGATGCCCTCGGGGGGCTGGGCCGTCGGCCGGGTCACGCAGCCCTCGCGCAGGGTGCGCAGCACCTGCTCGTTGGGGTTGGTGGCGCGCAGCGACTGGTCGAGCTGGTCGCGCAGCTGGGTGCGGACCATCACCCAGGACACCCCCGCCACGGCGGCCACGGCCACCGCCACCGCCACCGCCACCAGCAGCGCGAGGCGCGAGCGCAGCGGCAGGGCGCGGAATCTGGCGAGGGGGCTCACTCGGGCCCGCCGTCGCCCTGGCGCAGGACGTAGCCGACCCCGCGCACGGTGTGGACGAGCCGGGGCTCGCCGCCGGCCTCGGTCTTGCGGCGCAGGTACATCACGTAGACGTCCAGGGAGTTGGAGCTGGGCTCGAAGTCGAAGCCCCAGACCGTCTTGAGGATCTGCTCGCGGGTCAGCACCTGGCGGGGGTGCGCGAGGAACATCTCCAGCAGGGTGAACTCGGTGCGGGTCAGCTCCACGGCCCGCCCGCCCCGGGTGACCTCGCGCGTGGTGAGGTCCATGCGCAGGTCGCCGAAGGTGAGGGTGTCGGCGTCGTGCGCGGTTCCGGCGGCGGGGGCGGCGTAGGAGCTGCGGCGCAGGAGGGCGCGGACGCGGGCGAACAGCTCGTCCAGCTCGAAGGGCTTGACGAGGTAGTCGTCGGCGCCGGCGTCGAGGCCGGTGACGCGGTCGCCGACGGTGTCGCGGGCGGTCAGCATCAGGATCGGGGTGACGCTGCCGGCCGCGCGCAGCCGGCGGGCCGCCGTCAGGCCGTCCATCCGGGGCATCTGGATGTCCAGGACGATCAGGTCGGGGGCGTACTCCCGTTCCTGGTCGAGGGCGTCGAGCCCGTCGACGGCGGTCCGGGTCCCGTACCCCTCGAAGGCGAGGCTGCGGCGCAGGGCCTCGCGGACGGCGGGCTCGTCGTCGACGACGAGGATGCGCTGCTGGTCGCCTTCGGTCATGGGTTCAGTCCCCCCGGGGGTGGTGGTCGGAGCCGGTCGGAGCGTGCGAGGGCACCTCCCAGGGTGTCAGAAGGAGGTGCCGAAGCCGTTCGCCGTGCCGCCGCCGTAGCCCGAGCCGGAGCCGGCGGAGGAGCCGTCGGAGGAGCCGGCGCCGCCGGGGCCGCCGCCGCGCAGGGAGTCGAGGTCGGCCTTGATGGTGTTGACCGGGATGGCGAAACCGAGGCCGACGCTGCCGGCGCTCGCGCCGTCGGCGGCGGGGGAGTAGATCGCGGAGGGCATTCCGACGATCTCGCCGGCCATGTTGACCAGGGCGCCGCCGGAGTTGCCCGGGTTGAGGGAGGCGTCCGTCTGGATGGCCTTGTACGAGGTGGTGTTCGAGCCGGTGTCGCCGTTGAACTGGCGGCCGTCGAAGGAGAACGGCCAGCCGCCGTCGCCCTGCTGCCGGCGCTGCTGCTGGGGGTTCTCGGACTTCGGGACGTTCACGTCGCGGTTCAGGGCCGAGACGATGCCGCTGGTGACGGTGCCGGTGAGGCGGTCGGGGGAGCCGATGGCGACGACCTGGTCGCCGACCTTGAGCCGGTCGGAGTCGCCGAGGGTCGCGGGCTTGAGGCCGCTCGCGCCCTGGAGCTTGATCAGCGCCAGGTCCTTGGCGGGGTCGGTGCCGACGAGCTCGGCGGCGTACTTCTTGCCGTCGCTCATGGTCACCTGGATCTCGGCGGCGCCGCTCACCACGTGGTTGTTGGTGACGATCTCCCCGTCGGCGGTGAGCACGATGCCGGAGCCGGTGCCCTGACCGCCGGAGGTGCGGGTGTCGATGCGCACCACGGACGGGCTGACCTGCTCGGAGACCCCCGAGACGGTGCCGGTGTTGGACTGCGAGGCGTTGGTGCCGTTGATCCCGCCGATGCCGCCGCCGTGCGGGGCGAGGAACTGCTGGACGGCCGCGGCGGTGCCGCCGCCGACGAGGGCGGCGGCCAGGGCCACGGCGGCGATGAGCGCCACGGGCCGCTTGGCGCGGGCGGGGGCGGCGTGCGCGGGACCGCCGACGCCGTCCCGGCTCGCCCAGCCGGTGCCGTCCGCGCCGCCGCCCGCGCCGCCGGCGGGTCGGGGGACGGTCTCGCCCTGGATGACCGGGGGCTGGTGTGCCTCGTACCAACCGGGCGGGGCGGGCGGGACGGTCGGCGGGTGGGCGGGCGGCGGCGGGTAGGCGCCGGCCGCGGGGCCGACCCCGGCGTCGTGGGCCAACCGGTCGCGCCCGCGCTGCCAGTCCTCGCCGAAGGGCGCGTTCCGGTCGGGGCGGTTCTCCTGCGGGTCGCCTTCGCGGCGGAAGCTCTCGGTCATGTCCCCGACTCTGGCGCCGGTTCATGAGAGCTTCCTGAGTCCCCGCTGAGAAGCCCGACAGAACCGCGTATGCCCGATATAAGGCCCTGGGCGGGAGGGCTCGCGCGTGCTAACTTGAACGTGTTCAATTGAACGCGTTCAAGGGGGGGGTGCGGCCGTGGCCGACGAGACGAGGACGGACGGCGCACCCGCGCCCGAGGCCCCGAGGGCCGGCCGGTGGGCCTGGCGGTGGGCCGTGGCGGCGGTCGTCGTCCAGGCGCCCGCCCTGCTGATCGGCCTGTTCTCCGCCCTCGGCCCGCTCTACTTCGTGACCGCCCTGCTCGTCGGCGTCCCGCTGTGGCTGCGCGCGGACGCCCTGAGCTTCGCGCGCGCCTGCCTCGTCGTCGGCGGCCTGCTGCTGCCCTGGGCGACGGTCGGCGCGGTCCTGGGCCTGTTCCTCTTCCTGCCCTCCGCGGTGGCGCTGCTCGTCGCGGCCCACGCCGATCCCCGCCACCGACCCGGAGCCCGCTGGACCTGCGCGGTGGTCGGCGGGACGCTCGTCCTGATCGGGCTCGGCGTCCTCGGCCTGGTCGGGGCCCTCGCCCCCGTGTCCGGGCCCGAACCGCCTCCGGCCCGCCGCTCCTACGAGGCCCCGCTCGATCCCGCCCGCTTCGCCCACGCGGACCTCGACGGTCGAAGGACACAGCTGCACGAGGCCGGAGCCCTGTACGTGGACGCCTACACCCGCGCGAACCGGTCGTACCTCACCGTCGAGTTCCCCGACGCCCTCACCGAGGCGCGGCGCGAACTGCTCCGGACCCGCATGGAAGCCGTACCGGGCGCCGGCGCCGTGGTCCTGTGCCCACCGCACGGCTGCGTCGGGGAATGACCGACCGGGGTGCTCAGCGGCAGCCGCAGGAGCGGCGGATGACCAGGGCCGAGGGGAACTGCTTGAGGCGCTCGCGGCGCGAGCCCGCCACGCGCAGGGCGTCGTCCAGGACGAGGTCCACGGCCGCGCGGGCCATCGCGGGCCGGTCGGAGGCGATCGTCGTCAGCGGCGGGTCGGTCAGCGCGGCTTCCTTGACGTCGTCGAAGCCGGCCACCGCCAGCTGCTCGGGGACGTCGATGCGCAGCTCGCGGGCGGCCCGGAGCACGCCGATGGCCTGGTCGTCCGTCGCGCAGAAGATCGCCGTCGGGCGGTCCGGCCGGGCCAGGACCTCCAGGGCGACCTTGTACGCGTCGTAGCGGTTGTACGGGGCCTCGATGAGCCGGCCCTCGATCGAGCGCCCGGCCTCCAGCATGGCCCGCCGCCAGCCCTCGACGTGGTCGGCGACCGGGTCGCCGACGGACGGGGTGTTCTCGACGCCGCCGATGCAGGCCACGTACGCGTGCCCGTGCTCCAGGAGGTGGCGGGTGGCGAGCTGGGCACCGCCGATGTCGTCCGTGACGACGGCCACGTCGTCGATGGCCTCGGGCCGCTCGTGCAGCAGCACGATCCGCGCGTCCCACGCCTCGATCTCGGAGGCGGCCCGCTCGCTCATGCCCTGGCTGACGAGGATCAGTCCGGACACCCGCATCCCGAGGAAGGCCCGCAGGTAGTGGACCTCGCGCTCGTCGCGGTAGTCGGAGTTCCCGACGAGGACCATCTTCCCGCGCTCGGCGGCGGCCTGCTCGACCGCGTGCGCCATCTCCGCGAAGAACGGCTGACGGGCATCGGGGACGATCATGCCTATGAGGTCCGTGCGGCGTGACGCCATCGCCTGCGCGACCCGGTCCGGGCGGTAGCCCAGGTCCTTGATCGCGGCGAGTACACGCTCGCGCGTGGCCGGGGCGACCGGCCGGGGTCCGTTGTTGATGACGTAGCTCACGACGGCGGTAGACGTACCCGCAAGTCGTGCAACGTCATCCCGCGTCACCTTGGCCACGCGCGGCAGTCTACGCGGGGTGACCTACCTCTGGGCAGGGTGTTTTGCCGAGTGGATGCTCACAGCGCCTTCCTCCATCCGGGGGAGGCCCGCCGGCGACCCGGAGCCCCGGTCGGAGGCCGCCCGCTCGGCCGCCTCCGCGGCCGCGCGCTCCACCTTCTCCGGGGTGACGAAGCGGTAGCCGACGTTGCGGACCGTGCCGATCAGCGACTCGTGCTCGGGGCCGAGCTTGGCGCGCAGCCTCCGTACGTGCACGTCGACCGTCCGGGTGCCGCCGAAGTAGTCGTAGCCCCACACCTCCTGGAGGAGCTGGGCGCGGGTGAAGACCCGGCCCGGGTGCTGGGCGAGGTACTTCAGCAGCTCGAACTCCTTGAAGGTCAGGTCCAGGACCCGCCCCTTCAGCTTCGCGCTGTACGTCGCCTCGTCGACCGACAGGTCGCCGTTGCGGATCTCCATCGGGGAGTCGTCCGAGCCGAGCTGGCGGCGCCCGGTCGCCAGGCGCAGCCGCGCCTCGACCTCGGCCGGCCCGGCGGTGTCCAGCAGGACGTCGTCGATGCCCCAGTCGGCGGTGACGGCCGCGAGGCCGCCCTCGGTGACGACGAGGATCAGCGGACAGCCCGGCCCGGTGGAGCGCAGCAGCTGGCACAGCGAGCGCACCTGCGGCAGGTCGCGGCGGCCGTCGACGAGGATCACGTCGGCGCCCGGGGTGTCCACGAGGGCCGGGCCCTCGGCGGGCGCGACCCGGACGTTGTGGAGGAGCAGCCCGAGCGCGGGCAGCACCTCGGTCGAGGGCTGGAGGGCATTGGTCAGAAGCAGGAGGGAGCTCATGCCCGACCACCTGCCCGGGTCGGGTGGTCGTGCGCCTGCGCGGTTCGCGGGTCCATCACGTCGGTTCCTCCTCGGTCCCGTCGAGGACTTGCGTGGTACTGCTTCGTACGACTGCCTGGCGCCCCGCCCCGCCCCGCGCCCTGGGGCCGGAGGAGCGCCACTGTTCTCGGTCCGTTCAACGTGCTGAAAGCACAAAAGGACCCGGGGGCTACGTTGCCCGGATCCTCTACGCCGCCAGAATAGCCCACCGGTCCTTCGCGGGCCGAGGGCTCAGGGGGCCGCGTTCTGTGGTCCGTGCCACGCCCGGGCCCCGCGTATGCCCCGGTTTCACCACATCGGCGGCCCGCCGACCGGTACGGCGGGCCCCGCCGGGCGCACGAGGGGCGCGTGGACGCACACCGGGGTGGAGCCCCGGAGGGGTCATCATGGAGGCCGGTAGAGAGCCGACTGATAGGAGCTGCAGTGGCAACCGGAACCATCCGCTACTGGGCGGCGGCCAAAGCCGCGGCCAAGACTGCGGAGGAGCCGTACTCGGCGCGCACACTGGCCGAGGCGCTCGACGCCGTGCGGGAAGCCCACCCGGGGGAGCTCACCCGGGTCCTGCAGCGCTGCTCCTTCCTGGTGAACGACGAGCCCGTGGGCAAGCGCGCCCACGACGCCGTCCTGCTGACCGAGGGGGGCACCGTCGAGGTGCTCCCGCCGTTCGCGGGCGGGTGAGCGGGAACCGATGAGCACTCCCGAAGAACAGCAACAGCAGCAGCGGCAGCAACACCAGCAGCAGCAACACCAGCAGCAGGGGCAGCCGCAGCCGCCGCAGGACCCCTACTCCACGCAGACCTGGTCGTCCGACACCTGGGACACCGGCTACCAGCCGGTGCAGCCGCCGCTGGGCGCCGTCCCGGGGCAGGCCGCCGCGCCGGCGCCCGAGGGCTGGTTCCGCGACGAGGCCCCGCAGCAGCAGGCCCCGCAGCAGCCGGTGCAGCAGCAGCCGGTGCAGCAGTACGGGTGGCCGCAGGCCGACGCCACGGGCGCGGGCGCCGAGACCGCGTACCTGCCGCCCGTGCAGGCGCACCAACAGCACCACCAGCACCAGCAGCAGCATCAGCAGCCCCAGCCGATGGCACCGGAGGGCTGGTTCCGCGACGCGGCGCCGCAGCAGCAGGCCCCGCAGCAGCCGGTACAGCCCCAGCCGGTGCAGCAGTCCGGGTGGCCTCAGGCCGCCGCTCCGTGGCCGCAGGCCGACGCCACGGGCGCGGGCGCCGAGACCGCGTACCTGCCGCCCGTACGGGACGACGCCGCGGCCGAGACCGCCTACCTGCCGCCGGTGCGGGAGCAGCAGCCCCGCCACGCGCGGCAGCCGCAGCAGCCCCAGCAGCCTCAGCCGATGGCACCGGACGGCTGGTTCCGCGAGGAGGCCCCGCAGGCCTCGGCCGCCGCCGAGACGGCGTACCTGCCGCCCGTACGGGACCTCCCGGCCGAGCAGCCGGCGTACCCGTCCCCCGTGGTCCCGGCGCCCGACGGCGCCGCCGCCGAGACGGCGTACCTGCCGCCGGTGCGGGACACCGAGCCCGCCGCCGAACGGACCGCCTACCTGCCGCCGGTCGTGGACGACGGCCCCGCCGCCGAGCGGACCGCCTACCTGCCGCCCGTACGGGACACCGAGCCGGCCCCCGCCGCCGGTCCCGACGCGTACTCGCCGCCCACCCTGGGCGGCAACACGCTGCGCGCCGTCGACCCCGCGCAGGCCCGCGCCGAGGGCCGCTCGCCGATCATCGACCCGGGTCCGCAGTCGGCCATACTGACCGCCGCCCTGGGCCTGCTGATGGCCCTGGCCGCGTTCTTCGGCCAGTACGCGCTCCTGCTGCCGCTGATCGCCCTCCAGGGCCTCACCGCGGCCGGCTGGTTCCGCCTCAACGGCATGTGGCCCGCCCGCCAGGGCATCGCCCTCGCCTTCGCCGGCGCGCTCGTCGCCGACGCGGCGGTCCTCGCGGTGGACGACACGTACGGGCCCGGCGCGATCATCGGCACCCTCGGCGCCTGGGTGCTGCTCACGCTGGTGCTCCAGCTGCGCAGCCACGCCGACCCCGACGAGCGGATGTACGGGCTGATGGCCTCGGTCGCCTCGGCGGCCCTGGCGATCGTGTGCGCGGGCTTCCTGGCCGCCGACACGAAGGCCGTCACCGTGGGCGCGGTCGCCGTCGCGGTCGCCGTGTTCACCCGGGCCCTGCCGCTGCCCACCCCCGCCTCGGTGGCGGTCTCGCTGGCCGCCGCGGCCGGTTCGGGCATCGCGGTCGGCGGGCTGACCGGGGTCGGCGCGGGCGGAGCGCTGCTTGGGCTGGCCGCCGGCGTGTGCGCGCTGGTCGGCCTGCGCGTGGCGGCGTACGACTACCCGTCGAAGTTCGTGCACATGACGGCCGGTGTCGCGCTGCCGCTGGCCGTCGCCGCTCCCGCCGTCTACCTGATCGGGCGGGTGGTGGTCTGATCGCCGGCGGCCCGCCCGCGCCCCGACCCGCCCGCACCCCCGCCCGCACCCCCGCCCGCCCGTACGTACGCCGACCTGACAGGGCCCCGACACCCGGGCATGGTCCACTAGAACGCAGTACCGACTAGCAAGGGGGAGGGGCACGTGCGGTTTCTGCGCGTCGTCGTGATCATCGGAGTGGTGCTGGGCGCCCTGTTCGTGGGGGTGGACCGCTGGGCGGTCGGCTACGCCGAGGGTCGGCTCGCCGAGAAGATCCAGTCCCGGCAGGGGTTGGGCAGCGCCGAGGTGGAGATCCACGGGTTCCCCTTCCTCACCCAGGCGCTCAGCCACGACCTGGAGCGGGTCGACCTGAAGCTGGAGGGCGTGGAGGCCCAGGCGGACGGTCGCAAGACGCGCCTGACGCGGCTGGAGGCCGGCTTCCACGAGGTGAAGCTGAACGGGGACTACACGGGCGGCACCGCCCGCCGCGCCGAGGGCAAGGCGCTGATCTCCTACGAGGACCTCACCAAGGCCTCGCAGAGCGACGCCACGCTGACCTACGGCGGGGCGCCGGGCAAGGTCAAGGTGACCTCGACGCTGGACTTCCTCGGCAAGACCGTCACCAAGAGCGTGGTGTCGACGGTCACCCTCGTCGACACCAAGGGCGGCGGCAAGACGGTCCGGGTGCGGGCCGACTCCGTCCCGGGCGAGGGGCTGCCGGGCATCGAGGCCGCCGTCCGCAAGCGGACCGACTTCGACCGGCGCCTCGACCAGGGGCTGCCGGCCGGTCTCCAGCTCTCGGCGCTGACCTCGGACGAGTCGGGTGTGCACCTCACCCTGAGCGGTACGGACGTGTCCCTGGCCGGATCGTGAGACGACTCGGTCCGATCCGCAGATGAACGGGCCACTCGAACAGCCCCGGAAGGCCGCCAGGCGGCCGTCCGGGGCTTTCTCATCCCACTATCCGGACGATCCGGTCTCGAAATATGACACACCGGTGACAGGGCGGCCGATTCCTCCCTACGATCCATGCCTATGAAGCATCAGCAGGCGGACCTCACGAAGCGGCGGGCAGTAGACCTGTGTCGCGTCGCCGCCATGCTCTGTCGCTCCATGTGAGGTGTGAGCCTTCCGCTCCACCGGCCGGATCGACGGCCTCGGCCCTTCATCCCGCGTGATCGCACCGACCGCACCTTCCTCCCGCCCCCGACGCCTCCCCGCGAACGGCCCGGCGCGACGTCCGCCAAGGCGCGCACGCACCCCGCACCATCAAGCCCCGCAGCGCAGCACCAGCACAGCCCGCCGCACACTGCCCCGGAGGAGAACACCATGAGCCGCAGCGACGTCCTCGTAGACGCCGACTGGGTCGAGGCCCACCTGAACGACGCCGACGTCGTCATCGTCGAGGTGGACGAGGACACGTCCGCGTACGACAAGAACCACATCACCAACGCCGTCCGGATCGACTGGAAGACCGACCTCCAGGACCCGGTCCGCCGCGACTTCGTGGACCAGGAGGGCTTCGAGAAGCTCCTCTCCGCCAAGGGCATCTCCAACGACGACACCGTCGTCCTCTACGGCGGCAACAACAACTGGTTCGCGTCCTACGCCTACTGGTACTTCAAGCTCTACGGCCACCAGGACGTCCGCCTGCTCGACGGCGGCCGCAAGAAGTGGGAGCTCGACTCCCGCGACCTGGTCGACGGCAAGGACGTCCCGAACCGCCCGGCCACCGCGTACAAGGCCAAGCCGCAGGACACCTCGATCCGTGCCTTCCGCGACGACGTCGTGGCCGCGATCAACGTCCAGAACCTGGTCGACGTCCGCTCGCCCGACGAGTTCTCCGGCAAGCTGCTCGCCCCGGCGCACCTCCCGCAGGAGCAGTCGCAGCGCCCCGGCCACGTGCCGAGCGCCCGCAACATCCCGTGGTCGAAGAACGCCAACGACGACGGCACCTTCAAGTCCGACGACGAGCTGACGGCCCTTTACCAGGCCGAGGGCGTCGACCTGGACACCAAGGACACCATCGCCTACTGCCGCATCGGTGAGCGCTCCGCGCTCACCTGGTTCGTGCTGCACGAGCTCCTGGGCCAGGAGAACGTCAAGAACTACGACGGTTCGTGGACCGAGTACGGCTCGCTGGTCGGCGTGCCGATCGAGCTCGGCCCCAACAAGTAGTCCCGGGCACGCGACGCCCTCGTAGCAACTCTCTAGGACAGGACAGAGAACATGTGTGGAGCACAGATCGGCGGGCCCGACCTCGCGACGCTGAAGCCCGGTGAGACCGCGATCCAGGGTCAGGTGACCAAGGACGGCGAGCCCATCAGCGGTTACGTCCGCCTGCTGGACTCGACCGGCGAGTTCACCGCCGAGGTCCCGACCTCGGCGACGGGCCAGTTCCGCTTCTACGCGGCTACCGGCTCCTGGACGCTGCGCGCGCTCGTCCCCGGTGCCCAGGCCGACCGCGCCGTCGTGGTCGCCGAGGCCGGCGGCGTGACGGACGTGGCCATCGCGGTCTGAGCCACCGCACGCAGAACGGCCGAAGGGCCGCACCCCCGGGGGTTGGACGCCACTGGATCGGGGTGCGGCCCTTCGCGCCGTCCGCGTCCGGACCTACGCTGGAAGCATGTACGCCAGGCGCCGGCGCGCCTACTTCCTGCTCATGGGCGGATGCCTGTTCCTCTTCGTCTCCGCCTGGTCCTTCGTGCGCCTGTTCTCGGTGGAGGCGGCCGTGGCCCTGTGCGTCGTCGCCATGGTCATCCCGCCCGTCGCCGCGATGGTCGCGAACCGGCGGGGACCGGAAGACCGCTGGTGGGACGATCCCTCGGGCGATCCGAAGTCCGATGAGTGGTGGGACGAACTGGACGGAAAGCGGCGTCCGGGAAAAGACGACCCGCCTATATAAGAACGTAATAAGAATGCTTACAACTCCTCCGTAGGTGAAGGTGTCTTGCGTGTGCGCGGGTGAACGGAACCCGACGCGCAGGCCTGTGGGGGACCTCCTTTGGAACAAGAACAGACCGTTCCCGAGCCGTCGAATGCGGCCGAGAAGGGTTCGGAATCGGACACTCCGGAATTTCCGCCGGTGAATCCCGGCGCGGTGAATCCCGATGCGGTGGATCCCGACACGGTGAATTCCGCGCCGCCGCGCCGCAAGGGGCGTACGACGCTCCTCATCGCCGGCGCCCTCGTGCTCGGCGTCCTCGCCGGCACGGTGACCGGCTACGCCGTCCAGTACCACCGCGAGCCCACTCCGCTGCCGCCGCTGGCGCAGCAGGGGCTCGTCACGCCGAAGGCGCTCGCACCGGACGACGCCACGACGAACAAGTCGATCAACGCCAACCGTCACCACAAGACGGACGACGACCTCGCCGAACTCCTGCTTCCGGTGCCGGACGGAGCGAAGGCCGAGGGCCGGGGTTACGACTCCCTCGACGACTTCGCCGCGGACTTCTTCGAGGAGCCGCAGTTCGCCCTGCCCGAGCTGGCCGAGAGCGGGATCCGGCGGGTCGCCTCCGCGGTGTGGACGGAGAACGACCGGGTCGTCGTCCAGGTCCGGCTGCTCCAGTTCAACGACCGCTCCGGCGCGGAGGACTTCCAGCTCGGGCACTCGCAGTACATGCCCGAGAAGAAGTACGCCGGCAACCCCGGCGTGGCCATCCCCGGCCTGCCCTCGGACCTGGGCCACGTGTGGGTGGACTCCGAGGTGCACGAGAAGCCCGGCTACTACCCCGTGCGCGGGGCCCGGGCCATCGCCCGCCGCGGCGACATCGTCATGGACATCGGCTACTACGACGGACGCGGCAAGATCACGCAGAGCGATGTCGTCGACCTGGCCAAGCGACAGCTGGAGCGACTGTGACCGAGCCCCGCGAAGACCTCCCGCAGTCCCCGGACGCGGCGCCCGCCGCGGCGACGGCGCCCGCCCCGGCGCCCGTCGCGGCTCCGGCCCCGGCATCGGCTCCGGCATCGGCTCCCGAGGCGGCCCCGGCGCCGGCCGGCGCGGGGCGGCGCAGGGCACCGGCCCTCATCGCGGCCGGCGTGGCCGTCGCCGTCCTCGCGGGCGGCGGCGCCGCGGCCGTCGGCGCGCTCGAAGGCGCCGACCGGACCGCGACCACCCGCTACTGGAGCGCCCGCGACGACGAGGCCCCGACGCCCGAACCGCCCGCGCCCGTCCCCGCCAACGCCCTCTCGGGCAAGCTCCTCCCGGTCCCCGACGCCTACGCCCTCGGCCCGGACCTCGCCGGCGACGGCAACAACTTCTTCGTCTCCGGCGAGAGCGCCGTCCAGGGCTTCAAGGACGCCCGCAAGGGGCTGTCCGGCGCCGAACGCAAGAAGCGCGACGAGGCGCTGGCCGAGCTGAAGCTCAAGGGGCTCGCCGGGCGCAGCTACACGCGCGGCGGCGGTCGGATGGTCACGGAGGTCCGCATCATGCAGGCGGACCCGCAGGCCCTGGGCAAGTTCTCCGAGATCACCAAGAAGGTCATCGGGATCATCGGGGAGGGGCGCGACGCTCCCAAGGTGGACGGCTTCCCCGACGCCAAGTGCTCCATCATCGCCCTGGGCGAGGAGAAGAAGGAGTCGATCGAGTCGATCGACTGCGTGGCCGTCGAGGGTGACGTGATGGTCGACTTCCGTGCCTACGGGCCCAAGCCGATGTCCACCCAGGACGCCATGCAGTTCCTCAAGAACCAGCTGACCCACCTGAAGTCCCCCGGGGAGTCCGTGTGACCGAGCAGAACACCACCCCGGCCGGCCCCGGGACCGTCCCGCAGCCGCCCGCCGCGCCGGTCGGGGCGCCGGTTCCGCCCGTCCCCCAGCCGCCCGCCGCGCCGCCCGTCCCGCAGCCGCCCGTCCCGGCCGCGCCCAGGGACCGGCGGGCCCTGTTCGCCTTCCTGCGCTGGACGGCGGCGGTGCTCGTCTTCGGCGCGGTCGGCACGGGAGTCGCGTACGGCCTCGTACAGCCCGAGCGCACCGACCTGCCCGGCCTGGCCACGCGGGACGACGGCCGCTGGACGTACCCGACGCTCGTCAAGCCCACCCTGCCGCCCGGCGCCGCGCAGCCCTTCGCCAAGGACAACCCGGAGGGCGTCCACTACGCCGGACTCCTCCAGCTCCTGCTGCCCGCGCCCGAGGGCTCCACGCCGGACGCCGGGCTCAAGCTGGAGAAGGACCAGAAGGTGTCCGTCGACACCTTCCTGGAGGAGTACGAGTCCACCGTCCGCGCGAAGATGCGGCAGGGGTTCACCGACGAGGGCCTGCGCGAGATCGTCGCCCGCGGCTGGACCATGCCCGACGGCACCCGCACCCGCGTCTACCTGCTGCGTTTCCACTCCTCCGGCTTCGTGGACACCTTCGAGGGCTGCGGCATCAACATGAACCTCGACGGGGTCAACCGGATCGAGGGCGACAGCGCCTGGAGCAAGGCCAAGAACGCCCAGGAGGCACCGGACCTGGCCGACGTCTCCCTCTTCACCGAGGCCGCGCCCGTCGGGGACGAGCAGCTGGTCGCGGGCTGCGTCAAGGGCGGCGACGTCCAGGCGGTGGTCTTCCAGAGCCGCAAGGGCGAGGTGGCCCCCGTCCCCTTCCACCAGACGGTGATCCTCCAGGACCAGCTCCTGCACTGAGCCGACGGGTCCCGTTGCCGGCCGATGGGCGGTACGGGCTACCTCACACAGTGCTCCGGTCCCCGGGCCAGTAGGCTTGGGGACCGGCCCGTACACCGCACCGAATCCTCCGAGGAGCACCCCGTGCTTGAGGCAGTCTTCACCTCCCTGCTGGTCCTGGTCTGCGTCGGCGTCATGGCCTTCACGGTCCTGGCCGTCAAGAAGCTGTACCAGGGTCAGCGCTGAGCAAGCGGCCGACCGCCCGCCCCGGAACCCCTCCCACAGATCGCCTGAGCAGCCAACCATGATCCAGATCCCGTCCGACCTGAACCCGGGCCTCGTCCCCCTCGCCTTCCTCCTCGGTACGTGGGAGGGAGCGGGCGTCTTCGACTTCCCCGGCGAGGAGAAGTGCAACTTCGGCCAGGAAGTCGTCTTCAGCCACGACGGCCGGGACTTCCTGGAGTACACCTCCCACTCCTGGGTGCTCGACGCCGAGGGCAACAAGGTGCGCCCGCTGGAGTCCGAGTCGGGCTACTGGCGCATCGACAAGGACCGCAAGGTCGAGATCGTCATGGTGCGCGACCAGGGCGTCGTCGAGGTCTGGTACGGCGAGCTCGCCGACAAGAAGCCGCAGATCGACCTGGTCACCGACGCCGTCGCCCGGACGGCCGCCTCCGGCCCGTACAGCGGTGGCAAGCGCCTCTACGGCTACGTCAAGAGCGACCTGATGTGGGTCGGCGAGAAGGCCACCCCCGAGGTCGAGCTGCGTCCGTACATGTCGGCCCAGCTGAAGAAGGTCGTCACCCCGGAGGAGATCGCCGACATGGCGCGCAACCTCCCGGAGCTCCCGGAAGACGGCATCGCCTTCTTCCGCTGAGCCGACCCGCTCCGCGACGAGGGGACCACGGGCACGCCCGGGGTCCCCTTCCCGCGCTTACACTGGCCGGGTGGTGACCACCGACTGGAAGAGCGACCTGCGGCAGCGCGGATACCGGCTGACACCGCAGCGGCAGCTGGTGCTGGAAGCCGTCGACGCGCTGGAGCACGCCACTCCCGACGAGATCCTCGTCGAGGTGCGCAAGACCGCCTCCGGGGTGAACATCTCCACCGTCTACCGGACCCTGGAGCTGCTGGAGGAACTCGGGCTCGTCTCGCACGCCCACCTCGGGCACGGGGCCCCCACCTACCACCTCGCCGACCGGCACCACCACATCCACCTGGTGTGCCGCGACTGCACCGGGGTGATCGAGGCGGACCTGGACATCGCGGCCGAGTTCACGGCGAAGCTCCGCGACACCTTCGCCTTCGACACCGACATGAAGCACTTCGCGATCTTCGGCCTGTGCGCCGAGTGCGCCGCCGGCCGCCGCGCCGCCGCCCCCACCCCCGAGGCGAACCCCGGCCCGGCCGCGCCCTGAGCCCCGCTCCGGCGGTCGTCCACGACGGCCCCCGTCATGATCCGGGCGGGGTCGTACGCTTGGTGGCATGACCAGCAGCCCCTTGCTCCATCTTCCCGGCGCCGTAGCGGCCGAAGGCCGTGACGAGGGCGTCGCCGCCCACTACGGAGAGCTCTACGGCGAACAGCGCGCCCTCGCCGCCGGCCGCGGCTTCGTCGACCTCTCGCACCGGGGCGTCGTCGCCGTCAGCGGACCCGACCGGTTGAGCTGGCTGCACCTGCTGCTCACCCAACACGTCACCGACCTCCCGGCCGGACAGGCCACCGAGGCGCTGATCCTCTCGGCGAACGGGCACATCGAACACGCCCTCTACCTCGTCGACGACGGCGAGACGGTGTGGGCGCACGTGGAGCCCGGCACCCAGGACGAGCTGATCGCCTACCTGGAGGCGATGAAGTTCTTCTACCGCGTCGAAGTCGCCGACCGGACCGCCGACTTCGCCGTCGTGCACCTCCCGGCCGGGTCCATCGCCGAGCTCGACAAGGAGCTCGTCGTCCGCGAGACCCCCTGGGGCCGCGACGTCCTCCTGCCCCGCGCGGACCTGGAGGCCTTCGCCGCCGCCCACGGTCCCGCCGCCGGACTCCTCGCCCACGAGGCCCTGCGCGTCGAGGCGCACCGGCCGCGCCTGGGCCTGGAGACCGACCACCGTACGATCCCGCACGAGATCGGCCTGATCGGCACCGCCGTCCACCTCCAGAAGGGCTGCTACCGCGGTCAGGAGACGGTGGCCCGCGTCCACAACCTGGGGAAGCCCCCGCGCCGGCTCGTCTTCCTGCACCTGGACGGCTCCGAGGTGCTGCTCCCGGCGCACGGCGCGCCCGTACGCCTCGCCGCCGACGGCGAGGAGGGGCGGCAGCTGGGCTTCGTCACCACCGCCGTGCGCCACCACGAGCTCGGCCCGATCGCGCTCGCGCTCGTCAAGCGGAACGTTCCCGTGGACGCCCCGCTGCTGGTCGGGACGACGGCCGCCGCGCAGGAGGTCGTCGTGGCGCCGTAGGACGGCCGGGGGGTGCGTACGGGACGGCCTTGCGCCCCGTACGCACCCCCTCCGCGCCTTCTACGCGCCTTCTACGCTCCTTCTACGCGCCCCGGGCGTCTCAGACGTCGATGACGATGGTGAACGGGCCGTGGTTGGTCAGCGAGACCCGCATGTCCGCGCCGAACCGGCCCGTCGCCACCGTCGCGCCCAGCGCCCGCAGTTGCGCCACGACCTCGTCGACCAGCGGCTCCGCCACCGGTCCGGGCGCGGCGGCGTTCCAGGTGGGGCGGCGGCCCTTGCGGGCGTCCCCGTAGAGCGTGAACTGCGAGATCACCAGCAGCGGCGCGTCGACGTCGCTACAGGACTTCTCCGCCTCCAGGATCCGCACGGACCACAGCTTGCGCGCCAGCACCGCCGCCTTCTCCGGGGTGTCGTCGTGGGTCACCCCCACCAGCACGCACAGTCCCTCGCCGACGATCTCGCCGACCGTCTCGCCGGCCACCACGACGCTCGCGCCGTCCACCCTCTGCACCACTGCTCGCATACCACCTGTGTACCAGGCGTGCACCCGTCCGGGGCCGATCGGGTGGAGTGGGACTGCGTCGGCACCACGGAGAGTGGCACGATGCACGCAGGCGGTGCCCCCAGCACCGGTCGAGGGGACGGACACGCAACGATGAACACTTCTGGTACCTCCGCACCTGCACCCGCTTCACCCGCCGCTCCCGCGCCGTCCGACGCGCCCGCGGACCCGCCGGGCGTCACCGGGCGCCCGCCCGCGCAGCGCTCGGGCCACGAGCCGGGGCCGACCACCCCGGCCGCCCCCGGCGGGGGCGACGCGCCCCCGACCCCGGCCCCGGCCACCGCGCTCGGACTGCCGGAGCTGCGGGCGATGCGCCGCGACGCGCAGCGCGACGAGGCCGACCTGAGCTACGTGCGCAGGCTCCTCCAGGGCCGCATCGACATCCTGCGCGCCGAGCTGGCCCGCCGTACGGACCCCGAGGCGCCCGTGGTGGACCGGCTGTCGGAGATCCTCGCCGACGCCCCGTCGCGGCGCAGCGCCTCCGCCCGGCACGTCACGCTCGGCACCCCGCACAACGAGGAGTTCCGGCTGCTGGCGGCGGAGATGCTCTCGGACGTGGAACTGTCCGACCTGGACGCCCGTACGGACGCCGAACTGCACGACGCGATGGGCCGGCTGGTCCGCTACGAGCAGCAGGTCTCGCGGCGCCGCCAGCAGCTCCAGCGGATGGCGGACGACTCCAGCGCGGAGATCACCCGCCGCTACCGGGAGGGCGAGGCGCAGGTGGACGACCTGCTGGCGTAGCGGGCGGACGGACGGGCCGGCGGGCGAGCGGGCCGGCGGACGGGCGGGCCGGCGGGCCGGCGGAAATTCGGGAGACCCGGGCGGAACGGACGGTTAGCGTGCGCCCCATGAGTGCTGACGTCCGGCCGATCGCCGCATCCGAACTCCCCGCGTGGTTGACCACCGTCAACACCGGATTCCTGACCCCCGGCGAGGCCACCGCGTCCGACGTCGCCGCGCGCTCGAAGTACGGGGACCTGGCCCGCACCCTGGGCGGATTCGACACCGAGACCGGCCGCTGCGTGGCGACCTTCCGCTCCTTCGCGCAGGAGCTGACCGTCCCCGGCGGGGCCGCCGTGGCGTCCAGCGCGATCACGAACGTCACCGTCCTGCCCACCCACCGCCGCCAGGGCCTGCTGAGCCGGATGATGGCCGACGAACTCGCCGCCGCCCACGCGCGCGGCGACGTCGTGTCCACCCTCATCGCCGCCGAGTACCCGATCTACGGCCGCTACGGATTCGGGCCCGCCGCCTCGCACCACGAGTGGGAGGTCGACGTCCCGCGCACCGGACTCGACCGCCACCGCGCCCTCCTCGGCCCGGGGGAGGGCCGCGTCGACCTGGTCGACGTCACCGAGGTGCGCCGGGTGGGTCCCGCGCTGCACGAGCGGCTGCGGGCGGCCGTGCACGGGGTCGTGAACCGCGACGCCCGCTGGTGGTCCCTGCGGACGGGGCTGGAGGAGGTCTCGCACCGCCCGTACCGGACGCAGATGCACGCCGTCTACCGCAACCCGGCCGGTGAGGTGGAGGGCCTGGTCGGCTACGTGGCCGACGACCACTGGACGGACGCGAAGCTCCCGCAGAACACCCTCCAGGTCAACGACCTGATCGCGGTCACCCCGGCCGCCGAGCGGGCGCTGTGGCGGTTCCTGTGCTCCATCGACTGGGTGCTGAAGGTCCGCACCGGTCGTCGGGCGCCCGACGACCTGCTGCCGAGCCTGCTGCCCGACGCGCGGACCGCCCGGCTGGTGACCGCCGCCGACTTCCTGTGGGTGCGGGTGCTGGACGTCGTACGGGCCCTCCAGGCCCGGACGTACGCCGTGCCCGGGGTGCTGGTGCTGGAGGTCGAGGACCCCGCCGGCCCGGCCGGGGGCCGCTACCGGCTGGACGCGGGCGCCGGCACGTGCGCCCGTACGGAGGACCCGGTCGACCTGCGGCTGGGGGCGAGGGAACTGGGGTCCCTGTACCTGGGCGGGGAGTCCGCGGTCCGGTTGGGCGCGCTGGGCCGGGTGACGCAGGTGCGGCCCGGGGCGCTCGCGCTCGCGGAGTCGGTGTTCCGCACGGCCCGCAGCCCGTGGTGCCCGGACGTCTTCTGAGCGGGCGGCGGGTGGGGTCGGCCGGCGGGGCCGGTTGAGTACGTTGGGTCGGTCGGGCACGCGAGGGAATCGGGAACACGGAGTCACATGACAACGCTGGTGGAACGGCTGCGCGCCGCGGGTTGCGTCTTCGCCGAGGAGGAGGCCGACCTGTTGGTCGAGGCCGCCGCCGACGAGGGCCGACTGGAGGGCATGGTCGCCCGGCGGGTGGCCGGCGAACCGCTGGAACACGTCGTCGGCTGGGCGGAGTTCGCGGGGCTGCGCGTGGAGGTCGGGGCGGGTGCGTTCGTACCGCGCCGGCGCACCGAGTTCCTCGTGGAACGGGCCGTCGAGCTGGCCGTGCCCGGCACGGTCGTCCTGGACCTGTGCTGCGGCGTCGGCGCCCTCGGCGCGGCCGTGGCGGCGGGGGTGCCCGGCGGGGTCGAACTGCACGTGGCCGACATCGACCCGGGCGCGCTGGCCTACGCGCGGCGCAACGTGGCCCCGTACGGGGGATCGGTGTGGGAGGGCGACCTGTACGCGGCGCTCCCGACGGACCTGCGGGGCCGGATCGGGGTGCTCGTGGTCAACGCCCCGTACGTGCCGACCGAGGAGATCGGGCTCATGCCGCCCGAGGCCCGCGACCACGAGCCGCTGGTCTCCCTGGACGGGGGCGCCGACGGCCTCGACGTGCACCGGCGGATCGCGGCCCGGGCCGCGGCCTGGCTGGCGCCGGGCGGGTACCTGCTGATCGAGACCAGCGCCCGGCAGGCGCCGGTGACGGCCTCCGCGCTGACGGCCGGCGGCCTGGAGGTGCGGGCGGTGACGTCGGAGGAGCTGTACGCCACCGTCGTGATCGGACGGGCACCGCTGAGCGCGTAAGAGGAGCCCTAGCCAAGGGGGTTGACGGGGCGTCGGACAATCGTGAGGCGGTCGGACGCCGGCCGTCGACAGGGGGAGGGGCCGAAGTGGGGCACGTGGAGGAGCCGGGGGGCCGGACCGCGCCGTCCGGGATGACGGCGGAGCGCTTCGAGGAACACCGGGGGCGACTGCGCGCGGTGGCCTACCGGATGCTCGGGTCGCTCGCCGAGGCCGAGGACGCCGTCCAGGAGGCGTGGCTGCGGCTCGACCGCACCGGCGCCGAGGGGATCGAGAACCTCGGCGGGTGGCTGACGACGGTCACCGCCCGGGTGTGCCTGAACCTGCTGCGCTCGCGCGAGCAGCGGCGCGAGGAGTCCGACGAGCACCTGGAGGCCCGTGTCCCGGAGCCCCTCATCGGCTCGGTGCGGGGGATCGACCCCGAGCAGGAGGTGCTCCTCGCGGACTCGGTCGGGCTGGCGCTGATGGTGGTGATGGAGTCGCTGGCGCCGGCGGAGCGGTTGGCCTTCGTCCTGCACGACATGTTCGCCGTGCCGTTCGACGACATCGCCCCGCTCGTGGAGAAGACCCCGGCGGCCACCCGGCAGCTCGCCAGTCGCGCGCGCCGGCGGGTGGCCGGGCAGGCGCCGGCCCCGGACGCGGACCTCGCGCGGCAGCGGGAGGCGGTGGACGCGTTCTTCGCCGCCGCCCGCGACGGGCACTTCGAGGCGCTGCTCTCCGTCCTCGACCCGGACGTGGTGCTGCGCTCCGACGCGGGTGTCGGCAGTCCGCTCTCGGTGGTGCTCACGGGCGCCCGTACGGTCGGGGGCCAGGCGGTCGCGTACGGCTCGCTGGCGCCGTACGTCCGCCCGGCGCTGATCAACGGCGCCGCGGGGGTGGTCGTGGTCCGCAAGGGGCGCGCGGTGTCGGTGATGGCGTTCACCGTCGTGGACGGGAAGATCGTCGCCATCGATGTCCTGGGCGATCCGTCGCGGCTCGCGGAGCTGGACCTGACGGTGCTGGGGGAGGGGTCGGCGGGCTGACGGGCGCGGCTCGGGGGACGGCGGGCGGGACGGCGACGGCGGCGGGCGGGAGCTTTTGCAAGCAACTGCTTGCAAAAGTTAGCGGGCTCGGGCAGGATCGGGGCATGGCATCGCTCAACGTCGGAAACCTCGGCGAGTACCTCCGTGAGCAGCGTCGACAGGCCCAGCTCTCGCTGCGGCAGCTGGCCGACGCGGCGGGGGTGTCGAATCCGTACCTGAGCCAGATCGAGCGCGGGCTGCGCAAGCCGAGCGCGGACATCCTCCAGCAGCTGGCCAAGGCGCTGCGGATCTCCGCGGAGACGCTGTACGTGCAGGCCGGGATCCTCGACGAGCGCGACCGCGACGAGGTGGAGACGCGGGCCGTGATCCTGTCGGACCCGTCGATCAACGAGCGGCAGAAGCAGGTGCTGCTCCAGATCTACGACGCGTTCCGCAAGGAGAACGAGGCCGAATCCGCCGGGTCCGGCGCGGCCGCCGAGCCCGACGGAGCCGTCGGCCACGGCGGAAACGTCGGCCACGGCGGGAACGTCGGCCACGACGGCGGCGTCGGCACCGACGACCCGGGCCCCGCGACACCGTGATGCCCCCTACGAACCGACTGTGATCCGGGAGGACCAGCACATGGCCATCGCCGATGACCTGAAGAAGACCCTCACCGACCCCACCCCGCTCTACTTCGCCGCCGGCACCGCCGACCTCGCCGTACAGCAGGCCAAGAAGGTGCCCGGGCTCATCGAGCAGCTGCGCGCCGAGGCCCCCGCGCGCATCGAGGCCGTGAAGAACACCGACCCGAAGGTCGTGCAGGAGAAGGCCAAGGAGGCGCAGGAGGCGGTCACCGCCAAGGTCGCCGAGGTCTTCGGGGCGATCGACCCGAAGAAGCTGGGCGAGACCGCCCAGGACCTGGCGCTGCGCGGCGTCGGCGTGGCCGCCGAGTACGCCGTCCGGGCCAAGGAGACCTACGACAAGGTCGCCGAGCACGGCGAGCAGGCCGTCCGCACCTGGCGCGGCGAGGTCGCCGACGAGATCGTGGACATCGCGGAGGTCGTCGAGCCCGAGCCCGCGAAGGCGCAGGAGGCCCCGGCCGAGGCCGCCGCCGACTCCGAGGCGGACGCCGCGACCGAGGAGAAGCCGGCCGCGAAGAAGCCCGCCGCGCGCAAGAGCGCGGCGAAGAAGGCGGCCGCCGAGCCGGCCGCGGAGGCCGGCGCGGAGGCCTGATTGACGGCCGAACGAGCCGGGCACCCGTATGGTGTCCGGTTCGTTGTCGTTTCGGAGAGCGGCTCCGGCGGTAGCGTGGAGTCAGGCGTGGCGGATGCGAGAAGGCGGTCGAGACGATGCTCATGCAGGGGTTCAACAACGGTGTGCTCCCGTTGCTCGGCTACGCGATGCTGGTGCTCGCCGTCGTGGCCTTCGTGATGGCGGCGATGGCGCGCGAGGACGCCTTCCGGGCGGCCGACAAGCAGACCAAGACCTTCTGGATGGTCATCCTGGGCATCACGGTCGTCGTCGACTTCTTCCTCGGGATGTTGTTCCTGCAGATCGCGGGCCTGGTCGCCACGATCGTGTTCCTCGTGGACGTGCGTCCCGCGCTCAAGCAGGTCTCGGGCGGAGGCCGCCGCAAGGGCGGCAGCAGCAGTGACGGGCCCTACGGCCCCTACAACGGCGGTCGCTGAGGGCGGTCGCCGGCGGCGCTCGCGCCGGGGCGTCGGCGCCGGGGCGTCGTGTCGGGGCCGTCGTGTCGGGGGTGTTCGCGCCGGGGGCGTTCGCGCGCTCAGCCCGCCGCGCGGGAGAGCAGGACGACCGCGACGTCGTCGGTGAGTTCGCCGCCGTTGAGGCGGCGGGCCTCGGTGACGGATGCCTCCAGCAGGCCCTCGCCGCTCAGGCCCGCGTTCAGGTGGCGGTTGATCATCTCGATCATGCCGTCCTGCCCGAGGCGCTCGCGGCCCTCGCCGATCCGCCCCTCGATGAGGCCGTCGGTGTAGAGCATGAGGCTCCAGGTGCCGCCCAGCTCGACCTGGCGGCGGGGCCAGCGGGCCCGGGGCAGCAGTCCGAGCGCCGGGCCGCTGTTCTCGTAGGGGAGCAGGCGTGCGGGGCGGCCCGGCCGGGATATGAGCGGGGCCGGGTGGCCGGCCAGGCACAGGCCGGCGCGACGGCCGTCCGGGGCGATGTCGACGGTGCACAGCGTCGCGAAGATCTCCTCGCAGGGACGTTCCACCTCCAGGACCTGCTGGAGGGTCGCCAGGAGTTCGTCGCCGCACAGCCCGGCCAGGGTCAGGGCCCGCCAGGCGATGCGCAGCTCGACGCCGAGGGCGGCCTCGTCGGGGCCGTGGCCGCAGACGTCGCCGATCATGGCGTGGACGGTGCCGTCGGGGGTGCGGACGGCGTCGTAGAAGTCCCCGCCGAGCAGGGCCCGGCTGCGGCCGGGGCGGTAGCGGGCGGCGAAACGGAGGTCGGAGCCCTCCAGGAGGGGCGTCGGGAGCAGGCCGCGTTCGAGGCGGGCGTTCTCCTGGGCGCGCAGTTTCGATTCTGCGAGCTTGTACTGGGCGATGTCCGCCCGTTTTCTCTCCACGGCGTAGCGGATGGCGCGGCTCAGGAGCCGGCCGTCGAGCTCGTCGCGGAAGAGGAAGTCCTGGGCGCCGACGCGTACGGCCTCGGCGGCGCGTTCGGCGTCGGCCTCGGCGGTGAGGACGAGCACGGCGTGGCGCGGGGCGATGCGCAGCACCTCGCGCAGGGTGGTCAGCCCGTCGTCGCCGTCGTCACCGCCGCCGTTGGCGTGGCCGTTGGCGTGGCCGTTCGCGTTGCCTCCGCCGGACGGGGACAGGTCGAGCAGCACGCAGTGCACGTCGGGGGTGAGCAGGCGGGCGGCCTCGGTGAGGTTGCGGGCGCTGCGGAGCCGGATGCGGTGGTGGCCGTCGGCGTCGAGGATCTCGGGGACGGTCAGTCGGCCGGCGGGGTCCTCACCGATCACCAGGAGGGTCAGCGAGGCGGGGCCGGTCGCGGTCGGCACGAGGGTGACGGAGGGAGCCGCCGGACCGCTCTCCGCGGCCGGGGTGTCCCTCTGCCGCGGTACGGGTACGGGCATCGTTTCCGGTTCCTTCCCTCCCCCCGAGGGTGCGCTCATGCGCCGACCCTAGCGGCCGGTTCCGGCGAGGGGAACGGGGGCCGGGCGGCCCGCCTCCGTCATATGCCCTTATCGCGGGGGAAACCCGTACCGAGGGGATGACGAACGTCACCACCCCACCCCCGCCCGTCCCGCCCACCGAGACCCCGCACCCGCGCAGGGAACCCGCGCCCCCGGGCCTTGGCCCCGGCCCGCGCCGCGGGTCCGTGCGGGGGCTCCCCGCAGGGGCTCCGCTCCGGGGGCGCGGCGCCGGGGCACGGGTCCCTCCCCGCGGCTCCCCGCAGGGGCTACGCGTCGGGGCGGACGACCGCCTTGATCGGCATCGAGCCCGCGCCCGCCATCGTCACGTTGCGGCCCGGTCGCGGGGCGTGGACCATCGCGCCGTCCCCGACGTACATGCCGACGTGCGTGGCGTCGTCGAAGTAGATGATCAGGTCGCCGGGGCGCATGTCCTTCACCGCGACCTTCGGCAGCAGCCGCAGCTGCTCCTGCGAGGTGCGCGGGATGCCGCGCCCCGCCTTCAGCCACGCCTGCGAGGTCAGCCCCGAGCAGTCGAAGGAGTCCGGACCGGCCGCGCCCCACACGTACGGCTTCCCTATCTGCGCCGTGGCGAACTGCACCGCCCGCAGCCCCGCGTCCGTCGCCGCGCCGTTGACGCCCTTCATCGCGCCCGTCGACAGCCAGGCCGTCTGCGCCTTGTACTGGGCTTCCTGCTCCAGCTGGATCAGCCGGGCCTTCTCCTCGGCCTCCAGCTTGTTCTCCAGCGCCTCGGCCGCCTTGATCTTCTCCTCGATCTCCTTCTTGGCGGCCTCCTGCCTGACCCGGTTCTCCTCCATCTTCTGCCAGACGGCGCTCGCGTCCTTGGCGTACCGCTCCAAGTCCGTCTGGGTCCGGTTCAGTTCGGACAGCAGGTCCGTGGTGGCCTTCTCGCCCTGCCGCAGCCGGCCCGCGCCGTCGAGGAAGTCGGCCGGACTGTCGCTCAGCGCCAGCCGCGCGCCCGGCGGCAGCCCGTTCGAGCGGTACTGGGCGCGGGCGGCGGCGCCCGCGCGGTTCTTCAGGGTGGCGATCCGGTCCTGGCCCGCCACCACCAGCTTGGCGATCTCGACGATCCGCTCCGTCTGCGCCTTGGTCTCGCTCTCCGCGAGGTTGTACGCGTCCGTCGCCGCGCCGGCCTGACGCAGGAGGCCCTCTATCTCCTTGCGCACCTCGTCCAGGGACTTCGCGCCCGGGTCCGGCGCCGGCGCGCCCGGTGCGGCGGGTGCCGAGGGGGAGGGGGCGGGGGGCGTCGGAGCCGCGTACGCGCCGCCCACGGCCAGGCCGGGGGCCGTCAGTATCGCCATCGCGCACAGCAGCGTCAGAGCGGACGCACCCCGTCGTCGTGACGAAGCTCGCTTCGCGGTCCCCATGGCTCCCCCAGGCGCCCCGGGTCAGAACCGACGTCACCCGACATCAGATCTGACTATTCATCAGTAACTTTGCATTGCCTTCGGGATGGTGCCACGACTCGGTGAATTCCGACACCCTGCGGATGCCCCTCCGATCATGAACTCCCCGGCCCCGCCCACCCCAGACGACTCAACGGGCCGGCCCCGACACCCGTTCCCCACCGCGCGAGATTCACCCCGCCGGGCGCAACGCCTCCCAGCGCACCGTCAGTTCCCCCTGCCGCCACCGCCCCGGACCGTCCGCCAGCGGCCAGTCCCCGGCCAGCGCCCGCGCCGTCCGGATCCACCGCTGCCGCGCCCCGTAGGAGGCGTACGGCGCCGCCGCCGACCAGGCCCGGTCGAAGTCCCGCAGGAACGCGTGCACCGGCTCGCCCGGCACGTTCCGGTGGATCAGCGCCTTCGGCAGCCGCTCCGCCAGGTCCGAGGGCCGCTCCAACGACCCCAACCGCGTCGCGAACGTCACCGTGCGCGGCCCCTCCGGCCCCAGCGCCACCCACACGTGTCGCCGCCCGATCTCGTCACAGGTCCCCTCCACCAGCAACCCGTCCGGAGCCAGTCGTCCGCACAGCAGCCCCCACACCCGGGCCACCTGCTCCTCGTCGTACTGGCGCAACACGTTCGCCGCCCGGATCAGCGCCGGCCGCTGCCCGCCGTCCAGCGGCACCTCGAAGCCGCCGTGCCGGAAGGTCAGCCCCTCCCGCTCGTACGGCTTCGCCCCCGACACCCGCGCCGGCTCGATCTCGATGCCCACCACCCGCACCCCGGGCGCCGCCGACCGCAGCCGCCCCAGCAGCTCGACCGCCGTCCAGGGAGCGGCCCCGTAGCCCAGGTCCACCGCCACCGGCGCGTCCGCGCGCCGCAGCGCCGCCCCGTGCGCCGCCGCGATCCAGCGGTCCATGCGGCGCAGCCGGTTCGGGTTCGTGGTCCCCCGCGTCACGGTGCCGACAGGGCGCCTCGGCGGCGGGGTGCTGCGGGAAGCCATGGGGGGAGCGTAAGCGGAACGCCCGCGCGAGATAAAAAGCCGGCAAACCGACGAGGAATTTCCACACCCCGGAATGCGCGGCACGCCCATCCGGGTTGCACTGCTTGCAGGGCGCACCGACCGCGCTCCCGCAGCCATGCCGTCACCCGCGGCCCGATCGTCCGCCCCGACCGTCGTCCGCCCCGCCCCTGCGCCGAGCGCAATCGTCCGAGCGAGAGGAACCGCCCCCTTGAGCCAGTACGTGTCCCGTCTCGGCGGCAGCATCAGCGGCCGCATCGCCGCCGCGCGCGCCACCCGGCACGACCCGCCCCGCCTGCGCCTGCCCGCCGTGGGCCACCACCGCAAGCCCCGCCGGGTCGCCATGCTCAGCGTGCACACCTCACCCCTGCACCAGCCCGGCACCGGCGACGCCGGCGGCATGAACGTGTACATCGTCGAGCTGGCCAAGCGCCTCGCCGCGATCAACATCGAGGTGGAGATCTTCACCCGGGCCACCACCGGCGGCCTGCCCCCCGCCGTCGAGCTCGCGCCCGGGGTCCTCGTACGGCACGTGGACGCCGGCCCCTACGAGGGCCTCGCCAAGGAGGAGCTCCCGGCACAGCTGTGCGCCTTCACCCACGGCGTGATGCAGGCCTGGGCCGGCCACCGCCCCGGCTACTACGACCTCGTGCACTCCCACTACTGGCTCTCCGGCCACGTCGGCTGGCTCGCCGCCGAACGCTGGGGCGTCCCCCTCGTCCATGCCATGCACACCATGGCCAAGGTCAAGAACGCCTCCCTTGCCGAGGGCGACACCCCCGAGCCGGCCGCCCGCGTCATCGGCGAGACCCAGATCGTCGCCGCCGCCGACCGCCTCATCGCCAACACCGCCGAGGAGGCCGACGAACTCGTACGCCACTACGAGGCCGACCCCGGCAAGGTCGCCGTCGTCCACCCCGGCGTGAACCTCGACCGCTTCACCGTCGGCGACGGCCGCGCCGCCGCCCGCACCCGCCTCGGCCTGCCCCAGGACGCCGTGATCCCGCTGTTCGCGGGCCGCATCCAGCCCCTCAAGGCCCCCGACATCCTGCTGCGGGCCGTCGCCGAGCTCGTCGACCGCGACCCCTCGCTGCGCCGCCGCCTCTTCGTCCCCGTCGTCGGCGGCCCCAGCGGCAGCGGCCTCGCCAAGCCCGAGGGGCTCCAGAAGCTCGCCGCGAAGCTCGGCATCACCGACCTCGTGCACTTCCACCCGCCGGTGCGCCAGGACGCCCTCGCCGACTGGTTCCGGGCCGCGTCCGTCCTGGTGATGCCCTCCTACAACGAGTCCTTCGGGCTCGTCGCGATCGAGGCCCAGGCCACCGGCACCCCGGTGCTCGCCGCCGCCGTCGGCGGGCTGCCCGTCGCCGTCGACGACGGGGTGACCGGCATCCTCGTACCCGGACACGACCCCGTCGACTACGCCCGCGAACTGCGCCGCTTCGTCGACGAGCCCGGCCTCACCGACCGCATGGGCGGGCAGGCCGCCCGACACGCCCGCTTCTTCGGCTGGGACACCGCCGCGAGCGGCACCGCGGACGTCTACACCGCCGCCATGCACGACCACCGCCGTCGCGTACGCTCCCACCATGGCTGACACCGCCGCGATCATCGAGACCGTCCTGACCGGCGCCGACCTGAGCTGGGAGAGCCCCGGGCCGGGCACTTACGTCGTCCAGCTCCCCGGCACCCGCAAGCTGAGCACCACCTGCTCCCTGCGCGTCGGCCGGCACTCCCTCTCGGTGAACGCCTTCGTCATCCGCCACCCCGACGAGAACGAGGCCGGCGTCCACCGCTGGCTGCTGGAACGCAACCTCAAGCTGTACGGGATGGCCTACGCCGTCGACCCGCTCGGCGACGTCTACCTGACGGCCCGCCTCCCCCTGTCCGTCGTCACCCCCGACGACCTCGACCGGCTCCTCGGCACCGTCCTGGAGGCCGCGGACGGGGCCTTCAACACCCTGCTGGAGCTGGGCTTCGCGAGCGCGATCCGGCGCGAGTACGAGTGGCGCGTCTCGCGCGGCGAGTCCACCCGCAACCTGGACGCCTTCAAGCACCTGACCCGCCCGGCGTGACGGCCGCGGGCCCACCCCGCTACGCCACCTCGGCCCGAGCCGGCTCCGCCCCCGTCGGCACGTCCTTCGCGACCTCCTTGGCGACCTCCTTGGCCTCGGCCGGGATGCCGCGCATCAGCAGCCAGTACCCCGCCGCCGCCACCGTCCCCAGCACGCCGGTGGCCCCCCACAGCCACTGCGCGCCCAGCCGGTCGATGACGAACCCCGCCATCAACGGGGCCACCAGCGCCGCCACCGACCACGACATCGTGTACATGCCCTGGTAGCGCCCCCGGCCGTGCGCCGGCGACAGCCGCACCACGAGCCCCATCTGGATCGGCGAGTTCACGATCTCCGCCAGCGTCCACACGCACACCGTCAGCGCGTACGCCCACAGCGGCCCCGCGAACGCCGTCATCGCGAACCCGTACCCGGCCAGCAGCGCCGAGGCCACCAGCAGCCGGCGCGGGTCGCGGTGCTCGATGAACCGGGTCACCGGGATCTGGAGCAGCACGATCAGCAGGCCGTTCACGGCCACGACGAGCCCGTAGTCACCCGGCGAGAACCCGGCCGCGCCCATCGCCACCGGCAGCCCCACCGAACCCTGCGTGAAGATCAGCGAGATCAGGAACGACAGGCCGACGACCCCCATGAACCGGCCGTCGCGCAGCACGGTCCCGAGCCCGATCTCCGGCTCGTCCGCCTCCCGCGCCGAGGACGTCCCCTTCTCCGGACGGGACTCCGGCAACTTCAGGAACACCAGCACCGCGCACACGAGCGTCAGCGCCGCCTCGCCGAGGAACCCGGCCAGGTAGCTGTACTCGGCCACGAACCCCGCCAGCGTCGCGCTGATCGCGAAGCCGAGGTTGATGGCCCAGTAGTTCAGCGCGAAGGCCCGTACGCGGTCCTCCGGCCGGACGATGTCGGCCATCATCGCGGAGACCGCGGGCCGCGAGGCGTTCGAGGCCATGCCGACCAGCAGGGCGACCGCCGCGATCGCCGCCGGGTGCTCCATGAAGCCCAGCAGCGCCACCGACGCGGCCGTGCCCACGTTCGCCGCCAGCATCGTCGGCCGCCGCCCCAACCGGTCCGTCATCACACCGGCCACCAGCGAGGACACCACGCCACCGAGCCCGTGCAGCGCCACCACGAGTCCCGCGAAGGAGGCCGAATAGCCCCGGTCGAGCGTCAGGTACAAGGTCATGAATGTCGCGACGAAGGCCCCGAGCCGGTTGACGAGGGTGCTCGCCCACAACCACCAGAACGCCCGCGGCAGACCCGACACGCTCTCCCGGGCGGCCCGTCTGAGACTGGCAACGGACATAAGGGATCCCCCCGGCGGTGTAAGTGTCTCTACGGCTCCCCGCACGTTACGAGCAGACCCCTGCCGCCGCCACTCAATTGACGCCGGACGTCAATCGGAGACCCCCGCGCACCGCGCGCGAGCGCCTCGGCCCGTCCATTAGGCTCGTACGCATGGCCGACGCACCGTACAAGCTCATCCTCCTCCGTCACGGCGAGAGCGAGTGGAACGCGAAGAACCTGTTCACCGGCTGGGTGGACGTCAATCTCAACGAGAAGGGCGAGAAGGAGGCTGTCCGCGGTGGCGAACTCCTGAAGGACGCCGACCTCCTCCCCGACGTGGTCCACACGTCGCTCCAGAAGCGCGCGATCCGCACCTCCCAGCTCGCGCTGGAGGCCGCCGACCGCCACTGGATCCCCGTCCACCGTTCCTGGCGCCTGAACGAGCGCCACTACGGCGCCCTCCAGGGCAAGGACAAGGCGCAGACCCTCGCCGAGTTCGGCGAGGAGCAGTTCATGCTGTGGCGCCGCTCCTACGACACCCCGCCGCCGGCGCTCGAGGACGGCACCGAGTTCTCCCAGTCCGAGGACCCGCGCTACGCCTCGATCCCGCCGGAGCTGCGCCCGCGGACCGAGTGCCTGAAGGACGTCGTCGTCCGCATGCTCCCGTACTGGTACGACGCGATCGTCCCGGACCTCCTCGCGGGCCGCACGGTCCTCGTGGCCGCGCACGGCAACAGCCTCCGCGCCCTGGTCAAGCACCTGGACGGCATCTCCGACGCCGACATCGCGGGCCTCAACATCCCGACCGGCATCCCCCTCGCCTACGAGCTGGACGCCTCCTTCAAGCCCCTCAACCCGGGCGGCACCTACCTCGACCCGACGGCCGCCGCGGCCGCCATCGAGGCCGTCAAGAACCAGGGCAAGAAGTAACCCCGAAGCACCAAACAGCCCCCTACCTGCCGTTTTCCGGCGGGTAGGGGGCTTCTCGTTGCCCTGGGGCCGTCTCTGGGCCGTCAGGCGTGACGCCGGCGCCGGGCCGTGATGCGAAGCGCCACCAGCAGCGCCGCCGGGAGCGTCACCTCCAGGGGTGCCCCCGTCCACACCGCGAGCGCTCCGCCGGCCGCTCCGATGATCAGAAACGGGGCTTCGCGGATCGTGATGTCGATGGTCAGCCCTCGCCGTGGCACCATGGGAGTCCTCCGTGGGTGTCTTGTGAACTGGTAACAGAGTTTTATGGCCATGCATGGAGATGAAGCCGCCCCTGGCCGGGCGGCTTCTTTTATTTACAGCGAGGACTGTAGTGGGTTCCCTCTCGGCGCTACAAACCTGCTGGCTGGGCGGGGTTGAAGGGTTATCCGGCCTGCTTCGGTGGACAGGTTTGACGGCTGGTTGGGATGTGACATTTATGGCGTACGCCATAACTGACCTGCGGCGACCTGCCGGAGAGTGGTCGAACGGTCATCCGAATCTGCCTAGCTAGGCAAAAATGCGGCCCGCTTCCTGTCTTGCGCGCAAGAATTACGCGAGTCTCGAATCTCTCGAATCTCTCGATAGATTTCCCCACACAGATTCGCGGCTGGCGGAGCAGATTTCCGGCGAGATTTCCTCCTACTTGTACACCGCCGCAACCGCCCTCCGTGTCCTGGCCCTGCTCGTCGGCATCAGGTGCGCGTAGACCCGCAGCGTCAGCCCGGGGTCCGAGTGCCCCAGGTACTCGGCAAGCGCCTTCACGTTCTCACCCGAGTCCAGCAGCACCGACGCGTAGAAGTGCCGCAACGCATGCATCCCGTGCTCCCGGGCGGCGGCATAGGTCTGCTGCCCCGTCTCCCGCTCGGCGATGACGCCCGCGGCGGCGAGGGCCGGCTTCCACTGGTCGGTGTTGAACATGCCCCGCCACACGTGGCCGCCCATCGGCGCCGTGAAGACGAGCCGCTTCGTCACCAGCGGTCCGCCCGCCACACCCCACGGCAGGGTGATGGCGACGGGCGGGCACCGCTTCATGTGCGCCCGCAGCGCATCGGCAACCGGACCCGGCAGCGGGACGTCCCGGAGCTTGCCGCCCTTTGGGGGAGCGAAGACGGGCTTGCTCCGGCTCAGCTTGAGCTGCTGGACCACGTGCACGGTGTCCGCGGCGAAGTCGATTGCGTCCACGTCGATGCCAAGGATCTCGCCCTGCCGCAGCCCGCACCCCGCCCCCAGGTCCACGACCGCGCGGTACCGCTCCGGCAGCTCGGCCCGTACAGCGAAGACCCGCTCGGCGGTCCAGGGGATCACCCGTTTGGCCTCGACCGTCGGGGCCTTCACCGACCGGGCCGCGCACGGGTTCTTGGCCAGGAGGGTGTCATCGACCGCCGCGTTCAGCACGCTCCGCACGTTCGAGTAGATGACCCTCGCGTACGACCCGGACAGGCCGGCCGTCTTGAGCTGGGCCACCCAGTCCCGGATGTGAGCCGGCTGGAAGGAGGCCAGCGGGCGCGAGCCCAGATACGGGAAGGCATGCAGCCGCAGCTGCGATTCCATCGAGAAGCCGGTGTTCGGGTCGGCTCCGTGGTTGCCGAGCCACCGCTCCGCGTACTGCTGGAAGGTGACGCGGCCGGCTTTCGGGTCGATGTACGCGCCGCGCGACATGTCGGCCTCGATGTGCGCGAGCCACTGCTCGGCCAACCGCTTCTGACGGTCCGGGAAGGACTTGCTCTTCTCCGTGCCGTCCGGTCCGACGTACCGGGCCCGATAGCGGAGCCCGGATCCGTAGCGCTCGGTCTTGACCTTGACGGGCTTGCCGCCGGTACCGGGTTCGACCTTGTACCAGCGGTCCTGGATGTGCCCGGCCATCAGGCGGCCTCCTCCCGGTCCATGAGGGAGGTGACCCACACGCGTACGTCCTCGGGGTCGTAGCGCAGATGGACGCCGACCCGGAAGCCGCGGGGCCCGGTGCGCTTGCGGCGCCACTGGTAGACCGTCTCCAACGGGACGCCGAGCAGGCCCGCGAGGTCGACCGGAGTGAAGTAGCGCTCAGGGAGAAGACGGGGCACGGTCACCACTCCTCTTGGACGTCGAGCTGTGTCAGGGCTTCGCGGGCGGTCTGGCGGTTGAGGTGGATGCCGCGCGCGATGGTGGAGGCGAGGACGGCTTCGCCGGGGGTGTGGCCGTGGCCGGCGTACTGCCAGGAGGCGAGGAGGAGCACGGTGTCCGGCTGGATGTCGTCCAGGCCCCGGGCTTCGCGTTCTTGGGCGGCGCGGTAGTCGGCGCGGGTCTGGCGGAGGGCGCCGAGGGTGGTCGAGTACTGCCGCGACTTGGTGGAGAAGTGGCCCCGGAAGCCGAGCATGTGGGACCAGGCCGCGAGGCGACGGTCCGGGTACAGCGGGTCCAGGTCGAGGCAGGCTTCGATCAGTCGGGCGGCGTGCGCCGGGACGTCGAGGAGGACGAGCGCTTCGCGGTTGCCGATGCGGCGGTCGAGGGTTCCGGTGTTCTCGGCGGCTTTGGTCGCGTACTTGGCGATGTACGAGGCCACGGCCTGTTCGGTGATGTCGGAGCCGTCGCCGAAGGCCTTGATGGGGCGGACGTCGAGCTGGGTGCCCCACCGGAAGGTGCGGGCCGGCCGGTCGCCCGCCGCCGGGACGGTGACCGAGGTGTAGGAGTGGCCGGCCGCGGCGCGAATCGAGCGGTCGAGGAGTTCGGCGCCGGCCCAGGAGGGCGGGGGCGAGGAAGGCCCGTCCGGACCGTCGACGCGGATCACCGCGTGGAAGTGGACGGCGCCGCGCTTCTGGAATTCGGCGACCTTGCCGTAGGAGATCCGGGCCACCTCCTTCAGCTCCCGCTGGGTCAGTCCGGCGTGGGCGGCGATCTCGCGGCGCAGCCGGGTGGTGAAGCGCTGCCAGAGCTGACCGGCGTGGTTGTTGAAGAGGACGGCGGCTTCGTAGTCGTACGTGGTCGGGTCGAGGGCGGTGCCCAGTTCGGCGGCGTCCTCCTGGTGGTGAGTGCCGCAGCGGCAGGGCCGGCCGGTGGGGCGGTTGTGGACGGGGCCGAAGGACGGGGCGGTGAGGGTGGCGAAGGCGCGGGGGTGCTCGCGGACCGTGGCCGGGATGTCGCGGCGGTCGTCTCCGGCGAGGCCGGCCCGGATGAGGTGGTAGGTGTCGCCGGAGTACGTCCAGGCGCAGGCGGGGCAGCGCGAGGCGCGGCGGTTGCCGCAGGCGATGCGGAGGCGGGCGCCGGGTTCGTCGGCGGTGGAGTAGCGGTGCAGTACCTCGCCCGAGGCCGTGTCCTTGGCGACGGTCCACCCGGTGATGTGGATCGGGTCGGAGCAGCCGCCTGTACGGCGGACCTGGTCTTCCCAGCGGCCGTATCCGGGGGCGGCGGCCACCTTCAGCACGTCGTCGAGGAGTCGGGGGTCCAGGCCGGTGACGGTCGCGGGGGCGGTCACGCCGTCACCGGCCGGCGGCGGGGGTGGGTCATGAAGGCGTTCCTTTCAGGGCGGGCCCGGACGGCAGGGCGCAGCGCACGGCCACCGCCCGGACCCGGTTCGGTCAGCGGCCCTTGAACTCCTGGCGCAGGGCCCGGACGAGGAAGAGGAGGACGAGGCTGCTGACGGACAGGGCGACCGCGGTGACGGCGACGGCCAGGAGCAGCGAGACGGCGACGGAGGCCAGGGCGAGGACACCGGCGACTCCGCCCGCGGCGAGGGCCAGCAGGGTTCCGGGCGACTGACGGCCCAGACCGGCGAGGGCGGACGGCGCGGCGGCAGCCGGGGCCGGGGCCGGGACGGAGTGCTCGACGGGCGCCGGGGTGGGGCGGATCGTCGCCGGGGCGTAGGTGTCGGGGCGCGGGTACCGGGGCTTGAACACGGCCGTTCTCCTTCCGGGGTGGGTTACTTGTTGATCGCGGTGTCGATGGCCGGCGCGAGGAAGCTGTCCGCCAGAAGGAATCCGCCGAGGAGGATCACGGCGACGAGCCACAGCGGCGGGCGGACGAGCTTGTAGCCGAGGACCCCGACGACGATCAGGGCGAGCCAGAGCGGGACGTCCATGGCGGTGGCCTTTCGGGTCAGCTGACGCGGCAGCGGTGGGAGCGGGCGGCGAGCTGGGCGGCGGTCGCGGAGCTGTAGTCGGCGGACCAGCCGCAGGAGTCGGCGGTGCAGACCGCGGCGTCCTTCGTGCGGCCGTGCCGGTCGCGGTAGCTGCCGATCTGGACGGGGCCGATCTTCAGGAGCGAGCGGAAGTTGATCCGGGTGGGCATGGCGGTCTCCTGTCGTCAGGCGAGCTGGGCGGCGATGGCTTCGGCGAGGGGGTACGGGACGCCGAGCCGGGAGCGCAGGGTCTCGGCGTCGATGTCCGAGCCGGTACGGGCGCGGTGATCGGCGGCGATCTTGCGGGCGTGGGCGACGAGGGCCGGCGGGGCGGTGACCGATGCCGGTGGGGCCGGCAGAGCCGGGACGGCCAGTGCTTCGGGTTCGGGCTGCGCGGCATCGGGCTCTGGCTCCGCCTCCGGCTCCCGCTCGACTACAGGCAGGAGGTCCGGGGCCGGCTCCGGCTCGGGGGCCGGCCCACTGGTCGGCGTAGGCCCGTGGACCAGGAGCGTGGCGCCGAGGAAGGCGAGCGCGGGCCAGCCAGCGACGAGGATCCGGAGCCAGTCCGGGACGTCGCCGAGGTCGAGGAGGCCAGCGGTCGCGACGTTCGCGCCGAGCGAGGCCGCCAAGGCAATGGCGAACCAGGACCAGGCCGAGCGGGCCGGCTCCCCCGAGTCCCGCAGGGCGCGTAGGCGGTGCCACGCCGCGACGAGGAGCAGGTCCACGCTCACCGGGTAGGCCCAGGCCTTCCATCCGGTCTGCCCCGCGGCTTCGGCGAGGTCGTGCAGGTGGGCGAAGGAGAGGGCTCCGGCGATGACGGCCTGGACGAGGACGGCGTCCGGGCGGGAAAGGCGGCGGGTCATGGGGGTTCACCTCCTTTCAGGCATGGGTGGGGTAGGGACGTGGCGCGAGGGGCCGCGCCGACCTGGGGTTGGGCCAAGCGCTTAGAAGGCGCTTGCCGCCGCGGGCTTCGGTGGGTGGATCTCGCCGACCAGGACGCGGGCCGGCTGCTGGGGCCTGAAGGGAGCCAGCTCCGGGATCTCCGGGGTGCGGTGCGCGTGGGCGTTGCAGATGTCCACGGCCTTGCGGAGCGTGGTGTGCGGGGCTCGGATGCGGGACCAGCCGCCGGAGGAGTCGCCGGCCACCGCGGTGCCGGGACGGTCCTTGTCGATCTGGACGGCGGCGAGGACGGCGTCCGGGGAGATGTCCCCGAAGGCCATGTTCGCGGAGGTCTCGTCGTTGACGCGGTGTGCGGTACGGCCAGTGAGTTGGGCGCGGAGCATGGTGATGCCCTTGCCGAGTTCGGAGCCGAAGCGTTGCCCGCAGACCTCCAGGTGGATGCCCGCGGCGCGGCCCAGCTGGGAGAGGCGGACCAGGTTGGTGACGATCTGGTCCCGGCGAGCTTCCTCCGCCTTGTTCGCGGCGAGGGCGAGCTCCGCGACCTCGTCCACCAGGAGGACGACGGGTACGGGGCGCAGGTGTACGGGCAGGTCCCAGATGTCGGCGGTGATCTCCGTGTCCGGGAGACCGACGCTGATGCGCTGCTCGGCCCGGATCAGCTCGTAGACCCGTCCCAAGTAGGCGACGAGCGCGACGAGCAGTTCGCCGGCCTCGTCGGGATTGTCGGCCAGGGCGGTGAACCGTGCGCCCAGTGGGGAGAGTTCGACGCCGTTCTTGCAGTCGATGCCGACGAGCGCGACGTTCCGCGGCGCGAGGCCGGCCACGAGCGTGCGTTGGTAGACCGACTTCCCGGACTTGGTCGCGCCGACGTTCAGCGCGTGCGGGACCTCCCGGTAGTCCCGGTGGTGGACCTCTCCGTCCTCCCGCAGGGCCACCGGGATCCGGAGCGCCCCGTCGGGCGCGGGGTCGACCGGCGGCATGCGGACCCGCTTGAGGATGTCGTAGCCGGTCATCCGCAGTTCGACCACGCCGGAGCGGATCTCCCGGGAGACGACGTTGTGGAGGGCGAAGGAGTGCCTTAGCCGGTCGGAGGAGGCGGAGAAGTCGAAGGCGTCCTGACCCGGTCGGAGTTTCAACCTGAGGACCAGGCCGGTCGAGGTGGGTCGTAGCCGCAGGATCCGCGGCGAACGAGCCTCGGGGACGGGACGGTTGGCCAGGCGGGCGAGCGCCAGTCGCCAGCGGGAGGGCGGGACGGTGAGCCCGCAGGCGTCCATTACCGAGCGGTAGCGGACCAAGATCCGGAGCCCGGCGAGGGTGACCCCGAAGGTCATCCAGTACCAGGTGGGCCGCAGCCGGCGCAGCAGGAGTACGGCGACCAGCAGCACGGCCGACGTGATCCATAAGGCGCTCATGGTCAGCCGGCCTTGGCGGCGAGGGAGGTGACGGCGACGGCGCGGAAGCTGAGTCCGTGGCGCTTCTGGCCGTTGAACTCGTTCTCCCAGGGCCGGGCGACCAGGCCGGTCAGAGCGACCGGGGTACCCGTGGCCAGCTCACCGGAGATGTCGGGCTCCGCCACGGTGACGGAGAGGACGTCGGCGTTGCCGTTCAGGACGAACAGGACGTCTACGGTCATGAGGCTGTTGCCGGTCTCGTTGTCGACGGCGACCTGGCCGGTCTTCTTGTCGCGCATCTTGAGCTGCGGGGGCTGGGCGACCATCACGGTCGCGCCGTTGGTGTCGACGGGAATCTGACGCACAGCAGATCACTCCTCTATAGAGGTACAACTCCTTCACTCATGTACATGAGTGACATGAAGAAGAGTGCCTGACTCCTATACATGAGTCAACCCGCCGCGAAGAGAAACTCGCGGCGGGCTGTGAGGAGTTGAGGTTCCGTCAGTCGCGTGCGGGGATGCGGTACTCGAAGACGAACTGGTCAGCGGCCATGAGGGTGTCGCAGACCTCGACCACGCGTCCTTCCTCGGTGACCGCGGCCCGCAGCAGGTGCACCACCGGGGCGCCGGGCGTCAGCGACAGCTCCGTCGCCTCGGCCTTGGCCGCCGGTCGGGCCTGGAGCGTCTCCACGTACTCGGCGAAGACGTGGTTGTGGTCTTCCAGCCGGGCGTAGATCCCGCCGGGGCCGGGATTCTCGGCGAACAGCTCGGGGATGTCCTTCACGACGTCCCACGGCAGGTACGAGGTGGCCGTCTCCACGGGGGTGCCGTTGCGGAAGTACAGCCGGCGACGGGCGAGCACCTGCGTCCCCGCGGCAACACCGAGCCGCTCCGCGATCTCCTCCGGCGCCTCCATCGGCCCGATGAACAGCACGCTCACCTTGGCCTCGGCGCCCGACTGCGCGGACTCCGCGAGGTACGCGGCCCTGCCCTCCTGGCGGTGCGTACGCCGGAAACGGTCCGAGGACCGGTGTCGCACGGGCGGCCGGGCCTTCACGATGGACCCCTTGCCGTGCCGTGTCTCGACCAGCCCGCTGGCCCGTACCTCGACCATGGCCTTGCGTACCGTCCCGCCGGCGACGCCGTAGCGCTCCACCAGCTCGGCTTCACTCGGCACCATGTCGCCGGCCTTGAGCGCGCCGGCCCGGATCTGCTGAACGATGTCGTCGGCGATCTGCACGTAGCGCGGCACAGCCCCTCGGCCACCTCCCACTGCGGTTCCCATAGTCCTTCTCTTCCTCCTATGCTCCTGTACATGAGTACGGGTTCCCCGCAGGTCAAGTCAACGCCACTGCATTCCGTGTCCGTGGCCGGGGCGGTCCTGCGCGAGGACGGCCGGCTCCTGGCTATCCGCCGGGCGGACAACGGGACTTGGGAACTGCCGGGCGGAGTGCTCGAACTCACCGAATCCCCGGAGGCCGGTGTCCGCCGCGAGGTCCTGGAGGAGACGGGGATCGAGGTCGAGGTCAACGACCTGACCGGGGTCTACAAGAACACCACCCGCGGCATCGTCGCCCTGGTCTTCCGCTGCACCCCGACCGGCGGCACGGAACGCACTTCGGAGGAGTCGACCGCGGTTGCGTGGCTCACCCCGGAGGAGGTCTCCGCGCAGATGTCCGAAGTCTTCGCGATCCGCCTTCTGGACGCCTTGGACGAAGCAGGCCCCCACGTCCGCAGCCACGACGGCCGCCAACTCCTCCCGGCGTGACCCGCGAAGAAGCGGTAGCCCTCGTCGCCCGCCTCCTGGACGGCACCACCACCGACGAGTCCGAGGCCAACGCAGCCCTGGCCACCCTCACCTCAGGCCTCAGGTGCCCCCACATCAGCGACTACATCTACTGGGACTTCGACCCCGACCTGACCGCCGAGAAGGTCGTGGACCGAGCCCTGTCCTACAAGCCCTTCGCGCTCTGAGCCGGGCGGCGCGGTAAGAGTTTCTCTACTTCATCAAGGGCGCTTCCGCCGCCAAGGCGGCGTCGCGCGCCCGTCGCCCCGGGCCTGCGCTCCTGTCTCCGCCCCGCTCCCGCCCGGCCCGCCGGCCGCGCGCCACTGTGGCTCAGGGCTCGATGGGGTGAACCGAGCCGATCCGTCGGCTGCCGGTCAGAACGAATGCCTCCGGCGGGGGCGCTCAGGCTCCGGGATGGGAGAGGACCGTACGCGGGTGCCGACCGATGGGTGGTAGCTGTGGGGACTCCCATCCCGTCTGCCATCGACCCAGGCAGAGCCGAGCAGGCGCAGGCCCTGGCGTCCAGGTCGTTCGTACAGTGGCGCGCTCCACCTGGACGCCAGGGCCTGCGCCTGCTCCACGGCGTGTGGGTCGACGGCAGACGGGATGGGAGTCGGAGGTAGTCAATATGGCGAACCGGTTCCGCTACCAGGCCAGTTCAAAGGCGGACCACATTGACTGGGCGTACGGACCCTGGGCTCTATCAAATCCAGCCCGAGCAGACCGCCGGCCAGGCCCGCTTCATCAACTTAACTGCTACTGGAAGCGATTCACCAGACTGATGATTGATTGCCCCACAACCTCTACCGTTTGCGGACCAACCCTTTCATAGAAGCGGTTGTCATACGTAACCGGATTTCCAGTGCTCGCGGGATCGAGGCGCCAGATCAAGTAGCCCTGGTAGCGGAAAGGCATAAGGCTGCGCGCCAAGTTCTCGGCGAAATCGAGATCGAGCTTTGAGCTCTTAATTCTCTGAATCAATTCGCGCCAAAGCTCGTCTGGGGACTTACCGAGAGCTGATAGTTCATGCTGGGTTCCCGTGACGAAGAATTCTTCGTATTTTAGAGCCTCGATCCCAGCGAAGCGCTCCACGGATCTGGCGTCACTTTCATCGTCGGCGACGCCAATGAAGATGACCCCCTTAGTTCCGCGACCGTGATTTGCCATAGCGCTCGCCGTGCGGAGAATCTTGCCGAAGCTCGCATCATCGAAAGTGCCGCTGTCGTTGATGCGGCAAAACCCTTGCTTGAGTTCAAATAGGGCGTCTTCCGTCAGTGCCATTGAGAGCGCTGCTTCGAAACGGACCGAATGGTCTTTGAGGTGCGTACTCTTGGCGTCCGTCTTTTTCTTGAAAGCTGGACGTAGCGCCGCCTTTGCCATTTCCAGGAGTTGATTCTTGCGTTCAGCCCCCCAGTCGCCGCCACCCGACGGGATGCTCAGGTCTCCGTCCCAAAAACCAGAGAGGAGGCAGAGTAGATCCTTGCTGCTCTTTGGCTCCAGGCTGTCTTCGTGCAGCAGCTGATTGATAGCGACGAAGATCGCTTGGAAGTGCCTAGGGACTCCTCTGTAGTTCTGCTGGGTGACAGTGAGGGTAGCGAACGGCTTGGCAGATTCTTCAAGCGCGGCTCGAATCACTTCCAGAGTGTTGACGAAACGGTCTTCGAGTTCACTCTCGCCCATCGAAGCGATCCTGCGGTGAACGACATCCGCACTCGTGACGGCTCGATCGTTCTCGACGCCGTAGGCCGAGTCGCGATACCTAAGCCCTGTTGCAGCTGGCCGCTCCAGTAGCAAATCCAGAAGGATGTCTAGGATCAGCTCTTCGTCCCTTGATTCACGCACGGACTCACGGGTCAAGATCCCCTGCTTAACCCAGAAGATATCCTCGACGTAAATACCGTACGGCAGGTCATGATTCGTAATGCTGATCTTCGCCATACCGGACAAGGGTACAAAGTCCGTAAAGGAAGCGTCACCGCGCACTGTGGAAGCCAGCCGCCGCACAAGAGTGGCGATCGCCTGGGTTGCGCCCGCCTGGCGAATTTCATGAGGGCTGAGATGGCGCCCGCTGGAATTGATTCTCCGAAATACTTCATCGACCGATTCGTCACTTGCCGATCGATAGATGGAAACGGGGAGGCGATAGTTGGCAATCTTTCGACAGGTGTCGCGATCGAGCACCGGGGACTTCTGTGAGATGGACCCGCTGTCGAGGCGAATTTTGGTGTCTGCAAGCGTTTCTAGGTCGAAATATTCGCCATTCAACGAAAACTCATTCTCGATGAATGAGAAAACAGAGTTGAGCCGCTGGAGCCCGTCGATCACCTCAAGGCGTCCAAAGTGATCCCCGGAAGACTCGGCCAGAAGGATAAGCGGGATTGGAAGTTTTTGAACTACTGAATCAATGAGGCGTTCCTTTTCCTCAACCCCCCAAACCAGCTTCCTCTGGTAGCGACGATTCACCAAGAATTTACTGGATGTGTAATCATTGTAGAGCTGCTGAATGCTCTCGCCTTCAACGGACAATTCCGTGCCAGTAGGTGTGGACATCCGAGGCTCCCATACTCAGTGATGAGCGTGAGGGTAGCGCGCCTGACCTGCTCCTGACTCGGATACCAACAACGAAACCCGCGAGCCCACATCACTGCCTGGTGAGTCGCCGCGGCACTCTCGCGGGATGCGGCCTACTTGCGGACCGGTCAGACCTGGCTGCCAACCTATAGTTCTCCCACCTGTACGGACGCCTCAGAAGCACGGCCCTTCCGGAGCCATGTGCGTAGCACGACAGGGCGGCCCCGTGGTGTGTTGGGGTCGCCCTGTCGCTGCTTGAGGGGTGCTGTGGCTAGTGCGGATGCGGGGGCATGGATGGTTCGGCCAAGGCGCCGAAGGCGGGGTGGGGTAGGCGGTGGCCGCGGCTGCGCGCTACTCGGATTGCGGCGTGGAGGGCACCCTTGAGGTCTGAGGCCAAGAGGTGGAGTTCCACGCGGTCTGCCTCCGGGTCGGCGAGTAGTTCGTGCGCGTGGGTCAGGAGTTCGGTGGCCAGGCCGAGCTGTATCTCCTCCATGTTGTCGGCCAGGCGGGAGAGGTGGCTGTCGGGGGAGTCGGTGCTGAGGAAGCAGGGCTTGCCGTCGGGGCCCGACCAGGGGAGCAGGCGGAGTTCGTTGTGCGGGGTCATGGCCTTGGGGTCCTCTCTTCGGTCGGGTGGCTGGTGATGAAGAGGGCGTCCGCTCTGTCGCCCGGGTAGGCGATGAGCGCCGCCTCGACCACGCGGCCGGTGGTGTCGATCGCCACTCGGGTGATCGAGAGGACCGCCAGCGATGGGCTGATCCGGAGGGTGGTCGCTTCTTCGGGGGTGGGGAGGCGTGAGCAGGCCGTTTCCCGTACTTCGGAGAGGGGCAGGCCGAGTTCGGTCAGGTGGGCCGCTATGTCGGCGGGGGCCGACAGGCCGGCCGGGACCAAGTCGCGGGGGATGTAGATGCGGGACAGGCTGTGCGGCGACCGGTCTTCGTGGGTGACGCAGAGGACTTCGGTGAGCGAGGTGCCGGGGGCCACGTTGAGGAGCGTGGTCAGGGGATCGTGGGCCCGGAGGTGCCTGGCGTGGACGGTTGATCGGAGCGGTGCGGAGGGCGTGATCCAGGCCGAGGGACGGCCGCCTGTGTATGTGGTCCTGCTACGCGGGTGGCGGACGAAGTTGCCGCTGCCGTGGATCTTCTCCACCAGGCCCTCGCCCTGGAGTAGCGAGAGCGCGTTGCGGAGCGTCGGCGTGCTGACCGTGTAGTGCGCGGCGAGCTGGGCCTCCGAGGGAAGGCGTTCGCCGGCCTTGAAGTGGCCCGCGGTGATCTGGCGGCGCAGGTCATCGGCGATGGATTGGCGGCGGGAAGGCACGGGGCGGTCACCGCTTCCTGGTCCAGCGGAGGGAAGTCCGTGCGTTGTTCGGCTCGAAGTGCGGCCGCACGTTCGGGGTGATGGACCCGGCGTTGGCGGCCGGCGCCCCGGCGGGGGTGCGTCCCTTCACCGCGGCACCTCCGCCGGGTCGCCTACGGGGTGACACGGGCAGTCGCACGTTTCGTAGATCACCGGGACGTCAATCGGGGCCCGGGCCGGCGACGAGTGGGCGCAGTCGTCGTGTGTGCCGATCGCGCACGAGGTCGATCGGTAGGCGGGGGTTCTCGCGTGCCCTGTCGAGGGCTGCCGGCTAGGAGGCACGGGTGCGCCTCCTCCGGCGTGCGGCCGGTGTGGCCGCGGTGGGGCTCGTACGGTTGAACACGCTGATCAGCTCCTATCGCTGCTGGTCGGCCTCTTTGCGTACGGCGGCCCAGAGGATGCGGCCGGTCGAGCTGCCGGCGACGAGCCCGAAGCGGTCGGCCGCCGTCAGTACTTCCAGGACCTCCCGCCACGTCGTGTCGGGAAGCGTTTCCGGCACCTCCGCTTCGACCGACGTGTAGGTCGCGTGCTGCTTCACACGCGTGGTCAGCCCGAGGGCCGACAGGCGGGCGGCGAGGTCGTCGGCCCGTGCTTCCGAAGCGGGCACAGGTCGGCCTCCGTTGCGGAAAACTCACGTTGAGTGAAGCTAGTTAACTAGATTAGAGCTAGTGGACTAGATTTTCCACATGCCTGAGAAGCCGCCGTATCTCCGCATCGCCGATGTCCTGCGACAGCGGATCGCGGACCAGGAGTGGACGGCCGGCGATCGGCTCCCCTCCCGCGCCCAGATCGCCGATGAGTGCGGCGTCGGCGAGAACGTGGTCCGCAGGGCGCAGGAGCTGCTGATCTCGCAGGGTGTGTTGGAGGGGCGCGCCGGTTCGGGAACCTACGTGGCCGAGCCCCGTCGGCGGGTACGCGTGGTCCGGTCGTCGGCACGGGAGCAGCCCGGCGGCTCCCCGTTCCGCTCGGACATGCAGGCCCTGGGGAAGCAGGGGCACTGGGAGAGCCGTACCGAGGCGAAGGTGCCGGCCCCCGCGGAGATCGCGGTGCGGCTCGGGATCGGCGAAGGCGATCTGTGCGTACGGACCGTCTACGAGTTCCTCGCCGACGGCCGGCCCGTGCAGCTGTCGACGAGCTGGGAGCCGTACGAGCTCACCGCCGGCACCCTCGTCGTGCTCCCGGAGGGCGGGCCCCACGCCGGGGTCGGCGTCGTCAACCGCATGGCCGAGATCGGCGTCACGGTCAGCCATGCCGTCGAGCAGCCCGAGCCGCGGCACGCGAGCGCCGAGGAGGCCTCGCTCCTCGGGATCCAGAAGGGCGCGCTCGTCACCCACATCCGGCGGACGTACTACAGCGACCAGGGCCGGCCCGTGGAGACGGCGGACATCGTGATTCCCGCCGCACTGTGCGAGGTCGTCTATGAGATCCCCGTCAACCGCAGCTGACGCCGTCCTGACCATTCGACCGACTGGGGAAGGCCCTGTGGACGCTGAACGAAGCATGCGGATAGCCGGCCTGACGGAGACGGCCCGACCAGTCTGGGAGGGGAACCCGGACGGTGCGGCCTTTCAGGAGTATCTGAAAGGGATTGGCTGCGACGGCGTGGACGCGGTCCTCGTGACCAAGGCCGTGGTCGGATGCGATCTCGGCGAGGCTCAGGCGATGTTCCTCACCGCTCCCTGCCGGGCCGACGAGCTCGCCTTCCACAACTCCGTGATGGAGGGGCTGGAGCGGTCGCAGTGAGGGCCGCGGGCCCCTGCGCACGCGCGAGCTCGGGGCCGTCGCCGGGCCGTCCCCGGGCCGTGGAAGGGTGATCGGGGGTGGCCGGCGGTGACCATCGCTGACCGCTCGACCGCAGGTCAGGGCCGGGGTGCCGGGTAAAGCCCCAGGCCGGAGCAACAACCAGGGCAAGAAGAAGTAGCGAGCGAACAGCGCCCCCGTGAGCGGGGTCGGTGTGTGGGCCCCTTTCGGCGAGGTCGCCGGGAGGGGCCCTTCGTTTGGGTGGGCCCGGGGTGCGGTGACGTTTCCGTGGTGAAAGGGATCGGCCGGACGGGTGAGGCGGTCGTTTCTGCGCTGTTCCCGGCGGTGGGCGGGGGGCTAGAAACCGGGGCATGATCACGAACCTCGTGCGGCGCGGTCTGCCCGCGCTCGCTCTCGCCCTCCTGCCCGTCATGGCCTCCGTGCCGACCGCGGACGCCTCCGCCGTCGCCTCCGGCGGCGCGCACGCCGCCGCCCGCAGCGACGCCCACTTCTACGCCCCCGCCACCCTCTACAGGAACCAGGCCTGGACCTCCGGCAACGGCCGGACCGTGCTCCGCGTCCAGGAGGACGGCAACTTCGTCCTCTACAAGGACGGCCGCGCCGCCTGGCAGGCCCCCAACGTGTGGCCCAAGGCCGACCGCGCCGTGATGCAGGAGGACGGCAACTTCGTGGTCTACGACAGCTCCGGCCGGCCCGTCTGGGCCGCCGGCACCTGGCACAAGGGCCGCTACCTCGCCGTCCAGGACGACGGCAACGCGGTCGTCTACGACGCCTCCGGCCGCCCCGTCTGGGCCACCAACACCGGCGACTGACCCGCGGCCGCCGCGGCCGGAACGCGCCAAGGGCCCCGTCCGGGAATCGGACGGGGCCCTCGTGACGTGTGGGGCGGGATCAGCCACCGCACTGGCAGGGGGCACCGGACTGGCAGCCGCAGCCGCAGCCCGAGCCGCAGCCGCAGGCCGCGAGCAGCGGTAGGCGCAGCGGCTCCGGTCGGGGCGGCTGCTCCTGTTCCGGAGTGATGGGGACAGGGGAATCGGGCATGGTGCCTCCTCGCAGGCGGCGTACGGGAAGTCGTGGTGCCTTCGCCTCATTCATGCCCAGCCACACCGGCGCGTCAACGGCGCATTGGGGCTCGGTCCCGCAACGGCCCCGCCACCACCCCGCGACCACCCCGCGCCACCACCCCGCGACGGCACCCGACGGTCGGACGCCCCGACGGTCGGACGCCCCGACCGTCAGACGCCCTCGACCGGCGTCGGCTGCTGGAGCTCGTCCGCGTGCTCTCCCGTCACCAGGTACACGACACGCTTGGCCACCGACACCGCGTGGTCGGCGAAACGCTCGTAGTAGCGGCCCAGCAGCGTCACGTCGACGGCCGTCTCGATGCCGTGCTTCCAGCGGTCGTCCATCAGGTGCTGGAACAGCGTGCGGTGCAGCTGGTCCATCTCGTCGTCGTCCTGCTCCAGCTGGAGCGCGAGGTCCACGTCCTTGGTGATGATCACCTCGGCCGCCTTCGCCATCAGCCGCTGCGCCAGCTGCCCCATCTCCAGGATCGTGGCGTGCAGGTCACGCGGCACCGCCGTGTCCGGGAAGCGCAGCCGCGCCAGCTTCGCCACGTGCTGCGCCAGGTCGCCCGAACGCTCCAGGTCGGCGCTCATGCGCAGCGAGGTGACGACGATGCGCAGGTCGGTGGCGACCGGCTGCTGGCGGGCCAGCAGGGCGATGGCACGCGCTTCGAGGTCGTGCTGGAGGTCGTCCACCTTCTGGTCGGCGGCGATGACGCTCTCCGCGAGCTTCAGGTCGGCGTCCAGCATGGAGGTGGTGGCCCGCCCGATCGCGGAACCGACGAGCCGGGCCATCTCGACCAGGCTCTCTCCGATCGAGTCCAGTTCCTCGTGGTACGCGTCGCGCATGGTGGTGTCCCTCTCTTACCGCTCTTACTGCCTTCTCGGCTGCTGCGTGGCCTTCTTGCCCCACGTTGACACGTTCGGCCCCCAACGCGTCCGACTCCGGCACCACAAGTGAATCAACCCCGTCGCCAGGGTGAACTCTGGGCGACGACTGTTCGAGGTGCCACCCGAACGGCTGTGGAAGTGTCGTTCTGCCTGCTTAACCTGGATACATGGACGTGAACGCGGCGGTCGCCGCAGCTGCCGCGATCGCCGGTCTTTGCACCGGTGTGATCGCGATGCTGGCGTTCCGCTGGAGCGAGCGCGACCAGGCCCGCCCCACCCGGAGCTCCATGCGCCCCGACATCAACGCCGTGCTCCCGCCCGGCGTGGACACGGTGCTGTCCGTACTGCGCTCCTCCGCGGTCGTCCTCGACGAGGGGGACGCCGTCGTCAAGGCCAGCTCGGCGGCGTACGCCCTCGGACTGGTGCGCGGCGGCAAACTCGCCGTCGAGCCCATGCTCCACATGGCCCGCGACACCCGCCGCGACGGCGAGATACGCCAGATCGAGCTCGACCTGCCCCGGCGCGGCACCGGCCGCGGCGAGGCCCTCGCCGTCTCCGCCCGCGTCGCGCCCCTGGGCTCGCGCCTGGTGCTCCTGCTCGTCGAGGACCTCACCGAGGCCCGCCGCATCGAGGCGGTGCGCCGCGACTTCGTCGCGAACGTGTCGCACGAGCTGAAGACCCCGGTCGGGGCGATCTCCCTGCTCTCGGAGGCCGTCATGGACGCCTGCGACGACCCCGAGGCGGTCAGCCGCTTCGCGGGCCGCATGCAGATCGAGTCGACCCGCCTGATCAACCTCGTACAGGAGCTCATCGACCTCTCCCGGGTGCAGAACGACGACCCTCTGGAGGACGCCGAGCCCGTACGGGTCGACACGCTCGTGGCCGAGGCCATCGACCGCTGCCGGCACACGGCCACCTCCAAGCAGATCACCATGGCCTCGGGCGGCACGGCCGACCTGCGGGTCTGGGGCAACCGCGGCCAGCTCGCGGCGGCCCTGGGGAACCTGGTGGAGAACGCCGTCAACTACAGCCCGGCCCGCACCCGCGTCGGCATCGCCGCGCGCCGGGTCACCGCGCCGGGCGGCGACCTGATCGAGGTGGCCGTGACCGACCAGGGCATCGGCATCCCGGAGAAGGACCGCGAGCGCATCTTCGAGCGCTTCTACCGCGTCGACCCGGCCCGCTCCCGAGCCACCGGCGGAACCGGACTCGGCCTCGCGATCGTGAAGCACGTCGCGGCCTCGCACGGCGGTGAGGTGTCGGTCTGGAGCTCGGAGGGTCAGGGCTCCACCTTCACCCTGCGCCTGCCCGAGGCCGCCGCCCCGGCCGCCCCCGCCGCCCCAGCCGCCCCCGCACCGGCCGCCGAGCCCGCCAGGCCCGCGCCGGCCCCCGAGACCGCCCCACCCCTGACCGAACCAGAACCCGTCGTTCCTGCCCCGGAGGTCCTTCCGTGACCCGAGTGCTCGTCGTAGAGGATGAGGAATCCTTCAGCGACGCCCTGTCCTACATGCTCCGCAAGGAAGGCTTCGAGGTCGCCATCGCCGCGACGGGCCCCGACGGGCTCGACGAGTTCGAGCGCAACGGCGCCGACCTCGTCCTCCTGGACCTGATGCTGCCCGGCCTGCCGGGCACCGAGGTCTGCCGGCAGCTGCGCGGCCGCTCCAACGTCCCCGTGATCATGGTGACGGCCAAGGACAGCGAGATCGACAAGGTCGTCGGGCTGGAGATAGGAGCCGACGACTACGTCACCAAGCCCTTCTCCTCCCGCGAGCTGGTCGCCCGCATCCGCGCGGTCCTGCGCCGCCGCGGCGAGCCGGAGGAGGTCACCCCGGCGGCCCTGGAGGCCGGACCCGTACGGATGGACGTGGACCGGCACGTGGTCACCGTCGCCGGGGCCAAGGTGGACCTGCCGCTGAAGGAGTTCGACCTCCTGGAGATGCTGCTGCGCAACGCCGGTCGCGTACTGACCCGCATGCAGCTGATCGACCGGGTGTGGGGCGCGGACTACGTCGGCGACACCAAGACCCTCGACGTCCACGTCAAGCGCCTGCGCGCCAAGATCGAACCGGACCCGGGCGCGCCCCGCTACCTGGTCACGGTGCGCGGCCTGGGCTACAAGTTCGAGCCGTAGACCGCACGGTTTCGAGCCGTCCTCTCCGCGGTTTCGACCGTGGACGGCCTCCGTGGACGCGGTGGTCCGTGAACCGTTCGTGAACCACCCGTTCGTGAACCACCCGTACGGGAACCCGCGCGCGGGCGCGTACGCCGGAGCGGGTGCGCCGGAGCGGGTTCGCCGGAGCGGGTTCGCCGTGGTGCGTACGCGGGACAGGGAACGGAAAACGGAGAAGGGCCCCCGGCCGCAGCGGTCGGGGGCCCTTCCTCGTGGTGGTGCGGCGGCTCAGTGGCCGGCGGCGCGCGACGGGGAGCCGGACGGCGAACCCGACGGGCCGCCCGCGGGGGTGCCCGAGGCGCCGGCGGACGGGGTGCCCGAGGCGGCGGCGCCGGACGGGGTGCCGGACGGCGAGCCCGAGGGGGTGCCCGACGGGGACGCGGCCGGCGGGGCCGGGGCCTCGGTCGGACCGTACTGCGCGTACATGCCCGTGCTCGGGACGATGAAGGCGTCCAGCGCCACGTCGCCGGTGCGGCTCAGCTGGAAGACGAGCTCCTGGACGTCGCCGTTCTTCACCGCCTCGTTGCCGCCCTCGACGACCGCGCTGGCGTTGCTCTTGCCGCCGATCACGACGGAGCCGCCGGCCGGGACGGTGACCTTGCCGGCGCCCTCGGCGCCCTTCAGGGCGACCTTGGCCTTGGCACCCTTGAGGGTGATCGAGTCCAGCGTCTGGGGTTCGTCGCCGGCGTTGAAGACGGTCGCCGAGACGACGGCGGCCCCCTTCTTGCCCTTCTCGCCCTGGGTGATCACCAGTGCGTTCTGGATCTTGATGTCGCCCTTGGTGACGGCGGCGTTGTCCGGCTTGATCTGGAGAGTCTGCGCGTCGTTGCCCGCGCCGCACGCTGCGAGCGAGGCGATCGAGAACACGACGGCGGAAGCGGCGAGGGCGCCGCGTCGAAGGCTGCGGCTCACGGCGGCGGCAACTCCTAGGACGTACGGACGGGACGGTGGGCTCTCGGGACGGCCGAGGTAAAGCCGCCCTAAGGGTGTGTCAGCGCGCTTAGGTTACCGAGCCGCCGCCCCGCCCCCGCACCCGACCCTCCGCAGCGCACGCGGCACGCTGCGCCGTGTGGCCCGCGCGCGGGCGATCTTGCATTCCGATATCCCGCGCCGATCGCCCCGGTGATCAATTTCCGGAATCCCCGGAAGGCCGCTCCGTGATCAATTCCGGGATTGGGCCGGATCCGGATCCGTACAGGTGGCCGCCAGTCGAACGGAGTACGTCGGTTTCCGGTCCAGGAATCCGGCAAAACGGGACGTACGTCACACTCGTGGGCTCGTCCGTCAGGTGTAACGTGGTCGTTTCGCCCGGTCCGCACAGAGCCTCCGACCTGCGAATACCCCTCTCCGGAAGCCTCCCGCAGCACGTTCGTGTCGCTGTTGTCAAGCCCCGAGATGTGCCCTGACCTGCGAAAACGCCATTCATAACAGTCCGTTCTCGTGTTACCCTGGATAGCCACGGAAGGGGTACCTGTCACATGACGTTCAAGGTTGGCGACACCGTGGTCTATCCCCATCACGGGGCCGCGCTGATCGAGGCCATCGAAACTCGCCAGATCAAAGGCGTGGACAAGACCTACTTGGTGCTCAAGGTCGCCCAGGGCGACCTGACGGTTCGTGTGCCTGCGGACAATGCGGAGTTCGTCGGTGTTCGCGACGTAGTCGGCCAGGACGGGCTGGACCGGGTCTTCGAGGTGCTTCGCGCACCGTACGCAGAAGAGCCGACGAACTGGTCCCGGCGCTACAAGGCAAATCTGGAGAAGCTCGCTTCTGGCGATGTCATCAAGGTCGCCGAAGTGGTGCGTGACCTGTGGCGTCGTGAGCGCGAGCGCGGACTGTCCGCGGGTGAGAAGCGCATGCTCGCGAAGGCTCGCCAGATTCTGGTCAGCGAGCTCGCGCTCGCCGAAAACACGAACGAGGACAAGGCCGAGGCCCTCCTCGACGAGGTTCTCGCGTCCTGACGCGTCGAACCGAACAGCATGCCGCGGTGCCCGATGACAAGCCCTCTCCCCTACGAGAGGGCTCGTTGCCGGGCGCTGCGGCATGTCCGGCCCCGGATCCCGACCCCGGATGCCGGCCCGCATCCCGGTCCCGGTGGTCCGGTCTTCCTCTCCACACACCACCGACCGTCTCCGACACGATCCTCCGTGTCTGACACGATCGGCATCTTCTGGCGTGCCGAGTCCGGTCAGCCTGCTCGTCCGGTCGTCACGGAAGGGGCGAGGGGCGTCGCACCCGGCACCCTTCGGCCATACCCATGTCGGCCGAAGCCACAAACCTGGCCCGGAGCTACTGATGTCTGACGAAACGCGCCCGCACCGCACCGCCGCGGTGATCCCGGCCGCCGGCCGCGGGGTACGCCTCGGCCCCGGCGCCCCCAAGGCGCTGCGGTCCCTCGGCGGCACGCCGATGCTCATCCACGCCGTCCGCGCCATGGCCCGCTCCCGCGCGGTCTCCCTCGTCGTGGTCGTCGCCCCGTCCGACGGCGCCGCCGAGGTGCGCCACATGCTCGACGAACACCCCCTGCCCGACCGCACCGAACTGCTGGTCGTCCCCGGGGGCGAGACCCGCCAGGAATCCGTCCGCGCCGGCCTCGACGCCCTGCCCGCGGACGTCACCTCCGTCCTCATCCACGACGCGGCCCGCCCCCTGGTGCCCGTCGACACCGTCGACGCCGTCGTCGAGGCCGTCCGCGCGGGCGCCCCCGCCGTGGTCCCCGCCCTGCCGCTCGCCGACACCGTCAAGGAGGTCGAGCCCGGCGCGCCCGGCGCACCCGAACCGGTCGTCGCCACCCCCGAACGGGCCCGACTGCGCGCCGTACAGACCCCGCAGGGCTTCGACGTCACCACCCTGCTGCACGCCCACGACACCATCGCCCTCGCCGGCGAGGGCGCCACCGACGACGCGGGCATGGTGGAACGCACCGGGGTCACCGTCGTGGTCGTCCCCGGCCACGAAGAGGCCTTCAAGGTCACCCGCCCGCTCGACCTGGTCCTCGCCGAGGCCGTACTCGCCCGCAGGAGGGCCACCGATGCCTACTAGCCACCGCCCCGCCCCCCTGATCCCGCTCGTCGGCATCGGGACCGACGTCCACGCCTTCGAGACCGGCCGCGAACTGTGGTGCGCGGGCCTGCTGTGGGAAGGGGAGGACGGCCTCGCCGGCCACTCCGACGGCGACGTCGCCGCCCACGCCGCCTGCGACGCCCTCTTCTCCGCCGCCGGCGTCGGAGACCTCGGCGCGCACTTCGGCACCTCCCGCCCCGAGTGGTCCGGCGCCGCCGGTGTCACCCTCCTGGCCGAGGCCGCCCGGATCGTGCGCGCCGAGGGCTTCGAGATCGGCAACATCGCGATCCAGGTGATCGGCGTCCGCCCGAAGATCGGCAAGCGGCGCGAAGAAGCACAGAAGGCGCTCGCCGCCGCCGCGGGCGCCCCCGTCTCCGTCTCCGGAACCACCACCGACGGACTCGGGCTGACCGGCCGCGCCGAGGGCCTCGCCGCCATCGCCACCGCCCTCGTCTACCGGACGAACCCGAACTGACCACGGCGTACGCCCACAACCCGGTCGGCACCGACGGCGCACGCCCACCGTCCGGAAGCCGCCACTTCGGAAACAATGCCGCCCCGCGCCCCCCAAGGGTCGCGGGGCACTCCCCTACGCGCACTACCCTGGATGCCGTGACTATTCGCCTGTACGACACCAGCGCCCGGCAGATCCGCGACTTCTCCCCGCTCGTCCCGGGCTGCGTCTCGATCTACCTCTGTGGCGCCACCGTGCAGGCGGCCCCGCACATCGGGCACATCCGGTCCTACCTGAACTTCGACGTCATGCGCCGCTGGTTCGCCTACCGCGGCTACGACGTCACCTTCATCCGCAACGTCACCGACATCGACGACAAGATCATCACGAAGTCGGCCGAACAGGGCCGCCCCTGGTGGTCCATCGGATACGAGAACGAGCAGGCCTTCAACACCGGGTACGACGCCCTCGGCTGCCTGCGGCCCACCTACGAGCCGCGCGCCACCGGCCACGTCCCCGAGATGATCGAGATGATGCGCGGCCTGATCGAGCGCGGCCACGCCTACGAGTCGGACGGCAACGTCTACTTCGACGTGCGCTCCTTCCCGGGCTACCTGAGCCTGTCCAACCAGGAGCTCGACAACCTGCTCCAGCCCTCCTCCGAGGGCGAGACCGGCAAGCGCGACCCCCGCGACTTCGCCATGTGGAAGAACGCCAAGCCCGGCGAGCCCTCCTGGGAGACCCCCTGGGGCCGCGGTCGCCCGGGCTGGCACCTCGAATGCTCCGCCATGGCCCACAAGTACCTCGGCGAGGCCTTCGACATCCACGGCGGCGGCCTGGACCTGATCTTCCCGCACCACGAGAACGAGATCGCCCAGGCCAAGGCCTTCGGCGACGAGTTCGCGAAGTACTGGGTGCACAACGCCTGGGTGACCATGTCCGGCGAGAAGATGTCCAAGTCGCTGGGCAACTCGGTGCTCGTCTCCGAGATGGTCAAGCAGTGGCGCCCGATCGTCCTGCGCTACTACCTCGGCACCCCGCACTACCGCTCGATGATCGAGTACAGCGAGGAGGCCCTGCGCGAGGCGGAGTCCGCCTTCGCCCGCATCGAGGGCTTCTACCAGCGCGTCATCGAGAAGGCGGGCGGGCCCGTCGAGGCCGCCGCCGAGGTGCCGCCGGCCTTCGCCGAGGCCATGGACGACGACCTCGGCGTCCCGCAGGCGCTGGCCATCGTCCACACCACCGTCCGCCAGGGAAACAGCGCCCTCGCCGCCGACGACAAGGACGCCGCCATCGCGCGCCTGTCGGAGGTACGGGCCATGCTGGGCGTCCTCGGCCTCGACCCGCTCGACCCGCACTGGTCCGGCGAGACCGACCGCGGCGAGGAACTGCACGGAGCCGTCGACACGCTCGTACGCCTCGTCCTGGAGCAGCGCGAATCCGCGCGCGCCCGCAAGGACTGGGCGACCGCCGACGCGATCCGCGACCAGCTCCAGCAGTCCGGCCTGGTCATCGAGGACAGCCCCACGGGACCGCGCTGGACGCTCGGCCCGCGCTGAGCCGGCCGGAGCATCCGATGGTGCCGCCCGGCGCTCCGGGCGGCACACTCTTCATACGTACATATCGCAGCACCAACGAAAACAGGTAGAGGTCATGGCCGGGAACAGCCAGCGCAGGAACCGCCGCACGTCCAACAAGAAGGGCGCCACGGTCGGCAGCGGTGGCCAGCGGCGCAAGGGCCTGGAGGGCAAGGGCCCGACCCCCAAGGCCGAGGACCGCAAGAAGCACAAGGCCAACCGCATCGCCAACGCCATGGCCCGCCAGGCCGCCAAGCGCCGCCCGGCCCCCCGCCGCGGCGGCCCCAAGGGCACCAGCGAGATGGTCGTCGGCCGCAACCCCGTCTTCGAGGCCCTGCGCGACGGCGTCCCCGCCACCACCCTCTACGTCCAGCAGTTCATCGACAACGACGAGCGCGTCCGCGAAGCCCTCCAGCTCGCCTCCGAGCGCGGCAACATCAACCTGATGGAAGCCCCGCGCCCCGAGCTCGACCGCATGACGAACGGCCTCAACCACCAGGGCATGGTTCTTCAGGTCCCGCCCTACGAGTACGCCCACCCCGAGGACCTCACCGCCGACGCCTACGACAACGGCGACGACCCCCTCATCGTCGCCCTCGACGGCGTCACCGACCCGCGCAACCTCGGCGCCATCGTCCGCTCCGTCTCCGCCTTCGGCGGCCACGGCGTGGTCATCCCCGAGCGCCGCGCCGCCGGCATGACCGCCGGCGCCTGGAAGACCTCGGCCGGCACCGCCGCCCGCACCCCCGTCGCCCGCGTCACCAACCTGACCCGCGCCCTCCAGGAGTACAAGAAGGCCGGCATCGCCGTCGTCGGCCTCGCCGCCGAAGGCACCCACGAGGTCCAGGACCTCGAAGCGCTCGGCGGCCCCGTCGTCATCGTCGTCGGCTCCGAGGGCAAGGGCCTCGGCCGCCTCGTCGGCGAGAACTGCGACTACCTCGTCCGCATCCCGATGCCCGGTGGCGCCGAATCCCTCAACGCCGGCGTCGCCGCCGGCGTCGTCCTCTACGAGGCCGCCCGCCGCCGCGCCGTCCAGGGCCGCGTCTGAGCGTCCCCCACCGGGGTGACCCCTTGATCCACTCGGCTCAGGGGAAGTGACCCGTGAGCGTGTCGCCCCGCCCCTTCCGGGCGGGGCGACTTGATCTTGACGGGTCTCGGACAGATCCCTGCTGTCAAGGCAGTGTCCTAAACACTGATCACTCGGTTAGATGAGTGTGGACACCAGAACGTCAGGGTTCGACGACCAGCCCGCGCTGAGCATGGTCAAGGTGCCGTGCGACCCCGCACAGGTCATCGTCAACCACGCCAGCTTCCGCGTGCGGCTCGCACCGAGCCCGAGCGCGCGTTCCAAGCCCGCGAATGCCCCCGGCCTCGCACCCCTCGCCGGCGCCGCCGTCGCGGCAGCCGCCGGAGCCTCCCGCCGCCGGGCCCCCGTCGTCTGGAGCGGCAAATCCGCCCCCGGAGACGCGGCGGCCATGGGCGGACTCCTCCAGGCCGTACGGGAGGCCGGCCGCGGCCACGACGAGTTCGACGGCGGAGCCACCCAGACCATCCCCCGGGTCGACCTCGCACACGACCTCACCGAAGACACCCTCGCCACCCCCACCGTCATCGGCCAACAACGCAGCTACGGCGACCCGGACGAAACCCGCCCCCTCGCCGCCGTACGCGACCTGCCCCGCGGACCCCACGACACCCCCCACGGCACACGGCCCGGCGGACACGACCCCTGGGACACCCCCCACCGCGGCGGCCCCGACCCGGACCACACCACCCGCCGCACCCCCACCGACCCCCGCGCCCAGGCCTCCTACTACCCCGGCCGCCGCATGAACCTCGGCGTCGTGCTGCTCCCGCTGCGCGTCTTCCTCGGCTTCATCTCCATCTACGCCGGCATGGGCAAACTCTGCGACCCCGTCTACTTCGACGGCGGCGAACGCGGCTCCATGGTCACCTGGCTCCAGACCCTGCACCCCTGGGCCCTCGCCGAACCCCTGCGCGACTTCGCCCTCGCCCACCCCGTCGGCGCCGGCCTCACCGTCGCCTTCCTCCAGGTCATCGTCGGCGTCCTCACCGTCTTCGGCCTCTGGCAGCGCTTCGCCGCCTGCATCGGCGCCCTGCTCTCCGCCGCCCTCCTCATGACGGTCAGCTGGAAGACCGTCCCCGCCTACGACGCACCCGACATCATCTACCTCGCCGCCTGGAGCCCCCTCATCATCGCGGGCGCCCCCGTCTACTCCCTCGACGGACGCCTCTCCGGCGAAGCCTGGCGCACCCTCGGCCCCCGCACCGAAGTCTGGCGACTGCGCCGACGCGTCCTGCGCCGCGGCGCCGTCATGGCCACCGTCGTCTGCGGACTCACCCTCCTCATCGGCTCCCTCCTCGGCGGCGCCGTCCGCTCCAGCACCGTCGTCACCGTCCCCGGACCCGGCCAGGCCCCGAGCAACTACCTGCCCGGCACCCCCCTCCCGCAGCCCGCCGGCGACAAGCGGCCCACCGCACCGCAACAGGGCCGGCAGCCGTCCAAGCAGACCACCCCCTCCGCGACCCCCTCCGGAACCCCCTCCAAGCCCGCACGCGGCACCGCCGGCACCACCACCCGCGAAAGCGCCGGCACCGGCACCGGCAACGGAACCGGCGCCTCCAGCACCCCCAAGAGCGGCACCGGCACCGGCACCGGCCAGAGCCCGCGCACCACCACCCCCAAGCAGTCCAGCCCCCAACAGCAGCCCTCCTCCACCACCGGCAACCGCAACGGCGGCGACACCCCCACCAAGAAGCCCGGCCTCGTCGGCGGCCTCCTCGGCTGACCCCCACCCACCCCGACACCGAAGGGCCCGGCACGCCAACAGCGCGCCGGGCCCTTCCGCACACCCCCACCACGAAGCCTCAGACGCCGCTGTGCGCCGCCAACTCCCGCGCCGCCTCCGCCAGGTCCTTCACCGTGTCGATCGCCCGCCAGTAAGCCCCCTGCGGCAGCGGATACCCCGCCAACCGCCGCTCCCGGGCCAGCCGCGGAAACGTCGTCCGCTCGTGATCCCCCAAATCCGGCAACAACGAAGCGAATTCGGGCGCGAACACATACACCCCGGCGTTGATCGGATAAGGCGACGGCGGAGCCTCGATGAAATCCACCACCTGCCCGAACTCGTTCGTCTCCACCACCCCCCACGGAATCCGCGGCCGCGCCAACGCCAACGTCGCCGTCGCCCCCCGCTCCGCGTGGAACGCCGCCATGTCGCGCAACGGGAAACGCGTCCACACGTCACCGTTCGTCGCGTACCAAGGCCGATCACCCCAAGGCAACCGCCGCGCCGCGAACTTGAGCCCACCCCCACGCCCCAACGGCTCCTCCTCCACCACCGTCGTCACCCGCAACGGCAACGACGCCCCCGCCAACCACTCCTGCAACACCTCGGCCAGATGCCCACACGACACCACCGCATCCGTCACCCCCTCCGCCGCCAACCACGCCAACTGGTGCCCGATGATCGGCAACCCCGTCCCCGGAATCTCGACCATCGGCTTCGGCCGATCGTCCGTAAACGGACGCAGCCGCGAACCCTGGCCCCCCGCCAGCACGACAGCCTGGGTGGGAAGGGCCGGGAACGCGGCCGCGCGAACATTCGACTCGGGTGAAACGGAAGGGACTTCGGTCATGCCCGTCAGCGTAGGGACGGCCCCTGCCCCGGCGGCGGCAGGCGCGTCGGCGGACGACCCGCGTCAGCCCATCGAGGCGACGCCGGTGGCGTACGAGGTGTCGCACACGGGACGCGCGAACGACTGCGCCTTCGTGGGACCGTAGGCATCCACGGCGGCCCGGCCCAGGGCCCGCGCGATGCCCACGCAGTGCTCGGCGAGCGAAGGCCGCCGATCCACCTCCTGCTGGAGGTGCGTGAGAACGGCTCCCGGCTCCTGCCCCTGCTGGAGCTCACCCAGCAACTTCTCGCGCAGCACGTCATGCGCGGCACGCGGCTTCGCGGGAACGGACACGTCCTCGGCGGACGCGGTCAGGATCTGAGAGGGGGAATTGTCCGCCCAAGGGACCATCGTGACCGCGAGGGTCCCGGACAGGACCAGGACGACGGGCAGGACCAGGGCGAGGGAACGGCCGATACGGCGGGCAGTGTGGGTCACGAGGGCGAGAGTAGCGCTCGGTGAAGATTTGGCGACATTTAGTCACCCGGTCGGGGGATGGTTCGACGTGGCTTTTCGATTCAAGGGTTGACGACTACGGCCGAATGGCCCGCTCTGCCGGGGTTTCGTACGCCCGTTGAACACCCCACCCCACACCCCCACCCCCAACTCGCGCGAACGGGGCGCCCCTTGGCGGGACGCCCCGAACACCCACGACAACCCGTCAGTTGGACAGACGCGCCCCGGACGACGTCGAGAACACGTGGATCTCGTCCGCACGCGGCACCACGTGCAGCGACGAACCCTTCTCCGGCACCTGACGACCACCCACGCGCACCACGATGTCCTGAGCCTTCTCCGAACCCACCGCGGCACTGCCGTACACGTAACCGTCCGCGCCCAGCTCCTCGACCACGTTCACCGTGATCGTCAGACCACCGGTCTCCGCGACGTCGAAGTGCTCCGGACGCACGCCCACCGTCACCGTACGGTCGCCGGCGTCCGCCGCGGCCGACAGCGCCTCACGCGACACCGGCACGACACTGTCACCGAACCGCACACCACCATCGGTGATCGGCACCTCCACGAGGTTCATCGCCGGAGAACCGATGAACCCCGCCACGAACAGGTTCGCCGGACGGTCGTACATGTTCCGCGGCGTGTCCACCTGCTGGAGCAGACCGTCCTTGAGCACCGCCACGCGGTCACCCATCGTCATGGCCTCGACCTGGTCGTGCGTCACGTAGACCGTGGTGATCCCCAGATCCCGCTGCAGCGCCGCGATCTGCGTACGCGTGGACACGCGCAGCTTGGCGTCCAGGTTCGACAGCGGCTCGTCCATGAGGAAGACCTGCGGCTTGCGGACGATGGCACGCCCCATCGCGACGCGCTGACGCTGACCACCCGAGAGGGCCTTCGGCTTGCGGTCGAGGTAGGTGGTGAGGTCCAGCATCTTGGCCGCCTCCTCCACCTTGCGGCGGATGGTGGCCTTGTCCTCACCGGCGATCTTGAGCGCGAAGCCCATGTTGTCGGCGACGGTCATGTGCGGGTACAGCGCGTAGTTCTGGAACACCATCGCGATGTCCCGGTCCTTCGGCGGCAGGTGCGTGACGTCGCGGTCACCGATGCGGATGGCGCCGCCGTTGACGTCCTCCAGACCCGCGAGCATGCGCAGGGAGGTCGACTTGCCGCAGCCGGAGGGCCCGACGAGGACGAGGAACTCGCCGTCCTCGATCTCCAGCTCCAGCTGGTCGACGGCGGGCTTGTCGCCGCCGGGGTAAAGCCGGGTCGCCTTGTCGAAAGTGACAGAAGCCATGGTGATGAATCCCTTCTACCGGCAGGAACGTGCCGGACGATCCGAGTGGAAGGTCTAGTCCAGTGCCCTGGACTCCGCCCGACGCTACCCGGCCGAGTCCGTTCTGTCAGTACCCGGGGGTCGTGACATCGGTCCAGGAGCGGCGGCGGAGCCGTTGCCTTGTGGCTCCGGCTGCCAGAGCACCGAACTTTTGGCCTGGGGTGCCTGCGACACCTCACCGCCCTCGCGAGCGGTGCTTCCTGCTTCGACGTCCGTCGCCGGACGGCGCGCCCCTGGGGGACGCACACGGACGGTCTTACACGGACTCCACAGGCATGACGGCCGACAGCCCATCGGTCCGTACCTCACTTCGTTACGCCACCGGCGCGAGATCCTCCAGGTCCGAAGCCCGGATCACGCTCGGCGGCACTCGACCGGGCGGCAGGGCCGAGGCCACCATCCGGTAGAGCCGCATCCCTTCGTCACGAAGGTTCACCGCCGCGTTCGTGTCCCGGTCGTGGACGGCCCCGCACTCGGCGCAGGTCCACGCACGGATCGACACGTCCAGCCTCGGTCCCTTCGCGTGGCAGGCGGAGCACCGCCTGGTCGACGGGAAGAAACGGTCCACGACCACCAGTGTCCTCCCGTACCACGCACACTTGTAGGTGAGCTGACGCAGCAGCTCGCCCCAGGCGGCGTCGCCGATCGAGCGGTTCAACGCCGCCTTGCGCCGTCTTCCCGTACCGGTACCGGCGCGCATCAGATTGCCGATGGCCAGGTCTTCCACCACGAGCACTTGGTTCTCGCGCACGAGGCGGGTGGTGAACCGGTCCAGCAGATCACGCCGGACGTCGCCGATCTTCGCGTACAGGCGGGCGATCCGTTCCCGCGCCTTCCCCCGGTTCTTCGAGCCCCGCGCCTTGCGGTGCAGATCGCGTTGGAGGGAAGCGAGCCGCTTCTCGTACTTCCCGAGCAGACGGGGATGCGCGAGCTTCTCCCCGTCGTCCAGGGTGACCAGAGCCGCCAGACCGAGGTCCAGACCCACGGCCTTCGGCTCCCGCCCACCGGAGGCGAACACCTCGGGGAAGGGCGCGATCACCTCCTCGACCAGGACCGAGAGGAAGAAACGCCCGGCACGGTCCCGGGTCACCGTGAGCTTCACCGGCAACTCACCCGGAGGGAGAGCGCGCGACCACCGCACGTCCAGGGGCACCGTCTGCTTCGCGAGGGTGACCGAAGCCGTACCCGGGCGCTCCGGATCCTCGACCCACCGGAAACCGGTACGGACGTAGGTCGCCGAATCCTTCGAACGATGCTTCCTCTTGCGCTGCGGACGCTTCGAGGAACCCTTGAAATACCGCGAGAACGCCGAGTCCAGATGCCGCAACACCTGCTGGAGGACCGTCGACGAGGCCTCCTTCAACCACGCCCGCCCCGGCATCCGCTTCCACCCCGTCAGGGCGCGACACGTCTCCGCGAACCCGACGGAGACGCGGTGCCGCTCCCAGGCCTGCTCCCGGAGTGCGAGGCCTTCGTTGTAGACCCACCGGCAGGCGCCGAAGGTCTGCCGGAGCTGCGTCGCCTGCTCCGGGGTCGGGTAGAAGCGGTAGCGGTAGACGCGCTGCTGCGCGCCCGGTCGCCCGACCAGTCCCTTGAGGGGCGAGGCGTCCCGCGACCGGTGCTTGGTCCGGTCGCCCACTCCCAGGAGGTCGCGCTTGATGCGCCGGGCTTCCTCCCCTGATATTCGGTCCGCCATCGCCCCTACCCCCCATCCGGCCTTCGGAACAGCACGTCAGTCCGTTCAACGAACACCTGCGTGAGTGGTTACGGGTGCGGCTTCAATGTGATGGCTCGGGGAAACGGGCCCTGTGTAGAGTGATGGCGGCGCCGTGAGCAGCGGGTTTGCGGGCCGATTTGTGCCGCCTTAGCTCAGTTGGTAGAGCAACGGCTTTGTAACCCGTAGGTCATCGGTTCGATTCCGATAGGCGGCTCCGTCCCAGGTCAGAGGCTTGCTGACCAAAGGGATTCGTACGGAAGTGGAAGGCCCCGGGTGATCACCCGGGGCCTTTCGCGTGCTCGGGGTCAGTGGCGGCCCGCGATGCGGTTGGCCAGGCGGGCCAGGGGGGTCGTGGTGGGGGTGTGGGTCGCGGACTCGTGGCGGTCCGCCTCGCGGTAGGCGGCGTAGAGGCCGTGGACGCCGAGCCAGCGGAAGGGTTCGGGTTCCCAGGGGCGGACGCGGTGGTTGACCCAGGGGAGGTCCGTGAGCTCCGTGGTGCGGTCCAGGACCAGGTCGCGCAGGGTGCGGCCGGCGAGGTTCGAGGTGGCGACGCCGGAGCCGACGTAGCCGCCGGCCCAGCCGAGGCCCGTGGTGCGGTCCAGGGTGACGGTGGCGCACCAGTCGCGGGGGACGCCGAGGACTCCCGACCAGGCGTGGGTGATCTCCGTGCCGGTGAGGATCGGGAAGAAGGAGGTCAGGAGCGCGGTGAGGGAGGCGATCGTGGCCGGTTGGGTGCGGCCGTCGGCGTCGGTGCGGGAGCCGAAGCGGTACGGGACGCCGCGGCCGCCGATCGCGATGCGGTCGTCGGCGGTGCGCTGGGCGTACATGTAGGCGTGGGCCATGTCGCCGAGGAGGGTGTGGTCGCTCCAGCGGAGGCGGTCCCAGGTGGCGGCGGGGAGGGGGGCGGTGACGATCATCGAGGAGTTCATGGGGAGCCAGGTGCGTTTCTGGCCCTTGAGGGCGGCGGTGAAGCCTTCGGTGCAGCGCAGGACGTAGGGGGCGGTGACCTTGCCGTAGGGGGTGGTGGCCTTGCGGGGGGTGATCTCGGTGACCGGGGTGGATTCGTGGATGACGACGCCGAGGCGTTCGCAGGCGTCGGCGAGGCCGCGGGCCAGTTTCAGGGGGTGGATGCGGGCGCCGTGGGGGCTCCAGGAGGAGCCGACGGCGTCGGCGATGTCGATGCGGGTGCGGGTGGCGGTGGCGTCGAGGAGTTCGCGGTCGTGCTCGCCGTAGGAGAGCTCGGTGGTGTGGAAGGCCTTGAGGCGGCCGAGTTGGGCGGGGGTGCGGGCGACTTCGAGGACGCCGCCGCGGTGGATGTCGGCGTCGATGGATTCCTTGGCGGCGGTTTCGATGACCTCGGTGACGCTGTCGTTCATGGCGCGCTGGAGGCGTTGGGCGGCGTCGTGGCCGTGGAGGTCGGCGTAGCGGTCGCGGCCGGCGATGCCGTTGTAGAGCCAGCCGCCGTTGCGGCCGGAGGCGCCGTAGCCGCAGAACTTCTGTTCCAGGAGGGTGACGCGCAGGTCGGGGGCGGCGCGCTTGAGGTGGTAGGCGGTCCACAGGCCCGTGTAGCCGCCTCCGACGATGACGACGTCGGCGGTGGTGTCGCGGGTGAGGGGGGCGCGGGGTGGTCGGGGGCCGGTGGGGTGGGTCGCGTACCAGAAGGAGATCCCGCCGTTGATCGTCATGGGGGAGTTGGTACACGGGGTGTCGTCGGGGTGTCCAGGGGGTCGGGTGTCGTGTTTCGGGGGGTGATCGACGGCTGGTTGGTCGATGTGCGGGGGGTGTGGGCGTCCGTAGGGTGGGGTGGGGATTCGTGCCGGTTTGGAAGGGGTGTGCGGGGTGGCGGTGAACGTGGGCGCGGGTGTGGTCGAGGAGTGCGTGGAGCGGTGGGGGCTGCGGGTGACGGGGGCCGGGATGCGGGGCATGACGGCGGTGGTGTGGCCGGTGGTGCGGGGGGACGGGTCGGCGGCGGCGTTGAAGGTGTTGACGCCGGACGAGGAGACGGTGGGGGAGCCGTTGGCGTTGCGGGCGTGGGGTGGTCGGGGGAGCGTGCGGTTGTTGGAGTACGACGCGGGGTCGGGGTCGATGTTGTTGGAGCGGCTGGACGAGCGTCGGCCGTTGTCGCGGTTGGCGCGGCGGGATCCGCGGGGGGCGGTGCGGGTGCTGGGGGAGTTGTTGTCGCGGTTGGGCGGGGTGCGGGCGCCGGAGGGGTTGCGGGGGCTCGGGGGGATCGCGGAGGGGATGTTGGCGGAGGTGCCGGGGGCGGTGGGGCGGTTGGCTTCGGCGGGGGACCGGCGGGTGGTGCGGGAGTGCGCGGCGGCGTTGGCGGAGGTGGTGGGTGAGCCGGGGGATCGGCTGCTGCATTGGGACCTGCACTTCGGGAACGTGCTGGCGGGGGTGCGGGAGCCGTGGTTGGCGATCGATCCGAAGCCGTTGTCGGGGGATCCGGGGTTCGAGTTGTTGCCGTCGCTGGTGAACGAGTACCGGGAGCGGGAGGTGCGGTGGAGGTTCGATCTGTTGTCGGAGGCGGTGGGGGTGGATCGGGCGCGGGCGCGGGCGTGGACGTTGGGGCGGGTGTTGCAGAACTGTTTGTGGGAGGTGGAGGAGGGGTGCCGGCGGCTTCCGCGTCGGGAGGTGGCGGTGGCGGGGGTGTTGTTGGGGCGTGGTTTCGGCGTGTCGTGATGGGGGTGGGGTGATGGCGGTGGGGTGGGCCACGATGGGGGGATGGCGGATGACGTGCGCGGGCAGCGGGGGCGGCAGGGTCGGCGGGGGCCGGAGACGGTGAAGGAGGCGCGGCGGCCGCAGGTGCGGTTGCCGGAGCTCGTCGCGTGGGAGGGCGGGGAGCTGGAGCCGGACGGGGACTACGACGGTGTGGAGTTCGCCGACGTGGACCTGGCGGGCCAGGAGGGGGCGGGGGCGCGGTTCATGGACTGTGCGCTGCGTCGGTGTGTGGTGGACGAGGCGGGTCTGGGGCGGGCGCGGTTCCTGGATTCGGTGTGGGAGGGGGTCCGGGGTGTGGGGACGGACCTGTCGGGGGCTTCGTTGCGGGACGTGGAGTGGGTGGAGCCGCGTCTGGGTGGGGTGCAGTTGCACGGGGCGGTGTTGGAGCGGGTGCTGGTGCGGGGCGGGAAGGTGGATTACCTGAACCTGCGTATGGCTCGGTTGCGGGACGTGGTGTTCGAGGGGTGTGTGCTCGTGGAGCCGGATTTCGCGGGGGCGGTGTTGGAGCGGGTGGAGTTTCGGGGGGTGTGTGGTGCGGGGGGCGGATTTCACGGGGGCCCGGATGACGGACGTGGATCTGCGGGGGGCTTCGGAGCTGGGTGTGGCGCGGGGGGTGGAGGCGCTGTCGGGGGCTGTGATCAGCTCGGCGCAGTTGTTCGACCTGGCTCCGGCGTTCGCGGCGCGGCTGGGGGTGCGGGTGGTGGGGTAGGGCGGGCCGGTGGGTCGGCGGGTGCGCCGGTGGGTCGGCGGGCCTGTCGGTCCGTGGCCTGGCCGGTCGGCGGGCTGGTGCGTCGGCCGGTCGGCGGTTCGGTGCCTGGCCCGGCCTGGCCGGGTCGGCGGGCCTGTCGGCGGGCCGGTCGGTCGGTCGGGTGGGTGGCCGGTGCCTGGTGCCTGGTGCCCGGTGCCCGGGGTCGTGCCGTGCTCGTCCCGGCCCCGGCCCGGTGCGTCGGTGGCGGGTGGGGGCCGGGGCCGGGGTGCGTCAGGCCGGTACGCGGGGGAAGCGGGACTGGAGCGTCCAGATGACGGGGTTGTCGGCGAGTCCGTCGTGCATGTCGACGAGGTCGGCGATCAGGTCGTGGAGGAAGTCGCGGGCCTCGCGGCGCAGGAGGCGGTGGCTGAAGGTCAGCGGGTCCTCCTCGGGGTCCATCCAGTCGGCTTCGACGTCGACCCAGCCGAAGCGGCGCTGGAAGAGCATGCGGTCGCTGGACTCGGTGAAGTCGAGTTCGGCGTACTGGCGGTTGGCGGAGCGGCTGCCGCGCGGGTCTTGGTCGAGCTGTTCGACGATGTCGCACAGGGCCCAGGCGAAGTCGAGTACGGGAACCCATCCCCAGGCTGTGGACAGCTCCGTGTCCTTGTCGGTGTCCGCGAGGTAGACGTCGCCGCAGAACAGGTCGTGGCGCAGGGTGCGGACGTCCGCGGAGCGGTAGTCGGTCTGCGGGGGGTCCGGGAAGCGCCGGGAGAGGGAGTAGCCGATGTCGAGCACGTACCCGATGGTGTCACGGGCGGCCCGCTCCCGGCGCGGCGGCGGGGTCGGGGGCGGCGTCAGCCGACGTTGACGGCCTTCCAGGCGGCGGCGACGCGGGCGACTTCCGGGGCGGTGGGGCCGTAGAGCTCGGTGGCGGCCTTGAGGGTGGCGGTGCGGGCGCCGGCGTAGTTGGTGGTGGGGCGCATGTGGACGGTGAGGGCGCGGTACCAGATCTGGGTGGCCTTGTCGCGGCCGATGCCGAGGAGCTTGGAGTTGTCGTGGGTGGGGGAGTCGTAGGAGACGCCGTTGATCACCTTGGGGCCGCTGCCTTCGGCGAGGAGGTAGTAGAAGTGGCGGGCGGGGCCGGAGGCGGCGTGGGGCGGGAGGTTGGCGAGGTCGCGCGACCAGTGGTCGGGGGAGACGCCGTCGGCGCTGGGGCGGTCGAGGCGGCGGGCCCGGTCGGGCCAGACGCGTTCGCCGAGGAGGTAGTCGCCGACGTCGATCTTGTTGTCGGCGAAGAATTCGCCGGCGGTGGCGAGGATGTCGGAGGTGGCTTCGTTCAGGCCGCCGCTTTCGCCGCTGTAGAGGAGGCCGGCGGTGGAGGAGGTCAGGCCGTGGGCGAGTTCGTGGCCGACGATGTCGAGGGAGGTCGGGGTGCGGCCGGCGGTGCCGTCGCCGTAGGTGACGCAGGCGCAGCTGTCGTTCCAGTAGGCGTTGTTGAGGTTGGTGCCGTGGTGGACGCGTGAGGTGGTGCCGACGCCGTCTCCGCGTACGCCGTTGCGGCCGAAGGCGGCTCGGTAGAAGTCCCAGGTGACGGCGGTTCCGTAGTGGACGTCGACGGCGGCGGTCTGGCGGTGGGCGGGGGTGCCGTTGCCCCAGGTGTCGTCGGTGTCGGTGAAGAGGGTGCCGGGGCCGGAGGTCTGGTTGAGGCCGTCGAGTACGCGTTGGCCGCCGCGGTCGGGGTCGACGAGTCGGAAGCCGCCGGTGGTGGGTGTGGTGCCCAGGGGGACGGTGCCGGAGTACTGGCTGTGGCCGGTTCCGGCGCCGGTCGGGGCGGCGGTGGTCGGGGTGGCGGTGGCCGGGGTGGCGAGGGTGAGGGTGGCGGCGAGGCCGAGGAGGGTGGTGGCGACGCGGCCGGTGCGGTGGGTCACGCGGGCTCCTTCGCGGTGGGGGGCGCGAGTGAGCGTGCCATCGGGGGGCGGGCGTAGGGCAGGGCTCCGGCGGGATCCGGGGTCGGGTTGTCCGAAGAGCGGGGTCGACTGTCCGGTTCCGCCCCCGTGGCGGTGCGGTCGGCGGTGAGGGCGAGGGCGAGGGCGAGGGCGGGGCCGGGGGTGGGGTCGGGGAGGGGGTCAGGAGGGCAGGAGGCGCTGTTCCTTGGCGACCGAGACGGCGCCGGCGCGGGTGTCGACGCCGAGCTTGTCGTAGATGCGGCCCAGGTGGGTCTTGACCGTGGCCTCGCTGATGAACAGGGCGCGGGCGATGTCGCGGTTGCCGAGGCCGCGTGCCAGTTGGCCGAGGATGTCGAGTTCGCGGTCGGTGAGGGTGGGGCGGCTGCCGCGCATGTGGGCCATGACGCGGCTGGCGACGGGCGGGGAGAGGGTGGTGCGGCCGGCTGCCGCGGAGTGGATGGCGGCGAAGAGTTCCTCGGGTCGTTCGGCCTTCAGGAGGTAGCCGGTGGCGCCGGCGCCGATGGCGCGGGTGATGTCGGCGTCGGTGTCGTAGGTGGTCAGGACGAGGACGTGCGGGGGGTGGGGGAGGGCGGTGATGCGGCGGGTGGCCTCGACGCCGTCGATGCCCTCGCCGAGCTGGAGGTCCATGAGGACGACGTCCGGGTGGAGCTTGTCCGCCAGGGCGACGGCTTCCTCGCCGCTGCCGGCTTCGCCGAGGACCTCGATGTCGGGTTCGCTGCCGAGGAGGGCGAGCAGGCCGGCGCGGACGACGGCGTGGTCGTCGCAGAGGAGGATCGTGGTCATCCTGCGGGCTCCAGGGGGATCGAGGCGGAGAGTACGGTGCCCTCGCCCGGGGTGGATTCGATGGTGAGGGTTCCGCCGAGTTGGCGCACCCGGGCGCGCATGGCGGGCAGGCCGTGGCCGCGGTCGCTCTCGCGCTCGCCGGTGGTGCCGGTGCCGGTGCCGGCACCGGTGCCCGTGCCGGGGCGGGGCTCGGTGAAGCCGTCTCCGTCGTCCGCGATGTCGAGGACGACCTGGTCGCCGAGGAAGCTGAGCGTCAGCGCGGCCGTCCGGGCTCCCGAGTGTTCCCGTACGTTGGCCAGTGCCCCTTGCGCGATGCGCAGGAGGGCGGATTCGGCGCGGTCGGGCAGGTGGGTGGGGGCGCCTTCCAGGTGGAAGCGGACCTCGATGTCGGGGCCGGCGTCCAGGGCCCGCAGGGCCTCGGCGAGGCCGGCGCCGTTCTCCAGCTCGGGCGGGGCGAGGTCGTGGACCAGGCGGCGGGCCTCCGCGAGGCCGCGGGCGGCGATGCCGTTGGCGGTGCGGACGTGGGCGCGGGCGGTGGTCGGGTCGGTGTCCCAGGTGCGGTCGGCGGCCTGGAGGAGCATCTGCTGGCTGGAGAGGTGCTGGGCGAGGGTGTCGTGGATCTCCATGGACAGCCGTTGGCGTTCGGCGAGGGTGCCTTCGCGGCGTTCGGTGGCGGCCAGTTCCCGGCGGGTGCGGATCAGGTCGTCGATGAGGGCGCGCTGGGCGGCCGCCTGGCGTTCCATGTGGACGAAGACGGCGGTGGCGAGGGCGGCGACGGCCGGGGGCGCGAGGAGGAGGTTGGGGTCGAACTCGGTGGACAGCTTGGCCTGCGCCGCGACGACGAAGAGCGTGAGGAGGGCGACGAGGACGATCGCCGCGCGTGGGGGCAGGGTGCGCAGGGCGGTGAAGAACAGCGGGACGGCGCACCAGGCGAAGCTCGGGGCGAGGACGACGAGGACCACCCAGGTGGCGACGACGAGCAGCAGCCAGAGCCTGCGGCGCGGGGTGGGGGTGGAGGTGGCGCTGACGGCGGGGCCGAGGACGTAGAGCAGGGCCAGCGCGATGCTGAGGGCGATGACCCAGGGGGTGCGGGGTTCGCCGGGGTGGCGGAGCAGGAACCGGGCCACCGAGGCGCCGAGGAGCAGGAAGAACGCGGTGTGCATGACGGTGGCCAGTGCGCGGGTGTCGGGCTTCCGCGGGGGACGGCTCACGGTGGGGCTCCTGGGGTGGGGTGGTGGTTCCATCTTCCCCGGCTTCGCCCCGGCCGGGCGGTACGGGGCCCGGGCGGGGGGATCCCTCCAGGAGACGACGGCGGGGGGTGTCGCGCATCGGCCGATCGGTTGACCCCCGCGTCAACCGGTGCGGTCGCCGTTGGGAGCCGGTACGGCGACGGGGTGGTGCCGGGTGCGGGGCCAGGCTTGGAACGTAGCCGGTCGAGCCGATGACCAGCCCCAGCCAGGAGCAGACATGAACATCCGCACCCGCGTCCTCACCGGTACCGCTCTCACCGGTACCGCTCTCGCCGTCGCCCTCGGGGCCGGCGCCTTCGGGGCCGTCAGCGCGAGCGCCACCCCCGCGCCGGAATCGGCCCCCGTCCAGGCGGCGGCGAAGAAGGACGACGACAAGAACTTCACCACCTCCACGCACCTCACCATCGACGCCGCGACCCGTGCCGCCCAGGCGGCGCTGGACGCGGCCGAGAAGGAGAACCAGAAGGTGACGGTCGCGGTCGTGGACCGCAACGGCAACACGGTCGTGACCCTGCGCGGTGACGGCGCCGGCCCGCAGTCCTACGAGTCGGCCCAGCGCAAGGCTTACACCGCCGTGTCCTGGAACGCCCCGACCTCGGTGCTCGCGGGTCGTCTCGCGCAGGCCCCGAACCTGAAGGACATCCCCGGCACCCTCTTCCTCGGCGGTGGCGTCCCGGTGCAGGCCAAGGGCGCGCCGGTGGCCGGCGTCGGCGTGGCCGGCGCTCCCAGCGGTGACCTGGACGAGAAGTTCGCCAAGGCGGGCGTCGACTCCCTCGGCAAGTAGGGGGACGGGCCGCGGTCGGTCCACGGGCGGGCCCCGCGCGCCCGCTTAGGATCGAACCCGTGGACCACCGCGCAGTGCCCCGTCTCGCCGCCCCCGCCGTCGCCGTCCTGCTCGCCCTCGCCGCTCTGGCGAGCGGGTGTACGGGCGCCACGGTGCAGGGGCGGCCCGGTGCGTCCGGGCTGCGGGACCCGTACTTCCCGCGGGCGGGCAACGGCGGCTACCAGGTCGAGCACTACGCCCTCGACCTGGACTACGACCCCGCCGACGGGGAGCTGCGCGGTACGGCGGTGTTGACGGCCCGTGCCGAGCAGGGGCTCAGTTCCTTCAACCTGGACCTCAGCGGGCTCAAGGTCGACGCGGTGCGGGTGGCGGGCGTCGCGGCCCGGTACAACCGCACCGGGAACGAGTTGACGGTGCGTCCGGCGGAGGACCTGAAGAAGGGCGAGGTCTTCCGTACGGAGGTCGAGTACCACGGCCGTCCGAAGCCCGTGGTGGATCCGGACGGGTCCGAGGAGGGCTGGATCACCACCGACGACGGGGCGGTGGCCGTCGGTGAGCCGGTCGGGTCGATGGGGTGGTTCCCGGGCAACCACCACCCGAGCGACAAGGCGACGTACGACGTCACCCTCACCGTGCCCGAGGGGTACGAGGCGGTGTCCAACGGTGAGTTGGCCTCGCGTACCGAGGTGGGGGAGGGGCGGACGGCGTTCGCCTGGCGCAGCCGCGAGCCGATGGCGAGCTACCTCGTCACCGCCGCGGTGGGGCCCTTCAAGGTGACGACGGGGAGCACCCCGTCCGGGGTCGCCGTCTACAACGCGGTCTCTCCCGAGGAGGAGGCCGGCAGTGCGGCGGCGCTGGCGAAGACCTCGGAGATCGTGGAGTGGGGCAGCGGGCGTTTCGGCCCGTACCCCTTCGGCACGGTCGGGGCGATCGTGATGCCGTCCGAGACGCTGGGGTACGCGTTGGAGACGCAGACCAAGCCGGTCTACTCGGGGGCGCCGGACGAGACGCTGGTCCTGCACGAGTTGGCGCACCAGTGGTTCGGGAACTCGGTGTCGCCGAAGTCCTGGAAGGACATGTGGCTCAACGAGGGCTTCGCGACGTACGCGGAGTGGTTGTGGGCGGAGGATCACGGCGGGGTGAGCGCGCAGCGTCGCTTCGAGGCCTTTCTGGCCGGTGACACGTCCGTGGATCCGGGCGCGGACGGTGACTGGGCGGCGTTTCCGCCGGCCGATCCGCCGGGCGCGGACCACATCTCCGACGGGCCGGTGTACGTGCGGGGGGCGATGGTGTTGCACCGGATCCGGCAGGAGGTCGGGGACGAGCGGTTCTTCGACCTGTTGCGGGGTTGGGCCGCGGACCACCGGCACGGCAACGCGAGCACGGCGGACTTCACGGCGTACGCGCAGCGGCGTACGGGGCACGACCTGAAGCGGGTCTGGGACGTGTGGTTGTACGGGGAGGGGCGCCCGAAGGCCCCGTAGCGGCCGGTCGCGGGGCGTCGCGGGGCGTCGCGGGTGCGCGGCCGGGGGCGCGGGGGTCAGAGGGGTTTGCGCAGCACGGTGCAGGGGCGGCCCCGTTCGCGGTCCCGGGCCTGCCGCAGGGGGGTGTAGCCCAGGGTGCGCCAGAAGGCGAGGCCGGTGGTGTTGGCCTCCAGTACGGCGAGCCGTACGCCGGTGCGTCCGGCGGCGCGGAAGCGGTCCTCGACCAGGCCGGCGACGGTGCGGCCGTGGCCCTCGCGGTGGGCGGTGGCGTCGACGAGCAGCAGGCCGATCCAGGGGTCCGGGTCCGCGGCGGCGGGGTCGGGGTGGTGCGCCAGGGTGACGGCCAGGGCGACGAGGCGGCCGGCGGAGCGGGCGAGGAGGACCTCGGCGCCTTCGTGGGCGAGCTCGTCGGCGAGGGCCGCGGCGACCTGCTCGACGGTGATGCGGCCCGGGTCGGGGAAGTCGCCGCTGAGCTCGAAGAACGCGTGGTTCGTCGCGTAGAGGGCGGCGATCTCGGTGAGGACCGGGCCGGGCAGGGCGCCGTCCGCGGGGACGAGCGGTTGGATGATCACCCGTCGAACGGTAGCGAAGCCCCCCGCCCGAGCGGGGCGGGGGGCTTCGCCGAGGTGTCGCCGGGGTGGGGCGATCGCCTGGATCAGACGTTGACGCCGAAGTCCTGGGCGATGCCGGTGAGGCCGGAGGCGTACCCCTGGCCGACCGCGCGGAACTTCCACTCCGCGCCGTTGCGGTAGAGCTCGCCGAAGACCATGGCGGTCTCGGTGGCGGCGTCCTCGGAGAGGTCGTAGCGGGCGATCTCGGCGCCGCCGGCCTGGTTCACGACGCGGATGTAGGCGTTGCGGACCTGGCCGAAGTTCTGGCTGCGGGCCTCGGCGTCGTAGATCGAGACCGGGAAGACGATCTTGTCGACGTCGGCGGGCAGGCCGGCGAGGTTGACGTTGATGGCCTCGTCGTCGCCCGCGCCCTCGCCGGTGCGGTTGTCACCGGTGTGCACGATGGTCTGGTCCGGGGTGGACTTGTTGTTGAAGAACACGAAGTGGCCGTCCGAGACGACCTTGCCCGTGGGGTTGACCGCGATGGCGGAGGCGTCCAGGTCGAAGTCGACACCGGTCGTCGTACGGACGTCCCAGCCCAGGCCGACCGTGACGGCGCTGAGGCCCGGGGCCTCCTTCGTGAGCGAGACGTTGCCGCCCTTGGACAGGCTTACTGCCATTTTGACTGGTGTCCCTTCCTCGTCACATGACCTCGATGTGGGGTCAAGTTACCGCTGTCCTTCATAACGCGGGGAGGGGGCCGTCAGGTTCCGACGGGGCCGACCGGCCCGGAAATATGGGTGACGGCCGGCCGACGGGGGCCGATGATGGGGGGCATGCCTGGTCCCTATGTCATCCGCGGTTCCGTCGTGCTCCCCGAGCGGGAGCTCGCCTGGCGTTTCTCGCGTTCCTCGGGGCCGGGCGGGCAGCACGTGAACACCTCGGACTCGCGGGCGGAGCTGTTGTTCGACCTGGCGGCGACGAACGCGCTGCCGGAGGTGTGGAAGGCGAGGGCCCTGGAGCGGTTGGCGTCCCGCCTGGTGGACGGGGTGGTGACGGTACGGGCCTCCGAGCACCGCTCGCAGCTGCGCAACCGGGAGATGGCGATGGTGCGGCTGGCCTCGCTGCTCGCGGAGGCGACGGCGCCACCGCCGAAGGCCCGCCGGGCCACGAAGATCCCCCGCGGCATCAACGAACGACGGCTGCGGGAGAAGAAGGCCCGCGCCGAGACGAAGCGGGGCCGCACCGGCCGCGACTGGTGACCGACCCGCCGCGCCGGTGACCCGCCGGACGACGGCCGGACGACGGCCGGGCCGCTCCTCTTGATCCGTACGCCGCTCCTCGTGCCCCGCACGCCGCGCCTCTTGATCCGTACGCCGCGACGGGCGATGCCGGGACGGGCGACGCCGGGACGGGCGACGCCGGGACGGGCGACGCCGCGGCCGGTGGCGCCGCGGCCGTGAGCCGTGGCGTCCGGTCCTACGGGGCCAGGTGCCGGTAGCGGCCGCGGAAGTAGGTCAGCGGCGGCGCCTCCGGGGTGGGCACGGCGGCGCGCAGGACGCGGCCGATCACCAGGGTGTGGTCCCCGGCCGGGACGCGGGACTCCGTCCGGCACTCCAGCGTGGCCAGCGCGTCCGTCATCAGCAGCGCCCCCGACACCTCGCCCCGTACGTGCGGCAGGTTCTCGAACAGCAGCCGGTCGCTGATCCGGTTCTTCATGGCGAACCGTCCCGCGACCTGGACCTGGCCCTCCGCGAGGACCGACACCGCCCACAGCGGCTGCTCCGCCAGCAGGTCGTCCATCCGGGACCCCTCCCGGACGCTGACCAGCACCAGCGGGGGTTCCAGCGACACCGACACGAACGCGGTGGCGGTCATCCCGACGTCCTCCCCACGCGGCCCGCCGGCCGTCAGGGGCGGTTCGTGCGCGGTGATCAGGCACACGCCCGCGGCCAGTCGGGACATGGCGGCCCGGAACTCGTCGTTGCTCACCCCCTCAGGATGGGGGGTGACGGTCGGTGCTGCGGTCGTATCAACGGTCGTGTTCGGCACGACCCGAACGCTAGTGCCGAACGCGCGCCGGGCACATCGGGCCGAGGTCCGAGCCGCGCCCCACCTCCCGTCCTAGGCCCCCGGGCGTATCGTTTGCTCGCGAGAACGAGCGGGAGCGCTCCCACCCAACACCGCCCGCAGCGCGCCCTGTTATTCATCTCATGTGACTTGAGTCACAGAGAGCAAGATTTGTTGACCCTGTGTACGTGCCGCGCAGCTCACTGTGATTCAGTGGACGGGACACCGCAACGAAACGCCGATGACAAACCTGGAGTTGCTGTCGAGGTCTCGGGGAGAGCGAGCAATGGAGACCGAGTCGGAGCCGTACGTCCGTCTTGCGACCTTGCGGCAGCTGCACCAGGTGGTGGCCGAGCTCAACACCGCCCGGAGCCTGGCCGACACCCTTCAGACCGTCGTCGACGGCATCGTGAAGGGCCTCGGATACGAACTCGCCTGTGTCAATCTCGTACGCCCCGACGGAGACCTCGTCGTCGCCGCCTTCGCAGGTGACCCGGCCGCCGAGGCGCTGATCACCGGCCGCGTCGGATCGCGCCCCTCCTGGGAACGCCGGCTGGCCATGGGCGAGGACTGGGACGGCCTGCGCTTCATCCCGCACACCGAGGGCTGGGTCCTGCTGGAGGACGACGTGCCCCAGTGGCACACCGACGGCCCCGACCCGCGGTTCGAGGACGAATGGCATCCCGAGGACCGCCTCTACGCCCCCATGTACGCGACGGGCGGGGAACTTCTGGGTGTCATCTCGGTGGACAGACCGCGCAACGGGCGCCGCCCCGGCGCGTGGGGGCGCGAGGCGCTCCAGATGTACGCCTTCCAGGCGGCGATTGCGATCAGCAACGCGCGGCTGCGCGCGAACATGCAGCGCGCCCTGGTCCGGCTGGAGCGCGAGCAGCAGGCGCTGCGCGCCAGCGAGGAGTCGTTCCGGCAGGCCTTCGAGTACGCGCCCAGCGGCATGGCCATCGCCGAGATGGGCGGCGACCAGCACGGCCGGCTGCTGCGCACCAACGACGCGCTCTGTCGCCTGCTCGGCCGCCCCGCCTCCGTGCTGCGCCGCTACTCCTTCTCCGACCTCGTCCACCCCGAGGACATCGGCACCCTGCTGCGCACCTCCGCCGAGGGCGGTCGGGCCGAGCTGCGCCTCGGGCGGCGCGACGGCACGTACGTGTGGGTCTCGCTGCGCAACTCCGTCGTCGCCGACGCGGCCGACGGCCCCCGCTTCCTCTTGACGCACGTCGAGGACATCGAGGAACGCAAACGGCACGAGCTCCAGCTCGCGCACCGCGCCAGCCACGACTCCCTGACCGGCCTGCCCAACAGCGCCGAGCTGCGCGCCCGCCTCGGCGCCCGCCTGTGCAGGCGGCCCCAGTCCTCCGCGCGGGCCACCGCCGTCGAGGCCCTGGACGCGGCCTTCGAGGCACGCCCCGGCGCGGCCGCCGGCACCGGGGAACACGGCGGATACGGCGGCCACCCCGGATACGGCGGCCACCCCGGTTACCCCGGATACGGCGAGGGCGCGGGCGCCGATCCGCACACGGGCCCGGGCGAGGCGGCGGCCGGCTACCCCGGGACGGCCGGCTACCCCGGGGCCGGCGGCTATCCCGGGACCGGCGGGGACCCCTTCGACTTCCCCGGCGCCGTGCCGACGGGCAGCCCGGACCGGGTGGACGGCGGGCCGTACGACCACCACGTGCACACCGTCGCGCCCTCCACGGACATCGACGACGGCACGAAGGGGCTCGCGGTGCTCTTCTGCGACCTCGACGGCTTCAAGTCGATCAACGACCGGTTCGGGCACCACACGGGCGACGCGGTCCTGATCGAGGTGGCCCGACGGTTGACGACCTGCGTCAGGGACGGTGACACCGTCGCCCGGCTGGGTGGTGACGAGTTCGTCGTCCTCGCCGACGGGCTGGGCGCGGCGGACGCCGCCGATCTCGCCGTGCGGCTGCGCAACGCGATCATCCCGCCGATCCGCGTGGACGGCCGGGCGGTCCGCGTGGGGGCGAGTTTCGGGATCGGCTGGGCGAGCTGCGGGATGTCCGCGGACGAGGTGCTGCGCTCGGCCGACCAGCGGATGTACATCGAGAAGCGGTCCCGCTCCAAGGCGCACCGTCGCGCCGGCTGAGTGGAACGGCCACCCGTGGGTGCACGTGTTCGGGGTAGGCTCCCGGGGGTCGAAAGGAGTGACCTGCGATGACGACGCCCGCGAACAACGGCCCGCACGGTGGGGCGAACCAGCCCGAGGACGACGATCCGTTCGGCTACCTCTACGCGGACGGCCAGGCCGCCGGAGCCACCCCGCCCGGTCAGGGCGGTGGATACGGCTACCCGGGCCCGACGGGCGCAGGGCAGCCCGGGGTCCAGCCCGGCGTGCCCCGTACCTCCTACAACCAGGTCCGCACCGTCGGCGAGCGGACGTACGGCGGCCAGCGCGGGGCGGTGCCGCCCCAGCAGCAGGGTCCGGCCTACCAGGCGCAGTACCAGGCCCCCGAGGCCCTCCAGGCCGGTGGGTACGGCGTTCCCCAGCAGCAGCAGTACTCCCAGCCGACCCCGGCCCCGCGTGGCGGCGGTCACGGCGGCGGCGGGCGCGGTGCGCGCGGCGCGGGCGGCGGGTCCAGCCGCAAGGGCCTGATCATCGCGGCGGTCGCCGTGGTCGGTGCGATCGGCATCGGCATCGGCGCGGCGGTGGTCTTCGGCAAGGACAACGACAAGGACAAGGGCAAGGACCAGGCCGCCTCCCAGTCGGGGCAGCCGGTGCCGCCGAAGCAGGACCCGTCCGCCCCGCAGAACTCGGCCTCGCCCGAGGCCTCGCAGGTCCCGCTCCCCAAGGGGGAGGCGGCCGGCAGCGGCATGGCGCTGACCGGTGGCGCGCTGCTCCAGAACTCCGTTCCGGGTTCGAAGAGTTCCGGCGGCCAGTACGTCGGCAACTTCAACCAGACGGGCGCCGCGCTGACCTGGACCGCGGACGTGCCCGAGGGCGGCGAGTACACGCTGCACGTCAACTACGCGGTGCCGGGCAAGGACGCGAAGGTCACGCTGACGGTCAACGGGCAGAGCCCGACGCAGTCGCTGAACCTGGCCAACTTCTCCAAGGCCGAGGCCGGCGCCTGGGACAAGGGCTGGACCCGGACCTTCGCCTTCATCACCCTCAAGAAGGGCACGAACACGATGAAGATCTCGTGTGAGGCCGGCAACCAGTGCGAGGCCATATTCGACCAGCTGCGCCTGGGCTCGGGCTGGTCCCGGGGCTGACGGCCGCCGGCCCGCCGGCGACGGACGCGACGAGGGGGAGACGCACCGGGTGCGTCTCCCCCTCCGTCGTTCCCGCGCAGGTCGTTCCCGCGCCGGTCGCCTCGGGCGCGGGCTACGGGGCCGGCAGCGGGACGGCCGTGATCTGCGGGGCGATCTCCTCGTAGGTGCCGGGGTCGAAGTCGCCGGCGGTGGCGGAGCGGACGGTGGCCGCCGAGAGGGCGACCGCGCGGGTCAGGCGCGCGGGCCAGGGGAGGTCCTCGGCGAGGCCCGACAGGAGGCCGGCCACCGCGGAGTCGCCCGCGCCGGTCGGGTTGCCGGACAGGGGGCGCGGCGGGGCCGCCCGCCAGGTGCCGTCGGGGGTGGCGGCGAGGAGTCCGGCGGGGCCCAGGGAGGTGACCACCGCGTGCGCGCCGCGCCGGCGTGCGGCGCGGGTGGCGGGGAGCGGGTCGCGGGAGCCGGTGAGTTCGGCCAGTTCGGTGGCGTTCGGCTTGATGATCTCCGGTCGGGCGGCGACTCCCCGGCGCAGGGCCTCGCCGCTGGTGTCGAGGAGCACCGGGGCGGCGCCGGCCGCGCGGGCGGCGCGGACGAGGAGCGCGTAGGCGCCGACGGGTACGCCGGGAGGGAGGCTGCCGCACAGGGCGACCGCGCGGGCGCTCGCGGCGAGTTCGGTGTAGCGGTGGAGGAAGGCGGCCCATTCGGCGGGGTCGATCTGGGGGCCGGGTTCGTTGAACTGCGTGGTGTCGCCGGTGGTTTCGTCGACCACGGCCAGGGTGCGGCGGGTGGCGCCCGCGCAGGGGACGAGGGCGTCGACGACGCCCGTGCCGTCGGCCAGGAGTTCGCGGACGAGGGCGCCGGTCGGTCCGCCCGCGAAGCCCGTGGCCGTCACCTCGTGGCCGAGCGCGGCGAGGACCCGGGCCACGTTCAGGCCCTTTCCGCCGGGGCGTTCGGTGACACCGGTGACCCGGTGGGAGGTGTGCGGGAGCAGTCGCGGCACCCGGTGGGTGACGTCGAGTGCGGTGTTGAGCGTCACGGTGAGGATCATGGTCAGCCCCGGTCTCGGTGAATGCCGGGATCATGCCAAATACGGGGCGGCGGGCCCAGTCCCGTGGGCCCGCCGCCCCGTTCGGTACGGCCGAAAGCCGCCGAAAGGCAGCCGAAAGGACGCCGGTCGCCCGCCGGTCGCCCGCCGACCGGGCGCACCGGTGGCGCGGCGGTGGTGCCCCGGTGGCTCCGTCGGTCGGCGAAGGGGCCGGTCAGGCGGTCGGCTTGACGATCCATTCGCCGCGCCGCATGACTCCCTTGAGGTCGAAGGCCTCGTCGAGGACGACGAGGTCGGCGTACTTGCCGGGGTCCAGCGAGCCGACCTCGTCGTAGAGGCCGATGAGCTTGGCCGGGTTGGCGGAGATCGCCTGGACCACGGATTCCACGGGCAGCCGGTCGACGGTGACGGACCGCTTGAAGGCGGTGTCCAGGGTGAGGGTGGAGCCGGCGATGGAGCCGCCCTCCACGAGGCGGGCGACGCCCTGCTTGACCTCGACCTCCAGCGGGCCGAGGTGGTAGATCCCGTCGCCGAAGCCGGCCGCGTCCATCGCGTCGGTGATCAGCGCGACGCGGTGGGCGCCCGCGTGGTGGAAGGCCAGCTCCAGCATGGCGGGGTGCAGGTGGGTGCCGTCGTTGATGAGCTCGACGGTGACCCGCTCGTCCTCCAGCAGCGCCGCGATCGGGCCGGGCGCGCGGTGTTCGAGGCCCGGCATGGCGTTGTAGAGGTGCGTGGCGACGGTGGCGCCGGCGTCGATGGCCTGGCGGGTCTGGTCGTAGGTGGAGTCCGTGTGGCCGATGGCGGCGATGACGCCGTGCTCGGCGAGCAGGCGTACGGAGTCCAGTCCGCCGGGCAGTTCGGTGGCGAGGGTGAACATGCGGGCGGCGCCGTGCGCGGCGTCGACGAGCTTGCGGACCTCGGCCGGGTCGGGGTCGCGCAGCAGGTCCTCCTTGTGCGCGCCCTTGCGGCAGGCGTTGATGAAGGGGCCCTCGAAGTGGATGCCGGCGATCTCGCCCGCCTGCGTCAGTTCGGCGAGCAGGGCGGCGCGGCGGGCCAGTTCGTCGAGTTCGCCGGTGACGGTGGAGGCGACGAGGGTGGTGGTGCCGTGTTCGCGGTGGGTGCGGACGCCCTGGAGGACCTCCTCGGCGGTGCCGGAGGTGAAGGAGGCGCCGCCGCCGCCGTGGTTGTGCATGTCGACGAAGCCGGGGACGATCCAGTGCCCCGAGAGGTCGACGACGTCGGCGCCCTCGTGGGCGCTGCCGGCGATCCGGGCGCCCTCGACGATGACCCTGCCGTTGGCGACGGTCCCGGTGGGCAGCACCACCCTGGCGCCGGAGAGAACGGTGCTGTGTGCGCTTCCGGACATCAGGCAGGTACCTCCGTGGCGAGTAGGTCCCAGGCGAGCAGCCCTGCGCCCAGGCATCCGGCCGTGTCCCCGAGGGCCGCCGGAACGATCTCGGGCAGTCGTTGGAACGTCACGCGTTCCTCGACGGCCGTCCGTAGTGGTGTGAACAAGGTTTCCCCCGCCTCGGCGAGCCCGCCACCGATGATCAGCGTGCGGGGGTCCAGCAGGGTGATCGCCGTGACGAGGCCGTCGGCGAGCGCGCCGATGGCGGCCAGCCACACCTCGCGGGCCCGGGCGTCGCCGGACTCGACGGCCTTGGCGCAGTCCGCCGCGTCCGCCTCGGGGTCGCCGGAGGCGGCGGCCCAGGCGCGGGAGACGGCGGAGGCGGAGGCGAGGGTCTCCAGGCAGCCGCGCTGCCCGCAGCCGCACTCGGGTCCGCCGGGGCGGACCACGATGTGCCCGATCTCGCCGGCGTAGCCGTGGGCGCCGGCCTCGATGAGGCCGGCGATCCCGATGGCGCCGGCGATGCCGGTGCCGAGGGGGACGAAGAGGAAACGGTCGGCGCCCTGTCCGGCGCCGATGCGGCCTTCGGCGAGCCCGCCCGTGCGCACGTCGTGGCCGAGGGCCACGGGGATGCCTCCGAGGCGTCTGCTGAGCATGTCGCGCAGCGGTACGTCGCGCCAGCCGAGGTTCGCCGCGTAGACGGCGATCCCCGCTTCGGCGTCGACGATGCCGGGTACGGCGACGCCGGCGGCCGAGGCGGTCGCCCCGAAGCGTTCGGCGCCGAGTTCGAGGAGTTCGGTGGCGAAGTCGAGGATCGTCTCGACGACGGCCTCCGCGCCCCGGGAGCGACCGGTGGCGCGGCGTGCCTCGTGCAGCAGGGTGCCGTCGCCGGCGATGAGGGCGGCCTTCATCCCGGTGCCGCCCACATCGAGGGCGATGACGTGTTTCACGGGTTTCACAGAGGACAGTCTCGCGTGCTCGGCGGGGAAAGGTCTAGTCCAATGGGGGGAATTGTTGAGTGACCATACAAATCAGGACCGCTCTCCGGACACGGTCCGGACACAGTCCGCGCGTGACGGCGTTCCGGATGTGGAGGCGACGGCAAAGTGGTGTAGACCTTACGTCGAATCGTACGTACAACAAGGGGTGGATCGAGAACCGTGAAGGGCCGTTACCTGAGCCTGGCCGCCACCGGGGCCGTGCTGTGCCTGACCGCCGTGACGCTGACCGGTTGCGGAACCGTGTCGGGTCTCACGGGGGACAACGAGGTGACCCTCCGGGTCGTGGCGGCCGACTACGGCGACAATCCGCAGAACTCCTCCGCCGGCTACTGGAAGGACCTCGCCGCGTCCTTCGAGAAGGACAACCCGAACGTCCACGTCGAGGTCAGCGTCTACTCCTGGTCCGAGGTCGACGCCAAGGTCGCCGCCATGGTCAAGGAGGGCAAGGCCCCCGACATCGCGCAGATCGGCGCCTACGCCGACTACGCGGAGGCCGGCAAGCTCTACACCACCGACGAACTGCTCTCCGTCACCACCGAGGCCGACTTCCTCGGGCCCCTGGCCGACGCCGGCAAGGTCAAGCGCGTCCAGTACGGCATGCCCTTCGTCGCCAGCACCCGCCTGCTCTTCTACAACCAGAAGCTGCTCGGCGACGCCGGCGTCATACCCAAGGACAGCACCGCGCCCTGGCAGCCGAAGACCTGGGCGGACCTGGAGGCGGCGGCCAAGAAGCTGAAGACCGCCGGCGTCCCCACCCCCTTCGCCGTGCCGCTGGGCCGCGAGGAGGCCCAGGCCGAGTCGATGATGTGGATGCTCTCCGGCGGCGGTGGCTACACCGACAACGAGGACGCCTACCAGATCGACTCCCCGGAGAACGTGAAGGCCTTCGAGTTCCTGCGCGACAAGCTGGTCGGCCAGGGCCTGACCGGCCCCGTCGAGCCCGGCAAGCTGGACCGCCAGGCCGCCTTCGACGCCTTCACGCGCGGCGAGGTCGGCATGCTCAACGGCCACCCCACGCTGCTCAAGCAGGCCGCCGGCAAGGGCGTGAAGTTCGGCATGGTCCAGCCGCCCACCGTCGACGGCACCGACCACTCCGCGATGGGCGTCGCCGACTGGGTCATGGCCTTCAAGAACGGCCACCGCAAGGAGTCCGGGAAGTTCCTGGACCACCTCTTCTCCGCGAAGAACGTGACCGCCTTCACCAACAAGTACGACCTCCTGCCGGTCACCACCAGTGGCTACCGGGCCATGGAGGCCAGTTCGGGCGGCTCCGCCGCCCAGCTGAAGACCTTCCTCGCCGCCCTGCCGAACTCCAAGCTGTACCCGGTCGGCAAGAAGTCCTGGGCCGGCGTCAGCGAGGACGTGAAGCAGAACATCGGACAGGTCGTCCAGCCCGGCGGGAACCCCGGGAAGGTCCTGGAGGAGATCGCGCTCAAGGCCCGCAAGGCCGACGGCGACCGCTGAACCGACCCCCGCCGCCCCCGCCGGCGCTGTCGGCGCCCGCCGTTAATCTGGCCGTATGACGGACGACGGGCGCGAGGAAGCGGAGACGGGGGCGGGAGCGGCGGCAGGGGCGGGAGCGGGGCCGGGAGCGCCCGGGCCCGCCGCGCTGACCGCCGTCGAGACCGCCGTACTGGCGTACGAAGCCCGTACCTGGCCCGGCCCCGGCGCCAAGGAACGGGCGATACGCGAGGGCCTCGGCCTGACCCCCGTGCGGTACTACCAGCTGCTCAACGCCTTGATGGACGATCCACGCGCGCTCGAACACGCCCCGGGCACCGTCAACCGCCTCCGGCGCATCCGCGAGGGCCGGCGGGCCCGCCGCTGAGAAGGGGTGGGCGTCCCCGCCCGACCCCGGTAGGGTCGAACGCATGGGGAGCCATCCGCACGATCCGCCGATGCCCGTGCCCACCACCGCGGCCGGCCGCGAGGGACTCGAAGCCCTCCTCCGCGCACCGCGCGGGGCCGTGATCGCCCTCGACTTCGACGGCACCCTCGCCGACATCGTCCCCGACCCCGACCAGGCCCGCGCCCACCCCGACGCCGTCGCCGCGCTCGCCGCCCTGGCCCCGAAGGTCGCCGCGGTCGCCGTCGTCACCGGCCGGCCCGCCGGCGTCGCCGTCCGCCACGGGGGCTTCGCCGGAGTACCCGGCCTCGAACACCTCGTGGTCCTCGGCCACTACGGCGCCGAACGCTGGGACGCCGTCAGCGGCATCGTCCACGCACCCGCCGAACACCCGGGCGTCGCCGCCGTACGCGCCGAACTGCCCGGCTTCCTCGACACGATCGGCGCCTGGCGCGGCACCTGGATCGAGGAGAAGGGCCGGGCGCTCGCCGTCCACACCCGCCGCGCCCAGGACCCCGAAGGGGCCTTCGCGGCCCTGCGTGAACCCCTCACCGAGCTGGCCGCCCGCCACGGGCTCATGGTCGAGCCGGGCCGGGCCGTCCTGGAACTGCGCCCGCCCGGCATGGACAAGGGCGTCGCCCTGACCGAGTTCCTCCAGGAGCGCGGCGCCGAGGCCGTCCTCTACGCGGGCGACGACCTCGGCGACCTCGCCGCCTACTCCGCCGTCGAGAAGCGCCGCGCCGACGGCCTGCCCGGCCTGCTCGTGTGCAGCGGCTCCGCCGAGGTCCCGGAACTGGCCTCCCGCGCCGACCTCGTCCTGTCCGGCCCCTCCGAGGTCGTCGCCCTCCTCGCCGCGCTGGCCGCCGCGCTCTGATACGCCGCCCGCCCCGGGCACCCGCCGAGCCGCCCGCCCCGGGCACCCGCCGAGCCGCCCGCCGTGGGCGCCCGAGGACGGGCGCCCACCCGCGGCGCTCAGCGCCCGAGCGCCGCCAGCTGCGCCTCGAACCAGGTCGCCGGCGGCAGCGCCGTGGCCGCCGCCGCCAGCCGCTTCGTCCGCTCCGCCCGCTCCGGGGCCGGCATCGTCAGGGCCTCGTGCAGGGCCTGCGCCGTCCGCGAGACGTCGTACGGATTCACGGTCAGCGCGTCCGCGCGCAGTTCCTCGTACGCCCCCGCACCCGTGGACAGGACCAGCGCGCAACCGGCCTCCGACACCACCGGGATCTCCTTCGCGACCAGGTTCATCCCGTCGCGCACCGGGTTGACCAGGGCCACGTCCGCCAGCCGGTACGCGGCCAGCGAGCGCGCGAAGTCGTCCTCGACCGAGACCAGCACCGGCTGCCAGCCGGGCACGGCGAACTCCTCGTTGATCTCCGCCGCCAGCTCCCGCACCGCCGCGGTGTAGGAGCGGTAGACCTCCAGGTCCTGCCGCGAGGGGTAGGCGGACGCCAGGTGCACCACCCGCTCGCGCCACTCGGGCCGGGTCACGAGCAGCTCCCGGTAGGCCAGCAGCCCGCGCAGGATGTTCTTCGACAGCTCGGTGCGGTCCACGCGGACGATCGTCCTGCGCCCGCCCACCTCCGCCCGCAGCGCCGCCAGCTTCTCGTCCACCTCCGGCCGGTGCGCCAGCGCCCGCAGGTCGTCGCCGTCCACGCCCAGCGGGAACACCGCCGGCTTCGAGCCCGCGGCGGCCGCGCCCGCCCCGGCCCGGAAGGCCTCCGCCCACGCCTCGGTGTGGAAGCCCACCACGTCCGCGCCGAGCATCCCCTCCACAAGCCGCGCGCGCACGTCGTCCGGGAGCATCCCGAGGAAGTCGGGCGAGGCCCACGGGGTGTGCGTGAAGTGCGCGATCCGCAGGTCGGGCCGCAGCGCGCGCAGGGCGCCCGGGACCAGCGCCAGGTGGTAGTCCTGCACCAGGACGGCCGCCCCCTCGGCGGCCTCCTCGGCCAGGGCGCGGGCGAAGGCGTCGTTGTAGGCGACGTAGGAGTCCCAGCGGCGCCGGAACTCCGCGTCGAAGACCGGCTCGCGCGGCACGTCGTACAGGTGGTGGTGGGTGAACCACAGCACCGAGTTCGCGATGCCGTTGTACGCGTCGTCGTAGGTCCCCGGATCGATGTCCAGCATCCGCACGCCCGGCTCGGCCACCCCCCGCCGGACCGCCTCGCGGTCGGCGTCGGACAGGGCCGCGCAGATCCACAGGGCCTCCGGCTGCCGGGCGAGCGCGGCGGAGAGGCCGGAGACGAGACCGCCCCCGCCGCGCCGGGCGGTGAGCGTGCCGTCGGCGGCGAGGGCGTACGAGAGCGGGCCGCGGTTGGCGGCGACGAGTACCTGAGAAGCCATGTCGCGAACCTAGCCCGGGGCACCCGCGCTCAAACTCGTGTACGTCTCGTGCCCCCGCTCCGTGCACCCGGCCGCGCCCGAGCGGCGCGCCCCCGCCGCGTGCACCGGTCCGGTCCGGTCCGCGCCCGCGCCGGTGACGCGCCGGGGCCGGTCCGGCGACCAGCCGGGGCACGGGCCGGGGCGCGCGGCGGTCAGGCCACGCGCCGCCCCGCGTACTCGGCGATCTCCACCATCGGTGGACGCTCCTCCGTGTCCACGGGGTGGGTCCGCGCGACGAACCCGTCCGGCCCCCGCTCGAACTGCGTCAGCTCCGGCCGCACCAGGTGCCCGCGCGAGAGCCGCAGCTGCGCCGTGCGGTAGATCGCCGCGGCCATCCGGCCCAGCGCCTGCCCGTCCTGGTGCCGGTGCAGCCGGACGCCGACGTCCACCTGGGCCAGCGCGTCCAGCCCGGCGGTGTGCAGCGCGTCCACGAGCAGGCCCAGCTCGACGCCGTAGCCGACGGGGAAGGGCAACCGTTCCAGCAGGGAGCGGCGCACGGCGTACTCGCCGCCCAGCGGCTGCACGAAACCGGCCAGCCGGGGCCAGTGCAGGTTCAGCAGCGGGCGCGCCACCAGCTCCGTCACCCGGCCGCCCTGGCCGGGGGCGTCCCCCAGAGGGCGGTCGTACATCGCCTTGACGAACTGCACCTCGGGGTCGGTCAGCAGCGGCCCGACGATCCCGGAGACGAAGACGGACGAGAAGTCGCGCAGGTCGGCGTCGACGAAGCAGACGACCTCCCCGGTGGTCGCCAGCAGGGAACGCCACAGCACCTCGCCCTTGCCGGGCAGCGCCTCGATCCTCGGCAGGATCGCGTCCCGGTGCACCACCCGGGCGCCGGCCTTCGCCGCCACCTCCGCCGTGCGGTCGGTGGACCCGGAGTCGACGACCACCAGCTCGTCCACCAGCGGGAGGTCCGGGCCGTCCATCAGATCGCGCCGGATCACCTCGACGATCCGCCCGACCGTGGCCTCCTCGTCGAGCGCGGGCAGCACGACGCTGACCGTCGTCCCGGTGGCCCGTTTCCGCTCGATCAGCTGGTCGAGCGGTCGGTCGGCGGCGGACCAGGAGCGGTCGGCCAGCCAGCGCTCCACCTCATCCAGCACTGTCGGTACTCCCTGACGCTCGGTGTTTTCGGCTGAAATGTGATCCATCTCGCCGTTCGGACGGCTGTCTCAACCGCCCGGCCCTTCGGTTACAGTCTTGAACAACGCGAAGGACCACCGCATGCCGGGGGTCCCGCGCACAAACGCACCGGCGCGCCCTCCAGCGCGGAAGCCGGCGCCATACCGCTCATCCAGAGGGGCAGAGGGATACGGCCCGTTGAAGCCCCGGCAACCCTCCAGTCGGTTCTCGCGATCGCCATCGGCGACATCAGCGGGGTCCCCGACTAGGGAAGGTGCCAATTCCGTCTCATGGCGAAGTGCGCCATGGGGAAGATGAGGAGAAAGGGCCTCGCCATCATGGCTGCACAGACTGTCGCCACCTCTGTCGATCTCGGACCCGCCAACGGTCTTTCCTGTCGCGAGTGCGGCACCCGCTTCGAACTCGGACCGATCTTCGCGTGCGTCGAGTGCTTCGGACCGCTGGAAGTCTCCTACGACCTGCCCACCGGTGACCCCGAGGCCCTGCGCGCCGCCATCGAGGCCGGCCCGAACAACATCTGGCGCTACGCCCCCCTGCTGCCCGTCCCCGCGGACGTGGCCTCCAAGCCCAGCCTGAACCCCGGCTTCACCAAGCTCGTGGACGCGGCCAACCTGGCCAAGGAGCTCGGCGTCACCGGAAAGCTGTACGTCAAGGACGACTCCGGCAACCCGACGCACTCCTTCAAGGACCGCGTCGTGGCCATCGCCGTCGAGGCCGCCCGCGCCTTCGGCTTCACCACCCTCTCCTGCTCCTCCACGGGCAACCTGGCCGGCGCCGTCGGCGCCGCCGCCGCCCGCGCCGGCTTCCGGTCCTGCGTGTTCATCCCGCACGACCTGGAGCAGGGCAAGGTCGTCATGGCCGGTGTCTACGGTGGCGACCTGGTCGGCATCGAGGGCAACTACGACGACGTCAACCGCTTCTGCTCCGAGCTCATCGGCGACCCGCTCGGCGAGGGCTGGGGCTTCGTCAACGTCAACCTGCGCCCCTACTACGGCGAGGGCTCCAAGACCCTGGCGTACGAGATCTGCGAGCAGCTCGGCTGGCGCCTGCCCGACCAGATCGTGATCCCGATCGCTTCCGGCTCCCAGCTGACGAAGATCGACAAGGGCCTCCAGGAGCTGATCAAGCTCGGTCTGGTCGAGGACCGGCCGTACAAGATCTTCGGTGCCCAGGCCGAGGGCTGCTCCCCGGTCTCGACCGCCTTCAAGGCCGGTCACGACGTGGTCCGCCCGCAGAAGCCGAACACCATCGCCAAGTCGCTGGCCATCGGCAACCCGGCGGACGGCCCGTACGTCCTGGACATCGCGCGCCGCACCGGCGGCTTCGTCGAGGACGTGAACGACGAGCAGGTCGTCGAGGCCATCAAGATCCTCGCGCAGACCGAGGGCATCTTCGCCGAGACCGCGGGCGGCGTGACCGTCGGCGTGACGCAGAAGCTCATCGAGAACGGGCAGCTCGACCCGTCGCTGACGACCGTCGTCCTGAACACCGGCGACGGCCTGAAGACCCTGGAGGCGGTCGCCGCGGACAGCGGTCAGACGGCCACCATCCGCCCGAGCCTGGACGCGTTCCGCGCCGCCGGCCTGGCCTGACCACTTCTCCTCCGCACTACCGGAAAGGCAGTAGCGCCATGAGCGTCAACGTCCGCATCCCCACCATCCTGCGCACCTACACCGGCGGCGTCGCCGAGGTCCCGGCCGAGGGCGCGACCCTCGCCGAGGTCATCGAGTCCCTGGAGAAGAACCACCCGGGCATCGCCGCGCGCGTCCTGGACGACCAGGGCAAGCTGCGCCGCTTCGTGAACGTCTACGTGAACGACGACGACGTGCGCTTCGAGGGCGGCCTGCAGACGGCGACGCCCGACGGCGCTGGCGTGTCGATCATTCCCGCCGTGGCCGGCGGCTGCTGACGCCCCACGCGTTTCGCACGGGAAACAGAATTGCCCCCTCCGCCGAAAGCGGAGGGGGCAATTCTGCTTGATTGGGCGCGGTAGAGTTGGGGAAGTCCCCTCCGCTGTTCTTGCCCGCCGCATATGAGCGGGCCGCGGGAGGGTTGACATTGAGTCAACATGTGCGCGCGCTATGGGGCTTTGGCGTGGATTGTCAGGCCCGAGTTGCCCTGGAATATGCCAGATTTTCACTCTATTTCCACGTTTCCGTGTGTCCAGATTTCTCGTCGGATTGACCTGTTGCAGACAGCAGCGGTGCGGATACATTCAGCCCCGGTCGAGGCGTTCCGGCGCAAGTTCTGACCCGGGTCCGCGAAGTGCGGTCCTGCGCAAGGGCCAGTAATAGGGGAGTTAGGCATGGCTCAGGGCACCGTCAAGTGGTTCAACGCGGAGAAGGGCTACGGCTTCATCGCGGTCGACGGTGGCGCGGATGTGTTCGTCCACTACAGCGCCATCCAGATGGACGGGTATCGCACCCTCGAAGAGGGCCAGCGGGTCGAGTTCGAGATCTCGCAGGGCCAGAAGGGTCCGCAGGCGGACATGGTCAAGCTCGCGGCCGGCTGAGTCCCAGCGCGTTCGACCACCGATACGTACGTACGAGGGGCCCACATCCTGGACACGGGATGCGGGCCCCTCGGCGCGTTCCCGGGCGTGTCACGGCGCGCGGCCGGTGGTGTTGCCCGAAGCCGCTTGCACTCGTGGGGGTCGAGTGCTAATCATTGGCGTTAGCACTCTCCGGGTGAGAGTGCTACTAAGAGGACCGGGTCGGTGAGGCCCGCAGGGTCCGGCGGGAAGGAACCGCCGGAGTCGCAGGCCGTCCGTCGCGGGCGCGGGCGCGGTCCGGAGCAATCCACCCCTGTCCGGGAGGACCACTTCAGATGGCCAAGATCATTTCGTTCAACGAGGAGGCCCGGCGCGGTCTCGAGCGTGGCATGAACCAGCTCGCGGACGCCGTCAAGGTCACCCTTGGCCCCAAGGGTCGCAACGTCGTCCTTGAGAAGAAGTGGGGCGCCCCCACGATCACCAACGATGGTGTCTCCATCGCCAAGGAGATCGAGCTCGAGGACCCGTACGAGAAGATCGGCGCCGAGCTGGTCAAGGAAGTCGCCAAGAAGACGGACGACGTCGCGGGCGACGGTACGACCACCGCCACCGTGCTGGCCCAGGCGCTGGTCCGCGAGGGCCTGCGCAACGTGGCCGCCGGCGCCAACCCGATGGCCCTCAAGCGTGGTATCGAGAAGGCCGTCGAGGCCGTCTCCGCCGCCCTGCTGTCCCAGGCCAAGGACGTCGAGACCAAGGAGCAGATCGCCTCCACCGCCTCGATCTCCGCCGCTGACACCCAGATCGGCGAGCTCATCGCCGAGGCCATGGACAAGGTCGGCAAGGAAGGCGTCATCACCGTCGAGGAGTCGCAGACCTTCGGTCTGGAGCTCGAGCTCACCGAGGGCATGCGCTTCGACAAGGGCTACATCTCGGCGTACTTCGCCACCGACATGGAGCGTATGGAGGCGTCCCTGGACGACCCGTACATCCTGATCGTCAACTCCAAGATCGGCTCGGTCAAGGACCTGCTGCCGCTCCTGGAGAAGGTCATGCAGTCCGGCAAGCCGCTGCTGATCATCGCCGAGGACGTCGAGGGCGAGGCCCTGTCGACCCTGGTCGTCAACAAGATCCGCGGCACCTTCAAGTCCGTCGCCGTCAAGGCCCCGGGCTTCGGTGACCGTCGCAAGGCCATGCTCGGCGACATCGCCATCCTCACGGGCGGCACGGTCATCTCCGAGGAGGTCGGCCTCAAGCTGGAGAACGCCGGTCTCGACCTGCTCGGCCGCGCCCGCAAGGTCGTCATCACCAAGGACGAGACCACCATCGTCGACGGTGCCGGTGACAGCGACCAGGTCCAGGGTCGCGTCAACCAGATCCGCGCCGAGATCGAGAACTCCGACTCGGACTACGACCGCGAGAAGCTCCAGGAGCGCCTCGCGAAGCTGGCCGGCGGCGTGGCCGTCATCAAGGCCGGTGCCGCGACCGAGGTGGAGCTCAAGGAGCGCAAGCACCGCATCGAGGACGCCGTTCGCAACGCGAAGGCGGCCGTCGAAGAGGGCATCGTCGCCGGCGGTGGCGTGGCCCTGCTCCAGGCCTCCTCGGTCTTCGAGAAGCTGGAGCTGTCGGGTGACGAGGCGACCGGCGCCAACGCCGTGAAGCTCGCCCTGGAGGCCCCGCTGAAGCAGATCGCCGTCAACGGTGGTCTCGAGGGTGGCGTCGTCGTGGAGAAGGTGCGCAACCTTCCGATCGGTCACGGCCTGAACGCCGCGTCCGGCGAGTACGTCGACATGATCGCCGAGGGCATCATCGACCCGGCGAAGGTCACGCGTTCCGCCCTGCAGAACGCCGCGTCCATCGCCGCGCTGTTCCTGACCACCGAGGCCGTCATCGCCGACAAGCCGGAGAAGGCCGCTGCCGGCGCTCCGGGCGGCATGCCGGGCGGTGACATGGACTTCTGATCGGCCCCCGGCTGATCGGCTGTTCTCGAACGAGGGCGGCACCCCGCACGGGGTGCCGCCCTCGGGCGTTGTCCGGGCCCGCTGTCAGAGCCGCTTGAGGAGGTACACGTCCTCGTGGCCGGCGGGGAACCCGGGCACGCGGGCCTGCTCCTCGTAGCCGTGGCGGGCGTAGAAGGCGGGCGCCTGGAAGGTGAAGGACGACACCAGGATCGTCACGCAGCCGCGCCGGCGGGCCTCGGCCTCCGCGGCCTCCAGGAGCCGCGCGCCCCAGCCGCCGCCCCGGCTGTCCTCACGGACCCAGGTCATCCCGATCCCGGCCCGGTCCCCCCAGCTCCACCCCGACAGCCCGGCGACGAGGTCGCCGTCCGCGTCGGTGATCCGCACGGTGAACTCCGCCTGCTCGTGCCCGGCGGTCGCCGCCTGGTTGAAGGCGTCCAGCTCCTTGCCGAGCCGCGTGTCGAGCTCCGCGTCCCCGCCGCCTGTGGTGACCTGCACCCCGTTGTCGTCCATCCGGCCATTGTGCGGTGTGTCAGGGCCCCGGACCGAGGGGTTTTCGCCGGGACCGGCGGGGTCCCGCGGTGCCCGCAGGGCGGGACGTATCGGCGGGGGAGAGGAGGGTTTGGTTGACTCGGGGGCATGAGTGAGACGAGCGGGCTGTACGTCAAGATCTGCGGGCTGCGGACCGGGCACGACGTCGACGTCGCGGTGGAGGCCGGGGCGGACGCCATCGGGTTCGTGTTCGCGCCCGGGAGCCCCCGGACCATCGACGTCGCCGCGGCGCGGGAACTGGCGCGGCGGGTGCCGCCGGGGGTGCTGACCGTCGGGGTGTTCCGGGGCCAGTCCGTCGAGGAGGTGCGGCGCCTGACCGAGGAGAGCGGGGTGCGGGGCGTGCAGCTGCACGGGGAGGAGGGGCCCGAGGACTTCGCCGCGCTGCGCGCCGAAGGGCGGACGCTGCTGCGGGCCACCTCCGAGCGCGCGGAGCGGTGCGGGGAGTACGGGGAGGACCTGTTGCTCCTCGACGCGCCCGACCCCGGCTCCGGCAAGCCGTGGAACTGGGGCTCGGCGGACTTCACCGCGCCCGAGGGGCGTTGGCTGCTGGCCGGCGGGCTGACCCCGGGCAACGTCGCCGAGGCCGTCGCCGTGACCGGGGCGTGGGGCGTGGACGTCTCCAGCGGGGTCGAGCGGGAACGCGGGGTGAAGGACCCCGCGCTGATCCGGGCCTTCGTGGCGGCGGCCCGGTCGGCCCGCGGGGCGTGACGGGCGGGGCCTGACGGGCGGGGCGTGACGGGCGGGGCGTAGCTCCGGGCGTCGGGCGCTTCGGGAACGGGTCGACAGATCGTCGAGGGTGTCGTGGATCTTTGTGTTAGGTTATTTCTGTAGTGATCGTTACTGAATCAGGGGGATCCATCATGAGCAAGAACGCGCTGGTCACGGGCGGCAGCCGGGGCATCGGCCGGGCCGTCGCCGAGCGGCTCGCGGCCGACGGGGTGACCGTCGTGCTGACGTACGCCGAAAACGAGGCGGCGGCCCGCGACACCGTCGAGACGATCACCGCCCGCGGTGGCCGCGCCCACGCGCTGCGGGCGGAGCTGGGCCGGCACGGGGACGCCGCCGCCCTGTGGGAGGCGTACGACGCGCTCGGGCTCGGACCGGCCGACATCCTCGTCAACAACGCTGGCATCGGCCGCTCGCTTCCCCTCGGGCAGGTCACCGAGGACGACTTCGACCTCGTCTTCGCCGTCAACGTCCGCGCCCCCTTCTTCCTGGTGCAGGAGGGGCTGGAGCGGCTGCGCGACGGCGGCCGGATCATCAACGTCTCCAGCGGGGCCGCCCGTATCGCGATGCCCGAGAGCATCGCCTACGGGCCCACCAAGGGCGCCCTCGACAACCTGACGCTGAACCTCGCCAAGGTCCTCGGCCCGCGCGGGATCACCGTCAACTCCGTCGCCCCCGGCATCGTCGACACCGACGTCAACGCGAGCTGGCTCCGCGGCAACCCGCAGGCCCAGGAGCACGCCGCGTCCCTCGCCGCGCTGGGCCGCGTCGGCAGGCCCGAGGACATCGCCGACATCGTCGGCTTCCTCGCCTCGGACGCCGGCCGCTGGGTCACCGGCCGCGTCGTCGACGCCACCGGCGGCGCCGGGCTCTGACCGGCGCGGGCGGTCGCGACACGGCCCGTGTCGCGACCGCCGTCACCGCCGGCGGGCCGCCGCGCGGGGCGGCCCGCCGGCGTCACCGGTCAGCAGACCTGGATGCCGTCGGCCTTGTCGTTGTTCGCGTCGCCGACGTAGGAGCTCGACGAGGGGGCCGTGGAGGCCCACAGCTGCTGCCAGTACCCGACCCAGTTGTAGACACGGGTGACGGTCCCACGGGTCTGGTTGTTGTGCCAGGACGAGGTCTTGTCGGTGAAGCCCCAGTTGCCCAGGTGCTCGAAGTTGCAGTCCGACCAGGTGAGCCGGCGGCCGTCGAAGTTGCCGTGCTCGTACAGGCAGGTCCAGGCGTAGGCGCAGTTCGGCGAACCGAGCGCGGCGGCGGGCTCGTTCACGGCGCGGGCCCGCGTCTCGCCGGGCAGCGGCCAGGTCATGACGGCCTTGCCGTCGCGCCAGGCCACCTGGTTGACGCCGATCTGCCGGCCGCCGGGGTTCTGCGCCATCTGGCGGTCCATCTGTTCCTGAAGAGCCGCCACCTGCGCCGCGTTCAGGCCGGCCCGCTGTGCCTGGGCGGCGATGGTCTGGTCGAGCGGGCTCTGGGCGGAGGAGGTGCCGGACAGGCCGACGGCGGCCATCAGACCGGCCGCGGCGGTGGCCGCGATCTTCACACTCGTGCGCATAGGAATCGTGTCCCCTCGTCTTCACGACTGGCCCGGTGTTCCCGGGCGTCGCAAACGCTAGGGGCTGTCGCCCCACCCGCCCCAGGCGTCCGCCGGTCAGATGCCCCCTTGCGGGGAGGCGCGGGGACGTGCCTCGGTCCGTCGCGGCAGGCGGGCGGACCGCGCCGGAGCGAGACCTCGGAACGGCTCCGGGGGGAAGGCGGCGCTCCGCGACGGGGTATGAGCCATTCCGCCGTGCCGCCCCACATTGGTCCATGCCAAGTGAAAGTCGGACGCTCGTGGGACGGCTGCTCAGACGGCGGGGCCCAGCGCGCTCGCCGGGCCGTCCTCCTCCACGGACTCCACGATCGGCGCGGCGCGCAGCGCGGAGACCTGCTCGGGGGAGAGCCGGGCGGCGAAGCCGTTGAGGGCGGTGCGGAAGACGTGCACCGGGGTGATCCCGTAGGCCTCGGCGACGGACGCCGGGTCGAGGGCTTCGTGGACGGTGACGAGGTACGTCGGCCAGTCCGCCGGCGCCACCGCGGCGGGCGCGGTGGCGGTGTCGGTGGTCGCGGCGTCGGCCGCCTGTGCGGCGGGCAGGACGGCCACGGCGGCCAGTGCGGCGGCGGCGACGGCCGTCGGCAGGGCCCAGCTCGGTCGGGTGCGCATGACGGCGAGGCCATCACGCACGTCCGGGCCGGTCAACGACCCCGTGCGGCGCGGCGGGGGCGGGCGGTGGTGAACCCGCGCGCGCTCCCTCGCCCGGCCGCCGGGTCACGGCCCGTACGGGTGAACCTGCGCGGGCGGCGGGCGGAGCGGGGGCAGCCGGCCCGGTGGCGCGCCCCGCCACGTGCATGATCGATTCTGCTGATGGCCCGACTGCCGCCACCCGGCCCCGTGCACCCCCTTCGGCCAGGTGGCCGGAGCCGTTTCAAGTCCGGGGCCCCGGGTGACCGATGCACCGGGAGGCCGTCCCGCGGGGCTCTCGTCCCGGCCCCGGCCGGCCCCACCCCCCACCGTTCTCCGCCTTCCGCTTCAGGGAGCTGCCGTCATGCGCATGTTCGTCCGTCTGGCCATCGCCACCCTCCTCACGGCCGGTCCGGCCCTGGCCGGTGGTGCGGCCGTCGCCGACACTCCGGAGCCCACGCCCGTCCCGCTGCACACCGCCGAGACGGGCGGCCTGCCGGGCCAGTACATCGTCACCCTGCACAAGGGCGTCGACCCCTCGAAGCTGGCGCAGAGACTGGGGGTGAAGCCGACGTTCGTCTACAGCGCGGCGATCAACGGCTTCGCCGTGGCCCTGAACTCGCACCAGCTGGACAAGCTCCGTACGACCTCGGGCGTGAAGTCCGTCGAGCAGGACGCGACGGCGTCCGCCCCGCCCGTCCCGAAGGCCCCGGCGACGGGCCGCGCCCCGGCCAACGCCTGGGGTCTGGACCGCATCGACCAGCGCGACCTGCCCCTCGACGGCGGCTTCACCGTCGAGGGCAGCGGCGCCGGGGTGACGGCGTACATCCTGGACAGCGGCATCGACTACGAGCACGACGAGTACCGGGGCCGGGCCACGTTCGGCTTCGACGCGATGGGCGACGGCCGTCGTGGCGCGGACTGCAACGGCCACGGCACGCACGTCGCGGGCACGGTCGGCGGCAAGACGTACGGCGTGGCCACGAAGGTCAACCTGGTCAGCGTCCGCGTCCTCGGCTGTGACAACCGGGGCTCGTTCTCGGGCATCATCGCGGGCCTGGACTGGGTGGCGCGCAACGCCAAGCAGCCCGCCGTGCTGAACGGCTCGCTGGGCGGCGGCTTCTCCCAGACCGTGAACGACGCGGCGAACAACCTCTCGCGGGCCGGCGTGCTGCCGGTCATCTCGGCGGGCAACGACGCGAAGAACGCCGCGAACTACTCGCCGGCCTCGGCCGAGCGCGTCCTGACCGTGGGCGCGAGCGACCGCTACGACGACGAGACCAACTTCTCGAACTACGGCAACGTCGTCGACCTCTACGCCCCCGGTCAGGACATCCTCTCGGCCCGCCTCGGCGGCGGCTCGGTGTCCTTCAACGGCACCTCGATGGCCGCCCCGCACGTGACGGGCGCCGCCGTCCTCTTCAAGCAGAAGCACCCGAAGGCGGACCCGGAGGAGATCTTCAACGCGCTGCTGACCGAGTCGACGAAGGACCGGCTGTCCTTCCTGAGCTCGGGCAGCCCGAACCGCCTCCTGTTCACCGGCGGTCTCTGACCCGTCAGAGCGACCTGACGAAGTCCCCCCAGGCCCGCGCGTGGAACACCACGTGCGGGCCGTCCGGGACCTTGGAGTCCCGGACGGGGACGACGTCGGGGTGCGCGTCACAGACCTCGACGCAGTCGCCGCCGTCGCCGCCGCTGTGGGTGGACTTCCTCCAGGTGGCCATCTGGCCGACGTGCGAGCCGCTCACGAACAGCAGTTCGCCGAGTGCGGCTGGCTGAGGCCGGCCCGTTCGCGGGCGACGCGGAGTTCGGCGCCGAGCAGGGCGCGGGGGGAGGACGAGGGGTCGAGGTTCTTTCCTGGCATGACAACTCCCGGTACAACATGTGCGGTTGCTGCGGTGGCCCACTTGAAAGGCCAGCCACCCCATCGCCACTCTGTGTGCAGAAGCTGAATACTCAGAGTGGAAGGTGACATGGCATGGTGCTCACTCCGAAAGAGCGGATCCGCGCGGCCGAGGAGGCGGTGGGGCAGCTGAAAGAGGCCCTCGACGGGGTCGGCGTGGTGTTCCCCTCGCTCGGGGTGGACGGGGTGTCCGCCGCGGGGACCTACGGGCTCCCGCTGGTCGACCTCGGGCGCTGCAACCTCGACACGGCGCTGCGGTTGGCCGCCGTCCTGCACGAGCGGGCGTGCCCGTGACCGAGGGGATCGACTCGGCGGAGTTCGCCTTCGAGCTGGGATGGAAGCTGCGCGGGCTGGAGGCGGCGCCGGCGGGGGGCCGTTGGCGGCGGGGCGGGAGCGGGCTGTCGGTGCGGGTGCGGCGCGACGAGGGCGTCGACGGTGACGGCGCGGCGGTGTGGACGGCCGTCGGGGACGACGGCGAGCGGCGGGAGAGCCGGAGCGCGGAGTCGGCGGACGAGGCGACGGCGCTGGTGCACGAGGCGTTCGGGTCGAAGGCGTGGCGTCCGCAGCCGCCCCCGCCGCCGGGCTGGCACCGGTTCACGCTGGTGCACTGTCCGGCGGGGGAGTACCCGGGCTTCGAGCACGTCCGCTACGACGGGATCAAGGCGAGGCCGCCGACGGGCTGTGCGGTGGAGGAGGTCGGCGGGTACTTCGGGCTGCGCTGCGAGCGGCCGGGTGGGCGGCTGCTGGACGCGGTGGCGCAGACCTGCGGGGAGATCCGGGCCGGGCACGGGCTGCTGATGACGGACCTGGGCATCGAGAAGCTGTGGGAGTGGTCGCAGGACGGTCCGGACGGCTGGGGCGCGGAGATCGTGGGGCAGCTGCTGCTGATGGCGGTCGAGCGGGGCCCGAAGCTGGGGTACAGCGCCGAGGACCTGGTGCGCTTCCTGAGGGCCGCGACGGGGGCGGGGCCCGCGGCGTGAACCCGGAGCGAGGGGCTCCCCCGGTGGGAAGCCCCTCGCACCCTCGCACTCTCGTCGCCGGTCGGTCAGGCCAGGGCGGGTTCCTTCGCCGTCTCGGTGGTTCCCGTGCCGGTGCCGGTGTCGGCCGGGGGGTGGGGGTCGGTGTTCAGGTCGGTGAGCATCTGTCGGGTGAATCCGAAGAAGTAGGTGGCGAGGAAGCCGACGAGGTAGCCGACGCCGAGGCCGCCCGCGTAGATGGCGAGGGTCGCGCCCAGGCCCGAGGTGCCGTCGAGCAGCGGGAACAGGGCCCAGCCGGAGGGGCCGATGGCGGTCGAGCCGAAGCCGACGCCGAGCTGGTTGAACAGGCCGACGAAGGCCCCGCCCGCGGCGCCGCCGACGCAGGCGGTGACGAAGGGGCGGCCGAGCGGCAGGGAGACCCCGTAGATCAGCGGTTCGCCGACGCCGAGGAAGCCGGCGGGGAGCGCGGACTTGATGGTGGTGCGCAGGGAGCCGTTGCGCGGGAGGCGGTAGTAGACGGCGATGGCCGCGCCCACCTGGCCCGCGCCGGCCATGGCGAGGATCGGGAGCAGGACGGTGTAGCCGGACTGTTCGATGAGGGTGGTGTGGATGGGGATGAGGGCCTGGTGCAGGCCCAGCATGACCAGCGGCAGGAACAGTCCGCCGAGGACGAGGCCGGCGAAGGCGCCGCCGGTGGCCAGCAGCCAGTTCGCGAAGTCGCCGATGGCGGCGGAGACCTCACCGGCGAGGAACATCAGCCCGAAGAGGGTGACGAGGCCGGAGACGAGCACGGTCAGGGTGGGGGTGACGAGCACGTCGAGGGCTTCGGGGACCCACCTGCGGCACCACTTCTCGACGTGGACGGCGAGCAGCGCGGCGGCGAGCGCGCCGAGGACGCCGCCCTGGCCGGGTGAGAGCTGTTCGCCGAACACCTCGATCTTCGCGACGCCGGGGAAGACGATGATCGCGGCGACGGCGCCGCCGAGGATCGGCGTCCCGCCGAACTCCTTGGCCGTGTTGAAGCCGACGAACACCGCGATGAGCGACATGAAGCCGGAGGCGATGGCGGCGAGGGCGGGGACGAGGGTGGGCAACCAGCCGAGGTTGGTGAGCAGGCCGTTGAGACCCGCGATGATGCCGCAGCCGATGAGGGCGGGGATCAGCGGGACGAAGATGTTCGCGACGCGGCGCAGGAACAGTTTGAACGGGGTCGCGTTGCGGGCCTTCTGCGCGTCCTTCATCGCCGCTCCCTGCGCGGCGAGTTCGTCGGCGGTGACGGACGACCGGTGCGGGTCGGGGTCGGCGGTGGGGGCGGCCGTGCGGCCTTCGGCGACGAGGGCTTCGAACTCGGGGGTGACGCGGGCGACGGTGCCCGGGCCGAGGACGATCTGGTAGGTGTCGTCCTCCACCACGCCCAGGACCGCCGGGAGGGCCTTGAGGGCCTCGTCCCGGACGAGGGAGCGGTCGCGCAGGCCGATCCGCAGGCGGGTCATGCAGTGCGCGATGGAGGTGATGTTGTCCGGGCCGCCGACCAGAGGAAGGATCGCGGCGGCTGTGGCGCGGTTCTTGTCAGTGGACATGGGGTCGCCTTGCGTCGGTGGTGCGGGGCGGGGGTGGTGCGGGTGGGTCAGAGGGCCTTGGCGAGGGCGTCGCGCAGGTGGCCGCCGGATGCGGTGAGCAGTGCGGCGGCGGTGGGGCCGTCGACGCCGCCGAGGATGACGAGGATGGCGTTCTTGACCTCGCCGTCGGTGGCGGTGAGCGCGGCCTCGATCTCGGAGTCGTCGGCGCCGGTGGCGAGGGAGACGATGCGGCGGGAGCGGGCGCGCAGCTTCTCGTTGGAGGCGCGTACGTCGACCATGAGGTTCCCGTAGGTCTTGCCGAGGCGGATCATCGTGACCGTCGAGATGAGGTTCAGGACGAGCTTCTGGGCGGTGCCGGCCTTCAGGCGGGTGGAGCCGGTGAGTAGTTCGGGGCCGACGACGACCTCGATGCCGTGTTCGGCGGCGGCGGCGAGGGCGGATCCGGAGTTGCAGGACAGTCCGACGGTGAGGGCGCCGCGGCCGCGGGCGAACTCGACGGCGCCGATCGCGTACGGGGTGCGGCCGGAGGCGGAGACCCCGACGACGGTGTCGTCGGGGCCGATCGCGAGGGCGGTGAGGTCGGCCGCGGCCAGTTCGCGGGAGTCCTCGGCGCCTTCGACGGCCTTGACCATGGCGGAGGGGCCGCCCGCGATCAGGCCGACGACCTGCGCGGGGTCGGTGTTGAAGGTGGGCGGGCACTCGCTGGCGTCGAGGACGCCGAGCCGGCCGGCGGTGCCGGCGCCCGCGTAGACGAGGCGGCCGCCCCGGGCCATGCGGGCGGCGATGCCGTCGACGGCGGCGGCGATGGTGTCCAGCTGCCCGGCGACGGCGGCCGGGACGGTGGCGTCCTCGGCGTTCATGAGGCGGGCGATCTCCAGGGTGGGGAGCCGGTCGACGTCCGCGAGTTCGGGGCGGAAGGCCTCGGTGGTGAGGGTGTCGAGCTGGGCGCGGAGGGCGGCGTAGGCGGTCACGGGCGGTGCTCCTGACGGGCGGTGGTGCGGGTGGGGCCGACGGTGGTGCGGTGGCGGGGGGCGAGGGCCTCGTAGGAGGCGGCGAGGGCGGGGGCGGCGGTCTCGTAGGTGCGCTGCGCGACGCCGACGAAGAGGCAGTCGACGACCAGCAGTTGGCTGGTGCGGCTCGACATGGCGGCCGGGCGCAGTTGGCTCTCGCGGGCGGCGGAGGTGGCCAGGACCAGGTCGGCGTAGCGGGTGACGGGGGCGCCGGGGCGGGCGGTGAGGGCGAGGGTGGTCGCGCCGTGTTCGAAGGCGTGCCGCAGCGGCTCGATGACGTCGCCGGTGCCGCCGGAGTGGGTGACGGCGACGGCCACGTCTCCGGGGCGCAGCAGGACGGCGTTGGTGACGGCGAGGTGGGGGTCGTCGTGGGCGTGGGCGATCAGGCCGATGCGCAGGAGCTTCTGGGCGAGGTCGCGGGCGACGAGGCCGGAGGCGCCGACGCCGTAGATGTCGATGCGGCGGGCGGTCGCGAGGGCGTCGACGGCGGCTTCCAGCTGGGTCAGGTCCAGGCCGGCGGCGGTGTCGGCGAGGGTCTGCGCCTCTTCGCGGGCGAGCTTGGCGACGACCTCGGCCAGGGGGTCGTCGACGGCTATGTCGACCGTGACGGCGGGAGCGGCGCCTGATTCCTGCTGGGCGGCGAGTGCGGCGAGGGCCAGGCGCAGGTCGCGGTAGCCGGGGTAGCCGAGGAGGCGCGCGGTGCGCACGACGGTGGCCTCGCTGGTGCCGGTGCGTTCGGCGAGTCCGGTGACGGTGAGGCGGGCGCAGCCGGCCGGGTCGGAGGCGACGGTCTCGGCGACGGCCCGCACGGTGCGGGTCATGGTGGGGCCGAGGGCGCGGACGCGAGCCCGCAGGGCGGCGGGGGCGGGGGGTGCCTCGGTGCCGGTGCCGGGGGCCGGTGCCGGTTCGGGGGCCGGTGCCGGTGCCGGTGTCGGCCCGGGGGGCGATCCGTCCGCCGGGCGGAAAGTTTCCTTCGCGTTCTCGCTCACGTCTGAAATCTATTTTCGGGCCGGGGGCGGGTCAAGGAGCCATAGGCAACCGGGGAAGGGGACTTGTGGCCCTGGACGGCCCCGCCGGCCCGACGGGCGGCGCTTCGCTACCGGAGAGTCCGGGTCCACAATGAGCGCATGGACCACACGACCCCCCTGGAACAGGCGCTGCACGTCGCCCGTGCGCTCGTTCTCGCCGATCTCGCCGCGGGTGAGGTCGCCGACGCCGATGTCGTCTCCCTCGTCGAGGACTCGGTCACGCACCGCCGCTGGTGGGTGGAGCAGTGGCCCGAGGGGGTCGACTACCTCGCCGGACTCGTCGCCCAGGACGTCCAGGACGCCCTGCTGGAGAAGTACGGCCGCTGGCCGCTGTGCCCGGTGTGCGGCCACGGCGACCCCCACGCGCTGGACGTGGAGCCGGAACTGGGCCCGGACCCGCACTGGGTGTGCTCGGAGGCGGGCGTGCGGGTGGCGTCCGTGGGCGCCCTCGGTCCCGTCCTGCACCCCGGTCGGTGAGCCGCCGGTGACGGTGTACATCGACCCGCCGACCTGGCCGGGGCACGGCCGCATGTGGTCGCACCTGGTCAGCGACGTCTCGTACGAGGAACTGCACGCCTTCGCGGGGTCCATCGGCTGCCCCGCGCGCGCCTTCGAACGGGACCACTACGACGTGCCCGCGCACCGGTACGCGGACGCGGTGGCGGCGGGGGCGGTGGAGGTCGGCAGCAAGGAACTGGTCCGCCGTCTGACGGCGGCCGGACTGCGCCGCCCGAAGGGCCGGCCGGTCGCCTAGGCGGGCGGGGCCGCGGGCGGGCTCGCGGGTGGGGCCGGGGCCGGGGTCGGTTTCGGGGTCGTCGGGGCGGAGGGTTCCGGGACGGCGTTCGGTTGGGCCGCCGCCGGGAGCGCCCAGACGTGCTCCGGGGTCACGATCCGGGTGACCGCGTTGGCGATGAGGGAGCTGAGGTTGCCGAACCTCCCGTCGACGTCGGAGTTCACCACGATCACCAGCGTGGCGCGCTCCTGCGGGAGCCGGACGGCGACGGTCTCGTAGCCGGGCAGCTCGCCGTTGTGGCCGATCCAGCCGTCGATGTCGGCGATGCCGAGCCCGTAGCCCACGTCCGGGTAGCCGGTGGGCAGCGCGCGCAGCCGCTGGGCCTGGGTGCCCGGCTCCAGCAGCCGGCCGCCGTCGGGCAGCCGCCCGCCGACCAGGATCGGGACCCAGTCCCGCAGGTCGTCCATGGTGGAGATCATCGCGCCGGCCGCCCAGGCCCAGGAGGGGTTCCAGGTGGAGGCGTCGACGGTCGCGCCGTCCGGGGTGAAGTTGGTGTAGCCGTGCACGTGCGGGTCGGGGATCTCCGCGCCGGTCGGCAGCGAGGTGGAGTCGAGCCCGGCCGGCCGCAGGACGTGCTGCTCCAGGTAGGTGTGCAGGGGCTGCCCGCCGACCTTCTCGACGAGCAGGCCGAGGAGCACGGTGTTGGTGTTGGAGTACTCCCAGCGCGCGCCCGGCGGGAAGCCGGCCGGGTGCCGGAAGGCGATGGCCAGCAGTTCCCGGGGGGTCCAGGAGCGCTGCGGGTCGGCCTTGTAGGCGGCCAGCCAGCGCGGGTCCTCGGTGTAGTCGTAGAGGCCGCTGCGCATCTCGGCGAGTTGGCGCACGGTGATCCGCTCGCCGCCGGGCACCCCGTCGAGGTAGGTGGAGATCGGCGCGTCGAGCCGTACCTTCCCCTCGTCGACGAGGCGCAGCACGGCGGTGACGGTGAAGGTCTTGGTGACGCTGCCGATGCGGGTGTGCGCGTCGGTCTTGATCGGGACGCCGGTGGCCTTGTCGGCGGTGCCGAAGGAGCGCACGTAGGAGTCGTCCCCGTCGACCCACAGGCCGACGCCGACGCCGGGGATGGCGGCCCTGCGCATGGCGGCCTCGATGGCGTCGTCGAGGCGCTCGGCGACCGCCGGGTCGATGTCGACGCGGCCCGGCGGGGCGGCGGCGGGGGCCTGTCCCGCGCACAGGGCGCTGAGCAGCAGGGTGGCGGCCGCGAGGAGGGTGGGCGTCCGGTACCGGCCCATGGGGGATCACCTCTGACGCATGCTCCCCGAGCGCTGTCCGGATCCCCGAGCGGACCTTCCCATCGTAGGAAGGCCCGCCGGGGGCGGCGACCGGGGCCGTTCCGCGGGCCGGGGCGCGGGTCGGGGTCAGGTGCGGGCGGTCGCCTCGGCGGGGGTCGCGGCGGCGCCGGAGGCGACCACGCGGGTCGCGCGGGGCGGCGTACGCCGGTCCAGGCGCAGGGCGATCACGGCGAGGGCGATCGCGGTGACGGTCATGGCGGCGCCCGCCCAGGCGGTCGCGGAGAAGCCGAGGCCGGCGTCGATGACGGTGCCGCCGAGCCAGGGGCCGCCGGTGTTGCCGAGGTTGAAGGCGGCGGTCGTGGTCGCGCCGGCCAGGGTGGGGGCGGCGCCGGCCACGTTGAACATGCGGGCGTTGAGGGCGGGGGCGGTGAAGAAGGCCGAGACGCCCAGCAGGAACGACAGCGCGATCGCCGCGACCGCGAGCGGGGCCAGCAGGGCGAGCACGGTCAGGAAGACGGTGGAGGCGGTGATGCCCCAGATCATCACGCCGAACAGGTGCGCGTCGGCGACCCGGCCGCCGATGGTCGTGCCGACGAGCGCGCCGATCCCGAAGAGTCCGAGGATCCACGGGACCCACTTCGAGTCCAGCCCGGCCACGTCCGTGAGCAGCGGCGACAGGTAGCTGAAGGCGCAGAAGACGCCGCCGGCGGCCAGGGCGGTGATGCCGATCGCGAGCCACACCTGGCGGTCGCCGTAGATGCGCAGCTCGCGGCGGAGGGTCGGTCGTTCGGCGGGGAGCGGGATGCGGGGGATCAGCGCGAGGATGCCGACGAGGGCGACGGCGGAGGCCGCGCCGACCGACCAGAACGCGGAGCGCCAGCCCAGGTGCTCGCCGAGGAAGGCGCCGGCCGGGACGCCGAGGACGTTGGCGATGGACAGGCCGCCGATCATGACGGCCATGGCGCGGGCGCGCTGGTCCTGGTCGACCATGGCGATGGCGACGGCCGCGCCGACGGCCCAGAAGCCGGCGCAGGCGAGGGCCGCGACCACGCGGGAGGCGAAGAGGAGCTCGTACGAGGGGGCCAGCGCGCCCGCGACCTGCCCGAGGCCGAAGAGGCTGATCAGGGCGATCAGGGTGGTGCGGCGGGGCAGGCGCAGGGTCGCCACGGCCAGCAGCGGCGCGCCGATCACCATGCCGATCGCGAAGGCGGATATGAGCAGGCCCGCCCGCGGGATGCTGACGCCCATGTCCTCGGCGATCGGCGGCAGCAGCCCGGAGAGCATGAACTCGCTGGTGCCGAGTGCGAAGACGGACAGGCCGAGGACGTAGACGGCGACGGGCATGCGGGAGCGGGGGGCATCTGCGGGCATGACTGTCACCAACCGGTGCGAACGCGTTCGAATTCCCCCGGGTGTGTCAGTCGTGTGAATCCGGGGAGGTCGGCGCGGCGGATTCGGCGGCGAGTCCGGCGGCGAGTTCGGCGGCGAGGTTGGCGCGGGCCGGGGCCTCCCAGTGGGCGGCGCCGTGGGGGGTGCGGAAGAGGCGGGGCAGGGCCAGGAGCTGCCGCAGGACGGCGGCGCGGCCGGTGCGGAAGGCCTCGTCGGGGACGAAGCCGTACTCGGCCCGGACGGCGGCGGCGTAGGCGGCGTAGGCGTCCGGGGCGCCGGCGAGGACGGCGAGGTCGGCGTCGCACAGGGCCTCGCCGTTGGTGTCGCCGGGGGCGGGGTCGTGGGTGACGGTGAGCCGGACCAGGCGGGCCACCTCGGCGGTGCGGGCGGGGTCGATGCCCAGCTCGGGCAGGGCGCGCTCGGCGAGGGCGGCGCTGCGTTCCTCGTTCTCGGAGCGGTCGGGGCGGTAGACGGCGTCGTGGAACCAGGCCGCGAGCTCGACGGCGGCCGGGTCGGCGGCGTGCGGGGCGAGGGCGTCGAGGTGGGTCAGGACGGCGGCCAGGTGGGTGGTGGTGTGGTAGCGGCGCTGGGGCTCCGCCCAGGCGGCGAGGAGGCGGTCCGCGTAGGGGGCGGGGTCGGCGGTGGGGTCGGCGCCGGCGGCCGTGGCGGTGGCGTGCCAGCGGGCGCGCAGGGCGGTGGTGTCGCTCGGGGTCGGCTCCGTGTTCATGCGCACATTGTGGGGGTGGCGTGATTGTGCTGGTGGAGCGCGGGCGGAGGCCCGTACTCTGGATATTGGACTAGACCTATTTTTCCACTGGACCCTTGCCCGTGGACAACCGGAACGAAGGACGGCAACTGATGAGCAACCGTGCGCTCCTGGAGGTGATCGCCCTCGACGTGGAGGACGCGGTCGCGGCCCAGGCCGGTGGGGCCGACCGCCTTGAGCTGGTCACCGACATGGCCGCCGACGGACTCACGCCGTCGCGCGAGACCTTCGCGGCGATCCGGGCGGCCGTCGACATCCCGCTGCGCGTGATGCTCCGCAGGACGGACGGGTTCGCGGCGGGTGACGTCACCGCTCTGGTGACGGTGGCGCGGGAACTGCGCGCGGAGGGCGCCGAGGAGTTCGTCCTCGGCTTCCTGAACCCGGACGGGACCCCGGACCTCGCGGCCGTCGAAGCGGTGGTCGCCGCGCTCGACGGGTGCCGCTGGACCTTCCACCGGGCGATCGACCGGGCCGCCGACCGCGACGGGCTGCGCAAGGCCCTCGCCGACCTGCCCGGCCTCGACACCTACCTGACCGCCGGGTCCGCGGCCGGGGTCGACGACGGCCTGCCGGTCCTGCTCGCGGAGGCCGCCCGGGGCGCCGAGCCCGGCTACGGGCCGCGCATCCTGGTCGGCGGCGGCCTGACCCTGGCCCACCTGCCGCGGCTGCGGGCGGCGGGCATCGACGCCTTCCACATCGGCGGCGCGGCCCGCCCCGACGGCTGGAGCGCCCCGGTCTCGGCCTCCGCCGTGGCCCAGTGGCGCGAGGCGCTCCTGACCCCGGTCGCGTAGCGCCCCCCGACGGGGCGGGGCGGGGCGGGGCCGGGCCGCCGGGCGCCTTCGCGCCCCGCGCGGCACCGGACCGGGCCGGCCCGACCGGCGGGGGCGGCGAGGCCGGGCCGCGGGGCGGCGAGGCCGGGCCGCGGGGCGGCGAGGCCGGGCCGCCGGTCGGTGAGCCGGCCCCTCCCGCCCGCCCCCGGCGCCGTCGCGGGGGTGGGGCGTCAGGCCAGGGCGGGCGGGAGGGGGGACGAGTGCAGGGCCGTGAGGCCCGACACGGCCCGGGTGAGGCAGACGTACAGGCGCCGCAGACCCGTGCGCTCGTCGGGCTCGCCCGCGACCACTGCGGCCGGCTCGTCCAGGACCACGTAGTCGTACTCCAGGCCCTTCGCCAGCGACGCCGGCACCAGCGTCAGACGCGACTCCACCGTGGTCTCCTCACCGGGCGCCAGGTACGGCAGACCCGCCTCCACCAGGGCCCGGCCCAGCTCCGGGATCCGCGCGTCCGCCGCGATCAGGCCGATCGACCCCTCGTGCGCCAGCGAGGCCCGGCAGGCCTCGACCACCGCCGCGGTGAGGTCGTCGGTCCGGGTGACCACCAGGGACCCCGGGGTCTCGCGGACCGAGGAGACCGGGGCCAGCCCCGGGGAGATCGCCGGCAGCAGCCGGGACGCGTACGCGATGACCTCGCGCGGCACGCGGAAGCCCGCCGTGAGCTCCTCCACGACCGCCTCCGGCTTGCCCAGGTGCCGCAGGGCCTCGTCCCAGCCCCGGGTGGCCCACGGGGTCGTGCCCTGCGCGAGGTCGCCCAGGACCGTCGCGGAGCCCGTCGTGCAGCGCCGGCCCACCGCCCGGTACTGCATCGGGGACAGGTCCTGCGCCTCGTCGAGCACGACGTGGCCCAGGGAATGGGTGCGTTCCACCAGGTCACGGGCCTCGTCGATGAGGACCAGGTCGGCCGCCGACCACTTCGCGGACCGCACGCTCCGGAACGGCTTCGGCCACAGCAGCAGGGCCTGCTCGTCCGGCGTCAGGACGCCCTCCGCGTGCGCCGCGAGGAACTCCGCGTCCGACAGCAGGCGCAGCACCAGCTTTGCCGGCTCCACCTGCGGCCAGATCGCCTTGACGGCCGCCTTCACGGCCGCGTTGCGGGCCACCGCGTCCTGCACCCGGTCGTCGGGCGCCTCGCCCGCCTGCTCCATCCGTACGAGGACGGTGTGCGCGATGCGCTGCGGGAGGGCGTCGCGGGCCGCGCCGTAGCGGATGTCGCGGCGCCGGAGCTCCTCGACGATCTCCGCGATCTCGTACGCGGGCACCCGCCAGCGGCGCGAGCCGCGCACCACCATCAGCGGCTCGGCCGGCTCGGTGACGTGCGAGCGCACGGCGCGGCGCAGCACCTCCGCCATCCGGGCGTCGCCCTTGACCACGGCGGTCGCGGCGGCGTCGACGGCGCGCACCTCCAGGCCGTCGCGGGCGACGAGGTCGTCGACGGTCGCCTGCTTGACCTCCAGCTCGCCCAGGGCCGGCAGGACCTGCTCGATGTAGTGGAGGAAGGAACGGTTCGGCCCGATGACCAGGGTTCCGGTGCGGGCCAGGCGCTCGCGGTGCGCGTACAGGAGGTAGGCGACGCGGTGCAGGCCGACGGCCGTCTTCCCGGTGCCGGGGCCGCCCTGGACGCAGACCGAGCCGGACAGGCCGGAGCGGACGATCTCGTCCTGCTCGGGCTGGATCGTCGCGACGATGTCGCGCATGGGACCGACGCGGGGCCGCTCGATCTCGCGCTGGAGGAGCGCGCTGACGGCGGCCGACTCGGCGGGGTCGGACAGGTGCTCGTCCTCGTACGCGGTCAGCTCGCCGCCGGTGTAGCCGAAGCGGCGGCGCAGCCCGATGTCCTGCGGGTCGGCCTTGGAGGCGCGGTAGAACGGCTGGGAGACCGGCGCGCGCCAGTCGATGACCATCGGGTCGCCGTCGGCGTCGTGGACGTGGCGGCGCCCGATGTAGAACTGTTCGCCCTCCGCGCCCTCGGCCAGGTCGGCGCCCGGTGCGTGCAGGTAGTCGAGGCGGCCGAAGAAGAGCGGGGTGTGGGAGAGGTCGGCCAGCGCCTTGATGCGGTCGTCGATCTGCGCCTGGAGGACGACGGCGTTGACCCAGTTCGCGGTGACGTCGCGGATGTCGAGGGCCTCGACGTCCTCGCGCATGGCGCGCAGGGCGGAGCGCGAGGCGCTCAGGTGGGCCCGTTCACGACCGAGCGGATCGGCGGGGTCGGCGGGGGCGTCCGGGGACTGGGTGTCGGGGGCGTGCGCGGGCACGGAACTGCCTCCAGCTTGACGTGTGCGAAACGGGAGCCCGCCGGTTTCCGTCCGGTGGGCGGCTCTCCCCGGTGGTGCGGCGGGAGGCGGCAGAGCGGAGATTGTAGCCGGCGGCCGGGGGCGGCGCGAACGGTTTCCGTCGTCGCCGGTCCGTCGGTACCGGGACCCCCGTACGGGTGTCATACCGGGGAGTGTCAGACCTGAGGCAGGGCCCTAGGGGTCGGCATGGGCCGTGAGGAGGACCCCGGGGGCCCGCCGGTTCCGTCCCGAGGGCGATGTGCCGGACGGCGGGAGAACGCACCATGGATTCATGAGCACCGCAACCTTCACCCCGATGCGGGGCGGCCGCCCGAGCGGCGCCACCGCCACCTCCGATTCCCGTTCCCGACACCGTTTCGGCGACGTCCTGCGCGCCGCGAAGGTCTTCGCGGCGACCGCCGTGAGCGTCGTCGTGCTGGGCGAGTACGCCGAGGACGCCGGCGTCATACGCAGGTGACGGGCCGCGCCGCGACCGTGGCCTGATACCGCCGGCACCCGCGCACCCGTCCACTAGGGTCACGCGCGTGACCCGCAGCACCGATCCGCTCCGCTCGCCGTCGCCCCTGCTCGGAGTGCCGGTCACGGGGGCGCTGCTGCTGTCGGGCGTGCTGTGCCTCGCCCTGCGGGTCCCCTCGGCGCACGCGCCGGTCCAGGCCCTGTCCGCCCACGGGTGGTGGCCCCCGGCCGTCTATCCGCCGTTCGCCGCGATCCTGTTCACCCCGGCCGCCTGGCTGCCCGCCGGAATACTGAAGGTCGTGCTCCTCCTCGGCAACGCCGGCCTGCTCGCCCTGCTGATCGTGCTGTCCTGCCGGTTCGGGGGCCTGCGGGCCCGCCCGGTGCCCGTCCTCGCCGCGACCACCGCCGGGCTGTGGCTGGAGCCGCTGTTCCAGGACCCGCTGCCCGCCCAGATCAACCTGGCGTTCGCCTGCCTCGCCGTCTGGGACCTGGGCCGGGCGCGCGGCGCGCTGGGCGAGGGCTTCGCCCTCGGCACCGCCGCCGGCATCACCCTGACGCCGACGGTGTTCATCCCGTACCTGCTCCTGACCGGCCGGATCAGGGCCGGTCTGACCGCCCTGGCCGGCTTCACGGGCACCGCCCTGCTGGGCCTGATCGTGCTGCCGCAGGCCTCCGCCGACTTCTGGTCCCGCCACCTGCCCGAGACCGGCGGCGCCCTCCTGCTGGACCCGTGCCACCTGTGGGTCTGGGCCGTACCGCCGCTCGTGACGGCCCTGGCGGCCCTGCCGCACCGGCGCCGGAGCGGGCGCCCGGGCGGGCGCCCGCGTACGGTGCCGGTCCCGTCCCCGAGGCCGGCACTCGGGGAGCGGGAGGCCGGGCCGGTCGAGGCCCGGGCGGCGGACCGTCAGTCGCCCGCCAGCAGCTCGTCGGCGTCCATGATCCGGTAGGCGTAGCCCTGTTCGGCCAGGAAGCGCTGACGGTGCGCGGCGAAGTCCTGGTCGATGGTGTCGCGCGCGACGACCGAGTAGAAGCGGGCCTCGTGCCCGTCGGCCTTCGGACGCAGGACGCGACCGAGGCGCTGCGCCTCCTCCTGCCGGGAGCCGAAGGTGCCCGACACCTGGATGGCGACGGTGGCCTCGGGCAGGTCGATGGAGAAGTTCGCGACCTTCGAGACGACCAGCACGTTGATCTCGCCCTCGCGGAAGGCGTCGAAGAGCTTCTCGCGCTGCGCGTTGGAGGTCTCGCCCTTGATGACGGGCGCGTCCAGGTGCTCGCCCAACTCGTCGAGCTGGTCGATGTACTGGCCGATGACGAGGGTCTGCTCGCCCCGGTGCTTGCGCACCAGCGCCTCCGTGACCTTCCGCTTCGTCGCGGTCGTGGCACAGAAGCGGTACTTCTCCTCCGTCTCGGCGGTCGCGTACGCGAGCCGCTCCGACTCGGTCAGGTTGACCCGGACCTCGACGCAGTCGGCGGGCGCGATGTAGCCCTGCGCCTCGATCTCCTTCCACGGCGCGTCGAAGCGCTTCGGCCCGATCAGGGAGAACACGTCGGACTCGCGGCCGTCCTCCCGCACGAGGGTGGCGGTCAGACCGAGCCGGCGGCGTGCCTGGAGGTCGGCGGTGAACTTGAACACGGGCGCCGGCAGCAGGTGGACCTCGTCGTAGAGGATCAGCCCCCAGTCGCGGGAGTCGAACAGCTCCAGGTGCGGGTAGACGCCCTTCCGCCGGGTCGTCAGCACCTGGTAGGTGGCGATGGTGACGGGCCGGATCTCCTTGCGGGTGCCGGAGTACTCGCCGATCTCCTCCTCCGTCAGCGAGGTCCGCTTGACCAGCTCGTGCTTCCACTGGCGGGCGGAGACCGTGTTGGTGACCAGGATCAGCGTGGTCGCCTTGGCCTTCGCCATGGCCCCCGCGCCGACCAGCGTCTTGCCCGCGCCGCACGGCAGGACGACCACGCCGGAGCCGCCGTGCCAGAAGCCCTCGACCGCCTGCGCCTGGTAGGGGCGCAGCGCCCAGCCGTTCTCCTCCAGCTCGATCGGGTGCGCCTCGCCGTCGACGTACCCGGCGAGGTCCTCGGCGGGCCAGCCCAGCTTGAGCAGGGTCTGCTTGATCTGCCCGCGCTCGGAGGGGTGGACGGCGACGGTGTCGGCGTCGAGGCGGGCGCCGACGAGGGGGGTGATCCGCTTGGAGCGCAGGATCTCCTCCAGCACCGGCCGGTCGGTGCTGGTCAGCACGAGTCCGTGGACGGGGTGCTTGGAGAGGGTGAGGCGGCCGTAGCGGGCCATGGTCTCGGCGACGTCGACGAGCAGCGCGTGCGGGACGGGGTACCGGGAGAACTCGACGAGCGCGTCGACGACCTGCTCGGCGTCGTGCCCGGCGGCGCGGGCGTTCCACAGGCCGAGCGGGGTGATCCGGTAGGTGTGGATGTGCTCGGGGGCACGCTCCAGCTCGGCGAAGGGCGCGATGGCGCGGCGGGCGGCCCCGGCGAGCTCGTGGTCGACTTCGAGGAGGAGGGTTTTGTCGCTCTGGACGATGAGGGGCCCGTTCACGCAGCAGTTCCCTTTCCGGCGTGATGTGACCGCCCGGACGCGGGCGGCCAAACCTCCAGTCTGCCCTATCGGGGGGTGACGGGGGCGGGTCCGCCCGGGGCGGCCGTCGGTGCGGGGCGGGCGCGGGCCGGGGAAAGGCGTTGGAGGGGGGCCGTGCGCCCCGCGTACGGTCCGGGCATGAGCGAACCCGAGCAGTCCTTCGTCCCCGCCGACTTCGAGGCGCCCGCGCCGCCGGAGACCGCCGCCTTCCGACTGGAGCCGCTGGGCGCGCGGCACAACGAGGCGGACCTGGCCGCCTGGAGCGGGAGCATCGCGCACATCCGGGCCACGCCCGGCTTCGTCGGCGGGGGGTGGCCGCCGCCGGAGGGGATGAGCGCCGAGGCCAACCTCGCCGACCTGGAGCGGCACGCCGAGGACTTCGCCGCCCGGCGCGGGTTCACGTACAGCGTGCTGGAGGGGCGCGGGGCGGGGACCGAGGTCATCGGCTGCCTGTACGTGTACCCGAGCAAGGAGACCCCCGGGCGGGTGCGGGTCAGCTCCTGGGTGCGCGCCGACCGGGCCCACCTCGACGCCGAGCTGTACGGGGCCGTCGTCGACTGGCTCGCCGGGGCCTGGCCCTTCGACCCGGCGCTGGTGGACTACGCGTCCAGGTGAGGCAGCGGGCCCGACGGGTACGGGGTCTCCACCGGGAGCAGCGCCCGGGCCGCGTCGGTGTCGCCGGCGCGGACCAGGGCGTTGATCTCCCGGGCCAGCGGGGTGACGTCGCGGATGGAGACCGTCCAGGCGTCGGCGTAGGCCCGCGCGTCGGGGCCCGACAGGCCGAGCTGGAGCGAGCGGTACGGGAGCGGCCTCAGGTGCAGGTCGCGCTCCGGGTCCCACTGGACGCGGGCCGTGGTCTCGCGCACGGACGCCTTCCAGGCGGCGCGGTCGGCGTGCACGCGGTGGGCGTAGTGGGACAGGCAGGCCCCGGCGAGGGCCGAGTCGAAGCCGGCGCGGGTGATCTCGACGGCCAGGACGGTCTCCTGGCCGGCCTTGGCCGCCCAGCCGCAGCGGTACATCATCCACAGGAACGACGGCTTGATCCACGTCATCCGCTCGCGGTTCCAGGCGGGCGGGAAGCGTCCGTCGCGGGCCGCCGGGAGACCGAGGGCGGGGGAGTACGCCTGGTACACGGTCACGGTGTCGGCCGTGTGCGCGGCCCGGATCCGGCGGACCGGCTCGGCGGCCGGGTCTGCGGCCGGGTCGGGGCCGTCGGGCGTGGGCACGGCGGTGGTCGCGGCGGAGAGCGGGGTCGTGGGCGTGGTCGTGGACGTGATCGTGGGTGTGGTCGCGGTGTACTGATCGGACATGTCGTCAGGGTGACGCATCCAAGTCGTCGCCGGCGAACCCTTTTTCCGCCGGGCCCGGGCCGCCCCGGCGGGCCTCAGACCTGGTCCTCCGCCAGTTCCGCCACGCCCGTGATGCGGTGCAGGGCGAACGTGCGCACCTCGTCCGCCGTGTGGTCGTAGCCCGTGACGAAGCCGCCCTCCACCCGCACCGGGGCGATGACGCGCTGGCTCGCCGCCCCTTCGGCGTTGACGTACCCGATCCACACCGCCGACCCCGTCAGCGCCGCCGCCTGCACCGTCGCCAGGGTCTCCGCCGCGCTGGTGCGCGGAAGTTCGCCCGGAGCCGGAGCCGGGGTCCCGTCGGCGGAGGGCGCCGGCTCCTTGCGGACCGCCGTCGCCGCCAGGTCGCCCGCGCGGATCGCCCGTACCGCCGCCCCCAGCAGGGTGGCGTCCGGCACCGGCGGCCCGTCCGGGACCGGCACCGGCGCCGAGCGCGCCGGCGTGCGGTGCGCGTCCGCCCGCGCCACCAGCACGTCCCCGGTACGGGACTCCGCCGCCGGCGCGTAGCCCATCGCCCGCAACCCGTCGAGCAGCGCGCCCGGTTCGGCCTGCGCCGCCAGCACGGTCGGCGCGAGCCGGCGCAGCCCCAGGCCGGCGGACCGCTTGTCGGCGAGGATCTCGCCCAGCATCGCGTCGTCGTCGCAGCGCACGTACGAGGAGGCCGCGCCGACCCGCAGGTGCCCGTGCCGCCGCGCCACGTCGTCGATCAGGTACGCGAGGGGCTGCGGCACCGGGGTGCGGCTGTGCTCGGCGAGGAAGGCGTGCAGGTCGGAGGCGGTGCGCCCGGCGTCCAGGGCGCGGCGTACCGAACCGGGCGTGAACCGGTACACCGTCGCCCCGCCCTTGGACTCCACGTCCGCGAGCACCGCCAGCACCTCGCCGAGCGGCCGGCGCAGCGGGCCGGGGGCCACCGCCGTCAGGTCGGCCTGGAGCAGGACGTGGTCCACCGGTTCGGGCAGCAGCGGCGCCAGCAGCGGCGCCGGGTCGCGGTGCTCCAGCAGGGCCCGGCCGAAGGCGCTGAGCGCGCCCCGGCCGGTGACGCCGAGGACCTCGGCCTCGGTCAGCGTCCAGTGCGCGAGGCGGGCGCGCAGGTCGCTCGTACCGCGCGACGGCCTTTCCCACGCGAGGCGTTCGAGGAGCGCCTCGGGCTGCGGCGAGGCGCCCTCGGGCAGGTCGGCGAGGAGGTCCAGGACCCGGCGCCGCACCTCGGGGGCGGCGGAGCGGTCCAGGTCGGCTCCGAGCACCGACAGGGTGCGGCCCTTGGCGTCCTGCTCGCCGGCCAGTCCGGCGGTCCGGGTGGCGGGCAGCCAGGCCGCGGCCAGCGCCGACCACCTGCGGGCGGGCGGGAGTTCGGTCCAGTCGTCGAAGGCGGGGGTCGGCGCGTACCGTTCGTCGGCCTCCCCGTCGCTCGCCAGGAGCCCGGCCGCGTACGCCAGCTCGATCCAGAACGCCGCCTGCGGCTCGGTGGTGTCCAGCGTGGCGGCGGTCCGCTTCAGGTCGCGCACGGCGAGCCCGCCCGCCCGCAGCACGGCGGGCCCGGCGTGCTCCCAGGACTTGACCAGTTCCTCCACGACGCCCACCGCGGCCAGGGCCTGCCCGGCGGCGTTCGCGTCCACAAGCTGTGGACGGTGCTCGCGGTCCGCGCCGACCGGCGGCGCGAGGGGAGCCGTCCGACGGTGCGCGAACCCGCCGCGCAGGTGCAGGGCCACCTCGCGGGGCAGGACGACCGTCCGCGCCGAGGCGGGCAGCAACAGGCCCCGGTCGCGCAGCCAGCGCACCGGAGCCGCCGGATTCGGGGTCACCTCCCCGTAGGGCGGCCCCCACACCAGCCGGCCCAGCACCTGGTGGGCCTCCGCGGGGGCCTCGTCGAGCAGCGCCGACATCCGCTCCGGGTCCGTGAACAGCCCCGTCAGCGCGGCCACCGCCGACACCGGGTCGTGCGTCGCCGGCAGCCCGGCCGCCGCCACGATCTCCTGGACCCGGGTCGGGGACATCCCGGCCGTGGCCTCCGCGACGGTCGGGCCCAGCCCGGTCGGGGACGGCCGCTGCGCCGAGGGGGCGAGCAGCTCCCGGGCGGTGCGCACCAGGCGCAGCCGCTCGTCGTCGCCCCACACCAGGGCCTGGTCGCGCAGGGTGCCCAGCGCGCGGGGCAGGGCGGCGCGGGCCTCCTCGTCCTCACCGCCCGTCAGGAGCGACTCCAACACCGGGTACGGGCAGGGGTCCGGGGCCACGGCGAGGGCCTCCGCCGTCTGGAGCGCGAACCGGTCCAGGCGGTCCAGGGCGCGCACCACCGAGGCGCGGGTGCCGGCGCGCGTGGCGAGCTGGGTCACGTCCCCGGGCACCGGGTTCAGCAGGTCCGGGCGGGCGTGCAGGAGGGCGGCCAGCGCGACGTCGTCGCGGGCGCGGAGCGCCTCGGCGAGGGAACGCGGGGCGTTCGCCGCAGCGGGTGCGGCGGAGGTGCTTGCCTCGGGCACGGTGGTCGCCTCCTGGTCACTTCGGCCGGTCGTCGGCCGGTCCCCATCCGGTCCACGGTATCCGCTGCGTCGGCGGCCGCTCCACGGGCGCACGCGCTACCTTCGGGACAGGCGGTACGTGAGGAGCCGGGGCGTGGGGATCGAGAGCGACCAACTGGTCTACGAATATCTGAGCCGTGTCGGGGACTTGGCGCACCGGCGGCAGTTGTCGTCGGGCGACCGGATGCGGTTGGTCGCCGGTCTGCGGGACGAGATCGACCGTCGGCGTGCCACGTACGAACCGGACACTCCGGCGGCGGTACGGCTCATCCTGGACCGGATCGGCACGCCGGAGGAGGTCGTGGACACCGCGGGTCGGACGGAGGCGCCGGCGCCCGCCGTCGTACCGGTGCCGGCAGTGCCGAAGCAGCGGCGCGCGGACCGGGCCGCCAAGGCGGCTCCGGCTCCGGCCCCCGTCAACGTCCCGCCGCACCTCGCCGGCGTCGACGAACTCGGCGACTCCGACCGGGGCGAGCCCGACTGGTGGCGGGTCGCCGCCGGCGGCCGGGGCGCCGGGCCGCAGGTGGAGGGCTTCGCGGGCGGCATCGAGTTCCCCGACCTCTTCGACGAGGACCGGGCCGAGGACGCGGACGGGCCGAAGCGGGAGGGGGAGCGCGAGCCGGGGAGGGAAGCGGAGTCGGGGGCGGCCTCGAAGTCGGCCTCGGCCGCGCGGCGCCTCGTACGGGCGCTGCGGGAGCGGCGCGAGCGAAAGGCGGCCGGGGCCGAGCCGGAGGCGGGGGCGGTGGCGGGGGCCGCGCCGCGGGCCCGCCCGAACGCGTTCCTGCTGCTGGTGGCGGTGGCCCTCCTGGCCGGGGCCGCCACCGGGTCGTGGATGGTGCTCCTCGTCGGCTGGCTCGCGGCGTTGGCCTCCGGCGTGCTCGGGCCGCGCGAACGCAAGTGGACGGTCTTCGGCGTGCCCGGCGCGGTGTTCACCGTGGCGCTGGTGTGGCTGTGGGGCCGGGCCGACGGGCGGTGGGGCGAGGCCCTCGCCGACGACCGGCTGGGAGCGGAGTACCAGGGCATGTGGCCCGCCCTGACCCGCACCGCCGCCGTGGCCCTCGCCGCGTACCTGGCCTGGCGCTCCCGCCCCCGCGGCTAGGCCGTCTCTTCCGGATCTTGCCTGACCCTCCCCCGGCCCCAGGGGGCCGGGAGGTGCCCCCTGCCGCCCGGCGGCACGGAGTCTTCCCGGGTCCGTGGGGTCGAGGGGAAGCGGCGGGCCGTCGCCACCCGGCCGCGGGTGCGGCCGGCGGTGAGGTCGGGGGTTCCACCGGTGGGCGGGGCGGGGTCACGGGCGCGTTGCCGGGCCGTCGTGGCGGCTCGGCACAATGGCCGCATGAGTTCCGACAACCCCACCGCGTCCGCCCCCGCCGCGCAGCTGACGGTCGGCTTCGACCTCGACATGACCCTCATCGACTCGCGCCCCGGCATCAAGGCCGCCTACCAGGCCCTTTCTGCCGAAACCGGTACGTTCATCGACGCCGACGCGGCCGTGACCCGCCTCGGGCCGCCGCTGGACGAGGAGCTCGCGTACTGGTTCCCGGCGGAGGAGATCCCGGCCATGGCCGATCGCTACCGGGAGATCTACCCCACGTACGCCATCGAGCCGACGCCCGCGATGCCCGGCGCCCGCGAGGCGATCGAGGCCGTCCGGGCCCTCGGCGGCCGGGCCATCGTGGTCACCGCCAAGCACGAGCCGAACGCCCGCCTGCACCTGGCGCACCTCGGCATCGAACCCGACGCCGTCATCGGTTGGCTGTGGGCGGAGGCCAAGGCGCAGGCCCTGCGCGCGTACGAGGCGCAGGTCTACGTCGGCGACCACGTGGGCGACGTACGCGGTGCGCGGACCGCCGGCGCGCTGTCGGTCGTCGTGCCGACCGGGCCGTGCCCGGAGCCCGAACTGCGCGCGGCGGGCGCGGACGTGGTGCTGGCCGACCTCACCGCGCTGCCGGCCTGGCTCGCCGACTACGTCGCCGCCCGCGCCGCCTAGCGGGAAGGCCGGGCGGGAAGGCCGGGCGGCCGCGCCGCCGCGGGTCAGGCCTGCGAGGCCCGCGCCGCCCGGCGCTGGGCCGCCGCCGAGCGCAGCACGCCCGCCGCCGAGATGGCGAAGCCGACGCCCATGAGCATGCACACGGCCCACGCGTACGACGGGAAGGGATCGGTGCCCAGGAACAACGGTGCCATCGTCGCGAGCGTCGCCAGCGCGCCCACGATGAACACGATGCCGCCGGCCTTCACGAGTCCGTCGCCGGGCCGCGCTTCGTCGGAATGAGGAGTAACAGTCACCTCACCAGGGTAGTTCCCTGGCCGAAGCGGTCACTCCGGGAAGGACCGGGGAACGACTTGTCACCCGTTTCTGGACCATTAGCCTGTGAGGAGGCGGGTCGCTGACCCGCCACACCGCTATCCGGAGCCGCATGCGAACGGCCCACCGGACCCGACGATCACAAGGACAGAGGACGGACGTGCCTACCGGCAAGGTCAAGTGGTTCAACAGCGAGAAGGGCTTCGGCTTTCTCTCCCGGGACGACGGCGGAGACGTCTTCGTCCACTCGTCGGTGCTCCCCGCCGGGGTCGACGCCCTCAAGCCCGGCCAGCGCGTCGAGTTCGGCGTCGTCGCGGGCCAGCGCGGTGACCAGGCACTTTCGGTGACGGTACTGGATCCGGCGCCCTCGGTCGCGGCCGCGCAGCGCCGCAAGCCCGACGAGCTCGCCTCGATCGTGCAGGACCTCACGACCCTGCTGGAGAACATCACGCCGATGCTGGAGCGGGGCCGCTACCCCGACAAGGCGCACGGCACGAAGATCGCCGGTCTGCTGCGCGCGGTGGCCGACCAGCTCGACGTCTGAGCCCCGCCCACGAGGCACCGGTGCCCCGCCGCTCGAAGGAGCGGCGGGGCACCGTCGCGTGGTGCGCGGGCGCTAGGGGAAGCGCAGCGCGTCCGGCTTGATGGCCGGAACCAGGCCCTCGGCCGCGGCCCTGGTCAGCAGCCCGCGGACGGCCGCGTAGCCGTCGTCGCCCAGCTCGGCGGTGAACTCGTTGACGTACAGGCCGATGTGCTGGTCGGCCACGGCCGGGTCCAGCTCCTGCGCGTGCGCGCGCACGTACGGCCGGGAGGCCTCCGGGTCGGCCCACGCCATCCGCACCGACGCGCGCGCCGACTCGGCCAGCGCCCGCAGCGTCCCTTCGCCCAGCGAGCGCTTCGCGATGATCGCGCCCAGCGGGATCGGCAGGCCGGTGGTGGACTCCCAGTGCTCGCCCATGTCGGCCAGGCAGTGCAGCCCGTAGTCCTGATAGGTGAACCGGGCCTCGTGGATGACCAGGCCGGCGTCCACCCGGCCGGCGCGCACCGCCGGCATGATCTCGTGGAACGGCAGCACGACCACCTCGCCGACTCCGTCGGGCAGGACGTCCGCGGCCCACAGTCGGAACAGCAGGTAGGCGGTGGAGCGTTCGCTCGGCACCGCGACCGTCTTCCCCGTCAGGTCCACGCCCGGTTCGCGCGTCAGCACGAGCGGCCCGCAGCCGCGCCCCAGCGCCCCGCCGCAGGGCAGCAGCGCGTACTCCTCCAGGACCCACGGCAGGACGGCGTAGGACACCTTCAGCACGTCCAGCTCGCCGCGCTCGGCCATGCCGTTGGTGAGGTCGATGTCGGCGAAGGTCACGTTCAGGGCGGGCGCCCCGGGGATCCGCCCGTGCGCCCACGCGTCGAAGACGAAGGTGTCGTTCGGGCAGGGCGAGTAGGCGATGTCCAACGGCCGGGCGTCAGCGCTGCTGGTGGTCATGGCGTTCTCCCCAGTTGACGAGTACGGGCCCCAGGGCCCCGAATCCGGCGGCCAGGGCCGCCAGCGCCTCCCCGATCCGCCAGGCGTCCCGATCGCGCGGCCCGACGGCGTTGGACACGGCGCGGACCTCCAGGACGGGCAGCCCGTGCGCGGCGGCGGCCTCCGCGACCCCGAAGCCCTCCATCGCCTCGGCCCCGGCGAGCGGGTGGCGGGCGGCGAGTTCGGCGGCGCGCGCGGCGGTGCCGGTGACGGTGGAGACGGTCAGCACCGGTGCGAGGAGCGCCCCGGTGGCCTCCGCGGCGCGGGCGGCGAGGTCGGCGGGCGGCAGGTGCACGGCGCGGCCGAAGCCGAGCTCCTGCACGGAGAGGAAACCGTCGGGGGTCTGGGCCCCCAGGTCGGCGGCGACGAGCGCGTCGGCGACCACGAGCGAGCCGAGCGGGGCGGCGGGCGCGAACCCGCCGCCGATGCCGGCGGAGATGACGAGCGAGTAGTCGGCCAGCGCGAGCGCGGTGGCCGCGGCGGCCGCGGCGGCGGCCGGGCCGACACCGCCGACGAGCACGTCGACGGCGAGGCCGGGCAGGTCCCTGCGGCTGATGAGGTAGCCGCCGGGCAGGGTGCGCGGCTCGGGCGTGACCGGGTCCGGATGAGGGGTGAGACCGGTGGTCACGGAGTCGGCCTCCGCGGCCACCGCGGTCACGACGAGCGCGCGCACGGTTCGCCTGCCTTCGCCTGCGGGGTTCGCTACTTGAGCTTGAGCTTGAAGGACCAGACGGCGAGGGGCTTGCCGTCCGCGCCGACCTGGACGAAGCCGAGCATCTTCGAGGCGGGGGCCTCGCCCTGGCCGCCGGTCGCGAAGACGTCGGCGCCCTGGAAGCTGCGGTAGGTGTTGGAGGAGGGCTCGGTGATCGGCTGGCCGTCGAGCACGGCCTGCCACTTCTTGCCGTCCTCGACGACGTCCGGCTCGACACCGAGGCGCAGCGTGTCGCCGCGGCCGTACTCGACGGTCTTGGCGTCCTTGAGGCCGGTCAGGCACTCCTGGAGGCGGTCCATCGCGAGGTCCTTGCCGGCCTCGGGACGGCACTCGGCCTCCGAGGACACCGAGGAGCTGCCGACGGTCACCGTCGCGAGCGGCGTCGGCTTGTCGCAGGCGGACAGGAGGAGGAGCCCGGCGGACACGGCTCCGAGGGCCGCGACGCTGCGGCGGGCCCTACCCGGGAAAAGCGGTGCGGTCATGAGCCGAAGGCTATCGGGCCACCGGGTCGAGCCGCCGCACGGGGGTCCTCGGTGCGTCCCGGCCGCGCCGCCCGCGTGACCGGGGCGACGGGCTCACGCCACGCGGGGGCGGGTGGAGCCGCGGGGGTGGCGGGGGGAGGTCAGGAACCCGCGCAGGGCCATCGTCGTACCGAGGGCGACCAGGACGGCGGCGACCGCCATGCCCAGGACCCCGTTCAGGGGAAGCGCGATGCCGATGGCCCCGCCCAGCACCCACGCCACCTGGAGCAGCGTCTCCGAACGGGCGAACGCCGACGTCCGCACCGCCTCGGGCACGTCCCGCTGGATCATCGCGTCCAGCGACAGCTTCGCCAGCGCCTGGCAGAACCCCGCCGTCGCCGCCAGCACCGCCATGAACAGCCCGCTGAACAGCAGCGTCGCCAGGATCGCCACGGCGAGCGTCAGCGACAGCACCGCGGCGACGATCGCCTCCGGCGCCCTGGCCCGCAGCCAGGCGCCCACCGCGGTCCCGCAGGCGTTGCCGACCCCCGCCGCGACGCCGACGATGCCCAGCGACACCGCCGCGCTCTGCCCGCCCAGCGGGTGCTCGCGCAGCAGGAACGCCAGGAAGAAGATCAGGAACCCGGACAGGGCGCGCATCGACGCGTTCGCCAGCAGCCCGCACAACACCGAGCGGCTCACCGTCCGCAGTCCGGGCCGCTTCGAGTGGGCCTCGTGCGTGGACAGCCGCGCCCGCCGTTCCCCCTTGGCGTCGTCCACCTTGTGCGGCAGCTGGAACGCCGCGAAGGTCCCCCACACGAAGATCGCGCAGGCCCCGTACAGCGGCCACGGCGGCCCGATCGCGTGCAGCCCGGCCCCCACCGGCGCGGCGGCGCCCGTGGCGAGCAGGCCGGCCAGGGTGACCCGCGAGTTCGCCTTCACGAGGGAGAACGTCGGCGGCAGGAGTCGGGGCACCACCGCGCTGCGCACCACCCCGTAGGCCTTCGAGGCCACCAGGACGCCCAGCGCCGCCGGGTACAGCTCCAGCCCGCCGGTGGCGACCGCGCCCGACATCATCAGCGCCAGCAGGGCCCGCGTCAGCATGGCGCCGGCCATCGCCGCCCGTCGTCCGTGCGGCAGACGGTCGAGCAGCGGACCGATCACGGGGGCCAGCAGGGTGAAGGGGGCCATGGTGATGGCCAGGTAGAGCGCCACCCGTCCGCGTGCTTCGTCCGTGGGGACGGAGAAGAACACCGTCGAGGCCAACGCCACCGTGATCATCACATCGCCGGCGCCGTTGATGGCGTGCAGTTCGATCAGCCGGCCCAGCCCCGATTCCCCGGCGCCGTGGGCGTGCGTGGCCCTGCGGATCCCGCGCGCCGTCCCGGTGAAGGGGAGGTGCAGGGCACGTCCGACAGCCCGGCCGGCCCGCCTGGCCGGTCCCGAGCCGTCGGCGGACGACCGTACGGGTGCCACGTGGCCATAGTGCCCCACGGGGCCCGCCGGGACCCCTCCCGGACCCCTCCCGGCATGTCCCGGGGGCCCGATGGACCCGTCAGGGCCCCGGAAGGGGTCGTCCGTTGTCCGCGAATCGGACCTCGCATGTGGGCCGAAGGCTTCGGAGGAGGTAGCGTGCGTAGCGCGCCACCGGCGGTTGCACTTGGCCGCGCGCCTCTTCGGGATCCCGCAGAATGGATCTCAGTGGGGTGTGCCCGAGGCCGATCGGGCGCGGACGTCGACGCGGCCCTCTGGTCCGCTCCGCCCGCGCTACGTACGGACGAGACCGACGGGTCGTTGTGGACGACAGTACGGACGGCGCACTCGTGAGACGGCGTAGGAGAGAACGAGACCTGTGAGTGCTGCGACGACGCGAAGCCGTACCCCGCGTACCCCCGCCCCCGACCGGCTGTGCGTGGAGGCGGTAGAGCTCGCCCGCGCGGCGGCCGAGGAGGCCGCCTACCCCGGCGTGGTGGGCGAGCACGTCTCCGTCGTGTCCGAGGGCGACCGGGTCGTCACGCACTTCTTCGAGTGCAAGGAACCGGGCTACCGCGGCTGGCGCTGGGCCGTCACCGTGGCCCGCGCCTCCCGCGCCAAGAACGTCACCCTCGACGAAACGGTGCTGCTGCCCGGCGACGACGCCCTGCTGGCGCCCGAGTGGGTGCCGTGGAGCGAGCGGCTGCGCCCCGGCGACATGGGACCGGGCGACCTGCTGCCCACCGACGCCGACGACCTGCGCCTGGAGGCGGGCTGGTCGGGCGAGGACGCCCCGCCGCCGAACTCGGTGGTCTCCACCGAGATGGCCGACCTGGTCGAGGCCGAGGACGCGGAGGTCACCGACCGGGCCGTCGTGCCCGCCCGCGGCTCCATCACGGCCGTCGCCGAGGAGCTCGGCATGCGCCGGGCGCGCGTGCTGTCCCGCTACGGGCTGCACAGCGCGGCCGACCGGTGGGACGAGTCCTTCGGCGCCAAGACCCCGATGGCGCAGGCGGCGCCCGCCTCCTGCGTGTCCTGCGGGTTCCTCGTCGCGATCGGTGGCTCGCTGGGGCAGGCCTTCGGTGTCTGCGCGAACGAGTTCGGTCCGGCCGACGGCCGTCTGGTGTCCCTGTCCTACGGCTGCGGCGGCCACTCCGAGGCGGCCGTCATGCCCAAGCCGCCGCGGCCCGCGCCGCCGGTGCTCGACTCGATGGCCGCGGACGCGTTCCCGCTCCGCCCGGCCGCCGACGCCGGCTCCGTCGCGGTGGAGGACCTCGCCCCGGCGGACCTCGGCCACTCCTGAGCCGCGGCCCGACGCCCGGCCCGACGCCCGGCCCGCGACGCCCCCGGCCACGGCCCGCGGGGCGGGAGGCGCGGTGGGAACGGGGGCCGGGCGGCCGGGTGCGGCCGAACCGGTGGGCCCGGTCGGGCGAGGTGGACGGATCCGCGCGGCGGGCCCCCGTCGTCACCCCCGTGAACGGCGAGGACCGGTGGCCGACGCGGATCCCCTCGACGACCGGACCCGATCGGCGTCGTCGCACGGACCGGAAGGGGTGCGCGGAGCACCCCGGTCGACCCGCAGGGCGTCATGACCGGCCACCGCGACGAACGCGGGTGGCCGGAAACAGATCTTAGACCGGCGGGGAGCACCCGCATGTGCACTGCGCGCAGCGATCGTTGACGTTCAGCGCAGGAGGTTTGGACGGGCAACCAGCCCGGGGGCGTCCGGGCCCGCCGCGGCCCGTCCCGTCGCGGCCACCGCCGTCTGGCGCAGCTCCGACGGGCTCGTCCCGTACGCCTGGCGGAAGGCCCGGCTGAAGACCGCCGCGCTGGTGAACCCCCACCGCGCGGCGATGGCGTGCACCGCCCGGCCGCGCAGTTCGGGCCGCAGCAGGTCGCTCCGGCAGCCCTCCAGGCGGCGACCGCGGATCGTGGCCGCCACCCCTTCGGGCCGTCCCTGGAAGAGCTGGTGGAGCCGGCGCACCGACACGTGGTGGCGGGCCGCGACCGCCCCGGGCGTCAGCTCGGGATCGCCCAGGTTGTGGTCGATGAAGGCGTCGATCTGCCGCAGCAGGACCTCTTCGCGGGCCTCGGCGGGCAGGTCGTCGTAGGCGTCGAGGCGTTCGGCCAGGCAGGCCGTCGCCAGCCCGAGCGCGGCCTGCCCCAGCCGGGCCAACTCCCGCTCCCCGCAGCCCTCGGCGTGCGCGTCGACGTTGTCGAGGAACTGGGCCAGGACCGCGCCCGTGCCCCGCGAGGCGGGGATCCGCTGCGCGAGCAGCCGGTCCACCCGATCGGGCCGCAACGGCAGCGAAGTGCGGGGCAGTTGCATGACGACGGCGCGGACCGTGCCGCCGTCCTCGGGCGCGCCGGCCTCGTACGGGTGGGAGGTGTCCCACAGCACGAGGTCGCCGGTGACCGACCCGGAATCGGCGCGCCGCTGCGAGATCCACATCGGGCTGCCCGTCACCAGGGCCAGTTGGTACTGCTCGGGATCGGAACGCCGGATGAGGGTGGGCGTACGGCTCGACCGCAGCGCGCCGTAGGTGAAGGTGGAGATCTGTACGGCGCCCAGGTCCAGCAGGGCGGCGTCGGCGCGGAACGCGCCGGGGTCGGCGCAGCGGATCGCCGTCGGCGCGAGGGAGCGGTCGATGATGTCGGTGAACCAGCCGAGCCGGTCCCGCGCGGGCACGCCGGCCGAGGACATCCGCACCTTCATCTCCCTTGCCCCCCTTCGCCCGTGACCCCGCCCGTGACGGTTCCGTCGCCAGGGACGCGGGCCGGCCGCCCGCGGTTCCGGGGCGGACGGGGCGGGGCGGGGCCTGCGGGAAGGGGGGGCGGGCCGTCCGGTGTTCAGTCCTTCGGGCGGCGCCGCAGCAGCCGCTTCGCCCCGAGCACCACGAGCGTGCCCGCCACCAGCACCAGGGCCCCCTTGCCGTAGCCGCCGTCGCCCTGCCCGGCCGCGCCGGCGCCGCCCGCCGGGCCCGGAGCGGGGGCGCCGGAGCGCCCCGGGGAGGGGGCGGCGGACGGGTCGGCGCCGGCCGGGGCGACGGGCACCGCCACGACCCGGCTGTCGGCGCCCTCCGCCCCGAACAGCAGCGTCCGCCCGTCCGCGCTGTACGTCACCGACTCGGCCTGCCCCTGGAACGGCGCGCCCACCCGCTCGCCCTCGCCCCGGATCCCGCCGTCCGCCCAGGCCCACGTCCGGGCCGTCAGGTAGCCGCGCAGCGTGAGCCGGGTGCCGTCCGGGGAGAAGGCCCCGTCCGTCACCCAGGGCACGTCCCCGATCCGCCGGAAGACGTTGCGCCCGTCGGCGGAGAGCCGCTCGGGGCCCTCGTACAGGCCGCCTCCGCGTTCGTTCTTGCTCGCGATGTACACCCGGCCCGTCACCGGATGCACCATCAGGGCCTCGGCGTCGCGGGGGCCGTCCGCGTACGTCACCGTGAACTGCTCGGCCCGCACGGTGGCGTCGCCGAGCGTCTTCGGCTCGGGGAAGCGGTAGATCCACACGTGGTCCCAGGTTCCGCCCCGGTTGTCGCCGATGTCGCCCACGTACAGCTGCCCGTCCGGCCCCAGGGAGATCGCCTCCACGTCGCGCGGGGTGCCGATCCCGGTCAGGGTGAGCCGGGCCACCGTCCGGCCGGTCGCCCCGTCCACCGCGTACACGTACGGGCCGTCGTCGCTGTCGTTGTGCGTCCAGTACACGCCCGGGTGCAGCCGGCTCGCCGCCAGCCCGCTCGACTCCTTGATCCGCGGGTCGGTGATGGTGAACCCGGCCGCGCCGGGCGTCTCGGCCGCCACCGCCGCGGGGGCGGCCGTCAGGGGGAGCAGGAGGGCGGCGGGTACGAGGGCGGCGGTGACGGTCCGCACGGGCAGCAGGCGCATCCCCCCAGCGTGCCGGCCCGCGCGGAGTGTCCGGCATCACAGCGGCGCCCGTCGGGTGATCCGCGATGATGACCGGATGCGTTTCATGTTCGTCGGCGACTCCATGACCATCGGACGCGCCGGCGACTACACCTGGCGCTACCGGATGTGGCGGCACCTCGACTCCACCCTGGGCCCCGCCGACCGCGTCGTCGGCCCGCGCACCGGCCTCTACGACGCCGCGACCGACGGCGCCGACAGCCACGACTACGCCGCCCCCGACTTCCCGGCGCCCGCCCGACGGCACCTGGCCGGCTGGGGCGAGGGCTGGCAGCACATGGCGCCCCTGATCGGCCCCGCCGTCGCCGAACACCGGCCCGACGTCCTGCTCGTCTCCCTCGGCCTGATCGACCTCGGCTTCTACACCAAGGCCGACCAGACCGCCGTCAACGTCCGCCGCTTCGTCGAGGCCGCGCGCGGGGCCCGGCCGGCGGTGCGGATGGTGTTCCTGCCGGTCATCGCGAACGTCCGGGCCGAGGAGGACGCCCCCTTCGCGGCGGAGGTGGCCCGCTTCAACGAGCTCCTCGCCAAGACCGTGGCCGACCTGACCACCGACGCCTCGCCGATCCTGCTCGCCGCCCGCCCGCAGGGCTACGACATCCACGTCGACACCTACGACGGCACCCACCCCAACGCCGCCGGGGAGCACCGCCTGGCGGGCGAGTTCGCCGCCGTACTGCACCAGGCGTGGGGCATCGGCGGCCCCTACCGCCCGTAGCGCGGGGCGGACCGCTCGGGTGGTGGCCGCCGCCCGCGGCGCGGGGAAGACGACCACCACCGTGCGTACGGCTACCGGCTCACCAGGCGAAGGCCTCCGGGGAGGGTCCCGGTCCGGGGAAGACCTCGTCCAGCCCGGCCAGCACCTCCTCGCCCAGCTCCAGCTCCAGCGCCCGCAGCGCGCTCTGGAGCTGCTCGACGGTGCGCGGGCCGACGATGGGGCCCGTGACGCCCGGCCGGGTCAGCAGCCAGGCCAGCGCCGTCTCGCCGGGCTCCAGGCCGTGCTTGTCCAGCAGGTCCTCGTACGCCTGCACCTGCGCCCGTACCGAGCTGTTGGCCAGGGCGTCCGCGGAGCGCCCGGAGGCGCGGCGGCCGCCCTCGACCTCCTTCTTGATGACCCCGCCGAGCAGGCCGCCGTGCAGCGGGGACCAGGGGATGACCCCGAGGCCGTAGTCCTGCGCGGCCGGGAGGACCTCCATCTCGGCGCGCCGCTCGGCGAGGTTGTAGAGGCACTGCTCGCTGACCAGGCCGACCATGCCGCGGCGGGCGGCCGTCTCGTTGGCCTGGGCGATCTTGTAGCCGGGGAAGTTGGAGGAACCGGCGTAGAGGATCTTGCCCTGTTGGATGAGCACGTCGACGGCCTGCCAGATCTCCTCGAAGGGGGTCCGGCGGTCGATGTGGTGGAACTGGTACAGGTCGATGTGGTCGGTCCGGAGCCGCTTGAGGCTGGCCTCGACGGCCCGGCGGATGTTCAGCGCCGAAAGCCGGTCCTCGTTGGGCCAGGTGTCCCCCTCGCGGGACATCGAGCCGTAGACCTTGGTGGCCAGGACCGTCTTCTCCCGCCGGCCGCCGCCCTGGGCGAACCAGGTGCCGATGATCTCCTCGGTACGGCCCTTGTTCTCACCCCAGCCATACACGTTGGCCGTGTCCACGAAATTCAGACCCGCGTCGAGGGCGGCGTCCAGGATGCCGTGACTGGTCGGTTCGTCTGTCTGCGGACCGAAGTTCATCGTGCCGAGAACGAGTCGGCTGACCTTGAGTCCGGTGCGTCCGAGCTGCGTGTACTTCATGGGACCCAAGCCAACTGCTTCGAGTCCACTCCAGGCAAGACCGGCCCGCCCTCCGGACGGCCCTGCCGGCCGGCCCCGTGCGCCACCGACCGGCCGGCGGCAGCCCGAGGCGTTTCCCGTTGTGGAAACTCCACGCCCTTGCACCGCCCTCGTCCTCCTCGGGAGCATGGGGCGGTACGCAGGGCAGTCGTACCGAGGGGGCAACGCGTGGAGGTCAGGATGCTCGTCACGACCTGTGAGAACGGGGACTGCCCCACGCTGTACGCGACGGACCGGGACACCCTTCTCGTGCAGGGCGAGGTGCCGGCCGACCAACTGGAAGGGGTGCCGGACTTCCTTGATGCCGCGCGTGCGGCGGAGTTCGTGCGCTACCGGGACACGGCGCTGACGCACGCCGAACCGTTTGCCGAATGGTGGGCGAAGCACGGCCGGTGAACAGAACGGAACTGGGATCGGCGCTGCGGGCGCTCCGGCGGGCATCCGGCAAGGAGGCCAAGGCCGTCGCGCGCAGCGCCGTCATGTCCACCGCCAAGCTGTCGAAGATCGAGAACGGCCACGTGGCGCCCGGTGTGGTGGACGTGGAGCGCATCCTGACGGCCTTGGAGGTGTCCGAGCGGGTCAAGGCCGAGTACATGGCCGCGGCGCGGGCCCAGGCCACGGAGGCGACGGCGTGGCGGCTGGTCCGGCGGATGGGCTTCCACCGGAAGCAGGAGGAGATCAGGGCGCTGGAAGCCTCGATGGGGCTCCTGCGGCTGTTCCAGCCGTCGCTGGTCCCCGGTCTGTTGCAGACACCCGAATACGCACGGGCCGTGTTGCGGGGCAAGGGACTGAGCGAGGACCGGCTCGCCCGGACCATCGGAGCTCGGATCGAGCGTCAACAGGTGCTGTACGACGCCGGCAAGCAGCTCCGCTTCGTCATCACGGAACCCGTGCTGCGCTGGCGCATCCTTCCACCCGCGATGATGGCCGGACAGCTTGACCGCATCGCCTCCGTCTCCCGCCTGTCGAACGTGGACGTCCGCATCGTCCCCCTGGACCGTCCGCAGACCGACGTGCCCGGGCACTCCTTCGTCATTCGGGACGACCGCATGGTGACCGTCGAGACCACACACGCCGAGGTGATCGTGACCGATCCCAGGGATGTCGCCCTGTACGACGACAAGTACGAGCGCTTCGCCTCGGTGGCGACCGTCGGAGACGCGACGCGAGCACGGCTCGCCGAGATCCGCGACGGGTTCTTGCGCGAACGGGAAACGGGCTAGATCCCGCTTACCGGCGAGTGGACCATCGTCCTCACCGATGAAGCCGGCGGGAGGCACACGACATGAACAGAGCGCGGACGACGATGTCGGGGCCGGTGTACCTGTCCTTGCCGAACGTGCCGCCGGGGCCGGTGGACGGGTGTGGGGTGTGCCGGGCCCTGGTCGCGCAGCGGCGGGAGGCCCGGGGCCGGGGCGACCTGTCGGCCGTGACCGACGCGGACGTGGAGCTCCGCAACCACCCTCACCGGGATCGGAGGCCGTGATGACGCGTTCGGTGCTGCGGTACGTGCAACACCGCATCGGTCGGCATCCGGGGACGGACGTGACCTTCGAGGCCGAGTGCCTGCGCTGCGACTGGCAGGCGCCGGCCTGCGACGACGGGGCGGCGGTGGATGTGGCGTGCATGAGCCACACGGGCCGGACGGGGCACCGGGGGTTCCGTCGCCGGTGTACGTCCTTCGCGTGGGTCGAGCGCACGGGGTAGGCCCGCGGTCCGACCGTCGGTCCGGGTACGCCGGAGCGGGCCGGGGCGGGTGGGGCTACTGGCCTACGGCGGCCGCCACGGCGACGACGAGGAACATCAGCACGAGCACACCGGCCATGACACGGTTTCTGGTCTTCGGGTCCACCCGTCGAGACTAACGCGGCGGCCCCCGGCACTCGTGCCGGGGGCCGCGAGACTTCCGTCATGCCGGGGCGGGGGCGGCCCCGGCGCCGGCTCAGCCGCCCACCGGCACCAGGGCGGCTTCCCGGCCCACCCGGGCGGCGCGCGGGCGGGCCACGGCCACGTAGCTCGCGGTGCCCAGGGCCACCGACTCGTCGAGCCGGCCCGCGTTGAACCAGATCTCGTCGTGCTCCAGCAGCGCCGGGTCGACCACCACCTCCACGGTGGGGTCGAAGCTGATCGGCATGATCGAACCGCTGACGCAGCCCGTCAGGCGTTCGGCGACCTCGCGCACGGCGAAGGAGGCCTTCGTGCCGCCGTACTCGTCCCGTACGGCGTCCAGGTCGACCCGGTGGTGGCCGGGCACCACGGCGATCACGTAGCGGCGCTGCTTGCGTCCCAGCGCCACTCTGATGACCATGCACTTGGCCGCCTGTTCGAGGGGGTGGCCGCGCAGGAGGCTGGCGAGTTCGGTCCGCCCCTCCGGGGCGTGGCGCAGCAGCCGGTAGTCGGCTCCCGAGCCCGCGAGGAGGTCGATCAGACGGGCGTAGCTGTCCGCGATCGCGGTCGCAGAGGTCACAACGGTCCTTTCCGGAAACTTCGTTGGCGGTGACTCAGCGCTCGCGCAGCTCCAGGGTGCAGCACTTCACGCTGCCGCCCGCCTTGAGGAGTTCGGAGAGGTCGACTCCGATCGGCTCGAAGCCGCGTGCGCTGAGCTGGGCCTTCAGGCCGGTGGCCGCCTCCGGCAGCAGCACGTGGCGGCCGTCGGAGAAGGCGTTCAACCCGAAGGCCGCGGCGTCCTCGGCGGTGGCGAGGATCGCGTGGGGGAACAGGGTGGCGAGCACCGACCGGCTGCCCTCGGAGAAGGCGGCCGGGTAGTACATGACCTCGTCGTCGCCGAGCACGGCGAGCGCCGTGTCCAGGTGGTAGTAGGCCGGGTCGACGAGGGTCAGGCTCGTCACGGGCAGCCCGAAGAACTCCTGGGCCTCGGCGTGCGAGCGCGGGTCGGTGCGGAAGCCGGTGCCGGCCAGGAGCCGGCGGCCGACGGTGAGGAAGTCGCCCTCGCCCTCGTTGACGTACTCGGGCCACAGCAGTTCGGTGTGGCCCCGGCGGGCGAACCAGTCGAGGTACGCGGGGCCCTCGGCGGTGCGCTGGACGTGCCGGAAGCGGGCCCCGTACACCTTGCCGTCGACGACGGTGGCGCCGTTGGCGGCGAACACCATGTCGGGCAGCCCGTCGACCGGTTCGATCTCCTCCACGACGTGGCCGAGTTCGAGGTACAGGTCGCGCAGCCGCTCCCACTGGCGGACGGCGAGGGCGGTGTCGGTGCTCTTCTCCGGGTGCATCCACGGGTTGATCGAGTACGTGACGTCGTAGTGCCGCGGCCGGCACATCAGCAGTCGGCGTCGGGTGGCGACGCGCGAGGGGGCCGGGAGGGTGGTGGTCGCGGCGGGCTCGGTGAGCGGCACGGGAACTCCTTCAAGGGTGGCTGGAGGGACTCCGGGTCGCGCGCGAGGTGGCGCGGGCGACCGGCGGTGCGTGCGGTTGCGTCAGCGGGCGGAGGGGAGCGGGTGCTCGCCGGGAGCATGCCGGTATCGCCTCTACTGCTTCTGTTTCACCGGAATCCGGATTCCGCGCCACGAAGTACGGGCGACGCCCGAGTGAACCGTCCCGGAACGTCGGCCCGCGCGGGGCGGGAGGAGGAAGGGGAGCGGCGCCGGCGGCCCGGTCAGCGGCCGGTCAGGGGCCAGTCGCCGACGGTCTCGTAGCGGGGCCGTTCGCCCGGGATCCCGCTGGTGGGGAGGTTGCTGCGGACCAGGCTGAGGCGCTCCGCGCGCCAGCGGGCGCCTTCGAAGGCGGCGAGCCCGTCGAGGTAGGGGGTGAGGTCGGCGTGGGCTCCGGCGCGGGCGCGGGCCAGGGTGACGTGGGGGGTGTAACGGTGGTGGCCCTCCATGGGGACCCCGGCGCGGCGGGCGGCGGCGTCGGCGCGTTCGGCGAGCATCCGCAGGGCGTCGAGGTCGCCGGCGGCGCCGACCCACAGGGAGCGGGCGCCGAAGTGGCCGGCGCCGCGCAGGCGCAGCGGGAAGGGGGCGGTGCGGGAGGCGGCGCGCCCGAGCCGGGCGTGCAGATCGGGCAGGACCTCGTCGCGGACCTCGCCCATGAAGGCGAGCGTGAAGTGTCGGCCGGCCTCGGCGGTCCAGCGCAACCCCGCGTCGGCCGGCAGCGCGGCGAGGGCCGTGCGCAGTTCCCCGAGGGCCTCGGCCGGGGGCAGCACCGCGGCGAACAGCCTCATCCTCCGACGATAGCCCGACCGGCCCCGCCCCCCGAGGGGGACGGGGCCGGTTTCGGCCGCCAGGCCGCCAGGCCGCCAGGCCGCCAGGCGGTCAGGCGGTCAGGCGGCGGTCGCGAGCTCGCGGGGCCGCGCGGAGGGGACGAACGTGACGCCGTGGCGGCCGACGCGCAGGCGCAGGTTGCCGACGCGCGACAGCACCAGGCCGACGCCGAGCGCCGCCACCAGGGAGATCAGCCCGCCGGAGGCCATGCCGACGCGGGCCCCGTAGGTGTCGGTGATCCAGCCCACGAGCGGGGCGCCGAGCGGGGTCCCCCCGGTGAAGACCATCATGAACAGCGCCATGACCCGGCCGCGCATCTCGGGGTCGGTGGCCATCTGGACGCTGGAGTTCGCCACGACGTTGACGGTCAGGCCGAAGACGCCGACGGGCACGAGCAGCGCGGCGAACAGCCAGAAGCCGGGCGCGAACGCCGTCGCCAGCAGCAGGACGGAGAACAGTCCGGCGGCGGCGACCAGCAGCCGCAGCCGGGTGTGGCCGCGTCGGGCCGCGAGCAGCGCGCCGATCAGCGAGCCGGCCGCGATCAGGGTGTTGAACAGCCCGTACGTGCCCGCGTCGCCGTGGAAGACGTCGCTGACGAACGCGGACAGCCAGATCGGGAAGTTGAACCCGAAGGTGCCGATGAAGCCGACCAGGACGATCGGCCAGACCAGCTCGGGCCGCCCCGCGACGTAGCGCAGGCCCTCCCGGAGCTGGCCCTTGGCCCGCGGCTGCGGGGTGACGGGGTGCAGCTCGCGGCTGCGCATCAGCAGCAGCGCAGCGATGGGCGCGGCGAAGGACAGTCCGTTCAGCAGGAAGGCCCAGCCGGATCCGACGGCGGTGATCAGCACGCCGGCGATCGCCGGGCCGACCAGCCGCGCGGACTGGAAGTTGGCGGAGTTCAGGCTGACCGCGTTGGCGACCTGCGCGGGACCGACCATCTCGGACACGAACGTCTGCCGCGCCGGGTTGTCGACGACGGTGACCAGGCCCAGCAGGAAGGCCGCGAGGTAGACGTGCCACACCTGGACGTGCCCGGCCAGGGTGAGGACGGCGAGCGCGACGCCGGTGAGGCCCATGGCGGCCTGCGTGGCGATCAGCAGCGGTCGCTTGGGCAGCCGGTCGGCGAGTACGCCTCCGTAGAGGCCGAACAGCAGCATCGGCAGGAACTGCAGCGCGATGGTGATGCCGACGGCGGAAGCGGAGCCGGTCAGTGAGAGGACCAGCCAGTCCTGCGCGATGCGCTGCATCCAGGTGCCCGTGTTCGAGACGACCTGGCCGGTCGCGAAGAGCCGGTAGTTCCGGATCCTCAGCGAGCCGAACATGGAGTTCCGGCTCGCCGCCGCGACGGGGGTGGTGGGGGTGGATGTATGGCCGGGTGCGGAGTCTGCTCCGGTTCCCGTACTCAAAAGCGTTCGCCTCCTGGCGTCGTTCCTTACAAGTGCGCGAGCTTCTCCAGGACGGGTGCGGCCTCGCGGAGCTTGGCCCATTCGTCCTCGGTGAGCTCTGCCGCGAGCCCGGCCAGGAAGGCGTTGCGCTTGCGGCGGCTCTCTTCGAGCATCGCCTCGGCCACCTCGGTCTGGCTGACCACCTTCTGGCGGCGGTCGTCGGGGTGCGGCTCCAGCCTGACCAGGCCCTTGGCCTCCAACAGCGCGACGATGCGCGTCATCGAGGGCGGCTGCACGTGCTCGCGTCGGGCCAGCTCACCGGGGGTGGCCTGGCCGCAGCGGGCGAGGGTGCCGAGGACCGACATCTCGGTCGGGCTCAGCGATTCGTCGACGCGCTGGTGCTTCAGGCGTCGGCCCAGCCGCATGACGGCGGAGCGGAGATCGTTCACGGCGGCAGCGTCGTCGCCATGGGAAAGGTCAGGCATGTCTTTAGAGTAACTCATTACTTTTCCTAAGTACCACCGGGTTACGGTCCCGACCCGCATCACTCGTACGGGTGAGCCGCCGGCGGAAAGTGACACGCGTCGGCACCGTGTGGCCCGACCCTGTCGGGCATGGGGACACATGTGCTGAGCATGCGCATAGACGGGGAGCTGTTGGACCGGCTCCGGCACCATGCCGCCAAACGCGGAATGAGCGTCCAGGACTATGTCGTCCGGACGCTCATTCGCGACGATTTCGACGAGCGGTTCAAGGCCGCCGTCGACGAGACGGAGAAGTTCTACGGGCTGACGTAGCGCTTTCGCGCGCGTACCCGTGGCCGCTCTCCGGGCGGGACCGCTACGTGAGGCCCAGGGCCGGCATCGCGTAGTAGAAGACGAAGACCGCCGAGACGACGTACATGGCGGCCGGGACCTCGCGGCCCCGGCCCGTCGCCAGGCGCAGCACGCTGAAGCTGATGAAGCCGATGCCGATGCCGTTGGTGATCGAGTAGGTGAACGGCATCATCACCATGGCCAGGAAGGCCGGGACGGCGATGGTGAAGTCGCTCCAGTCGATGTCCTTGACGGAGCCGGCCAGGATCAGGAAGCCCACCGCCACGAGGGCGGGGGTGGCGGCCTGCGACGGGACCATCGTGGCCAGCGGCGTGAGGAACAGCGCCACGGCGAAGAGGCCGCCGGTGACGACGTTGGCCAGGCCGGTGCGGGCGCCCTCGCCGACGCCCGCCGTGGACTCCACGAAGCAGGTGGTGGCCGAGGACGAGGTGGCGCCGCCGGAGGCCACGGCCAGGCCGTCGATGAGCAGGACCTTGTTGATGCCGGGGAAGTTGCCGTCCTGGTCGATCAGCTTGGCCTCGTCGCCGACGCCGAGGATCGTGCCCATCGCGTCGAAGAAGCAGGACAGCAGGACGGTGAAGACGAACAGGATCCCCGTCAGCAGTCCGACCTTGCCGAAGCCGCCGAAGAGGCTGACCTGGCCGACGAGCCCGAAGTCGGGGGCGGCCACCGGGTTGCCCGGCCACTGCGGGACGGTCAGGCCCCAGGCCTGGTCGGGCAGGTCGCTGACGGCCTGGACGAGGACGGCGACCAGGGTCATCACGACGATGGAGATCAGGATCGCGCCGGGGACCTTGCGGATGAGCAGGGCCAGCGTGAGCAGGACGCCGATCACGAAGACCAGCACCGGCCAGCCGTCGAGGTGCCCGTTGCCGCCGAGCTGGAGCGGGACGGTGGTGTGCGCGGCGTCCGGGATGCGCGAGACGAAGCCGGAGTCGACCAGGCCGATCAGCATGATGAACAGGCCGATGCCGATCGCGATGCCCTTGCGCAGGCCTCCCGGGACCGCGTTCATGACCCGCTCGCGCAGGCCGGTGGCGACCAGCAGCATCACCACGAAGCCGGCGAGGACGACCATGCCCATGGCGTCGGGCCAGCTCATGCGCGGGGCGAGCTGGAGCGCGACGACGGTGTTGACGCCGAGGCCGGCGGCCAGCGCGATCGGCACGTTGCCGATGACACCCATGAGGAGGGTGGTGAACGCGGCCGTCAGGACGGTGGCGGTGACGAGCTGGCCGCCGTCGAGCTGGTGGCCGTACATGTCCTTCGCGCTGCCGAGGATGATCGGGTTCAGCACGATGATGTAGGCCATCGCGAAGAAGGTCGCGAAGCCTCCGCGGACCTCGCGGGCCACGGTCGAGCCGCGCTGCGAGATCTTGAAGAAGCGGTCCAGGCTGCTGGTGGGGGCCGCGGCGGGTGCCGAGGTGCTCATGCGGTCCTCAAACTGGTTGATTTAGTGGTTCGTACGAAGAAATCCGGCCGTAGGCAAACCGTTTCAGTATGAACACATGAACGAAGGCCAGTCCATCTCCGCGCGTAGACCCCATTTCGCGCCACCTAGACTGGACGCCATGGCGAAGTGGATTGCTCAGCACGAGGCGCCCGAGCCCCTTGAGGGTCCGGTGGTCGCCACCATCACCGGCGGCACGATCCTCTGGTTCGCCCTGTTCCTCGTCCAGCTCCCGTTCTACGGATGGTTCGCGGACCGGGACCTGCTGTGGTGGCTGTGGACCTGCGCGGCCGGCGGCGGGCTCGGCCTGATCGGCATCTGGTACGTCCGCGGCCGCGACGCCGCGCTCAAGCGCCACGCCGCCGAGCGGGCGGCGGCCGAGCACGCGGCCGAGCAGTCGGCCGCACCGGCCGAGCGGGCGGCGGCCGAGCGGGCCGCCGGGGAGGCGGACACCACCCCCTGACGGCGCCCCCTCACGCGCCCCCGACGGCGCCGGGCCCACGTGCCCCTACCGGGGGACGATTCCGCTCATCCTGAAGTCGGATCTTCCGACCGCTCGACGGGTGAAGCGTTCGAACCGCCCTTACCGTCGGAAGCATGACTCAGCGGGCGAAGATCGACCACGACGGGCCCGAGCGGGCCGGCGGAGCCGCCATCGACGCGGGAGCCGAGCTCGATCCCGTCCACCCGATGAAGCCGCCCGCCCCCCGTTTCAAACCGGGCGGCCTCAGCACCGCCGAGGTCGCCGAACGCGTCGCGCGCGGCGAGGTCAACGACGTCCCGGTCCGCTCCTCGCGCTCCACCGCCGACATCGTCCGCGGCAACGTCTTCACCCGCTTCAACGCGATCATCGGCGTCCTGTGGGTGATCATGCTGATCGTCGCCCCCATCCAGGACAGCCTCTTCGGCTTCGTGATCATCGCGAACACCGGAATCGGCATCATCCAGGAACTGCGCGCCAAGAAGACCCTCGACGGCCTCGCCGTCATCGGCGAGGCCAAACCGAGCGTCCGCCGCGACGGGGCCACCGCCGAGATCTCCACCTCCGAGATCGTCCTCGGTGACGTCGTCGAACTCGGACCCGGCGACAAGGTCGTCGTCGACGGCACCGTCGGCGAGGCCGACGGCCTGGAGATCGACGAGTCCCTGCTCACCGGCGAGGCCGACCCCGTCCTGAAGAAGCCCGGCGACCCCGTCATGTCCGGGTCCTTCGTCGTCGCCGGCGGCGGCGCCTTCACCGCCACCAAGGTCGGCCGCGAGGCCTACGCCGCCCAGCTCGCCGAAGAGGCCTCCCGCTTCACGCTCGTCCACTCCGAGCTGCGCTCCGGCATCTCCACCATCCTCAAGTACGTCACCTGGATGATGATCCCGACCTCCATCGGCCTGATCATCAGCCAGCTCGTCGTCAAGGACAACAACCTCAAGGACGCCATCGCCCGCACCGTCGGCGGCATCGTCCCGATGATCCCCGAAGGCCTCGTCCTCCTCACCTCCGTCGCCTTCGCCATCGGCGTCATCCGCCTCGGCCGCAAACAGTGCCTGGTCCAGGAACTGCCCGCCATCGAGGGCCTCGCCCGCGTCGACGTCGTCTGCCTCGACAAGACCGGCACCCTCACCGAGGGCGGCATGGACGTCACCGAGCTGCGCCCCCTCGGCGGCGCCGACCCCGCCTACGTCCAGAAGGTCCTCGGCGCCCTCGGCGAATCCGACCCCCGCCCCAACGCCAGCCTCCAGGCGATCATCGACGCCTACCCCGACAGCGCCGAATGGCGCTGCACCGAATCCCTGCCCTTCTCCTCCGCCCGCAAGTACAGCGGAGCCAGCTTCAGCGAGGGCGACGGCGAGAACAACACCTGGCTGCTCGGCGCCCCCGACGTGCTCCTGCCCGCCGGCGACCCCGCCCTGGAGGAGATCGACTCCCTCAACGAACAGGGGCTGCGCGTCCTGCTCCTCGCCCGCTCCACCCGCGAACTCGACGACCCGGAAGTGGCCGGCGGCGCCCGCCCCACCGCCCTCGTCGTCCTCGAACAGCGCCTGCGCCCCGACGCCGCCGACACCCTGCGCTACTTCGAGGACCAGGACGTCAAGGCCAAGGTCATCTCCGGCGACAACGCGGTCTCCGTCGGCGCGGTCGCCGGCAAACTCGGCCTGCCCGGCGCACAGCACACCGTCGACGCCCGACGGCTGCCCACCGACCAGGCCGAGATGGCGGCCGTCCTCGACGCGAACGCCGTCTTCGGCCGCGTCACCCCGCAGCAGAAGCGGGACATGGTCGCGGCCCTCCAGGCCAACGGCCACACCGTCGCCATGACCGGCGACGGCGTCAACGACGTCCTCGCCCTCAAGGACGCCGACATCGGCGTCTCCATGGGATCGGGCTCCGAGGCCACCCGCGCCGTCGCGCAGATCGTCCTCCTCAACAACAGCTTCGCCACCCTGCCCTCGGTGGTGGCCGAGGGCCGCCGCGTCATCGGCAACATCACCCGCGTCGCGACCCTCTTCCTCACCAAGACCGTCTACTCGGTGCTCCTGGCCATCCTGGTGGTCTGCTCCCAGGTCGAGTACCCGTTCCTGCCCCGGCACCTGACGCTGCTGTCCACCCTCACCATCGGCATCCCGGCCTTCTTCCTCGCCCTCGCCCCCAACAAGGAACGCGCCCGGCCCCACTTCGTGAAACGGGTCATGCGCTACGCCATCCCCGGCGGGGTCGTCGCCGCCGTCGCCACCTTCGTGTCCTACCTCGTCGCCCGCGCCCACTACAGCGGCCCCGGCGCCCTCGAGGCCGAGACCAGCGCGGCGACGCTCACCCTGTTCCTCACCTCGATGTGGGTCCTCGCGATCATCGCCCGCCCCTACACGTGGTGGCGCGTCGGCCTCGTCGGCGCGATGGGCGCCGCCTTCCTGATCGTCCTCGTCGTCCCCTGGCTCCAGGAGTTCTTCCAGCTGAAGCTGGAGGGCGTGACGATGCCCTGGATCGCCGTGGGCATCGCCGCGGCCGCCGCCGCCCTGATCGAGGTCACCTTCCGCTGGGTGGACCGCAGGTTCCCGGCCTGACGCGACGGGGCCGGTCCCGGGCGTCCTGCCCGGGGCCGGCCCCGTTCCGTTTCCGTCCCGTCCCGTCCTAGTCGAACCAGCGGTCGCGGGCCAGTTCCGCCGTGCGGGAGGGGTCCTCCAGCAGCGCGGCCACCTCGAAGCGGCGCGGCCACTGGCCCGCCGACCAGGCCAGACCCGCCGCCACGCCCTCCAGGGTCGCCGCGTGCAGGGTGCCGTCCGGGGTGAGGCGCCAGTCCAGTTCGGTGCCGCCCGCGACCAGTTCCTCGTGCTCCAGGTACGTCGCCGGGGTCGCGGGGCCCAGCAGGATCCGTACGGACTCCGGCACCTCGTGCTCCTCGCCCGGCGTGCTCACCTCCGCCGGGACCGTCCCCGACAGGCGGCGGACCTGGAAGAGGTCCGCCAGGTCGCCCGCGCGGGACGGGGCGACCGGCAGCAGGGCCAGCCCCCCGGTCAGCGGCAGCAGGTCCGGGGCGTCGGCCACGATCGCGTCGGCCGCGTCCACGACGACCACCTCGCCGTCCACCACCGCCCGCAGCTCGTCCGGCAGGGTGACCTGCTCCGGATCCAGGTCCGCCAGCGCCCCGTAGAGCCCGTGCAGCCGGCGGGCGCTCACCTCGCGGTCCGGGTCGGCGAGCCGCCCCAGCAGCTCGGCCGCCCCGCCGGGCTCCTCCAACAGGGCCGCCACGGTGGTGCGTACGCCGAGCGCGTGCAGCACCTGCGCGTCCTCGAACCCCGTCGCGTCCGCGGGCGTGTACAGCCCCTCCAGCAGCGGATCCCCGCCGGCCGCCCGCAGACCCGCCGGACGACGGCCGTCGATCACCGGGTGGTCGCGCAACCACCAGGCGGTGTACGGGCGCACCGACCGCGTCGTGCCGTCGGGCAGCAGGACGCGCACGGGCTGGGTCAGGGCGTCGCGGAAGGGCGGCCGGGCCAGCATCGCCAGGGCCTGCGGCCAGCAGTCGTCGTCGACCAGGTCCAGATCGCGGACGGCGACCAGCTCGGTGGCCACCGGCGGCACCGGGGTGTCCGGCAGCTGGTCGAGGAGGTCCTCGCACCACACGTCCACCGCGTCCAGCAGACCGGCGTCGTCCGGTTCGGCGAAGTCCCCCTCGCGGGGCTCCAGCTCGTCCGGGTCGAGGACCACGTCGGTGGCGCGGACCAGCTGGAAGGCGGTCAGCACGCCACAGGCCGCGAGGGTGTCCGCGTCCCAGCGCCCGGCCAGCTCCGCGTCCAGGTACGGGATCTCGTCCTCGCGCAGTACGGAGGCCAACGCGCTGCCCGCCAGCAGCAGTTCACCGGCCGGGGTGGGCTCGCCGTCCTCGTCGGGCAGGGCCAGCGCCCCCAACCAGGGCTCGTCGCCCGGGGCCAGGTTCGCGTCCCGCACCAGGGTCAGGACGACCTCGGCCAACTCCTCCGCGTCCAGGGAGTCCGCGTCCTCGTCCCACACCTCGCCCGCCTCCAGGGAAGCGGCGACGGCCGCCCGGATCTGCGGGGTCGTCAGCACGGCCCGGGCGGTGGCGGGCAGCGCCCCCAGCTTCTCCAGCAGCGGGTGCGCGGCCTCCGGGTGGGCCACCTTCAGCCCGAGGCGGGCCAGGCTCGTCGGGGTGTCGGCGTAGGGCAGCAGGACGTGGCGGGGGCCGATGGTGGTGCGGCCGTCGGCCAGCGGCACCGGGAGCCCGGACAGCCGGTCGGGATCGACGCCCGCCAACGTGTCGTACAGCCGGTGCCACCACTCCGGGGTGCGCTCGATCCCGGCGATCCGCTCGATGGCCTCGCCGAGCGGCAGCCGACCGACCCCGAGGGTGCGCAGCTCGGGGCGGCGCTCCAGCCCGGCGGGCAGCAGCGTCGGCAGGACCTCCGCGAGGACCCGTACGGTGTCGGCGCCGGCGCCCTCCACCACCTCGGCCTCGAAGGGCCGCAGCCGGGTGTGGTCCTCGGAGGGGGCGGCCGGCGCGAGGAACCCGATGCGGGGCAGCCGACCGAGGACGGCGCCGCGCAGGGCCCCGTCCAGCTCCCCCTTGCCGAGCGGGCCGGGCACCAGGTCGACGAGGGCGGTGCTCACCGGGTCCCAGGCGCCGAGGAGTTCGGCGTACGCCTCGGCGGCGCGCTCGACGAGGAAGTCGGTCAGCGGCCCCGGCGCGGGGTGGCGGCGCGAGGTGTCCAGCGGCAGGGAGGCGATGAGCAGGGCGGGGATGCCCAGGGGCTCGTCGGTGGGGGTCGGCGCGTGCACGACGGGCGCGGTGCGGGGACGCTCGGGGGCCCCGTCGGCGTCCACGGGCGCCGCCCAGGTCACGGTCCAGGTGGGGCGCAGCCGCTCCTCGACGGGCCGGTCGGCGAGGAGTTCGGGGGCGATGGCGCCCTCGTGGCGCACGGTGCGCCAGCGGTGGGTGCCGGAGGCGGAGTCCTCGATGACGGTGTACGGGCCCTCGGTGCGCCGGTAGAGGGTCCGGGAGCCGCTCGCCGGGGTCTCCACGACGACCTCGCGCAGTCCGGGCAGGGTCAACAGCAGGGCGTCGTCGACGCCGTCCAGCAGGCGTTCGGCGAGGTCCTCGGCGGCGGTGTCGCGCAGCGGGAGGACCACGACGGTGTCGTAGCCGTCGGGGGCGGTGCCCTCGGCGGGCAACGGCAGGCGCAGCAGCGGGACGTGGCCGTCGCGGCGGCGCAGTTCGTCGCCGAGTCCGGGGCTGCCCACGGCGGCGTCGCGGGCCAGCTCCCGGGCCTCGGCGAGGGACCAGCGCACGCCGCCGTGCCGGCCGAGGACCGCCGGTTCGTCGGAGACGGCGAGGACGGCCGCGAAGCCGACGCCGAAGCGGCCGACGGCCCCCTGGTCGTTCTCCCGCTTGGCGGAGGCGCGCAGGGTGGACAGCGACTCCACGCCCGTGGCGTCCAGCGGGGCGCCGGTGTTGGCCGCGGCGAGCACCGCGTGACCGTCCTCGGCGGCGTGCAGCGTCAGCCGCAGCCGGCCGGGGACCCCGGCGCGGGCGGCGGCGTCGGCGGCGTTCTGCGCCAACTCGACGACCAGGCGGTCGCGGTAGCCGCCGAGCGCCAGGTCCTCCTCGGCGTTGGCGTCCTCGCGGAACCGGGACGGGCCCGAGCCCCAGGAGTCGAGGACCCCGCGCCGCAGCCGGGCCGTGCCGAAGGGGTCCACGCCGCTCTGGGCCGCCGTCACTCGCACGCTCACGCCGCTGCCTCCAAGATGTGCCGGGTCCGGGGCCTCCTGCTGCGGACCCCGAACGCCTCGAAGGTATCGCGTGCGTGGCTACGCCTTGCCCGTGAGGTGCGCGAACACGACGACGTTGGCGTCCCAGTGGCGGTCCGCGGTGAGGTTCCCGCCGCAGGTGATCAGGCGGAGTTCGGCCGCCCCGTGGGTGTCCCCGTAGACGCGGTCCGTCGGGAAGGCGTCCTTCTTGAAGGTGTCGACCTCGTCGACGGCGAAGACGGCGGTGGTGCCGTCGGTGCGGTGGACCTCGATCTTCTCGCCCTTCGTCAGCTTCTTGAGGTCGAAGAAGACGGCCTTGGGGGCCTGCGGGGTGTCCATGTGGCCGACGATCGCGGCGGCGCCGGGCTCGCCGGGGGTGGGGCCCTCCTCGTACCAGGCGGCGTCCTGGGGTTTGGCGAAATCGGGCTCCCGCATGACGCCCCGGGAATCCAGTCCGACGGTGTCGAGGGGGGCGTCGACGGAGATGTCGGGGATCTCGACGCGGTCGGGTACGGACGGTGCCAGGGCGGAGACGGCGTGGGCGCTCTGGCCGGTCGCGCTCCCGGAGGCCTCGGCGGGGGAGCCGTCGGCGGAGGCGGCGCCGCATCCGGAGACGAGTCCGCAGAGCAGGCCGGAGAGCAGGAGGAGGGCGAGGGTCGGGGCCGCCGCCGGGGCGGTGCCCCGGCGGTGGCGGCGGAACTCAGACATCGAGGTTCGGGAGGGCCTGGTCGGCGGGCGCCTGACCGGTGTTGACGGAGCCCTTGGGCGTCTTGTGCTCGCTCGGCTTCAGGGGGGTCACCGGCTGGACGGGCTTCACGGGCTTCACGGGCTTCACGGGCTTCACGGGGGTGACGGGCTTGACGTCCGGGTTGTCCTTGGCCTCCGTGGAGAACTTCACCGTGTCGAACTTCTTGCCGCCCGCGTAGGCGTCGACGCCGTAGTAGCCGGTCTTGACGTCGGCGGCGACGGTCGCCGTTCCGGTGAAGGTGCCCTTGCCGTCGCCCTTGAGCTCGACCTTGCCGCCGGCGAAAGCGAGCGAGGAGACGGAGGCGTCCTTCTCGGCCGTCTTGACCGTGACGAGGACCTTGTCGCCCGGGTGGCCGAAGTCCTTGGAGAGCCGCAGGGTGGACGGCGCCGGGGTGGGCTTGGGGGTGGGGGTGCCGCTCGGGCTCGCCGTGGGGGACGGGGAGGCGGGCGGGGTGCCGTCGGCGGCGAAGGCGGTGGCGGTGCCGCCGAGGGCCATCGACGAGGCCAGGACGATCGCCGAGAGGGTGAGTGCCTTGCGCATGGGATCTCCTCCTGAACGGGCCGGGACCACTTCCCGGCACACCAGACATGAGCGACATCCCGGGCGCTTGGTTGCAGGGCGGTCCGCGCCCGGAACACCCCCCGGTCGAAGGTCCCGAGCGGGGAACCCGCAGGCCACGCACCCGGCCCGGACGTTCCGTTTGCGGGCTCTTTGCCGCGATTTTTGGGACGAAGGTCCCGGGGGGCGCCCGTGGCGGGAGAAGGGGGAGACGCCATGCGGTCACCCCCACCCGCCACGGCGACCTCCACGTCGCCGAGGCCGTGCGCGGGACGGTGAACCTGCGCACCGGGCACGGTGCGATCACCGTCGGCGCGGCGGCGGGCGTCTCGGCCGCCCTCGACGCCGGCACCTCCTACGGCCGCGTCCACAACGCCCTGACCGACACCACCGGTTCCGGCGCGGCCCTGAACATCCACGCCACCACCGCCTACGGCGACATCACCGCCCACACCCTGTGACCCCGCACGCGCCGGAGCCCCCGGCGCGCACGAGGCGCCGGGGGCTCCGCGGGCACCTCCCGCGGGATGCGGGAGGTGGCGTCAGGCGAGGGGTGTCAGAGCTGCTCGATGACGTAGTCGACGCACGCGGTGAGCGCCTGCACGTCCGCCGGGTCGATCGCCGGGAACATGGCGATGCGCAGCTGGTTGCGGCCCAGCTTGCGGTACGGCTCCGTGTCCACGATGCCGTTGGCGCGCAGCACCTTGGCGACGGCGGCGGCGTCGATCTCGTCCGAGAAGTCGATCGTGCCGATGACCGCCGAGCGCTTGTCGGCGTCCTGGACGAAGGGGTTCGCGTACTTCGAGGCCTCGGCCCAGCCGTACAGGTTGCGCGCGCTGGCCGCCGTACGGCCGGTGGTGAACTCCAGGCCGCCCTGGGAGTTCATCCACTTCAGCTGCTGGTCCAGCAGGAAGAGCGTGGACAGCGCCGGGGTGTTGTACGTCTGGTTCTTCAGCGAGTTGTCGATCGCCGTCGGCAGCGAGAAGAACTCGGGCACGTGCCGGCTGCCGGAGGCGTGCACGCGGGCCGCGCGCTCCAGGGCCGCCGGGGAGAACGCCGCCAGCCACAGGCCGCCGTCGGAGGCGAAGGACTTCTGCGGGGCGAAGTAGTAGACGTCGGTCTCGGTGATGTCCACCGGCAGGCCGCCGGCGCCGGAGGTGGCGTCCACCAGGACGAGCGACCCGGCGTCCGCGCCCGCGACGCGCTTGATCGGCGCCGCGACACCCGTGGAGGTCTCGTTGTGGGTGTACGCGTACACGTCCACGCCCGCCTCGGCCACCGGCTCGGGGTGGGTGCCCGGCTCGGAGGAGATCACCGAGGGCTCGTCCAGCCACGGCGCGAGCTTCGCGGCCTTGGCGAACTTGGAGGAGAACTCGCCGAAGGTGAGGTGCTGCGACTTCCGCTCGATGAGACCGGCGGTCGCGATGTCCCAGAAGGCGGTGGAGCCGCCGTTGCCCAGGATCACCTCGTAGCCCTCGGGGAGGGAGAAGAGGTCCCGGAGTCCCTGACGCACCGAGCCGACCAGGTTCTTGACCGGGGCCTGGCGGTGGGAGGTTCCGAGCAGGGAGGTACCGGTGGCGGCGAGGGCGTCCAGCGCCTCGGTCCGCACCTTGGAGGGGCCCGCGCCGAAGCGTCCGTCGGCGGGCTTGATGTCAGCGGGAATCTGGATCTCGGCCACGAGCGGAGCGTATCGGGTCCCGCGACCGGCTTCTCACGGGCGTCCACCCGGTGAGACGCGACGGGCGCGCGAGCACGGCGAGAGCGGCGTACGAGCGGTGCGCGGGCGTGCCGGGTTGTCGGTGTTGCGGCCCCCAAGGGCGATGTAAGGCAAAACACGCGGGCATGGCCCTTACATGCGGCTTAGTCTGGATTCATGCACGGCCCCTCCTCGTCCCCGACGACCTCCCCCGCGACATCGCCGCCCGCGACCACGGCCCCCGTGGCCGAGGCCTCCGCGCCCGGCACCCCCTCCACCCCGCCGACCGGCTCGGTCGGGTCCCTCCGGACCCGGTTCGGCCCCGTGGCGCTCGTGGTCTCCGCCGGGGTGTCGGTGCAGTTCGGCGCCGCCCTCGCGGTCATGGTCATGCCCCGGGTGGGGGCGGCGGGCGTGGTCAGCCTGCGCCTCGCGGCCGCCGCGCTGGTCCTGCTCCTGCTGTGCCGGCCCCGACTGCGCGGGCACACGCGCGCCGACTGGGGCACGGTGGTCGCGTTCGGTCTGGCCATGGCCGGCATGAACGGGCTGTTCTACCAGGCCATCGACCGGATTCCGCTCGGCCCCGCCGTGACGCTGGAGGTCCTCGGCCCGCTGGCCCTGTCCGTGATCGTCTCGCGCCGGCTCGTGAACCTGCTCTGGGCGGGCCTGGCGCTCGGCGGAGTGGTGCTGCTGGCCGGGCACGGCGGCGGCGCCGGCTTCGGCGGCCTCGACCCGCTGGGCGCGGCCTACGCGCTGGGCGCGGGCGCCATGTGGGCGGCGTACATCGTCTTCAGCGCCCGTACGGGCCGCCGCTTCCCGCAGGCGGACGGCCTCGCGCTGGCGATGGCGGTCGCGGCCGTGGTCTCCCTGCCGCTGGGCCTGGCCGAGGCCGGGTCCGCCCTGGTGGTGCCGAGCACGCTGGCGCTGGGCCTCGGGGTGGCGGTGCTGTCGTCCGTCCTGCCCTACACCCTGGAACTGCTCGCCCTGAGGCGGATGCCGGCCCCGACCTTCGCGATCCTGATGAGCCTGGAGCCGGCCATCGCGGCCACGGCGGGATTCCTGGTCCTGAACCAGGCGATGACCACGCTCGACGCGCTCGCCATCGCCCTGGTCATCGCGGCCAGCATGGGCGCGGTGCGCTCCCAGACCGGCGGACGCGCGCCGGCGGAGCCGGGCCCGACCCCCGCCTGACGGCACCGGCGCGTCACCCGACCGCGCCGGGTCAGGCGCCCGCCCCGGTGCTCCACGGGTCGACCGGCAGGTCCACGCGGGACGGCGTCGGTTCGGGGGAGGTGAAGGCCAGCGTGGCGCGGGGCGGGTTCGCGTCCGCGTGGAAGGCGTCGCGGGCGGCCAGGACCAGCAGCAGCCGGTGCCCGCGCGGGACGTCGTGCGCGACGGCCTGGAGCACGATGTCCGCCGGCACCAGGCTGTCCGGCGGCGAGTCGAGGTCGCTGTACGGGGCCTGCGTGAGCGGCCGCGTGGAACCGTCCGGGGCCAGGTCCAGCAGTCGGGCGACGAAGCTGGAGCCCGGGTTCGCGGCCCGGTAGGTGACGCGCAGGCGCGGGGCGCCGCGCAGCCGGGCGGTCTCCGCGAGCGGGGCCGAGACCCAGGAGACGGCCCCGCTCCGCCGGTCCCCGGCGCACCGGGCGGGCGCGTCGGGCGGGGTCGGGTCGGGGGAGGGGAGGCGAAGCGATTCGGCGGCCGCACGGGAGGCCGGGTCGGCGGCCGCACGGGCGGCCGGGCCCGCGGTCGGGCCCGCGGTCGGGCCCGCGGTCGGGCCCGCGGTCGGGTCCGCGGTCGGGTCCGCGGCGGGGCTCGCGGTCGGGTCGGGGGCGTCCACGCCGCACAGCACGTGTGCCGACCAGCCCGGGTCGGGCGCGTCGGCCAGTTCCCCGGCGCCCGTCAGGTACAGGCGGTGGAGCGGGCCCGTGAAGGTGGGCCAACCGGGGCGGTGCTCCAGGCGCCCGGTCCCCGTCACCTCGCCGACCACCCGGCCCTCGGAGTCGATGCCGTTGTCGACGCCGCGCAGGTGGTGGTCGAACCAGCGGTGCGCGTCCGTCCAGGCCCGGTCCGGGCGTCCCAGCAGCCCCGCGGTGGCGGGGCCGTCCCCGGCGGGCCCGTCGGCGGGACGGTCGGCGGTGAGGTCGAGCCGCTTGGGGCCCGTCAGCTCGTCGAAGAACCGCAGCGTCTGGTTGACGGGGAAGAGGGGGTCCTGCCAGGACTGGGCGAGGAACACCGCCACCCGGCTGCGGGCGTACTCCTTAAGGTGGGTGACGGGTGAACGCCGCTCCGCCCACTGCCGCGTCGCGGCCCGTTCCCGCCCGGTCAGGACGTTCTCCAGGGCGCGTTCCGTGCGCGGCGAGAGCCGGGCCCGCACGGCGCCCGTGAGCAGCGCGTGCACGGCCGCGGTGCGGCGGGTGGCGTTCTCGTAGAGCACCTCGCCGAGGTCGCCCCAGCCGCCGAGGGCCGCCACCGCGTCCACCCGGGCGTCGTGGGCGGCGGCGAACTGGGCGATCCCGGCCCCGTACGAGAACCCGAGGAACCCCGCCCCGGTCACGCGGCCCGCCGCCCGCCCGGCCAGGTGGTCCAGGGCGCGCCGGGCGTCGGTCACGTCGAGGGGGCCCGCGAAGTCGACCTGCCCCTCGGAGGCGCCGAAGCCGCGCGGGCTGTAGGCCAGCACGTCGTAGCCGCGCGCCGCGAGCAGCGCCCCCTGGACGGCGTACGTCACCCAGCCGAGGTCGCTCCAGGGCGCGGGCAGCACCACCACCGGGCGCGGCCCGGCGTCGGAGTGCCGCCACAGCGCGGCGTCCAGCCGGTCCCCGCCGGCGCCGGTGACCCGCTCCCGGCCGAAGACGGCGACGGCGCGCGCCGCCTCGGCCACGGCGGCGAGCTCGCGCGGCAGTGCGGAGAGGTCGCCGCCCCGCTCCAGGGCGTCGGCGAACGCGGTGAGGGCGGCGGCGGGCAGGACGGGCAGGACGGGCGGGCCGGGCGGGGTCGGGGGTCCGGGTCGGGCGCCCGGGGCGGGCCTGCGGGAGGGTTCGGGCCGGTCGCTCCGGCCGGAGGGGGCAGCTCGTTCCACGGCGGGTTCATCCTCGTCGTCGGTCGGCACGGACGTGTTCGGATGCGGCCGCGCCGGTGGCTGCGACTGCGGCTGCGACCGCGCGGCGCCCCCAGTATCCGCACGGCCGGCGGGGCCTTCCCGGTGGTCCGCGCGGGGACGGCCGGATCCGCCCCGTCCGCTCCGCGCCCCGCGCGGGCCCGCCGCGCTGGAGGGACCGTGCGCCGCCCCGGGGCCGCGGCCCTCCGCGCCGGTGGGCCGGACTGGCGCGAAGCGGCCAACGTGCGCGCGCCGCGACCGCCCCGCCCCCGCCCCGCATCCGCACCGCCAACACAGCTGAGCTGTAGGGATGTTGACGGAGCGAAGGAAGGGGCGGCAGGGGTGCGGGAGACGCGGCGAAAAATAATGCAAGCATGCTTGATTGTTTTGTGGGGCCCTGCCAGGCTTCCCCTCACGCCGAGAGGGGAGCACCACCGTGCCCGATCCGTCCGCCGTCGCCGTCTTCACCGACCTCCGGGACGAGAGCCTCGAACTCGACCTCCTCGTCGGGGCGCTGCCCGGCCCCGACTGGGCCCTGCCGACCCCCGCGAGCGGGTGGAGCGTGGCCCACCAGATCGCCCACCTGCACTGGACCGACCGGGCCGCGCTGCTCTCCCTCACCGACGCCGAGGGTTTCGCCGAGATGGCCCTGGCGGCCCTCAAGGCCCCCGACACCTTCGTCGACGAGGGCGCCGAGGAAGGCGTACGCCTGGCACCGGCCGAGCTGCTCGCCCGCTGGCGGTCCGGCCGGGCCGCGCTCGACGCGGCCCTCGCCGCGGCCCCGCCCGGCGCCCGGTTCCCCTGGTACGGGCCCCCGATGAAGGCCGCCTCGATGGCGAGCGCCCGCCTCATGGAGACCTGGGCGCACGGCCAGGACGTCGCCGACGCCCTCGGCGTGCGCCGCGCCCCGACCGCCCGGCTGCGGCACGTCGCGCGGATCGGGACGCGCACCCGCGACTACGCGTACGCCCTGCGCGGACTGACCCCGCCCGAGCGCGAGTTCCGGGTGGAACTCGACGCTCCCGACGGCTCCGGCACGTGGGCGTACGGGCCGGCCGACGCCGAAGGGCGCGTCACCGGGCCCGCCCTCGACTTCTGCCTGCTGGTCACCCGCCGGGCCCACCGCTGCGACCTCGCGCTGACCGCCACCGGCCCCGACGCCGACCGCTGGCTCGACATCGCCCAGGCCTTCGCGGGCCCCGCCGGCCCCGGCCGCGCCCCGGCGGGCGGCGCGCGGTGAGCCGCCGTCCGCTGCGTGTGGGCAACGCCTCCGGCTTCTACGGGGACCGCCTCGGCGCGCTGCGCGAGATGCTGACCGGCGGCCCGCTGGACGTGCTGACCGGGGACTACCTCGCCGAACTCACCCTGCTCATCCTGGGCCGCGACCGGTTGAAGAACCCGGACCTCGGCTACGCCAAGACCTTCCTGCGGCAGTTGGAGGACGGGCTCGGACTCGCGCACGAGCGGGGCGTGCGGATCGTCACGAACGCGGGTGGCCTCAACCCGGCCGCCCTGGCCGGCGCCGTACGGGAACTCGCCGCGAAGGCGGGCCTGCCGATCTCGGTGGCCCACGTCGAGGGCGACGACCTGATGCCCTGGGGGCAGGGGGCGCTCACCGCCAACGCCTACCTCGGCGGCGCCGGGATCACGGCCTGCCTGCGGGCCGGCGCCGACGTGGTCGTCACCGGCCGGGTCACGGACGCGGCCCTGGTCAGCGGCCCGGCCGCCTGGTGGTTCGACTGGGGCCCCGAGGAGTACGACCGGCTCGCGGGAGCGGTCGTCGCCGGGCACGTCCTGGAGTGCGGGACCCAGGCCACCGGCGGCAACTACGCCTTCTTCACCGACCACGACGTCCGCCGGCCCGGCTTCCCGCTCGCCGAGATCCACGAGGACGGCTCGGCGGTCGTCACCAAGCACCCGGGCACCGGCGGCGCCGTCACCCCGGGCACCGTCACCGCCCAACTGCTGTACGAGACGCAGGGCGCGCGCTACCTGGGCCCCGACGTCACCGCCCGCCTCGACACCGTCCGCCTCACACCCGACGGCCCGGACCGGGTACGGATCGACGGGGTGCGGGGGGAGGCGCCGCCGGACACCCTCAAGGTGGGCGTGACCCGGATCGGCGGCTGGCGCAACGAGGTCGTCTTCGTCCTGACCGGCCTGGACGTCGAGGCCAAGGCCGCGCTGGTGCGCGAGCAGATGGCCGGGCCGCTGGAGGGCGCGGCCTCCCACACCTGGACGCTGGCCCGCACCGACCACGAGGACGCCGACACGCAGGAGGCCGCCAGTGCCCTGCTGCGGCTGGTGGTCCGCGACCCGGACCCGGAACCGGTCGGCCGGGCCCTGACCTCGGCGGCCGTCGAACTCGCCCTGGGCAGCTACCCGGGCTTCCACGTCACCTCCCCGCCCGGACCGGCGCAGCCGTACGGGGTGTTCGCCTCGGCCCTCGTCCCGGCCGCCGAGGTCCCCCACACGGCGGTCCTCCCCGACGGCACCCGCCTGCGCGTCGCCCCGCCGCCGTCGCCCGCGCCGGGGAAGCCCGCGACCACCGTGGCGCCCGCCCCCTCGCCCGACGCGGCGGCCCTCCCGGCGGCTGCCCCGGCATCCGATCCGGCGGCCCTCCCCGCCCCCACCCCCGCCCGCGCGCCCGACGCGGCGCCCGCCCCCGCCCCCGCGTCCGGCGCGGCCTGCGCCGAGGCGGGCCCCGCCCGTCCCGGGGCCCGCGGCGCAGGCGGGCCCACCACCCGGGCCCCGCTCGGGGCCGTGGTCGGCGCCCGCAGCGGCGACAAGGGCGGGGACGCCAACATCGGCGTCTGGGCCCGGACCGACGAGGCCTGGCCGTGGCTGCGCGACACCCTGACGGTCGAGACCCTGCGGGCCCTGCTGCCCGAGACCGCCGCGCTGCCCGTCACCCGGCACGAGCTGCCCCACCTGGGCGCCCTCAACTTCACCGTCACCGGGATCCTCGGCGACGGCGTCGCCTCCGGCCACCGCTTCGACCCGCAGGCCAAGGCCCTCGGCGAATGGCTCCGCGCCCGCCGCCTCGACATCCCGACGCACCTCCTGCCGCCGTCCGCCCCGGAGGGGACCCGATGACCCGCCTCGCCACCACCGTCGACCCGCTCGACCCGGAGCACGCGAAGGCCCGTTCCGCCGCCCTGGAGCGCCTCGCCGCCCTGGACGTCGAGCACGCCAAGGCCCTCGCCGGCGGCGGGGAGAAGTACACCGCCCGTCACCGCGCCCGCGGCAAGCTCCTCGCCCGCGAGCGCGTCGAACTGCTCCTCGACCCCGACACCCCGTTCCTGGAGCTGTCCCCGCTCGCCGCCTGGGGCAGCGACTACCCCGTCGGTGCCTCGATGGTCACCGGCATCGGCACCGTCGAGGGCGTCACATGCCTGATCACCGCCAACGACCCCACCGTCCGCGGCGGCGCCAGCAACCCCTGGACGCTGCGGAAGGCGCTGCGCGCCAACGAGATCGCCCGGCGCAACCGCCTGCCCGTCGTCAGCCTCGTCGAGTCCGGCGGCGCCGACCTGCCCTCCCAGAAGGAGATCTTCATCCCCGGCGGCGCGATCTTCCGCGACCTCACCCGGCTCTCCGCCGAGGGCATCCCCACCGTCGCCGTCGTCTTCGGCAACTCCACCGCCGGCGGCGCGTACGTCCCGGGGATGTCCGACCACACCGTCATGATCAAGGAGCGCTCGAAGGTCTTCCTCGGTGGCCCGCCGCTCGTGAGGATGGCCACCGGCGAGGAGAGCGACGACGAGTCCCTCGGCGGAGCCGACCTGCACGCCCGCACCTCCGGACTCGCCGACCACTACGCCCTCGACGAGCACGACGCGATCCGGCAGGCCCGCCGCATCGTGGCCCGCCTCAACCACCGCAGGGCCCACCCGGAGCCGCCGGCCGCCGCCGAGCCCCTGTACGACCCGGAGGAACTCCTCGGGATCGTCCCGCCCGACCTGAAGACCCCCTTCGACCCCCGCGAGGTCATCGCCCGCATCGTCGACGGCTCCGACTTCGACGAGTTCAAGCCGCTCTACGGAACCAGTCTCGTCACCGGCTGGGCCCGTCTGCACGGCTATCCCGTCGGCATCCTCGCCAACGCCCAGGGGGTGCTGTTCAGCGCCGAATCGCAGAAGGCCGCCCAGTTCATCCAGCTCGCCAACCAGCGCGACATCCCGCTCCTGTTCCTCCATAACACCACCGGCTACATGGTCGGCCGGGAGTACGAGGCGGGCGGCATCGTCAAACACGGCTCCATGATGATCAACGCCGTCTCCAACTCGCGCGTCCCGCACCTGTCGGTGCTCATCGGCGCCTCCTACGGCGCCGGCCACTACGGCATGTGCGGACGGGCCTACGAGCCCCGCTTCCTCTTCGCCTGGCCCAGCGCCAAGTCCGCCGTCATGGGCCCCCAGCAGCTCGCGGGCGTGCTGTCGATCGTCTCCCGCCAGTCGGCCGCCGCCAAGGGGCTCCCGTACGACGAGGAACAGGACGCCGGGATGCGCGCCTTCGTCGAGGCCCAGATCGAGTCCGAGTCCCTGCCGATGTTCCTGTCCGGGCGGCTGTACGACGACGGGGTCATCGACCCCCGCGACACCCGTACCGTCCTCGGCCTGTGCCTGTCGGCCGTCCACAACGCCCCCGTCGAGGGCGCCCGCGGCGGCTTCGGCGTCTTCCGGATGTGAGCCCGCACATGACGAACGCGATGAACCCGACCGAACCGACCACCCCGAAGAACCCGACCACCCCGAAGAACCCGATCTCCCTGACCTCCCTCCTCGTCGCCAACCGGGGCGAGATCGCCGTCCGCGTCTTCCGCACCGCCCGTGCGATGGGCCTGCACACCGTCGCGGTCCACTCCGACCCCGACGCCGATTCCCTGCACGTCCGGGAGGCCGACGCCGCCGTCCGGCTGCCCGGCGCCGCCCCCGCCGACACCTACCTGCGCGCCGACCTGCTGGTCGAGGCCGCCCGCGCCGCCGGCGCCGACGCCGTCCACCCCGGGTACGGCTTCCTCTCCGAGAACGCCGACTTCGCCCGCCGCGTCCTGGCCGCGGGCCTGGTCTGGATCGGCCCGCCGCCCGAGGCCATCGAGGCCATGGCCTCCAAGACCCGGGCCAAGGACCTCGTACGGGCGGCCGGCGTACCCCTGCTGGAGCCCGTGGACCCGGCCGCCGCCACGGCCGCCGACCTGCCGCTGCTGCTCAAGGCCGCGGCCGGCGGCGGCGGGCGCGGCATGCGGATCGTGCGCGACCTCGACTCCCTCAAGGAGGCCCTCGACACCGCCCGTGCCGAGGCCCTGTCCGCCTTCGGGGACGGAGAGGTCTTCGCCGAGCCCTACGTGGAGCGGGGCCGCCACGTCGAGGTGCAGATCCTCGCCGACGACCACGGCACCGTCTGGGCCCTCGGCACCCGCGACTGCTCCCTCCAACGCCGCCACCAGAAGGTCATCGAGGAGGCACCCGCCCCCGGCCTGCCCGCCGCACTGCGCGAGCGGCTGCACACCGCCGCCGTGGCCGCCGCCCGGGCCGTCTCCTACCGGGGGGCCGGCACCGTCGAATTCCTCGTCGGGGACGACGGCCGCCCGTACTTCCTGGAGATGAACACCCGCCTCCAGGTCGAACACCCCGTCACCGAGGCCGTCTTCGACCTCGACCTCGTCGCCCTGCAACTGCGGATCGCCGAGGGCGCCGCGCTGCCCGCCACACCGCCGACCGCGACAGGCCACGCCGTCGAGGCCCGGCTCTACGCCGAGGACCCGGCCCGGCAGTGGCGCCCCCAGACCGGCACCCTGCACACCCTCGACATCCCCGGGGCCGTCCGCGTCGACACCGGCTTCACCGCCGGGGACACCGTCGGCGTCCACTACGACCCCATGCTGGCCAAGGTCATCGCCCACGCCCCCACCCGCGCCGAGGCGGTGCGCGTCCTCGCCCACGCCCTGTCCCGGGCCCGGATCCACGGCCTGACCACCAACCGCGACCTCCTCGTACGCTCCCTGCGCCACCCCGACTTCGCCGCCGCCCGGCTCGACACCGGCTTCTACGAACGCCACCTGCCCACCCTGACGGCCGGCGGCCCCGACCCCGCCCTGGCGGTCCTCGCCGCCGCCCTCGCCGAGGCCGCCCCCGCGCCCGGCGCCCCCCTCGCCGCCCGCCTCGGCGGCTGGCGCAACCTCCGTTCCGCGCCCCAGAGCCGCCGCTACACCGTGGACGGCGCCGAGTTCGAGGCCCGCCACCGGCCGATCGAGCACCCCGGCGTCCGGGTCGTCGAGGCCCGGCGGGAGCTCGTCACGCTCGAAGTCGACGGCGTCCGGCGGATGTTCCACGTGAAACATCGGACGAACGAGCCGGACGGGCGCCCCGAGATCCACGTGGACTCCGTCCTCGGCTCCCACACCCTCGTGCCCGTGCCCCGCTTCCCCGACCACCGGGACCGCACCGAACCGGGCTCCCTGCTCGCCCCCATGCCCGGCACCGTCGTCCGGATCGCCGAGGGCCTCGCCCCCGGCGTCGCCGTCACCGCCGGGCAGCCCCTGCTCTGGCTGGAGGCCATGAAGATGGAGCACCGCATCCTCGCTCCGGCCTCCGGCACGCTCACCGCGCTCCACGCCGCCCTCGGCCGCCCGGTCGAGTTCGGCGCCCTGCTCGCCGTAGTCCAGGAGGAAACGCCGTCATGAGCCCCGCCGCCGTCGAAGTCGAATCCGAGGAACACCGCGCCCTGCGCGCCGCCGTCGCCGCCCTCGGGCAGCGCTACGGGCGCGAGTACCTCGCCCGCACCGCCCGCGAGGGCCGTCACCCCGACGAGCTGTGGGCGGACGCCGCCAAGCTCGGCTACCTCGGGGTCAACCTGCCCGAGGAGTACGGCGGCGGGGGCGGCGGCATCGCCGAACTCTCCCTCGTCCTGGAGGAACTGGGCGCGGCCGGCTGCCCGCTGCTGATGATGGTGGTCTCGCCCGCCATCTGCGGCACGGTCATCGCCCGCTTCGGCACCGAGGCCCAGAAGCGGGCCTGGCTGCCCGGCCTCGCCGACGGCAGCCGCACCATGGCCTTCGGCATCACCGAACCCGACGCCGGCTCCAACTCCCACCGCATCACCACCACCGCCCGCCGGGACGGCGACGACTGGATCCTCACCGGCCGCAAGGTGTTCATCTCGGGCGTGGACATCGCCGACGCCACCCTCATCGTCGGACGCACCGAGGACGCCCGCACGGGACGCCTCAAGCCCTGCCTGTTCATCGTCCCGCGCGACGCCCCCGGCTTCGGCCGGACCGTGATCGACATGGAACTCCAGGCGGCGGAGAAACAGTTCGAGCTCGTCCTCGACGACGTGCGGCTGCCCGCCGACGCGCTGGTCGGCGACGAGGACGCGGGCCTGCTGCAACTCTTCGCCGGCCTCAACCCCGAACGGATCATGACGGCCGCCTTCGCCATCGGCATGGGCCGCCACGCCCTCGCCCGCGCCGTCGACTACGCCAAGACCCGCCAGGTGTGGCGCGAGCCCATCGGCGCCCACCAGGCCGTCGCGCACCCCCTGGCCCAGGCCCACATCGAGCTGGAGCTGGCCCGCCTGATGATGCGCAAGGCCGCCCACCTCTACGACGCCGGCGACGACCTCGGCGCGGGCGAGGCCGCCAACATGGCCAAGTACGCCGCCGGCGAGGCCTGCGTGCGCGCCGTCGACCAGGCGGTCCACACCCTCGGCGGCAACGGCCTCACCCGCGAGTACGGACTCGCCTCGCTGATCACCGCGGCCAGGGTCGCCCGCATCGCCCCGGTCAGCCGCGAGATGATCCTCAACTTCGTCTCCCACCAGACGCTGGGCCTGCCCAAGTCCTACTAGGGGCACCCGGGAGGGGTGGGAAGGGGCCGGGGGAGGAGCCGGGGCGCGGGGCGGGATTTGGCGGCGGGCGGCGCCGCTTGCACACTCTGATCCACAAGGGGGCGCCGCACGCCGCACCCGCCCTGGACGGCACCCGCACCACCCGCACCGCGTCACCCCGCTCCCGCACCACCCCGCCCGTCCCGGCCCGCCGCCCGTCCGCCCCGCGCCCCGCCCTCCGGAGGAGACATGCCCCCACTCGTACAAGCCGGCCAGGCGAACGGCGTCACCACGCTCACCCTCGACTCCCCGGCGAACCGCAACGCGCTCTCCACCGGCCTCGTCGCCGAGTTGCGCGCCGCTCTCGCCGCCGCCGGCGCGGACCCCGGGGCCCGGGCCGTCGTCCTCACGCACACCGGCACCACCTTCTGCGCCGGAGCCGACCTGAAGTCCCCGTGCGACCCCGCCGACTTCCTCGCCCTGCTGCGCGAGGTGGTCACGCTGCCCAAGCCCGTCGTCGCGCGCGTCACCGGACACGTGCGGGCCGGCGGCCTCGGGCTGCTCGGCGCCTGCGACATCGCCGCCGCCGGGCCCGCGTCCACGTACGCCTTCACCGAGACCCACCTGGGCCTGGCCCCGGCCGTGATCTCGATGCCGCTGCTGCCCCGCCTCGACCCGCGCGCGGCCTCCCGCTACCTGCTGACCGCCGAGGCCTTCGACGCCGCCGAGGCCGCCCGCGTCGGACTCCTCACCCTGCACACCGACGGGGACGTGGACGAGGCCCTCGCGCCCGTCCTCGCCGGCCTGCGCAAGGCCGCACCGCAGGCCCTGGCCGAGACGAAGGCCCTGGTCAGCGCGCCGGTACGGGAGGCGCTGGAACGCGACGGCGCCCGCCTGGGCGAGCTGTCCGCCCGCCTCTTCGCCTCCGACGAGGCCCGCGAGGGCATCACCGCCCGCTTCGAGCGCCGGGACGCCGCATGGGTACGGTGACCGGCCCCAAGCAGGCCCGCAGCCGGGTCACCCGACGCCACCTCCTGGAGGCGGCCGTCTCCTGCCTCGCCGAACACGGCTGGGCCGGCTCCACCGTCGGCGTCGTCGCCGAACGCGCCGGCGTCTCGCGGGGCGCCGCGCAGCACCACTTCCCGACCCGCGAGGCCCTCTTCACGGCCGCCGTCGAATACGTCGCCGAGGAGCGCTCCACCGCCCTGCGCGAGCTGTTCCACACCGCGCCCGCACCCCGCCCGGCCGTGGTCGAGGCGCTCGTCGACCTGTACACGGGCGCCCTCTTCCGGGCCGCGCTGCAACTGTGGGTGGCCGCCTCCAACGAGGACCAGCTGCGCCCGCAGGTCACCGAGCTGGAGGCCCGCGTGGGCCGCGAGACCCACCGCATCGCCGTCGAGCTGCTGGGCGCCGACGAGTCCGTGCCCGGCGTACGGGAGACCGTGCAGGGCCTGCTCGACATGGCCCGGGGCCTCGGCCTGGCCAACGTGCTCACCGACGACACGGCCCGCCGGGCCCGCGTCGTCGCCCAGTGGTCCCGGATCCTGGACGCCGCGCTGGCCTGACGCGACGGGGCGCCGCCCCCCGGTGCGGGGAGCGGCGCCCGTGGTCGTGCGCGGACCGTGCCGGATCAGGCGGTCGCGGCGATGTCCGCGTAGCCCTCGATGTCGCGCGGGTCGCGCCGGCCGGGGCCGACGTAGCGCGCCGACGGGCGCACCAGGCGGCCCGTGCGCTTCTGCTCCAGGATGTGCGCGGACCAGCCGGCGGTGCGGGCGCAGCTGAACATGGAGGTGAACATGTGTGCCGGGACCTCCGCGAAGTCCAGCATGATCGCGGCCCAGAACTCCACGTTCGTGGCGAGGACCCGGTCGGGGCGGCGGGCGTGCAGCTCCTCCAGCGCGGCCTTCTCCAGGGCGGCGGCCACCTCGTAGCGCGGGGCGTCCAGCTCCTTCGCGGTGCGGCGCAGGACGCGGGCGCGCGGGTCCTCGGCCCGGTACACGCGGTGGCCGAAGCCCATCAGGCGCTCGCCCTGGTCCAGGGCCTTCTTCACGTACGCGACGGCGTCGCCGGTCCGCTCGATCTCCTCGATCATGCCGAGGACGCGCGAGGGGGCGCCGCCGTGCAGCGGGCCGGACATCGCGCCGACCGCGCCCGACAGGGCGGCGGCCACGTCGGCGCCGGTGGAGGCGATGACGCGGGCGGTGAAGGTGGAGGCGTTCATGCCGTGCTCGGCGGCCGAGGTCCAGTAGGCGTCCACGGCCTTGACGTGCTTGGGGTCGGGCTCGCCCCGCCAGCGGATCATGAACCGCTCGACGACGGAGTCGGCCTTGTCGATCTCGCGCTGCGGGACCATGGGCAGGCCCTGGCCGCGTGCGGACTGGGCGACGTAGGACAGGGCCATGACGGCGGCCCGCGCGAGGTCGTCGCGGGCGGTGGCCTCGTCGATGTCGAGCAGCGGTTTCAGGCCCCAGACCGGGGCGAGCATGGCGAGCGCGGACTGCACGTCGACGCGGATGTCGCCGGAGTGCACCGGGATCGGGAAGGGCTCGGCGGCCGGCAGGCCGGGGTTGAACGCTCCGTCGACCAGCAGGCCCCACACGTTCCCGAAGGAGACGTGGCCGACCAGGTCTTCGATGTCCACCCCCCGGTAGCGCAGCGACCCGCCTTCCTTGTCGGGCTCGGCGATCTCCGTCTCGAACGCGACGACCCCTTCGAGTCCGGGTACGAAATCGGACATCAGGCGGCTCCTCAGATAGTGCGAACACGCGCGGCTCCCGGCGTGATTCGCGGTCCGGCGCGGTCATCCCCGTTGATGCCCGGCACGGCCGATGGTCACCCTCGCGGGGCCCCTCGGACCGGCCCCAAGATTTTGTCCGTTCCGCTTGTGGTTCGGAAGCGTGACATACGGCACACCGGCCGCCGGTGTCCTGGTGCAGGATGGCGGCGTGACCCATCAGGACCTTGACCCCGCCGTCATGCGCAGGCAGTACCGCTCCGAGATCGTCCTGGAGGAGGGCCTCGCGGACGACCCGATGGCGCAGTTCGCCCGCTGGTTCCGGCAGGCGGCCGTCGCGCACGTCTTCGAACCGAACGCCATGATCGTCTCGACCGCCGACGCCGCCGGACGCCCCAGCTCCCGCACGGTGCTGCTGAAGCGGTTCGACGACCGGGGCTTCGTCTTCTTCACCAACTACGGATCCCGCAAGGTGCGGGAGATCGACGAGAACCCGTTCGTCTCGCTCCTCTTCCCCTGGCACACCGTCGCCCGCCAGGTCGTCGTCACGGGCTCCGCCGAACGGATCGGCCGCGACGAGACCGCCGCCTACTTCCGCTCCCGCCCGCACGGCTCGCAACTGGGCGCCTGGGCGAGCGAGCAGTCCCGGGTGATCGGCTCGCGCGAGGAGCTGGACCGCCGCTACGCCGAGCTCGCGGAGCGCTACCCCGAGGGGGAGCAGGTGCCGGTGCCGCCCGAGTGGGGCGGGGTGCGGGTGGTGCCCGACGCGGTGGAGTTCTGGCAGGGGCACGAGAACCGCCTGCACGACCGGCTGCGCTACGTCGCGGACGACGGCGAGTGGCGGGTCGAGCGGCTCTGCCCGTAGGCCCTCGGGGCCGGGACGCCGGCGCCGCGATCGGCCTCGGCCCGGCCTCGGCGCCGGGAACGCAGACGACCCGCGGGCTCGGGTTCCTCTCCTGCAGTGAGAGGAGCCGGCCGGACGTGCCGGCGAGCCCGCGGGTCGGGTGACTGCTTGGGATTGGTACCGGGCACTACGCCTGGCACCGCACTGGGTGCGTTGCTGACGACGGGCCCTAGCCCGCAGCCACCTCACGCGTCCGGTTTCCGTACATTTCGGGAACCACCTCCCTTCTCGTGTACGGCAGAGCCTAGGCCCGCCCCGGGAGCGCCTCAACCGATTTATCGGGGCGGGATTTCGACCTCCCGAAATGCCCTGCAACTTCCCTGTTTCTCAAGGGAGTTACTCCTTACACTGACCCTCCCGCACCGGGGCCGTCGGGGAGGGGTGTCATGAGCGCACGACTTCTGCCGCGCGAGTACCGCGTCCACGCCCGACAGATGACCGCCGTCTACGTCGCCGTCGGCATCGGCACACCCGGCGTCGCCCTGTCCGTCATGAACCTCGACGACGCCCCCGGCGGGGTGAAGGCCCTGGTCATGGCCGTGATCCTGATCTTCTTCGGCTGGCTGGTGTGGGCGTCGAAGCGCTGCTCCACCTCCGCCGACCTCAAGGGGATCCGGGTCCGCCGCTTCACCGGCAGCCGCCGCCTGGCCTGGGAGGACGTCCAGGACATCCGGGCCGTGCCCCATCCGGGCGCCGCCATGGCCGGGAACCGGCCGAACCTGGTCTCGTACGCCTACGACTCCACCGGGCGCCGCCTCCGGCTCATGTACGTGGACGACAACCACGTGGACGTGCGGCGCGAGGTCGACGCCCTGCGCGCCGCCTGGGAGGAGCTGCGCGGCCCCGACTGGGAGGCCGACCCGCCGGCGCTGCGCCGCATGGACCGGCAGGCGGCGCGCGAGCGGCGGACGGTCGCCGCGTTGATGTGGGGCACGGTGGGGATCGTGGTGGCCTTCCTGGTCGCGATGGTCCTGCTGGTCACCGCCGACTGACGGCCGCCGCGGCGACCTGCGCGCACGACGCCGCGGGCCGCCGGCCGGCATCGCGCGGAACATTCCGGGACGATTCCGGGAAGTGCGTGTGGTGTGCGTCACGTTCCAGTTGAATGATCTGACGTGCCGCACACGCGAACACCTGCGGGGGGTGCCGGGTGAGTGCTTCCGGACGTGGTGAGACCACCGACGATCTGCTGGCAGCGCTGCTGGACGGGATGGACGCCGCCCTGTGCGCGTTCGACGCCGACGGCGTGATCACCCACTGGAACCGCGAGGCCGAGCGGATACTCGGCTGGTCCGCCGCCGAGGCCGTGGGCCGCCACGGGTTCGCCGGCTGGGCGGTGCGCCCCGCCGACGCCGACGACGTACAGGACCGGCTCATGGCGGCGCAGGACGCCCCGGGCCGGCGGGTCCACGAGTTCGCCCTGCTGACCAAGGACGGCGGCCGCGTCCTCGTGCGCACCCAGTCCGCCGGGGTGCCGGGCGCCGACGGGAAACCGGCCGGCGTGTACTGCGCCTTCAGCGAGGTCCACGCCCAGATCGACCTCGAACGCTCCATCGCCCTCAGCGAGGCGCTGATGGACGACGCCTCCTGGGGCGTCGTCCTCGTCGACGTCGACCTGCGCCCGGCCGTCGTCAACACCCACGCCGCCCGCGCCTTCGGGGCCGGCCGCGCCGCGCTGCTCGGCCGGCCGCTCGGAGACCTGCTGGAACAGGGCGTCGAGGAACTGGAGGGCGCGCTCCAGCACGTCCTCGCCGAGGGCGCGCCGCCCGCCCCGCTGGAGCTGTGGGTGTCCGTGCGCACCCCCGAGGGGGTGCGGCGGCGCTGCTGGCGGTCCGGGTTCCTGCGCCTGGCCTCCCCGCTCGCCGAGGAGCCGGTGCCGCTCGGGGTCGGCTGGCTGTTCCAGGACGTCACCGAGGGCCGGCAGGCCGAACTGGACACCGGGCAGCTGCGCTTCCGGGCCAACCAGCTCCACCGCGCCGGCCGGGCCGCCGCCGACTGCGAGGACCCGACCGAGGCCGCCGCCGTCCGCCTGGACTACGCGCTGGCCGGCTTCGCGGACCACGCGCTGGTCGACGTACTCGCGGCCGACTCGGGGCGCCGCCTCGTCCGCTCGACGCCCTCACCGTCCGGACGGACGCTGACCCTGCCCGGACCCGGCGCGATCCCGGTCCGCTACGAGAGCGCGCACCCGGCGCTCCAGGCCCTGGACCGGATCGGCCCGGTCCGCGCCAGCGCCCCCGGGGCCCCCGGCGGCGAGGCGGCCGAGGCGTGGGCCCGCGCCCGACGGTGGCCTTCGGGGGCCGCGCACGCCCTGTGCACGGTACTGCGCAGCCGCGGCCGGACCCTGGGCACGCTCACCTTCCTGCGCGGCCCCTCCCGGCCTGCGTTCGAGCGCGCGGACGCGCTGTACGCGGAGGAGGTCGCCGCCCGCGTCGCCGCGGACCTGGACCTGGCGGGGCGCCCGGCGTAGCCGGTCCGGGGTCTCCCGCGGGCCGGTCGTGGGGCGGGCGAAGCGCTCAGTGCCGGAAGAAGATCCGGTCGCCGTACTCCTGCATCACGCGGCCGTTCCACTCGTGGCCGCCGTCCACGTTGCCCGAGCGCAGCAGCGGCGGCTCCAGGCCGCGCGCGGCGAGCTCGCCGGCCGCCGCCGCCATGACCGCCTGCATGATCGCGCTGGTGACCACCGTGGAGGCGGGGGCGAACGGGGCGTCGATGCCGTCGGCCGTCAGCTCGGCGTCACCGACCGCGATCTTGCTGTCGAGGACGATGTCGCAGTGGTCCTTCAGGTAGGTGCCCGAGACGTGCCGCGACCGGGTCTCCGTCGCGTACGCCAGGGAGGTCACGCCGATCACCTTGAGCCCGATCGCGCGGGCGTTCATGGCCATCTCGACCGGCAGCGCGTTGCGCCCCGAGAGGGAGATGATCACCAGTACGTCGCCGTCCGAGGCGGGGCTGCTGTCCAGAACCGCTCCGGCCAGACCGTCGACCCGCTCGAGGGCGCTGCCCAGTGTCGCCGGCATGACGTCGACGCCGGCGGTGCCGGGGACGGCGAGGAAGTTCATCAGCGCGAGGCCGCCGGCCCGGTAGACCACGTCCTGGGCGGGCAGCGAGGAGTGTCCGGCGCCGAACGCGAACAGTCGGTTCCCGGAGGCGACGGCCTCGGCGATGGCCGTTCCGGCCTCGGCGATCCGCGGGCCCTCCTCGTCGCGGACCCGCTCCAGCAGGCCGATGGCGGCGTCGAAGAACTGCCCGGCCAGCTTGCTCTCGCTCATACGCCGTAGGCCCTTCCAGATGCGGTGCGGTGGGGGTGCGTCGTGGTGTCCGCCGCTCACCGTGCGGTCTGGACCAAGGGCGTGTCAATACGGGCGTCAATCCCCGGACCGAGGTCCCGGGCGGCGGGGGCCGGACGGCCCGGGTCGGTGCGGGGGGAGATGTCCCGTACATGCCTTGACGCTCGGCGCGGGACGGTTGTCGGCCCGATGCGTCAGAATTGGGGGCAGGGCCAGCGCACGCAATCCGAGGGGCACGAATGTCCGGACTGATCGACACCACGGAGATGTATCTCCGCACCATTCTGGAGCTGGAAGAGGAAGGTGTGGTCCCCATGCGCGCCCGGATCGCCGAGCGGCTCGACCAGAGCGGCCCGACGGTCAGCCAGACGGTCGCGCGCATGGAGCGCGACGGTCTGGTGGCGGTCGCCAGTGACCGGCACCTGGAGCTGACCGACGAGGGCCGCAAGCTCGCCACCCGCGTCATGCGCAAGCACCGTCTCGCGGAGTGTCTCCTCGTCGACGTGATCGGCCTGGAATGGGAGCAGGTGCACGCGGAGGCCTGCCGCTGGGAGCACGTGATGAGCGAGGCGGTGGAGCGGCGCGTGCTGGAGCTGCTGCGCCACCCGACCGAGTCGCCCTACGGGAACCCGATCCCGGGCCTGGAGGAGTTGGGCGAGAAGGCCGAGGCCGATCCGTTCCTGGAGGACGGCATGGTCAGCCTGTCCGAGCTGGACCCGGGCACCGAGGGCAAGACGGTGGTCGTCCGCCGGATCGGCGAGCCGATCCAGACGGACGCCCAGTTGATGTACACGCTGCGCCGGGCGGGCGTACAGCCCGGTTCGGTGGTGAGCGTGACGGAGTCCCCCGGCGGGGTGCTGGTCGGCAGTGGCGGTGAGGCGGCCGAACTGGACGCGGAGATCGCCTCGCACGTGTTCGTCGCCAAGCGCTGATCCCGCGTCCGGCGTCGGTCGACGCCGGGCCGGCCATGGGTGGAACGGTGGAAACGGAAGGTCCCGGCGCCTCGCGGCGCCGGGACCCGTCCTCCCCTGGTTGACCTGGAGCCCCGAGCTCTCAAGGTCATCCCCTTCGGACCGTCTTCCCCGAGCGGCCCGCCTCCCTGCTGAAAGGATCTCCATCGGCAGCGGCGGCCAATCCTTGAGCAAGGTCACTCGAAAGAGCGGTGTTGTCGGCGAGACGCCCGTTTTCGAATGCGGGTTCGATAGTCTGGCCGGGAGCGAAGGGGGTGCATCCGCGGTGGTACGACGCATCGATGTGACGGGGGCCGACGGCCTCCGCTTGGCCGCCTGGGAATTCCGCGAACCGCCGGAGGATCCCCGGACCCCCGGCGTCCTGTTACTCCACGGCCTGATGGGCCGCGCCCTCCACTGGGCCGACACCGCGCGCTGGCTCGGCGAGCACCGCCGGGTGGTCGCCCTCGACCAGCGCGGACACGGCCACAGCGACCGGCCGGAGGCCGGCGCGGACTCCGGACCCGACCCCGCCCCCAGCCCCCACTCCGTCCCCCGTCCCGGGCACGGTCCCGGGCACCGCCCCGACCTCGACCCCGACCGCGGTCGCCGGCACCGTTCCGTTTACGGTCCGGCGTCGGGATCCCGCGCGGGCGGAGGACCGGGCTCCGGCCCGGATCCGGGCCCCGACGCCACGACCCCGCTGGGCCGCGAGGCCTTCGTGGCCGATGCCGAGGCCGCCGTCGAGCAGCTCGGCCTCGCCCCCGTGATCCTCGTGGGCCACTCCATGGGCGCCCTCACCGCCTGGCAGCTCGCCGCCCGCCGCCCCGACCTGGTCCGGGCCCTGGTCATCTGCGACATGCGGGCCTCCGCCCTGGGGGCGGCCTCGCAAGCGGAGTGGGAGGAATGGTTCCGCCGCTGGCCGCTGCCCTTCCCCACCCAGGACGCCGCCCGCCGCTGGTTCGGGGAGGACGACCCCCGGGTGGAGCGCCCCGACCCGGGCCGCGGCGCCTTCTTCGCCGAGGTCATGCACGAGGCCCCGGACGGCTGGCGCCCGCTGTTCTCCCGCGACCAGATGCTGACGGCCCGCGAGACGTGGGTGCACGACGCCCACTGGGAGGAACTGGCCCAGGTCCGCTGCCCCACCCTCGTGGTGCGCGGGCTGGACGGCGAACTGGGCCGCGCGGAGGCCCAGGAGATGGTCCGCGTCCTGCCCGCCGGCCAGTACGCCGAGATCCCCGACGCCGGCCACTACCTCCACTACGACCAACCGGCCGCCTGGCGCGCGGCCCTCGAACCGTTCCTGGAGGGCATCACGGTCGCCACCCACTGAACCCCCGCCGCGCATCCGCCGCACCTGCGACCCGTCACCGGCGAAAACCCGCCACCGGTGACGGGTCGCCAATTCCGCCCGCCCATCCGGGCGTTGCCGATCCGCGGCCATCGGGTACCTTGCAGCGACCGGGGACCGACCGCGACGCTGACGAGGCCGAGGCTGACGTGTGGGAACTGAGGGGGAGCGGAGCCGAGCCGCTGGAGGCGGACGATCCGCGCCGAATAGGGCCGATCCCGCTGGCGGGCAGGCTCGGATCCGGCGGTATGGGGCGGGTGTACCTCGGGGTGCACGAGGGCCGGTACGTGGCGGTGAAACAGCTGCTGGCCTCCGTCGTCGGTGAGGACGAGGACTTCCTGCGCCGCTTCGGGCACGAACTGGACAACCTCGCGCGGCTGCCCGCGCAGGCCACCGCGCCGCTGCTCGCCGGCGACCGCACCGCGCGCCCGCCGTGGTTCGCCACCGCGTACGTCCCCGGGCTCACGCTCCGGCAGGCGGTCGAGCTGAACGCGGGCCCCCTGCCCGCGCCCGCCCTGTGGTCGCTGCTCCGCGAGGCCGCGGCGGGCCTCGCGGCCGTCCACGCGCTCGACATGGTGCACCGCGACCTGAAGCCGTCCAACGTCATGCTCACCCCCGACGGCGTCACCCTCATCGACTTCGGCGTGGCCCGCGCCGCCGAACAGAGCCAACTGACCCGGACCGGCATGGTCGTGGGCACGCCCGCCTACATGGCTCCCGAACAGGCCTCGGGCCGCCCGCTGAGCGGCGCGACGGACGTGTTCGCCCTGGGTTCCGTCCTCGCGTACGCGGCCTGCGGCCGGCCGCCGTTCGGCGAGGAGTCCGGGCACGGGGTGCTGTACCGGATCGTGCACGAGGAACCCGACCTGGAGCCGCTGCGGGAGGTGGACCCGGAGCTGGCCGGGGTCGTCGCGGACTGCCTCGCCAAGGAGCCCGCGGACCGGCCCACCGCCGCCGGACTCCTCGAACGCGCGGCCCGCCGAGGCCCCTCCGATGCCCCCTCCGGCGCCTCCCCCGATGCCCCGGCCGAGACCCCGGCCGAGACCCCGGCCGAGACCCCGGCCGGTGCCCCGGCCTGGCCGGAGGCCCTCGCCGGGCGGCTGGCCGAACGGGCCGCGTTCGTCGCGACCGTCCAGGACCTCGACGTCCCCACCCTGCCCCTCGGCGGCGGCGCGGGCGCCCCGGACGCGGCGCCGCCCGCCGACGGGGCGCCGGAGGCCACGGAGAAGCCCGCGGCCGGGGCCGTCGCGGACGCGCGGCGCCCCGAGCGGCGCCGCCACGACCGCCGGACCCGGATCCTGCTCGCCGTCGTCCCCGTCGTCGTGGTCGCGGGCGGCACCACGCTCGTCGTCCAGAACCTCCCGCACACCGGACCGCTCCGGGCCGGCGCGCCCGCGAGCCCCTCCGCGGGCGCGCCGGACCGGGCCGCCCCGACCCCGGCGGCGGGCTCCGGGACCCCCTCCCCGTCCGGCAGCCCCTCGGGGTCGCCCTCCGACGGCCCGGGACAGCCGCAGGGGCAGGCGCAGGGACAGGGCCGAAGCCCGGCCCCCGAGGGGAACGCGGGCGCCGGCGGCGGCGCCCAGGGCCCGGCGGCCGGTGGCACGGGCAACGGTCCCGCCCCCGGACAGGGCCCCGGAACCGACCCCGGCCGACAGAACGGCGCGGGAGGCGGCGCGGGGGCCGGCGCCGGCAACCCGGGAGGCACGCCCTCCGGTGGCAACGACCCGGCGCCGCCCACGGCCGCCCCGCCGAAACCGCCCGCCCCGCCGTCCCGCCCCACCTCCGGCACGCACACCTTCCGCAACGGCGACAACGGGGAGTGCGTCACCCAGGTCTACGGCTCCTCGGACTCCGGCTCCTGCGCGGACGGCAGCGCGCGCTGGACCGCGCAACCCCGCTCCGACGGCGGCTTCAAGCTGAGGAACCAACAGTCCGGCGGCTGCCTGTACGCCAACTTCCTGGGCCAGGCCGTCTTCGTCGGGGACTGCGAGCAGGGCAACTCGATGGTGTGGCGGTGGACCTCGGACGGCGGCCTGCGCAACGACTTCAGCGGCGGCTGCCTCGACCTGCCGATGGCCGGCGGCCTGAACACCACGAGCTGCGCCGGCGAGGCCTCCCAGCGCTGGACCACGTAGCCGGCCCGGGCCGGCCGGTTCAGTCGGTCAGCGACAGGACGATCTTGCCGGTGGTGCGGCGGGTGTCGGCGCGCTCGTGCGCCTCGGCCACCCGCTCCAGCGGCAGCACCGTGTCGATCGCGGGCCGCAGCCGGCCGGCCTCGACCAGCGCCGCGATCTCCCGCATCCCCGCCGGGTCGGCCTCCACGGCCATGAACGCGGCCCGCAGGCCGAGCGGGCGGGCCCGTTCGGCGAGGTGCGCCTCGGCGGGGGAGGCGAGGGAGACCAGGAACCCGCCGGGGCGCAGGGCCTTCAGGGAGCGGGGGCCGTACTCGCCGCCGACCGTGTCGAGGACGACGTCGACCGGCGCGGTCGCCGTTTCGAACTCCGTGCGCGTGTAGTCGACGACCTCGTCCGCGCCCCACGCGCGCAGCAGGTCGTGCTTGGCGGCGCGGGCGGTCCCGATGACGTGGGCCCCGCGCGCCTTGGCGATCTGCACGGCGAGGTGGCCGACGCCGCCGGCCGCCGCGTGGACGAGGACCCGCTGTCCGGGCCGCACGTCGGCGGTGTCCACCAGCGCCTGCCAGGCGGTGAGCGCGGCCAGCGGCAGGGCCGCCGCCTCCACGTGGCTCAGCGCGGCCGGCTTGCGCACCAGGTGCCGGGCGGGGGAGGTGACGTACTCGGCGTAGGTGCCCGCCGGGACGGGGTGGCGGGGCATGCCGAACACCTCGTCGCCGGGGGAGAGGGTGGTGACGCCGAGCCCGACCGCCTCGACCACCCCGGACAGGTCCCAGCCGAGCGGGACGATCTCGCCGGCCAACCCGCCGGTGGCCCGGTGCCAGGAGTCCGTCGGGTTCACCCCGGCCGCGTGGACCCGTACGAGGACCTCGGCGACGGCGGGCCCGGGCCGTTCGGTCTCGACGACCTTCAGGACCTCGGGCCCGCCGAAGGTGTCCTGGCCGATCGCGCGCATCGTCTTGCCCATGGTTCGTTTCCCCTGCTCAGCGGGCCCTCGCGGCCCGGACGAGGATCAGATTTCCGCATCGGGGCAGAGGGGACGAGCGGCAAGAACGCCGACAACGGAACAGATCTTGCCAGTAGGATCCTGCCGTGCACCGCGTCGTCGTACTGGCCCTCGAAGGCGTCTACCCCTTCGAGATGAGCATCCCCGCGAAGATCTTCGGCACGGCCGCCGGCCCGGCCGGGGAGCCGCTCTACGAGATCCTCACGTGCAGCCTCGACGGCGGCCCGGTGACCACGAGCGCCGACTTCACCGTCGGCGTCTCCCACGGCCGCGAGGCCCTGGCCACGGCGGACACGCTCGTCATCCCGCCGTTCACCTGTGCCACCGGCGAGGAGCGCGACTGGCTGCCCGCCGAACTGGCCCGGGCCCTGGAACTGCTGCCGCCGCACGCCCGCATCGTGTCGATCTGCACCGCCTCCTACGTCCTCGCCGCCGCCGGTCTCCTCGACGGCCGCCGCGCCACCACCCACTGGAACGCCGCCGCCGACTTCCAACGGGCCTTCCCGGGCGTGGAGGTCGACGCGAAGGTGTTGTTCGTCGACGACGGGCGGGTGCTGACGGCGGCCGGTGTCGCCGCCGGGGTCGACCTGTGCCTGCACCTGCTGCGCCGCGACCACGGCAGCGAGATCGCCAACCGGGTGGCGAAGCTGTGCGTGGTCCCGCCGTGGCGGGCCGGCGGGCAGGCCCAGTACATCGAGAGCCCGATGCCGGAGCCGGAGGCCGCCACGACGGCGGCGACCCGCGCCTGGGCCCTGGAGCGGCTCCACCGGCCGCTGTCCCTGACGGAGTTGGCGCGGCACGCCCGGATGAGCGTGCGGACCTTCTGCCGGCGGTTCGGGGAGGAGGTCGGCATGCCGCCGGGGCAGTGGCTGGCCCAGCGGCGCGTGGACCACGCCCGGCGGCTGCTGGAGACCACGGAACTGCCGGTCGACGAGGTCGCCGCCCACGCGGGCTTCGGTACGGCCGTCTCCCTGCGCCGGCACCTGTCGGACTCGATCGGCGTCTCCCCGACGGCCTACCGCCGCTCCTTCCGCGCGAGCTGACCGGACGACCTAGGGGTTGTTCGGCAGCCAGCCGTGCTGGACCGCGCGGACCCCGAACTCGAAGCGGCTCACGGCGCCCAGACGTTCCATCAGGCCGCCCGCCAGTCGGCGGGCCGTGCGCGGGGACACCGCCAGGCGCTTGGCGATGGCCTCGTCCGTCAGGCCCTGCGCCAACAGCCGGATCACGGTGGCCTCCTGCGCCGTGAGCGCTCCCTCGGCGCGGTCCTGCGCCACGCCCAGCGGGCGCGCGCCCGACCACACGTTCTCGAAGAGCGCGCACAGCGCGGTCAGCGTGCCGTTCCCCGTGAGGATCACCGCTCCGGCGGCGCTGTCGTCGGTGCTCACCGGGATCACCGCCGTGGAACGGTCGAAGATCATCATCCGGGTCGGCAGGTCCGGGGAGGTCCGCACCTCGCCGCCCAGCTCGGTCAGCCACGTCGCGTACGCCACGTTCGGCCGGCTGTTGCGCACGCTGTCCTGGAACAGCGAGCGCATCCGGATCCCCCGCCCCAGCAACGCCTCGTCGGTCGGCTTCGACGCCTCCAGGGTCTGCGGGTGCTGGCCACCGCCCGGCGCGAAGGTCATCAGCTCCGTCTGCGCGCCGCGCGCCAGGGCCGTGATCCGGTTGCGGATCTCGTCCAGGCCGACGAGCTGGTCGACCCCAGGGCTGGTGGTCGCCGGCGTGAGGTCGGCGAACTCGGCGATGAGCTGCGCCGCCGCCGCGCGCGAGGCCTCGATGCGCAGTTGCTGTGCCGCCAGTTCGGTCTGCTGGCGGGCCATCAGGATCTCCATGCCGACCTCGGGCGAGACGGCGCGCAGCTCCCCGGCCTGTTCGTAGGACGGCCGGATCAGGGACAGTTCGCTGAGGGTGTCGAGGGCGCGGCGGACGTCGTCCTCGGGCGTGTCGAGGTGTGCGGCGAGGGCTTTGACCCCCTCGCGCGGGTACGCGAGCATCGCTCGGTAGACGGCCTCGGTGGTCGCGTCGAGGCCAAGTGTGGCTAGCACAGCGGTTCCCCCCGTGTGACCTTTGATCAAGGTGAGCGCATCATCGCACGCGGTGATCGGGTGGACCAGCGGCCGGCCGCTTCCGGCCAGGGCCCCAACCGTCCACACCGGCGGCTTCGACCGGGGCGGTCAGACCCCCACAGTGGGGCGCATGTACCTCGTTCACGTGGGCGTCCGCGCCCCCTTCGGTGCTGCCCGACTCGCCCCGGACGTGGCGGGTTCGATCCGCGCCCTCGCCGAGGCGGACGAGGACGGACCGGTCGAGCACGTGTCGGCGCACCCGTACGCGCTGCCCGACCCCGTGGTGGGCGTGTACGTCCTCGCCGACACCCTGGACGAGGCGGAGCGGCGTACGGAGGCCCTCTGCCGGCGCGCCGTGCGGGACGTACGGGCCCTGCGCGGCTGGCACGTCACCGGCGTCGGGGTCCCCCTCCTCGCGCCGTACCTCGCGGAGCTCGCGCGGGCCGTCCCCGGAGCCGGCGGCCGGATCGGGCCAGGGCCGTTTCCGTCCACCCGAAAGCCCTTCCGACCCCTTTGAGCCACGGCGAGGCTGGGACCACCGGAAGGGCGGGGGCCCGACCGGAGCCACCGGACGAGGCGTCACCGCGGGACGCGGCGCCGGGGCGACCACCCGTCAGCGTTCCCCGGAGGGCACTTTCATGCTGCGCACCCGTTCCGCCCAGGCCGCCGCGGCCGGCTCGTTCACCACCGCCTGGGAGTAGCCCCCGGGGCCCCGCGTCCTTCCCTTCACACCTCACTCATGGAGCCCCGCCATGTCCCGCCTCAAGACGATCGCCATCCGCCTCGCCTCGACCTCGGCCGTGGCCGCGACCGCCCTCACGATGGTCACCGCCGCTCCCGCCGCCGCGGACTCCCTCGGCGGAGCCATAGCCGCCACCGCGCGCGGCGAGGAGGGCAACGGCGCCTGCGCCCACGGCGGTTACGTGGGCGGCCCCAACCAGAACAGCAGCTGCGTGAACGGCCGCACCGCCCACGCCTGGTGCGCCGACTTCGCCGGCTGGGTCTGGGCCCGCAACGGCGTCAGGAACCTGGGCACCCTCAGCGACCTGGCCCTGTCCTTCTACACGTACGGGGAGAGGAACGGCACGCTCTCCTCCACCCCGCACGTCGGCGACGCCGTCGTCTTCAACTACGGCGGCGGCTACTCCGACGACCACGTGGCCCTCGTGACCGGCTTCGACGGCACCACCGTCACCTTCACCGGCGGCAACCAGGGCGGCGGTCAGGGCCGGGTCACCACCAACCGCACGTCCAGTTGGCGCGTGGGCCAGGTCCCGTGGGGCAGTCAGCGGATCAGCGGCTACATCTCGCCCGCCGGCAGCAACGCCCCCTCCTACCCGAACCCGGCCTCGCTGGCCGCCGGCACCCTCGTGAAGTCGCCCGCCGGCCCCGCCGTCAAGGTGATGATCGAGGGCGCGGGCGTCCCGGTGGCCGCCTCCGACGTCACGCCCGGCAAGTACGACCTGAGCCGGATCGTGACGATCGACGACGCGGCCTTCCGCTCCCTGGCCAGTGCCCCGCCGGCGGGCACCGTCGTCCACGACCAGGCCGGCGGCGCCGACCGCTACGTGGTGATCGACGGCGCGGCCCTGCGGATCGGCGCCGAGGACTGGACCGCCGCGGGGTACGACCAGCGCCGCGACATGGGCGTCCCGTCCGCCTGGCTGAACGAGGCCCGGCAGCGCGACATGGCCTCCGGCCTCGTGGTGATGGACCAGACGGGCAAGGACCCCGCCCGCTACGTGATGGTCGACGGCGCCGCGCTGCACATCTCCGCCGAGGAGTGGACGGCCGACCGGTACAACGAGCGCATGCTCATGGGCGTGCCCGGCGCATGGCTCCGGGCGGCCGTCGCCAAGGCCCCCGGCAACGGCACCGTCGTCATGAACCAGAACGACCGGGACCCGGCCCGGTACGTGATGGTGGGCGGCTCCGCCCTGCACATCTCCGCCGAGGAGTGGACGGCCCACGGCTACGACCGGCGCCCGCTCATGGGCGTCCCCGGCTCCTGGCTCGGCGCCTCCGTCGCCAAGCGGATCCCCGACGGCACCATCGTCAAGGACGTCTCGGGCGCCGACGCGACCGTCTTCGTCACCGCCGGGGGCAAGGCCGTCCCGCTGACCCACGCGGACTTCACCGGCCTCGGCTACGACAAGCGGCCGCTGGAGGCCGTCCCTGGCGCCTGGCTGACCACCGCGCGGGACAAGGCGGCCCCGGCCGACGGCACGATGCTCCTCTCCCCGGGCGACAACACCGTCTGGGAGGTCGTCGCCGGCCGCAAGCGGGCCATGAGCGCCGACGAGTTCGGACCCGGCAAGCGCGCCTGGACCGACATCGTCTCCGTCCCGGCCGCCTTCACCGCCTCCGTGCCGACCGCCTCCTGACCCCGGGAACGCGAAGAGGGCCGGTCGCCGCTCCCCGAGGGGAGCGGCGACCGGCCCCGTGGCCGTCCGGGCGCGTGGCCTCAGCCCTTGCTGACCGCGTACAGGATCTCCGGGAGCTTGCGGGCCACCGTCGGCGCCGCCAGCCGCAGTCCCGCCCAGGGGGCCAGGGTTCCCCAGGCGATGCCCACCGGCAGCACGATCCAGCGCAGCCCGTCGAGGCCGTCCGCCAGGCTCAGCCAGACCGTCAGCGCGATCACCGGCGCGCTGATCAGCGTCGAGAACAGCATGCCGAGGCCGATGCCCGCCCACGCCAGACCACCCTGCCCGGGGGCGACGTTCTTGAAGGCGCCGTCCGTCGGGATCGAGTACGCGAAGCGCGCCGAGGCCAAAGCGCCCGTGCACAGCATCGAGCCGAGCAGCGCCAGCGCCAGCCCGAGCGCGGACGGGAAGCTGCCCCACCGGCCCACCAGGGCGGCCGTCACCACCGTGACCAGCACCGTGTACGGGACGGTGACCAGGGCCAGCGCGAGCGCGCGGGCCCGCAGTTCCTCGTAGGCGTCGCGCGGGGTCGAGATGGTCTGCGCGACCATCCAGAACGCCGAGGTGTCCTGACCGAACTGGTTGTACATCTGCATGCCGAGCATGCCCGCCCCGAAGCACGCCAGGTACACCGAACCGGTGCCCTGGAGGGCGTTGAAGACGGGGATGATCAGGCCGATCGCCAGCGCCGTCACCGTGGCCGACTTCGTCTTCGGGTCACGCACCAGGTACCGCAGCGTCCGCTGCATCACCGCGCCCGTGCGACCGGCGGGCAGCCAGCCCCACGAACCGCCCGCGCCCCGCTGCTCGCGCGGCGCGGCCGAGGCGATCGTCGAACCGTCCGGGTTGACCATCAGGCTCGTCAGGCTCCGCTCCCAGAACCACAGCAGCCCGGCCAGGCCCGCCAGCGTCAGCGCCAGCTGGGCCAGTGCCACCCCGTACGCGCCCTCGCTCGCCGAGTCGACCATCCCGACGGCCGTCGCCGGCGGCACCCACCGCAGCACCGCCTCGGCCGGCTCCAGCTGCGCGAGGCCGCCCGTCTCGAACAGGCGCTGGCTCGCGAAGTTGGCCAGCTGTGCGCCGACCGCGATCACCAGGCCGCTGAGCAGGGCGAGGTCGCGCCCCTTGCGGCTGGACAGCAGCCGTACGTTCGCCGTCGCCGTGGCCCGGGCCAGGGCCACGCAGCCCAGCAGCAGCAGCGGGGCGCCCACCAGGGCCGCCACCACGCCCGCCGCGCCCCGCGCGACGGCCGCGACCGAGCCGATGGCCAGGCACAGCGTGAACACCGGGCCGATGCCGACCAGCGAGGAGGCCAGCAGGGCCCGTACGAGCGGACGCGGACGCAGCGGGAGCATCACGAGCCGGCTCGGGTCGAGCGTCTCGTCCCCGGAGGGGAAGAACAGCGGCATCACGGCCCAGCCGAGCGCCAGGATCGCGGCGAGGAGCACGACGACGGTGCCCGCCCGGTCGTGCCCGTGCAGCAGCGCCAGGCCCAGGGTGGCGAAGGCGCTGATGACGAGCGAGAAGACCAGGCTGGTGATCCAGACGGCCTTGCGCTTCGAGGAGCCCTTCAGCCCGTTGCGCATCAGGGACAGCTTCAGCCGGACGAACAGCGGCGTGAGCGCCACCTGCGGCGCGGCGGCGGTCGTGGCGGCGGGGGCGGTGGCGGTGGCGTCGGCACTCATCGGGCGCCGCCCAGCCAGTCGAGGGAGTCGCCGTCGGCCCGGTCGCGGGCGCCGACGAGTTCCAGGAACGCGGCCTGGAGGGAGGGCGCGGAGCCGCGTACGTCGGCCAGCGGGCCCGCGGCGCGGATCTGCCCGGCGGCCATGACGGCGACCCAGTCGCACAGCGACTCGACGAGCTCCATGACGTGGGAGGAGAACACGACGGTCGCACCGGAGGCGGTGTAACGTTCCAGCACTCCGCGGATGGTCTGCGCCGACACCGGGTCGACGCCCTCGAACGGCTCGTCGAGGAAGAGGACTTCGGGGTTGTGCAGCAGCGCGGCCGCCAAGCCGATCTTCTTGCGCATGCCCGTGGAGTAGTCGACGACCAGCTTGTGCTGGGAGCCCGCGAGGTCCAGCACGTCCAGGAGCTGCGTGGCGCGCTTGTCGGTCTCCTCGCCCGGCAGCCCCCGCAAGCGGCCCATGTAGCCGAGGAGTTCACGTCCGGAGAGCCGCTCGAACATGCGCAGCCCCTCGGGCAGGACGCCGATGCGCCGCTTCACCTCGACCGGATCGGCCCACACGTCGTGCCCGGCGACGAGCACCCGGCCCATGTCCGGACGCAGCAGACCGGTCACCATCGACAGGGTCGTCGTCTTGCCGGCGCCGTTCGGCCCCACCAGTCCGATGAACCTGCCCGCGGGCAGCTCCAGGTCGATCCCCCCGACGGCGATCTGCTCGCCGAACCGCTTCCAGAGGCCTTCCACCCGTACGGCGGCGGCCGGCGCGGATCGCGCGCCACCCGCCGCGTCCGTACCGTTCGTCGCCCCGCCCGTCGCATCACCCTGGTTCGGCATGCGCCTGCCTTTCGTCCTGTTCCCCGTGGTCCTGCTCTGCTCACCATAGGAGTCGGGGCGCGGGGGCAGTAGTTACGAATGTCATGAAGGCGCAGGTGGGCGGCGGGGAAGGGGAGTCGGGAAGAGCCGGCAGGGGCGTCGCGGTCCGCGCGGGAGGGGCCGTCGGGGGAAGGACCCCGCGGGGGAAGGGGCCGTCAGGGGGTCGCGGGCGAGGTCAGGGCTTGCGGCGGCCCCGGGCCGCGGCCGCCTCGCTGCCGCACGCGTACGCGAGGGCGTCGATCAGCTCCTCCGTGTCCGGCAGCCAACGGTTCGCGGGCGTGGGCTTGCGCGCCCACTGCACCGGGCCCCGGCCGCCGAACCGGGTCGGAGGGGCCGCCACGTACTCGCCCTCACCGCGCGCCGCCAGATCGATCTGCGACGGCGACCACCCCGACCTGCGCACCAGGTCGGCCATCTTCACCCCGGCGCCCGGCAGGACGAAGAAGAGCATCCGGTGGTCGGGGGTCAGCATGACCGGGCCCAGGGTGCGCTGCATCCGCTCCAGCCGCGCCAGCGCCAGGAACCCGGCCGAGTCCGGGACGTCCAGCGCGTCGAAGGTCCGCCCCGTCGGCAACAGGATCGAGGCCTGCGGGTGCTTGCCCCAGATCCGGCGCACCCCCACGGCACTGCCCGACGCCAGCGAAGCCCAGTCCTTCACCGCCGGGTGCGCGCCCGGGGCGGGGCAGTCCACCGCCCCGCACGAGCACAACTCCCGGCCGTCGCCGGGCTCCAGCCACGTACCGGCGAAGACGTCCCAGTGCCGTTCTTCCACGTACCGCACGGCATGGTCCAGCAGCTGCTCGCCGCGCTGCTGGGGGATGGGCGCGGTCTCCGTGACTCCGATGGTCTCTTCCACGCCCTTCACAACTCCACCGTGCACCGTCGGTTACGGGCGTAAACCAGCCGGTGGGCGCTGCATCGATCCTGCATACGGGGCGCACCGGTGCACGCGTGGGGGCGCGTAGGAGGCCGGGGCGCGGTCGTTGGGTAACGACACGTCGCAGAGAGGAAGATTCTCCGCACTTCAGGCGGGAAGTGATCATTCCATCGCTCTCCCGTGGCTTCAGGGGGTTTTCAATGGCAGCCAGGCCTCTCGTCGCCCGTCAGCCGAACGAACGGCTGCAGGCGCTCATCCAGGAAGCCGGGTGCTCCAACGCCGGGCTCGCCCGGCGCGTCAACATGTGCGGGGCCGAGCACGGCCTCGATCTCCGCTACGACAAGACCTCCGTGGCCCGTTGGCTGCGCGGGCAACAGCCGCGCGGCCGGGCGCCCGGGATCATCGCCGAGGCCCTCGGCCGCAAACTGGGCCGCACCGTCACCATCGACGAGATCGGCATGGCCAACGGCAAGAACCTGGCCTCGGGCGTCGGCCTCCAGTTCTCCCCGACCGTCCTCGGCGCCATCGAGCAGGTCTGCGAGCTGTGGCGCAGCGACGTCGGACGCCGCGACTTCCTGTCCGGGTCGAGCGTGGCCGCCTCCGCGCTCGTCGAGCCCAGCCGGGACTGGCTGATCACCGGGGCCGACCCGCAGGTGGCCCGCAGCGGCGGGGCGCGCGTGGGGATGTCCGACGTGGAGGCCGTACGGGCCACCACGCAGGCCCTGACCGAGCTCGACCACCGCTTCGGCAGCGGGCACGTACGGCCCGTGGTGGTGCACTACCTCAACTCGGTCGTCTCCGGCCTGATCGGCGGCTCCTACCGGGAGCCGGTCGGGCGCGCGCTGTTCGCGGCCGTCGCCCGGCTGACGGAACTGGCCGGGTACATGGCGGTCGACACCGGGCAGCCGGGGCTCGCCCAGCGCTACTACATCCAGGCCCTGCGCTTGGCCCAGGCCGCCGGGGACCGGGCGTACGGGGGCTACGTCCTCGCCGCGTCCATGAGCCACCTCGCCGCCGAGCTGGGCAACCCGCGCGAGATCGCGCAGCTGGCGCGGGCCGCCCAGGAGGGCACGCGCGGACAGGTCACCCCCCGGGTCGAGGCGATGTTCTACGCCGCCGAGGCGCGCGGGCACGCGCTGCTGGGCGACGGCCGGGCCACGGCGGTGCTGTCCGGGCGGGCGGTGACGGCGCTGGAGCGGGCGGAGCCGGAGTCCGGCGACGACCCGGTGTGGATCCGGCACTTCGACCAGGCCTACCTGGCGGACGAGCTGGCGCACTGCCACCGGGACCTCGGCCAGGCCGAGGCGGCGGGCCGGCGCGCCGAGGAGGCGTTGCGCGGCCTGCCCGAGACGAAGGCGCGCCGGCGCGCGATCGGGCTGCTGTTGCTGGCCTCGTCGCAGGTGCAGCGGCGGGAGGTCGAGCAGGCCTGCCACACGGCGACGAAGGCCGCCGAACTGCTGGGCACGCTGCGCTCGCGCCGGGGCGCGGAGTACCTGGACGACTTCCGGACGCGCCTGGAGCCGTACCGGGAGGAGGCGTCGGTGCGCGAGTTCGGGGCGCGGCTGGAGGTTCAGCCGGTCTGACGTGTCCACGGGGCGACCGGGTAGCGTGACCCGTCGGCCGCGCGGGTTCGCGGCGGCCGTCGGAGAAGGCGAGAGGGAGTCTCGGTGACCGAGTACGGACAAGGGGGCGTCCATCGGCCCGGCGTCGGGGAACCCGGCGCCGAGCAGAACGGGCCGCCGCCCCCCGGGTACGCGTACCCACCGCCCCAGTACGACCCGCAGTACGACCAGCAGGACCCGAACGGGCCCGCGTACGGCTACCCGCCGGCGGGCCACGAGGGCCCCGGCGCCCCGCACGGCTACGGCTACCCGCCGCTGCCGGACGGGGCGGCGCCGTACGTCCCGCCGGTCCCCGCCGACCCGAACGCCGCGCCGCCCCAGCCGTCCGTCCACGACGCGGCGACGCAGTACATGTCCCCGGTCCCGGTCGGTGGCCCGCCGTCGTACGAGGCCCCCGCGCACGCGGCGACGCAGTACATCCCGCCGGTTTCGGCCGCCGGCCCGCACGACGCGGCGACGCAGTACATCCCGCCGGTCCCGGGGGCGGGTCCGCATGACGCGGCGACGCAGCTCATACCCCCGGTCCCGGGCGGTGGTCCGGTCGGTGGCCCGCCGTCGTACGAGGCCCCCGCGCACGCGGCGACGCAGTACATTCCGCCGGTCCCGGCCGCCGGTCCGCACGACGCGGCGACGCAGTACATCCCGCCGGTTCCGGCCGCCGGTCCGCACGACGCGGCGACGCAGTACATCCCGCCGGTCCCGGCAGGCGCGGGGGAGGCGGCGACGCAGCTCATCCCCCCGATCCCGGCCGGGCCGGTCGGCCCCGCGCAGCCGTTCGCGGCCCCGGGGCAGGCCGCCCCGCACGAGGCGGCCACGCAGTACGTCCCGCCCGTTCCGCCCGCGTCCGGCGGTCCCGCGGTCGGGGACGGGTTCGACGCGCTGTTCCGGGACTCCGCCGGCGACACCGGCGCCGGGCACACCCCGCACCCCACGCCCGTCCACGAGGCGGCCCCGCCGCGCCGGACGCCGCCCCCGGCGCCCCCGCAGCGCCGCGCGCAGCCGAACCGCCGGTCCCAGCCCCCGCAGCAGCCGCCGCACCCGCAGCGGTACGCGCCCGCCGAGCCCCCGCCGGGCCCCGCGCCCGCGCGCCGGATCCCGCCCGCCGTCATCGCGGCCGGGGTGTTCGGGCTGGCCGTGGCCGGGCTCGGGGTGGGCGCCCTGCTCAGCGACGGCAAGGCGCAGAACACCGACCCGGGGGCGGTGGCGCCGGTCGCCTCGACCTCGTCCGGTTCGGCGGCCGGCGCGGCCGACGCCCCGGCGGCGTCGGATCCGGCCCGTCCGCAGGCCGTCCAGCTCGACAAGCTGCTCGCGGACAGCAACGACAGCCGGGCGTCGGTGATCAAGGCCGTGGACGACATCAAGGGGTGCGACAACCTCGACCAGGCGGCGCAGGACCTGCGCGACGCCGCCCGACAGCGCCAGGAGCTGGTGACCCGGCTCCAGGAGCTCAAGGTCGACAAGCTCCCGGACCACGTGAAGCTGTCGGCGGCGCTGACGAAGGCCTGGCGGTCCTCGGCCGCCGCCGACAACAGCTACGCGGCCTGGGCGGAGGACGTGGACGACAAGGGCGGCTGCAAGGACGGCAAGGCCAAGCCGACCGACAACGCGGCGGACGGCAACCGGTCGAGCGGCGAGGCGACCAAGGCGAAGGAGCAGGCGGCGAAGATGTGGAACACGATCGCGGCCAAGTACGGCCTGACCAGACGGGACACCTCGCAGCTGTGAGCATGCGCTCCGCGTTCGGGCGGATCTTCGGCTTCGAGCAGGGCCCCGGGGGCCACCAGCGGCCCCGCGAGGACTGCTACGAGGCCTGACGGGCGGCCCGGCCTCCCGTCGGCCCGGCCTCCCGTCGGCCCGGCCTCCCGTCGGCCCGGCCTCCCGTCGGCCCGGCCTCCCGGCGGCCCGGCCTCCCGGCGGCCCGGCCTCCCGTCGGCCCGGCCTCCCGTCGGTCACGTCGAGCGGGGGGCCTGCTCCAGGGTCGAGATCATGTCCTGGGGCTGCTCGCCGGGCTGGGCCACGAGCCGGCCGGCCTGGACGACCTGGAAGGTGACCCGGCCGTTGACCAGGCGCGGGAAGCCGGCCACGGCCCGCATGTCCTGGTAGCGCCAGCTCAGGTCGGGGGTGAGGCCGCCGGTCTTGACGCCCTCGGACCGGTTCAGTTCCCGCGCGAGCTTGCGGGCGGTGACGTCCTCGTCCTTCCCGAAGTGCCGCACGACCTCGTTCAGCACGCTGTACGCGATCCAGGTGGTCTGCGCGCCGCTGTCGTCGGCGTCGACGGTGTCGTCGCCGAAGGCCTGCTCGGAGATGACCTTGCGCATCGGCTCCCACAGCGGGTCGCCGGCCACCGGGTACCAGCTGGTGACGTAGGCGCCCTCGAAGGGGCTCTCCTTGCCGCCGGTGCGGTCGACCAGGGACTGGCTGACGCTGCCCAGGACGGAGGAGATCTGCGGGTTGCGGCGCATGCTCTCGCTCGTGCGGCGGAACGCGTCGAAGAAGGTCTCGGTGCGCGAGCCGAGCACGGCCGTCACGCAGCTCCTGCCGTCCTTCGGCGCGTCCTTGGCGGTGTCCTTCGCCGCGTCCTTGGGCGCCGTCGTGTCCTTGGCCGCCGGGGACGGGTCCTTCGCGGCGGGATCCTTGGCGGGGTCCTTCGGGGTTTCCTTCGGGGCGGCGGCGGCGACGGGCGCGGCCGGGCCGGCGAGGGCCTCGCGGGCCTGGGGCATGAGGTCGGCGGCGTCCTCGGCGGCCCGTACGTCGTTGGCCTCCGGGATCCTGTTGGCCTTCAGGCCGGCGTTCAGCAGCACCGGCATGGAGTCCCCGGCGAGGGTGTCGGGGCGGACCAGGGTGACCTGGCCGCAGACCCGGCCCAGCTGGTGGCCGGAGCCCGCGAGGAGGGCGGGCTGGCCGCCGTTGACGGGGTAGGACAGCGTGCTCTGGAACTCCTCCGCGGAGACCCCGTAGCCGCCGATGAAGGGGATGCCCTCGGCCTCCAGCGGGGCCATGAAGGCACGTCCGTGCTGGCTGTAGGAGCCGACGACGGCGACGGCCTTCTCGGCGATCGCCTTGCGCGCGCAGTCCGCGGCGCCCGTCGGGGTGTTCTTCTCGTTGCAGGTCAGGACGCGGAGCTTGCGGCCGCCGACGCCGCCGTTGGCGTTCACCCAGCGCTCGTAGGCCTTGGCCATGCCGGGCATTCCGGGCATGTTGGTGGCCTTCGTGTCGATGGGGGCGAAGGTCATGACCGTGAGGGTGTCGCCGGAGGCCCCCGGGCCGCCGGTGAACACCCCACACCCGGCGGTGAGGCAGACGCCCAGTGCCGTGGCAAGGAGGGTGCGGGAGAAGGCAGTTGTGCGTCGCCGATGGGTCATGTCCACCGACCCTTCCGCCCGCCGGGGAACTGAAGAGTGAGGTGTACACAACATTCGGTGACGTGCAGGTGAATTGCGGGGGCCCCGGCGCGCGGGTGCCTGAAGATCGTTCCCATCGGGAACGTACGATCGAAAGCGTGACATTCGCCCAAGGTTCGAAGAACTCTTCCCGCCGCGGCGGCCGCTCCACCACCATGGGCGGCATGCCCCTGAACGACATGCCGTGGTGGCGCTGGCGCGCGAACGTGCGCTCGGCGCTGCACATGCTCTCCGACCCGGTGTTCCAGGAAGAGGTCTGGCTGACCGGCGCGGAGGGCTACGGCGACGTCACCGACGCCGTGTACCGCCTCGTCGAGGACACCTGGCTCGACAGCTGGTCCGCCGAGAAGTACGTCGGCACGATCTTCCGCGACTCGCAGGAGGCCGCCACCGTCGACGTCGCCGTGCTGCGGGTGCTGCGCATCCTGCACCAGGTCGGACCCGACGCCCCCGTCTCCGCGTACCTGGAACACCACGCCTGGCCCGAGGCGGTCCGCGCGGCCCGCGAGGCGCACGTACGGATGGCGACGGCGGACGGCGACGACCCGGACGAGGCCCCCCGCTCCGTGGACGTCCTGCGGATCCTCACCGGCGCGGTGTGACCCGCGCGGTGTGAAAGGCTGTGCGGTCATGAGCGACCACCCGCGGCCCCAGCCGCAGCAGTACGTCCTGACCCTCTCTTGCCCGGACAAGCAGGGCATCGTGCACGCGGTGTCCAGCTACCTGTTCATGACCGGATGCAACATCGAGGACAGCAGGCAGTTCGGTGACCACGACACCGGGCTCTTCTTCATGCGCGTCCACTTCTCGGCGGACGACCCGGTGACCGTGGACAAGCTGCGCGCCAGCTTCGCCGCCATCGGCGACTCCTTCAGGATGGACTGGCAGATCCACCGCTCCGACGAGCGCATGCGGATCGTGCTGATGGTCTCGAAGTTCGGACACTGCCTCAACGACCTGCTGTTCCGCTCGCGGATCGGCGCGCTGCCCGTGGAGATCGCGGCGGTCGTCTCGAACCACACCGACTTCTCCGAGCTGGTCGGCTCGTACGACATCCCCTTCGTGCACATTCCGGTCACCAAGGACACGAAGGCGGCGGCCGAGCGGCAGCTGCTGGAGCTGGTGCGCGAGCGGGACGTCGAGCTCGTCGTCCTCGCCCGCTACATGCAGGTGCTCTCGGACACCCTGTGCAAGGAACTGAGCGGCCGGATCATCAACATCCACCACTCCTTCCTCCCGAGCTTCAAGGGTGCCAAGCCGTACCACCAGGCCCACGCGCGCGGTGTGAAGCTGATCGGCGCCACGGCGCACTACGTGACGGCCGACCTCGACGAGGGCCCGATCATCGAGCAGGAGGTCGAGCGCGTCGGCCACGAGGTCACGCCCGACCAGCTGGTCGCCATCGGCCGTGACGTGGAGTGCCAGGCGCTGGCCCGCGCGGTGAAGTGGCACAGCGAGCACCGCGTCCTGCTCAACGGCACGCGCACGGTCGTCTTCGCCTGACGCCCGCCCCGCCGTGCGGCCCGCCCGGACACCGGGCGGGCCCGGACCGGCGGGCGCGGGGCCGGCGACCGGCGGGCCGTCGGGCGTGGGGATCGCCGGCACGCCCGGGTACGCGCCCGGGTACGCGCCCGGGACCGTGCGCGGACCGGTTACGCGTCCGGGGCCTCGACCCCGCAGTACGCCGCGAAGGCGGTGAGGATCTCGTCCTCGCTGATGCGCCCGTCGCCGTCGGTGTCCAGCGCCGCCGCGACCGGGCCGGCCACCTCGGCCGGGGTGCCCAGGACGCGCAGGACGCGGGCCGCGCCCGCCGGGGTGGTGCCGCGGCCGTCCTCGTCCGCCACCGCGATCACGGCCGCCAGGAACGGCCGGGCGATCTCGGCGAACCGCCGCGGGTTGTCCCGCAGCCGCTTCGCCGCGCCGGTGACGAACTCCTCGCGGGACACCCGCTGGTCCCCGTCCACGTCGGCGATGCCGGCCATGCCCTGCCAGAACGCCTCGGCGCCGTTGAAGACGGCCTGACCCTTGTCCGACCGGGCGGCGGTGGCGAATTCGCTCAGCACGGCCCTCGCGGCGGTACTGAAGTCCTCCCGGTCGATATAGCCGGACCCGTCCTGGTCGAAGGTGGCGAATCGGGCGGCGATCTTGCGCTCGTATTCTGCGCTGTCCATGTTCGGCGTTCCGCCTTCACGTGTGCGATGGGCTGCGGTGGGGGTGCAGTTCAAGACAGGCAGGAGCGTAAGCCCTTCGTGGCCTGCGCGTTAAGCGAAGTGGTCGGAGAGGTGGCCGCATCGAACCCGCGCACGGGGAGCGCGGTGGGGCGCGTACGCGTGTTCCCCCGGGCGGACGCGCGCCCGCCCGTGCGTGCGCCGGCGCCCGAAGTGCCCTGTCGGGCGCGGAGGGTCGGGCAGGATCCGGAAGGGGCGGGCGGGATTTCGACGACAGGCACTAGCACGCCGGCCACTCCTCAAGGGTGAGGTTCGGCCAAAACAGGCGCGTCAGGGTGGGTGCGGACTACATTCGACGGGTCGACACATGGCTGGGGGCACGATGGCGAAGGATGTTCCACCGCGCTGGGACCGTCGTATGCAGCAGCGCCTCGCCCGCGGGGAGGCCGCCGCGCTCGGCGAGCTCTACGACCGGTTCGCGTCGCTCGTCCACAGCCTGGCGCACCGCGTGTTGGGCGACGAGAAGGCCGCCGACCGGATCACCCGCGAGGTCTTCGGCTACATCTGGGAGAACCCGGACGCCTACGACCCCAAGCAGGGCTCCATGCGCTCCTGGGTCGCCCGCATCACCCAGGGCCAGGCCGTCGCCCGGCTGCGCCAGGCCGAACTGGGCCGGGGCTCGCGCGAGGAGCTCGAGCAGAAGGTGCGCAGCGCCAACGCGGCGGCCCGCGCCGACTACATCGTCACCTCGATGCCCGCGCCCCTGCGCGCCGCCCTGGAACTGGCCTATTTCAAACGCCGTGACTACCGGCAGGCCGCCGCCGACCTCAAGATCAGCGAGGACGAGGCGCGGCGCAGGCTGCGGCTCGGCCTCCAGCTGTTGTCGACCGCCAACCTCCTTCCCCGGGAGGACGACGCGCCGCCCGGGTACGGCCCCAGCGGATATGGAACGCCCCGATGACCGGCCCTTCCGAAGACACCCCCGACGACGCGTACGAGCGGCCCCCGGTCGGTCCCGCGCGGATACCGGGCCCCCGGGCGGCCGGCGACGACCTGGCGCCGCCGCCGACCACCCCGATGCCGCCGACCCCGACGACCCCGCCCGCGCCGACCCCGCCCGCGCCGGACTCGACGCCCGCGACCCCTCCGACGCCCGTGTCGGAGCCGCCCTCGCACGCCGTGCTGAAGTCCCTGCTCGGCGCGTGGGCGCTGGCCGCCTGCTCCGCCGAGGAGACCCGGGCGGTCGAGGACCACCTCACCGAATGCGCGCCCTGCGCCGAGGAGGCCCTGCGGCTGCGGGACGCGGTGGGGCTGCTGCACCCCGAGGAGAGCCTCGACCTGAAGCCGCTGCTGCGCTCGCGGGTGCTGGAGGACTGCCTGGGCAAGCGTCCGGCGCGGATCCCGGTACCGGTGTGGGCGAGCCCGTACGACACGGAGACGGCGCGGCTCGACGCGCTGCTGCGGGACTTCGGGGACTCCGAGTGGCACACGCCGGTCCGGCTGAAGTGGTTCGAGGAGGAGGAGCGGCGTACGCACCGGACCACGGTGGCGGGCGTGATCGGTCACCTGATGACGGTGGACGGGCTGGTGGCGACGGCGCTGGGCCTGGACGATCCGTTGGGTCCGCAGGCGCCGCCGGGCGGGCCCACGGACCGTACGGAGCACTTCTGGAGCTCGTTGCCGCACCCGCCGACCCGACGGGTGCGCACGCCGTGGCGGGAGCAGGGGCACACCCTGGTCCGTACGGTCTCCTTCGCGGGCCGGGGCGTGGCGGAACTGGCCGTGGACTACGGTGCGTTCGCGCTGCCGCTCGGGGACGCCTTCCTGGAGCGGGCCTTCGAGTGCTGGGTGCACGCCTGGGACATCGCGGACGCGGTGGACTACCCGTACGAGCCGCCGTCGGGTCCGCACCTGAACCGGATGATCGACCTCGCGGCGCGGTTGCTGCCGGGCGCGCTCGCGCAGCGGCGACGGGCCGGGCTGGCGGCGCCGGCGCGCGGGCTGGTCGCGGCGGGGGCTCCGGGGCGGACCCTGCACCTGGAGATCGAGGGCGCGGGCGGCGGTGGTTGGGACATCGCCCTGGACTCGCCGGCGGCGCGGCCCTCGCGGGAGCACACGGTGGCGGAGGTGGCCCTGGACGGGCTGGAGTTCTGCCAGTTGGCGGCCGGGCACATCTCCCCGGAGGAGGCCGCGGCGGGTCAGATCGGCGACCGGGAGGCGATCCGTGACGTGCTGTTCGCGGCGGCCTCGCTGAGCCGGCTGTAGCCCGCCGGTACGGGTCCGCCCCGCGCGGGAGCGGACCCGTACGGGATCGGACCCGGACCGGTGCCGGCACGGACCGTGCCCGCGCGGACCCGCGCGGGGTCAGGCGTACCGTTCGCGCAGGCGGTACTTGAGGACCTTGCGCAGGGCCTCGTTGCGGGGCAGCGCGTCGACGAGTTCGAGCTGTTCGGGCAGCTTGTGGGGGGAGAGCCCCTGCGCCCGCAGGTGGGCGGTCAGTTGCGGCAGGGTGAGCGGGGCGGCGCCGGCGGGCTGTTCCACGACGGCGCAGACCCGTTCGCCGCGTTCCGGATCGGGCAGGCCGACGACGGCGACGTCGCCGACCCCGGGAAGACCGTGCAGGAGGTCCTCGATCTCCTTCGCGGAGATGTTCTCGCCCTTGCGGATGATCACGTCCTTGGCGCGTCCGGTGAGGACGAGGTGGCCTTCGGTGGTGAGGTGTCCGAGGTCCCCGGTGATCAGGTAGCCGTCGGAGTCGAAGACCTCGGTCGAGGGGTCCTGGTTCAGGTAGCCCCGGCAGACGGCCTCGCCGCGCAGTCTGACCTCGCCGTCGGTGTGCGGGGGCAGGGGGGAGCCGTCGGGGGCGGTGATGCGGATGGACATGCCGGCCGGGGGGCGGCCCTCGGTCGTGGCGAGGTTCTCGGGGGTGTCGTCGGGGGAGCCCATGGTGATCATGGGGACCTCGGTCATGCCGTAGCCGTGGGTGAGCTGGCAACCCAGTTCGCGGACGACGGCGTGGTAGATCTCGGGCGGTTTGGGGGCGCCGCCGCCGGCGAGGAGGCGCAGGCTCGGTATGAGCTTGGTGGTGGGGTCCTTGCGCTGTTCGGTGAGGAACATCGAGTAGAAGGCGGTGGAGCCGCCGGCGACGGTGACGCCGTGGCGGCGGTAGCCGGCGAGGGCGTCCGGCATCGCGAACCTCTCGAAGAGGACCGCGGGGAAGCCGTACAGCAGCAGCATCACCGTGTAGTCGGGGCCGGCGATGTGGGCGAAGGGGAAGGCCATGGAGCCGACGTCGTCCGGTGTCAGGCGCAGGGCGTCGGCGAGGCAGGAGCCGCCGGCGATCAGTGAGCGGTCGGTGTGCAGGACGCCCTTGGGGTCGGAGGTGGTCCCGGAGGTCCAGTAGATCCAGCGGACGGCGGTGCCGTCGGCGGGGGGCGGGGGCAGGACGGTCGGGTCGCCGTCCGGGAGGGAGGCGTAGGCCTCGAAGACCCCGCGGGCGCCGAGGCGCTCGGCCATCGCGGTGTGGTCGTGGCCGCGCCAGACGCCGGGGACGGCGAAGAACTCGGCCTTCGACTCGCGCAGGGCGAAGCCGACCTCGCGGTCGCGGTAGAAGGGGATGACGGGGGACTGGACGGCCCCGATCCGGGCCAGGGCCAGGGAGAGCAGGACGGTCTCGATGCGGGTCGGGAGCTGCCAGGCCACGACGGTGCCGGGGCGCACGCCCATGTCGTGGAGGCCGGCGGCGACGCGTTCGGCGCGCTCGCGCAGGGCGCCGAAGGTCAGGGTGCGGTCGTCGGCGGGGTCGTCGGCGGCCTCGATGAGCACCGGGACGTCGGGGGTGAGGTCGGCCCGGTGGGCGACCAGTTCCCACAGGGTCGCGCAGCGGAGCGGCGGCCGGCCTTCTCGGTTCGTGGTGTCCGTCATCGCGGTCCTCCCTCGATGCACACAGCTGACGGTTGGTCAGATCAGGCGGAGAGCGTAGGGCGCCGACGCTTGTCGGTCCAGGGGTGGCGGGGCTAGCTTGTTTCTGACGACCCATCAGATGCGGTCGGATTGGGGAGACCATGGAACTGCCTCGGATCATCAGCGTCGACGACCACGTGATCGAGCCCGCCCACCTCTTCGACGTCTGGCTGCCGGCCAGGTACCGCGACCGCGGCCCCAAGCCCCTCACCGCCGGCATCGGCGAGCTGGAGTACGTCGGCGGCAAGTACGTGATCTCCATGGACCCCGACGGCCCGCCGACCGACTGGTGGATCTACGAGGACCTGAAGTTCCCGTACAAGCGCAACATCGCCGCCGTCGGCTTCGACCGCGACGACATGACCCTGGAGGGCATCACCCGCGAGGAGATGCGGCGCGGCTGCTGGGACCCCAAGGCGCGCCTCCTCGACATGGACCTCAACCACGTCGAGGCCTCGCTGTGCTTCCCCACCTTCCCGCGCTTCTGCGGCCAGACCTTCGCCGAGGCCCGCGACAAGGAGGTCGCCCTCGCCTGCGTCCGCGCCTACAACGACTGGATGGTCGAGGAATGGTGCGGCGACAGCGGCGGCCGGCTGATCCCCCTGTGCATCATCCCCCTGTGGGACATCGACCTCGCCGTCGCCGAGATCCGCCGCAACGCGGCCCGCGGCGTCCGGGCCGTCACCTTCTCCGAGATCCCCACCCACCTCGGCCTGCCCTCCATCCACTCCGGCCACTGGGACCCCTTCTTCGCCGTCTGCCAGGAGACCGGCACCGTCGTCAACATGCACATCGGCTCCTCCTCCCAGATGCCCGCCGCCTCCCCGGACGCCCCGCCCGCCGTCCAGGCCGCCCTGAGCTTCAACAACGCGATGGCCTCGATGATGGACTTCCTCTTCAGCGGGGTCCTGGTGAAGTTCCCGACGCTCAAACTCGCCTACAGCGAGGGGCAGATGGGCTGGATCCCCTACGCCCTGGAACGCGCCGACGACGTGTGGCGCGAACACCGCGCCTGGGGCGGGGTCCGCGACCTGATCCCCGAACCGCCGTCCTCGTACTACTACCGACAGATCTTCTGCTGCTTCTTCCGCGACAAGCACGGCATCGCCTCGCTGGACGTGGTCGGCCGCGACAACGCCACCTTCGAGACCGACTACCCGCACGTCGACTCGACGTTCCCGCACACCAAGGAGGTCGCCCTCGACCACGTCAAGGGCCTCGACGACGAGACCGTCTACAAGCTGATGCGCGGCAACGCCATCCGCATGCTGGGCCTGGACCTCGACCGGGACCGCTGATGGACCTCACCCACACCGAGGAGGAGGAGGAGTTCCGGGCCGAGCTGCGCGCCTGGCTCGCCGAGGTCCTCCCCGAGCTACCCGCCCGACCGTCCCCCGACGACTGGCCCGGCCGGCGCGCCTACGACGCCGGCTGGCAGCGCCGGCTCCACGACGCCGGCTACGCGGGCCTGCACTGGCCGGTCGACGCCGGCGGGCGCGGCGCCACCCCGACCCAGCACCTGATCTTCCTGGAGGAGACCGAACGCGCGGGAGCCCCCTACGTCGGCGCGAACTTCGTCGGCCTGCTGCACGCCGGACCGACCATCGCCGCCGAGGGCACGCCCGCACAGCGCGCCCGCTGGCTGCCGCCCGTCCTGCGCGGCGACGAGGTCTGGTGCCAGGGCTTCAGCGAGCCCGAAGCCGGATCCGACCTGGCCGCGCTGCGCACGCGCGCCGTCCGCGACGGCGACGACTACGTGGTCACCGGATCCAAGATCTGGACCTCGCACGCCGAGGTCGCCGACTGGTGCGAGCTGCTGGTCCGCACCGACCCGACGGCTCCCCGGCACCGGGGCATCTCCTGGCTGGCCCTGCCGATGGACGCGCCCGGCGTCACCGTCCGGCCCCTGCGCACCCTCGCCGGCTCCACCGAGTTCGCGGAGGTGTTCCTCGATGAGGTCCGCGTCCCCGTCGCGAACCGCGTCGGGGAGGAGAACGACGGCTGGCGCGTCACCATGGTCACCCTCTCCTTCGAGCGCGGCACCGCCTTCGTCGGCGAGGTCGTCGCCTGCCGGCGTACCCTCGCCGCGCTCGCCCGCACGGCCAGGGCCAACGGCCGCTGGGACGACCCGGTGCTCCGCCGCCGCCTGGGCCGCCTGTCGGGAGAGTTCGGCGCGCTGTGGCGCCTCACGCAGTGGAACGTCGCCGAGGCGCAGCGCACGGGCGGCGTCCCCGGGACCGGGGGCAGCGTCTTCAAGCTGGCCTACTCCCACGCGCGCCAGGAGCTCTACGAGGCCGCCGCCGAGGTGCTGGGCGCGGACTCCCTCGCGTTGGACGAGGAATGGGTCCTCGACCGCCTCTCGTCCCTGTCGTACACGATCGCGGCGGGCACCTCGCAGATCCAGCGGAACATCGTCGCCGAGCGGATCCTCGGCCTCCCGAAGGGGCGGTGAGCGGCATGGACTTCCAGCCGACGCGCGACCAGCTCGACCTGCGGGCGGGCGTACGGGACCTGCTGGCGGGCCGCTTCGGGCGCGAGGGGCTGCGGGCCGGCCTGGACTCCGGCGGGGCCGTGGACCGGAAGCTGTGGCGGGAGCTGGGCGCGGCCGGCCTCTTCTCCCTGCGGCTGCCGGAGGAGGCGGGCGGGGTCGGGCTCGGGCTGCCGGAGGCCGTCCTCGTCTTCGAGGAGGCCGGGCGGGCGCTGCTGCCGGGCCCGCTGGTGGCCACCCACCTGGCCGCCGGACGGGTCCCGGGCGCGGCCGAGGGGACGGTGGTGGTCACGGCCCACGACCTGGACGGGCCGCTGGTCGCGCACCTGGGCGAGGCCGACGCGGTGTTGGGCACGGCCCCCGGGCCGCTCCCGCCCGGCGAACGGGTTCGCTCGGCGGATCCGCTGACGCCGCTGTACGCGGTCGCGCCCGCGGACGCGCAGGCGGGCGCCCCGGCGCCGGCGGACCGGGAGGCGGGCGCCCTGCTCACGGCGGCCCTCCAGGTCGGGAGCGCGCTGGCGACGCTGGACATGGCGGTGCGGTACGCCGGCGAGCGCGAGCAGTTCGGCCGGCCCATCGGGGCCTTCCAGGCGGTGGGGCACCTGTGCGCGGACATGCTGGTGCGGGCGGAGCTGGCGCGTACGGCGGTGTACGCGGCGGCGGTCACGGCGGACCCGGCGGAGATCGCGGCGGCCAAGCTCCTCGCCGACGGGGCGGCCGTGGAAGGTGCCCGGGACTGCCTCCAGGTGCACGGCGGGATGGGCTTCACCTGGGAGGCGGACGTCCACCTGCACCTGAAGCGCGCGTGGGTGCGGGCGCGGCAGTGGCGTACGGCGGCGCAGGCGGAAGAGGCGTTGGCGCAGGCGCTGATCGCCCCGGAGGGTGGGTGAGGAGGGGTAGCAGCCTGTTACGAGAAGGCACGGGAGGGACGACGTGGGACGCATGTCCGATTACAGAGAGTTGATATCGCTTTGTGTCCTTCGCGCGCCTCGATCCGGGCCGGAGGCAGGGGTGTGCTCCGGTACGCTCCCACGAATGCGAGCGGTTGAGCGGCGCGAGCGTCGCACAGTATGCACCACGCCTACTCCTTCGCGCTGGAATATGCCCGAAGCGCTTGTTGTGGTGACTGTATGTCAACCATGCTGCTCGGCAAGGGGGTCACGGTCGGTGATCCCATCCTGTCGCGAGGCGAAGTGTCCGCCGGTTCGGATGGTGTGAGCGGTGCAGGTGCTTCAGGTGCAGCTTGAGGTAGGACCGGACCCCGCCGAGGTCGGTCGGGCCCGGCGATGGGCCCGCTCCAGGCTGGCGGGGTCGGGGGTGGGGGAGGACGAGCCGCTCGCGGAGACGCTCATCCTGCTGATCTCCGAGCTGGTCACGAACGCGGTCGTGCACACGGGCTGTCCGGCCGTGCTGCGGATGCTGTTCGGCGGGCCGGGCGTGCGGGTCGAGGTCGCCGACGCGAGCGACCGGGCCCCGGCGAGGCGGCAGGCCGCCGGGGACGACACGGGCGGGCGGGGGCTGGAGCTGGTGGACGGTCTCGCGGACCGGTGGGGGTGGCAGCGCGAGGGTGCGGGCAAACGCATCTGGTGCGAGGTCGACCGGGCGGCGGCCCCCCAGGCCCCGGCGGCGGTCGCGGCGGTCGCGGGGCTCGCGACCGACCCGGAGGAAAACTTTGCCCGGTACCGGGAACCGCGGGTGTACCTCTAACGAGGTGTTGACGGTTCGTCACATGTTGATCACCCTGGTGGTGAGCGATTCGTCGCGAGGGGACGCCAAGGGTCCTGTGCCTTGACGAGTGCGGGTCGTGGGGTGGCGGCTGCCGTGCCGCGCTCGGGGTGTGCACGAACGCACGCCGCCACCCGCAGGTCCCCGGTCCGGCCCGGTCCGGATCGGCGACGAACGACGGACCGGCGGCGCTGTCGGTGCCCGTTCGTACGATGATCGCCATGGCAGACATCTACGAGCTGGAACTCGCCCTGGACCTCGACGCGTCCACCCCCGAACCGGTGCTCGCGCGGCTCCGCACCCACCTCACGCCGTGGCCCGAGATCGACGGGGACGAGTTCGACGGGGACGGGTTCGACGGGGACGGGTTCGACGGGGACGGGTTCGATGGGGACGGCGTCCCGCCCCACCCGCTCGCGGAGTTCGACGCGGACGACGAGGCGTTCGAGGACGCGTACGACCCGGACTACCGGGTGCTCGCCCTGCGCGGGGAGGCGTACAAGGTCGGCGGGACGCTGCACGCCGCGCTGGAGCCGACGGAGCGCGGCCTGCGCCTGACCGCCCGCCAGGAGTTCCACGCCGAGAACCGCCCGGAGGTGCGGGCCCTCCTCGCGCTGCTGGCTCCGCACGTGGTCTCCCTGACGGGCCCCGTCGGCGGGCTGCGCTGGTACGAGAACGACGAGGCGCGCCCGCTCGTCCTGGACGCCGAGGGCGGCATCCGGCTGCCCTGAGGACCCCGGGGCGGCGCCGAGGGCGGCACCGCGGGCGGCGCGGTGCGGGCATGTCGGTCATATGACCATTCACCGTAGGAGGGTCTTGCCGGGCGCCATCGGAGTGAAGGGCCGTTCCCCGGGTGCCGCGTGCGGGGTTGAAGCGGTCACGCGCTCGTTTCCCGGCGCGTCGACGAGATTCCTAGGAGAGTCATGCGTATCCGTTCTGCCCTGACGTCCTCTGTCCTGGCCGCCGGCATCCTGCTGGGCGGTGCCGGCGCCGCGCTGGCCGACGGTGGTGTCGAGATCGGCAAGTTCGCCGGTGGGCACGCGCAGTTCGCGCACACCTGCTCCGCGGCCGCGGCCATCCCGCGGCAGGTCGGCCCGGTCTGGACCTCGACCTGCGCCGGCGAGGGCGAGAAGGAGTGGGCGAAGGCCTACCACCTCGGCGCCTGACGACCGCGCCACGCGAAGGGGCGGTCGACGTTCGCGTCGACCGCCCCTTCGTGCCGGGTGGGGGCACGGGGGTGCCCCCGGCCCGGGGGGTGGGGGTCGGGGGCACCGGTCGGGGAGGGCGGTCAGGGGCGGTCAGGGGTGGTCGTGGGTACGGGTCAGCAGGGCCGGATGTGGAAGACCGGGGTCCAGGAGGCGGTTCCGGAGTCCTTGGCGACGTTGGACCAGCGTTCGCTGCCGTCCGAGTTGTAGAAGCGGGCCCGGGTGCCGGAGGTCTGGTTGTTGTTGAAGGTGCCGTTGCCGATGCCGTTGAAGTCGTAGTAACCGCACCGGTAGTAGTCGTAGTTGACGCCACGCCCGTCCACGATGCACAGGTGGCCGTTGTTACAGGCCAGGGCGGTGTCGGGGGAGGCCAGGTCGCGGGTTTCGGCGCGGCCCGGGACGGCGAGGGTCACGGTGCCGCCGGCGGTGGCGAGCCTGTTGGCGGAGACCTGGCGGGCCTGGGGGTCCTCGGTGAGGAAGGCGTCGACCCGCTCCTGGAGTTGTCCGGCCTGGCGGTCGGTGAGACCCGCGGCCCGCGCCTGCTCCGCGTAGGCGATCCGCTGGTCGGTCGGGGTGGCGGTCGAGGCGTGGGCGGACAGGACGGGGCCCGCGATCAGGGCCGCTGTAGCGGTCATGATCGCCAGGGTCTTGCGCGCTGACATGGTGGTTCCCCTCTGCGTCGGCGACCGGAGGGCCTTCGTGCGCGACGTGCGCCGGCCCGGTGTCGCGGCCCATCCTTTCGAAGGCGGCGCGGCACATGAAGGGCGTAATCGGTCGCGATGGGGGCCTTCTGGGCTTACCACCCATACCGTCCCACCCCACCAGCCCCACGCGTCTCGCACGTCTGTGCGCGTGCCTCGGTGTAAGGGGCAACGGTTTTGCGGCCCTGGCGTGCGCGTTCCCCCGTCCCCCACCCCTCCCTACCCGCCCATCCCGCCCGAGTGGCGCGAAACAGGGCGAAGGGGTCGGGAACGGCCGCCGTCCGCGGGGGTCAGAGGAGGGCCACCGGGGAGACCGGGGTGCCCGTGGCGCCCACGAAGGGTTCCGGCATCGCGGACAGCAGGAAGGAGTGGCGGCCCGCTTCCGCACAGGCTGTGGACAGCGCCTCCAGGTTCCAGTTCTGGCCCTGGTGCATGCCCATCTCGACGAGGTCCAGCGCGTGTACGGGGAGCCACAGGTTCTCGATCTCCGGCGGGAAGATCTCGAAGGTGAGGGTGTCGTTCGCGACGGCGGCGACGTCGCGGGCGTGGAACCACTGCGGGGTGCGCACCGACAGGCCCGGTGACGGGAAGCCGTAGCCGTGCCGGTCGCCCGCCAGGTAGACCTGGACCTGGCCGGTGCGGACCAGGACGACGTCGCCCGCCCGGACCGTGACCCGGCCGAACTCCTCCGCCTCCGCCAGGTCCTCCGGGGTCACCGCGTGGTCGCCCGGGAGCCGGTCCAGGCCCTTGGCGCGGGCCACGTCCAGCAGGACGCCCCGCGACACGACGGGGGTGGCCTTGTCGATGCCGCTGAACCGGGCGCGCCCGTGCGCGGTGATCGTTGAGGCGGGGCGGCCGTTGTAGATGCGGCCCGAGTGGGAGACGTGCGTCAGGGCGTCCCAGTGGGTGCCCGACTGGAGGCCCATCGTCACGGCGTCGTCGCTGCACGCCACCGTCCCCGGGCCGAACAGCTCCTGGTTGATCTGCACCATCGTGTGCAGCGGGTTGATCCGCCCGGGGATCAGCCCCGCCTGCACCCCGTCCTCCTTCAGGGGCAGTGCCAGGGGGATCCGCAGGCCGTCGCGGACCTCGGCGGCGGCGGCCCGGACCACCTCCGGCGTGATCAGGTTCAGGGTCCCGATCTCGTCGTCGGCACCCCAACGACCCCAGTTGTTGACGCGTTTGGCGATGTCGTGGAACTCGGGGGGCAGGGACACGGTTCCCATCAACTCCTGTGTGTGCGAGGGCCGCTGTCGACGGTCGATGCCGACAACCGATGCCGACCGGGGCTTGTGCCGCGGCATCCGACTGGTCATAGAATCTAACGGACCGTCAGAAAACGCGGGAAGGGGCCGGACGTGGGGAACTTCTTGGCAGACAAGGTCGTCGCCGTCACCGGCGCCGGCCGGGGCATCGGCCGCGCGGTGGCACTCGCCGCCGCCGCCGAGGGCGCCAAGGTCGTCGTCAACGACTACGGCGTCGGGATGGAGGGCAACGCGCCCAGCAGCGAGGTCGCCGACGCGGTGGTCAAGGAGATCCTCGCCGCCGGAGGACAGGCCGTCGCCGTCGCCGACGACATCTCCACCATGGCCGGCGGCCAACGCGTCGTCGACACCGCGCTCGCCCACTACGGCCGCGTCGACGGGGTCGTCTGCGTGGCCGGCATCCTGCGCGAACGGATGCTCTTCAACATGTCCGAGGAGGAATGGGACCCGGTCCTCGCCACCCACCTCAAGGGCACCTTCACCCTCTTCCGGGCCGCCTCCGCCGTCATGCGCCGCCAGGGCGCCGGCACCCTCATCGGCTTCACCAGCGGCAACCACCAGGGATCCGTCGCCCAGGCCAACTACAGCGCCGCCAAGGGCGGGATCATCTCCCTCGTCCGCAGCGCCGCCCTCGGCCTGCACAAGTACGGGGTCACCGCCAACGCCGTCGCCCCCGTCGCCCGCACCCGGATGTCCGCCAACGTGCCCATGGAGCTCAAGGAGATCGGCGAGCCCGAGGACGTCGCCGCCCTCGTCACCTACCTCCTCAGCGACCGCGCCCGGGGCGAGGGCATCACCGGTCAGGTCTACACGATCGCCGGACCCAAGATCGCCGTCTGGGCGCAGCCCCGCGAACTGCGCGCCGGCTACGCCGAGGGCCCCTGGACCCCCGAGCGGATCGCCGACTTCCTGCCCGGGACCGTCGGCACCGACCCCATGCCGATGCTCACGCAGCTCGAAGCCATGGCCAAGGCGGCGGCCGCCAAGGACCGCCCCAACGCGTAGGGGGACCCGGTGGACTTCAGCTTCGGCCCCGAGGCCGAGGAACTGCGCCCCCGCGCCCGCGCGTGGCTCGCGGAGCACCTCGTGGGCCCCTACGCGCGCGCCGTCGGCCTCGGCGGACCCGGCGGCGAACACCAGGAGGTGGCCGTCCGGCGCGCCTGGGAGCGCGAGCTGGGCCGCGGCGGCTGGATCGGTCAGGGCTGGGACCTGCCCGACGGAACGTACGGCAGGCAGCGGCTCTCCCTGACCGGCCAGGTCGTGTGGGCCGAGGAGTACGCGGCGGCGCGCGCACCCGGCCGGGTCGGTCACATCGGCGAGAACCTCCTCGCCCCCACCCTGATCGCCTACGGCAGCCCCGAGCAGCGGGCCCGCCACCTGCCCGGCATCGCCCGCGGCGAGGAACTGTGGTGCCAGGGCTACAGCGAACCGGACGCCGGGTCCGACCTGGCCGGCGTCCGCACGAGCGCCGTGCGCGACCGGGGCGACGGGCTGCCGCGCGTCACCGGACAGAAGATCTGGACCTCGCTGGCCCGCGAGGCCGACTGGTGCTTCGTCCTGGCCCGCACCGAAGCCGGCTCGCGCCGCCACCGGGGCCTGTCCTTCCTGCTCGTACCGATGGACCAGCCGGGCCGCGTCGAGGTCCGGCCGATCCGCCAGATGTCGGGCACGGCCGAGTTCAACGAGGTCTTCTTCGACGGGGCCGTCGCCACCGACGTGGTCGGCGGCGAGGGCAACGGTTGGACCGTCGCGATGGGACTGCTCGCCCTGGAACGCGGCGTGTCCACCCTCGTCCAGCAGATCGGCTTCGCCGCCGAACTGGAGCGGGTCCTCGCCGCCCACGCCGCCTCCCCCGCCCCGGACCCGGTGCTGCGCGAGGAACTCGTACGGCAGTGGGCCGAGCTGCGCGCCATGCGCTGGAACGCCCTGCGCACCCTGGGTCGTGCCGGGGACGCGGGGGCGCCGAGCGTGGCCAAGCTGCTGTGGGGGCGCTGGCACCGGCGGCTCGGGGAGCTGGCCGTGGCCGTGCGCGGGGCGGCGGCGACGGTGGGGCCGGACCCCTGGTCGGCGGAGGTCCCGTACGGGGCGGGGCTCGACGAGGCGCAGAGGCTCTTCCTGTTCACCCGCGCCGACACGATCTACGGCGGCTCGGACGAGATCCAGCGGAACATCATCGCCGAGCGGGTGCTCGGCCTGCCTAAGGAGTCCAGGTGAGAGGCGTCGTGTTCGACGGCAAGCAGGCCCGGGTGGTCGCGGACCTGGAGATCCGGGAGCCGGGGCCGGGGGAGGTGCTGGTCGCGATCCGCGCGGCCGGGCTGTGCCACAGCGACCTGTCGGTGATCGACGGGACGATCCCCTTCCCGCCCCCGGTGGTGCTCGGGCACGAGGGCGCGGGGGTGGTGGAGGCGGTCGGCGCGGGGGTGTCCCACGTGGCGCCCGGCGATCACGTGGCCCTGTCGACCCTCGCGAACTGCGGGGCGTGCGCGGACTGCGACCGGGGGCGGCCGACGATGTGCCGCAAGGCGATCGGGATGCCGGCGCGGCCGTTCTCGCGGGGCGGGCGGGAGCTGTTCCAGTTCGCCTCCAACTCGGCGTTCGCGGAGCGGACGATCGTCAAGGCCGTGCAGGCGGTGCGGATACCCGAGGACATCCCGCTGACGTCGGCGGCGCTCATCGGCTGCGGGGTGCTGACGGGGGTGGGGGCCGTACTGAACCGGGCCAAGGTGGACCGGGGCGAGACGGTGGTGGTCATCGGCACCGGTGGCATCGGGCTCAACGTGCTCCAGGGCGCGCGGATCGCGGGGGCGTCCACCGTCGTGGCGGTGGACGCGAACCCGGCGAAGGAGGCGGTGGCCCGGCAGTTCGGCGCGACCCACTTCGTGGACGCCTCGGCCGTGGCCGACACCTCGGCGGCGGTGCGCGAGATCCTGCCGACGGGTGCGGACCACGCCTTCGAGTGCGTCGGCGACGTCCGGCTGATCCGGCAGGCGGTCGACCTCCTGGACCGGCACGGGCAGGCGGTCCTGCTGGGCGTGCCGGGCTTCAAGGAGGAGGCGTCCTTCCTCGTGTCGTCCATGTACCTGGACAAGACGATCATGGGTTGTCGGTACGGGTCCTCGCGCCCCCAGCGCGACATCGCCCTGTACGCCGACCTGTACCGGCAGGGGAGGCTGCTGCTGGACGAGCTGGTGACGGAGGTCTACCCGGTGGAGGACTTCGCGAAGGCCGTGGACGACGCCCACCACGGTCGGGTGGCCCGGGGGGTGCTCACCTTCTGACGGCGCACGCGCGCGAGCCCGGCCCGGTGGGACGACGGGCCGGGCTCGCGCGCTCCGGGGTGGGCCGCTCTCCGGTCGGGCTCAGTCGGTGGCCAGGCGGCCGAAGCGGCCCTTGTGGAAGAGGAGGGGGTCGCCCTCTCCCCGTGCGCCCATCGCCTCGACGCGGCCGACGACGATCAGGTGGTCGCCGCCGGTGTGCACGGCGTGGACGCGGCAGTCGATCCACGCGGGTACGTCGTCGAGCTGTGGCGATCCGGTCGCGGGGGCGGGCCGGTGGCCGACGCCGGCGAACTTGTCGGCGCCGCTGATCGCGAAGGCGCGGCACAGTGCGCCCTGGTCGGCGCCGAGGACGTTCACGCAGAACACCCCGGCGCGGGCGATGCGCGGCCAGGTGGTCGACGTGCGCGCCACCATGAACGTGACCAGGGGCGGGTCGAGGGAGAGCGAGGCGAAGGACTGGCAGGCGAAGCCGGCCGGCCCGTCGTCGTCCTCGCCGGGCGGGGCGGTGATGACCGTGACCCCGCTCGCGAAGTTGCCCAGTACGGCGCGGAACTCGGCGGGGCTCACGGGCGCCCGTTCGTCCTCCCCGACGGCCCGCAGGTCGGGCCGGGGGAGCGCGTCGATGCCCGCGCCCGCGGGATCCGGCCCGCCCGAGGTGGGGGAGCCGACCGACCTGAGGTATCGGACGACGGTGGCCGCCATCCCTGCGTGTCCCATCACCCTCCCGATTGAAGCTGACGGATCGTCAGATGTGAAGGGGTGGAGGAACGCGGGCACGCGAACGCCCCGCGCCGGGGGCGCCGCCGCCCGTACGGGTGAAACGCACGGGGTCGGTGGGCCGTACGGGGGCCCGCCCGTCGGGCGGTGGGCATCGTGGCGGGCGGAAACGAGGCGGTGCTCGTCCGCCGCCGTCACCACGGCCCCCAGGAGGACCTCATGCTCGGCACCGACTTCCACACCGGATCGCCCAACTGGCTGGACCTCGGCAGCCCCGACACGGCGGCCGCCGCCGACTTCTACACCCGCGTCTTCGGGTGGGAGCACGTCTCCGCCGGACCCGAGGTCGGCGGGTACGGATTCTTCCGGCTCGGCGGCCGGACGGTCGCCGCGCTCGGGCCGCTGACCGAGGAGGGGGCCTCGTCCGCCTGGACGGTGTACTTCCGCAGCGACGACGTCGACGCCACCGCCCGGGCCGTGACCGCCGGGGGCGGGCGGGTGCGCATGGAACCCGGGGACGTGATGGAGGAGGGCCGGCTCGCCGCGTTCACCGACCCGCAGGGCGCCGAGTTCGCCTGTTGGCAGCCGGGCAGGACCGTCGGGCTGGAGGCCGCCTCCGTCGAGAACACCCTCGTGTGGGTGGAACTGCACGCCCCCGACCCTCAGGCGGCCATCGCCTTCTACGCCGGACTGTTCGGCTGGCGCCACGCCGAGATGAGCACGCCCGGGATGACGTACCGCGTCCTGAGCGTCGCCGACGGGGACCAGGAGGACGGCTCCTTCGGCGGGGTCGCGCCGCTCGGCGAGGGCGCCGGCGACGGCGGGGCCGTGCGTTGGGTGCCCTACTTCCACGTGCCGGACGTGGACGCCACCGTCCGGACGGTGCGGGAGGCCGGCGGGAGCGTGCTGATGCCGGCCGCCGACGTACCGGACGTCGGCCGGATCGGCTGGGTCGCCGATCCGGCCGGCGCGGTGTTCGCCCTGCTCAAGCCGAACCCCGGGGCGTAGGGCGCGGCGGGCTCCGGTCGGCGGGACGCGCGCCCCGCCGACCGGACCGGTTTCACGGGGTCGTCTTGCCCACCTCCAGGTCGGCCGTCGGCTCCTTGACGGTGCCTCCGGGCGGGCCGGCCGCCGCGCTCGTGTTGTTCGCCGGGCGCGGGTCGGGGGTGAGGGAGTCGACCGTCGCGGTGTTGCGGATGTCGGAACCGTTGCCGGTGTACTCCGGGTCCAGCTTCACCTTGATCACCCAGGTCATCGAGGCGCCCGGGGCCAGGTGCGCCAGCGGGCCGCAGGTGATGGTCCGGCCCGAGGTGCAGGTCGGGTCGCCCGAGACGAAGCTCAGCGCGGTCGGCAGGACGTCGGTGACCGTGACCTGGTCGGCCTGCGAGGGGCCGTTGTTGACGACGGTCATCGCGTAGTCGAAGGTCTCGCCCGGGGCGACCGGGGCGCTCTGCACGGGCTTCTTCGTGATCGCCAGGTCGGCCGACGGTTCGGCGACGTGCCCGCCGGGGACGGTCGCCGTGCTCTTGTCGTTCTCCGACGCGGGGTCGATGTTGTCCGCCGTCACCTCGGCGGTGTTCCGCAGGTCGGAGCCGTCGCCCTTGTAGGCGGGGTCGACCTTCACCGTCAGCAGGTACTCGACGGTCTCGCCGACCTTCAGCGGGGTGGCCCGCTTGCACGACACCAGCCGGCCCGCGACGGTGCAGCCCGCCGGCGAGGAGGCCACGTACGACAGGCCCTCGGGCAGGTTGTCGGTCAGCTTCACGTTGAACGCGTCGGCCGACGGGCCCTTGTTGGTGATCCTGATCCGGTAGTCGAAGTTCTCGCCCGGGACCGGCGGCCGGCTGCCGACGGCCTCCTTGGTGACCCCGAGGTCCGCGGTCGGCTTGGTGACGGTGCTGCCCGGCAGGCCGGCCGGACTGCTGGTGTTGTTCTCCGGCTTCGGGTCCTTGGTCCGCGCGGTCGCGGTCGCCGTGTTGCGGATGTCCGAGCCGTTGCCCGTGTACTCGCTGTCCAGGCGGACGGTGAAGCGCCACGTCCGCGAGGCCCCCGGCTCCAGTACGGCCAGAGGGCCGCAGGAGACCGTACCGTCCGTGGCCGAGCAGCCGTCGGGCGAGGACACGAACGCGAGCTGCGCCGGCAGCCTGTCGGTGATCGTGGTGTTCACGGCGCGCGACGGGCCGTCGTTCGTGGCCGTCACCACGTAGTCGAACGTCTGCCCGGGAGCGATCGGGGTGTCGTTCGCGGTCCGCTTCGCCGTCCACACGTCGGCCTGCGGCTCGGTGACCCCACCGGGCGGCAGCACCGGCTGCGAGGTGTTGTCGGCGGGCTCGGGCTCCTTCGAGGCCGACGAGGACGTCGCCGTGTTGCGCAGGTCGGAGCCATCACCGGCGTAGGCCGGGTCCAGCTTCACCTTGAACGTCCACGTCACGTCCCCGCCCGGCGCCATCCGCGCCAGCGGGCCGCAGGTGACCGTCCGGCCGGACACCGAGCACGGGTCCGCGGAGGAGACGTACGTCAGCCCGTCGGGCAGGGTGTCCGTCACCACCACGTTGCGCGCGTCGGAGGGCCCCTTGTTGGACGTGCGGACCTCGTACTCGAACTCCTGGCCCGGCACGGTCGGCCCCGTCCCCAACGGGGTCTTCACGGTCGCCAGGTCCGAGACCGGCCCGAACGGCCCCGGCGGCAGCACCGGATCCGGCTTGTTGTTGCCGGGGTCGGGGTCCGTGGCGTCCGAGGTGCCGTTCGCGCTGTTGCCGAGGTCCGAACCGTCGCCCTGGTACGAGGCGCTCAGCCGGGCCTGGAAGCTCCAACTGCGGCTCTGCCCGGCCGCCAACTGCGGCTCCGGCCCGCAGGTGACGGTCTGGCCGACGGCCGTGCAGCCGTCCGAGGAACCCACGTAGGTGATCCCGTCGGGCAGCCGGTCCCGCGCCGTCACGTTCCGGGCGACCGAGGGACCCCGGTTCCGCGCCGTCAGGGTGTACGTGATCAGGTCACCCGGCGCCTTGGCCTTCGCGTTCGCCTTCGCCCGCAGGACCGTCACCTCGACGGAATGGGCGCCCCGGGCCGTCGAGGCCGGTGCCGTGGTGATGGCCCGTACGGTCGTGGGCTGTGCGGCCGCCGGGGCCGGTACGGCCCACAGTGCGGCCGCGCAGAGCAGCGGGGCCAAGGCCCGCGCCACCGACCGCCGGCCCGGTGTCGTCGTCATCGCGCATCGTTTCCGTTTCGTGCGTGAGAGACCGTACAGAGCGCTGTACGGGAGTTCGGGGAAGGACACCGGCGCGGGCATCAGCCCGCGCGCACGTCCTTGGCCAGCTCGATGTCGGCGCTCGCCGGGGCGATCCGCCCGCCCGGGACGCCCGCCGAACCGCTGTTGTCGGCCGGGTCGGGATCGGCGGTGTCCGACGCGGCGGTCGCCGTGTTGCGCAGCGCCACCCCGTCACCCGCGTACGCCGGATCCACCCGCACGGTGAACGTCCACGACCGCGAGCCGCCCGGGTCCACGACCGCCTCCGTCCCGCAGGTCACGTCCCTGCCCGAGGCGGTGCACCCGTCCGCCCCGGAGACGAACACCAGGCCCGCCGGCAGCGGATCGGTGACCCGCACCCGCCGGGCCACCGACGGCCCCGCGTTGCGCACCGTCACCGTGTACGCGAAGGTCTCCCCGGGCGCGACCGGCGTACGGTCCTGCGCCGCCTTGGTCAGCGACAGGTTCGCCCGCGCCGCCGCCAGACCGCCCGGCGGACCGGCCGCCGCGCTGGTGTTGTTCGCCGGCTGCGGGTCGGGCAGGCCGTGCCGGACCGACGCCACGTTGCCGAGGTCGGTGCCGTCCCCCGCGTACGCCGGGTCCAGCCGCACGCGCACCTGCCACGCGACGCTCGCGCCCGCGTTCACCGGACCGCGGGGCGGGCACGACAGTTGCTGACCGGTGGCCGTGCAGCCGCTGACCGAGGACACGAACCGCAGCGGGCCGGGCAGGGTGTCGGACATCAACGCCGTCTGCGTGTGGGACGGCCCCAGGTTCCGGGCGGTGATCCGGTACTCGAACTCCTCGCCCGGCGCCACCGGCCCCGCCCCGACCCCCTCCTTCTCGGCGGCCAGGTCGGCGCGCGCCGTCACCGTGACGGCGGAGGCGGTGGAGGTGTTGTCCGCCGGGTTGGTGTCCGTACGGTCCGTCGGAGCCGTCACCGTCGCGGTGTTGGACAGGGAGGACGGTTGGGCCGGGGCGTTGCCGGTGATCGTGTACGTGACGGAGCCGCCGCGTTTGAGGTCGGCCCTCGTGTCCAGGACGTTGCCGCTCCCGGAGGCCGCCCCGCAGGTGCCGCCGGTGCCTGCCTTGCAGGTCCAGGTCACGCCGGTCAGCTCGGGCACGGTGTCGCGCACGACGGCGCCCGTCACGTCGTTGGCCTGACTGTTGGAGACGGTGACCGTGTACGTCACCGGATCGCCGGCCGGCACCGTCGACTGGGCGGTCGACTTCACGACCTTCAGGTCGGCGGGCACGTTGATCGTCAGGTCGTCGATCTCGTGGTTGTTCGTGGCGCCGCCCGTACCGGCGGAGAAACCCACCTTCAGGGTGGAGGGCAGCGCGGGCTGATTGGTGATCGTCGTGACGTCGTGGTCGGTGACGAGCTGCGTCATCGCGGTGTCCGGGCCGCTGTCCGACCACACCGACAGCAGCATCTTGGAACCGCTGGGCAGCAGCGAGACCCGCACCTTGCGTTCCTTGGCGCGGCTGCCCGTCTCCACCGTCGAACCCGGCCCGTCGACGGCCGTCGCGTAGCGGTAGCCCGTTGTGCCGCTGCCGCCGCCGCGCACCACGACCTTGTTGGCCTGGGTGCCCGGACCGCCGTTGCCGACCCCCGTGGAGGAGAAGTTCCCGAACTCGTCGAGGCCGATGCCGAGGTAGGCGCCCGGTACGCCCGAGGTCAGGCAGCGGGAGGCCGCGCCCGAGCAGGCGTACCCGAGGCTGCCGCCGGAGGGGCCGACGCCGTCGGAGGCGGTCCCGTCGGTCAGGTAGAAGGACAGGCCGTCGCCGCGCTTGCCGTCGTAGGCGGTGCCGCCGTAGGTGGCGTAGCGGAACTCGGCGACGATGCCGAGGGTGGTGGAGAAGGCCTCCTTCATCTTCCAGGTGCCGGCCTGGTTGGTGCTCGTGGACGTCAGCCGCAGCCAGCCGCCCCCGGGGTAGCTCGCGTTGCCGCTGGTCGTGCCCAGGTTGGTCGCGCTGTCGAACGTCTCGTTCACCGGGAAGCTGATCGCGCGGGGCAGCGGCCGCGGGGCGGCGGCCGGGCCGTCCGCGCCGGCGGCGGGGCCGGTCGCGGGCGCCGTGAGCGCCGCCGCGCACAGCAGGGGGACGGCGGCCCTGCGCCACCGGGCGGTCCAACGCGCTCTCATGCCGGTGCGTACCTCGTCATCGTGGTCGTCGTCATCGTGGTGGTCGTCGTGGTGGTGCGGGGGCGGTCAGGGGCGGGGGCGTCGTCGCGCGGCCACGCGGAGCGCGGCCCCGCAGGCCAGCAGGGCGGCCGAGGTCCACCCGAGCCAGGCCGGTACGCGGGCCCCGGAGTCGGCCAGGTCGCCGCGGCCCGGGTGGTGGTCCTTGCCGTCGTCCCGACCGGGCTTGCCGTGATCGCCCTTGCCGTGGTGACCGTCGTGGTGGTCCGGCCTGGCGGGGTGGTCGTGGTCGCCGTGGTGGTCCTTGCCGCCGTCGGACACCAGGCACAGCCGGCCGCCGTTCGGCCCCGTGGCGTCCGGGGCGTTGGCGTTGTCGGAGGGGTCGGGGTCGCGCACGGCGGAGGAGACCCGGGCGACGTTCTCGATCGGGGTGCAGCGCCCGCGCGGGGGGTTGGCCCGGTCGCGCGGGGCGGCCCGTACGGTGATCCGGAACGCCGCCGTGGCGCCCGGCGCGAGCCGGTCCAGGGCGGGGCACACGACGAGGCGTTCCCCGCTCGGGGCGAGCGCGCAGTCGTCGGGGGAGGAGAGCAGGGTCAGCGTGGCCGGGAGCCGGTCGAAGACCTCGACGGCGCGGGCCGTCGCCGGGCCCGCGTTGTGCACCGAGATCAGGTACGTGAACTTCTCCCCCGGCCGTACGTCCTCGCGGCCCTTCGCGAGCAGGGCGGTCTTGCGCAGGGAGAGGTCCGCGAGGCGGGCGCTGGGCGGGAGCACCAGGCCCGTCAGGGAGGTGGAGTTGTTCCCGGTGTGGGGGTCGGGGGTGAGGGCGCCGACGGTCGCCTCGTTGACGATGTCGTCGCCCTCGCCCCGGTAGCCGGGCGCGAGCCGCACCGTGAGCACCCAGGTGTGCGAGGCGCCGACCGCCAGGGTGGGCAGCGGCCCGCAGGTGACCGTCCTGCCGACGGCGGTGCAGCCGTCGCGGGAGGAGAGGAAGTCCAGGGCGGCCGGGAGCCGGTCGGTGACGGTGACCTGACGGGCGGTGGAGGGGCCGTGGTTGGTCACCGTCACGAGGTAGTCGTACGTCTCCGTGGCGGCGAGGGCCCCGCCGTCGTGGCGCTCGCGCTCCGGTGCGGCCGGGCGGGCGCGCACGTCGGCGGAGACGGCGAGGTCGGCGCCCGGGCCGATGCCCTGGCCGGTGCGCGGGCCGGTGCGCGGGCCGGTGTCCGGGTCCGGGAGGAGGGAGGGGGTGGGGGTGGGGGACGGGGCCGGTCGTCCCGGGTTCGGCGCGCGGTCGCCCCCGTCCGGCGGCGCGGACGATGCCGAGGGGGAGGGCGCGGCGGGGGCGAGGGGGTCCGACGCGCCGGGGTCCGCCCGGTCCGCCCGGTCCGGGCCGACGTCCGGGCCGACGTCCGGTCGGGTGTCCGGTCCGGTGGCCGGCCCGGCCGTGGTGCGCGGGCCCGGGTCCGTCGGGGCGGAGGCCGCGGCGGGCGTCACGGTCAGGAACACGGAGGCCGTCGCGGCGCACAACGCGCGCGGCACGCGGCCTTTCACTCGCCAGGTAGGACCCATGCGGTCAGCTATTCACACAAATCGGTCACGCATGCCGTGCCGAGTTGATCTCTGCTGCCTCATGGGTGAGCGTTTTCAGCCCCTCGGACGCACCCCAGCCCCCCCAGCCCCTCGGACGCACCCCAGCCCCTCGGGCGCACCCGCGTCCCTCCGGGAGCGCTCAGCGGCCCAGGTACTTCGGGGTCCGCCGCTCCACGAAGGAGGCCACGCCCTCGTTCGCGTCGGCGGTGCCCATGTTCAGCTCCTGGGCGGTGGCCTCGGCGGCCAGGGCGGCCGCCCGGTCCCCGTCCAGCGAGGCGTTCACGAGCTGCTTCGTCAGGGCCAGCGCCCGGGTGGGCCCCTGCGCGAGCCGCTCGGCCCAGGCCCGGGCGGTGGCCTCCAGCTCCGCCGCCGGCACCACCGCGTTGACCAGCCCCAGCCGGGCCGCCTCGGCCGCCGGCACGGCGTCCCCGAAGAACATCAGCTCCTTCGTCTTCCGCGGCCCCACCAGCCGCGGCAACAGGTACGCGCCGCCGCCGTCCGGCACGAGCCCGCGCCGCACGAACACCTCGATGAACCGGGCCGGCTCCGCCGCCACCACCAGGTCGCATGCCAGGGCGAGGTGGGCGCCGATGCCCGCGGCCGTCCCGTTGACGGCGGCGATCACCGGCTTCTCGCAGTCCATGACCGCCGTGATCAGACGCTGCGCCCCGAGCCGGATCAGGCGGGCGACGTCACCGACGACCCGGTCGCCGGTCGCCGGCGCCCCGCGCAGATCGGCGCCGGCGCAGAAGCCCTTCCCGGTCGCGGTGAGGACGACGGCCCGCACCTCGGGGTCGGCCGATGCCGCGTCGAGGAGGGCGATCACCCGCTCGCGCTGCTCCCCGGTGACGGCGTTCATCACGTCGGGGCGGTTGAGGGTGATCCACGAGACGCCGGCCTCGACGCGGTGCAGAACCTCGTCCGAGGGGTCCCGGGGCGGTGCGGTCGGGGCGGGTTCCGGGTTCGGGTGGGTGGCGGACATGGCGGGCGGCTCCTTCTCGACGGCGAGGGTACGGGGCGCGGTCCGGGTACGGTCCGGGCGCGTGCGGCGCGTCAGCGGCAGACGGCCAGGGCGTCCAGGGCGACCGCCCCCTGGCCGCGCGGCAGCACCATCAAGGGGTTGATGTCCAGCTCGGACAGCACGTCGCCCAGTTCGAGCGCCATCCGCTGCACGCGCAGGATCACCTCGACCAGCGCGTCGACGTCCGCCGGCGGCGCCCCGCGGACGCCCTCCAGCAGGGGGTGCCCGCGCAGTTCGGTGAGCATGTGGCGGGCCTGGTCCTCCCCGAAGGGCGGCACCCGCACCGCCGCGTCCCGCAGCACCTCCACCAGGACCCCGCCGAGCCCCACCGTCACCGTCGGCCCGAAGAGGTCGTCGCGGGTGACGCCGACGACCATCTCGACGCCCCGCTCCACCATCTGGCAGACGAGGATGCCGTCCAGCGGGACGTTCTCGTAGCGGGCGATGTCGGTGAGCTCCCGGTAGGCGTCACGGATCTGGCTCGCGGAGGTCAGCCCGATCTTCACCAGGCCCAGCTCCGTCTTGTGCCCGAGCTGCGGCCCCGAGGCCTTCATCACGACCGGGTACCCCACCAGGCCCGCCGCCCGCACGGCGGCGGCCGCGCTGGTCACGAGCTGCTCGCGGGGGACCCGTATCCCGTACGCCCGCAGGAGCTGCTTGGCGGCGTGCTCGCTGAGCTGCTGGCCGGGCCGCATCAGGGCCTGCGCCTTGCGGTACGAGGGGGACGGGGTGCGGGGGGCCTCGTCGAAGGGGGAGCGGTAGGAGGCGGTGAAGCGGTGGTGACCGAGGTAGGCGCGCACGGCGGTGATGCAGTTGCCGAAGGTGCGGAACGTGGCCACCTTGGAGGAGCCGAGCAGGGTGGTGCGGTAGGCCTCCTCGGTGCCGACGGGGGAACCCCAGATCACGCAGATCAGCTTGTCGGTGGCCTCGGCCGCGTCCACGAGGTCCTGGGCGAGGCGGTCGCTCATCGGCGGGAAGGGGCCGGTGATCGGACAGATCAGGACGCCCACGGAGGGGTCCGCCAGGATCGCGTCGATGATCTTCCGGCCGCGCCAGTCGCCGACGGGGTGCCCGCCGTTGTCCACCGGGTTGGCCACGTTGAGGTAGGACGGGATCCACTGGTGCAGCTCGTCCTGTTTGGCCGCGGAGAGGGTCGGCAGGCTCAGGCCCGCCTCGGTGGCCAGGTCGGAGAAGTGGGCGCCGGTGCCGCCGGAGATGGAGTAGACGACGACCCCGTCGGCGCGGGGCGCGCGGGCGCGGGCAAGGAGGGCGGCGGTGTCCTGGAGTTCGTCCAGGCCGTCCACGCGGATCACCCCGAACTGGCGCATGGCCGCGTCCACGACGGTGTCGGCCCCCGTCAGCTTCCCGGTGTGCGAGGCGGCCGTGCGGGCGCCGGTCTCGGTGCGCCCGACCTTGACCGCGACGACGGGGACCCCGTTGCGGGCGGCCCGGTCGGCGGCCAGCAGGAAGGAACGGCCGTCCTTGAGGCCCTCGACGTAGCAGGCGATGGCCCCCACCTCGGGCTGCTCGGCGAAGTAGGAGATGAAGTCGGAGGTCTCCAGGTCGGCCTCGTTGCCGGTGGGCGCCCAGTGCGAGAGGCGGATGCCCAGTTCCTGGAGGGTGTAGACGGGGCGGCCCTGGTGGCCGGACTGGGTGATGAGGGCGATGGCCGGCCCGTCGAGGTCCTCGCGGAACTCCTGGAAGGCGTTGAGGTTGGTATTCGGACCCAGCAGGCGCAGCCCGGAGCGGCGCACGGCGGTGGCGAGGCGGGCTTGCGCGGCGGCCCCGGTGTCCCCGGTCTCGGCGAAGCCGGAGGCGAAGGCCACGGCGAACTTCACCTTGGTGTCGGCGAGTTCCTCGATCACCGGGACCGGGTCGGCGACGAGGAGGACGGCGAGGTCGACCGGTTCGGGCAGCTCGGCCAGGTCGGCCACGGAGGACAGACAGGGCAGGCCGAAAACGGAGGTCCGGGTGGGGTGCACGGGGTGGACGCGGGCTCCGACGCGTTCGGCCCAGGCGATCAGCTGCCGGGTGATCCCGGTGTTGGGTCGGCCCTCGGCGTCGGAGGCGCCGATGACGGCCACGGACTCGGGCCGGAAGAACCGGTCGAGGTCGGGCACATCGGAGTGCAGGGGTCGTCCGCTGACGTCCAGGGCGGCGGGGTCCTCGCCGGACAGGGCGGCCGTGGAGTGGACGGCCGTCCTGGGGGTCTCCCCGCAGGCCTCGACTCGTGCGCGGAGGTCGGTGGTCAGGGTGCCGTGAGTTGATCCAAGCATCGCTTCGCCCGCTCCTGCTCGATGAACCTCGATGGAATCAATAGCTGACGCTTAGTCAGGTTACTGAACTGACGAGCCGTCAGGAACAGGGATGCGCAGGAAAGGTGGTGGAGGTGATGTGCGGATGTGTCCGCGTCCGTGTCCGCGTGCGTATGCGTGTCCGCGTCCGCGTCCGTGTACGCGCCGCCCGTACGCCGTCGGCGCGCGGACCCGCCCGCCGGGGGTGGTGCGCGGCCCCGCCGCGCGGTGGTACGCGCCCCCGCCTGCACGGTGGCACGCCGCCCCGCACACGGTCCAGACCCGATCCGGCCGACGCCGGCGCCGACGCCGGCGCCCCCGACCGGGGTGGGCGCACGGGCCCGGGCGCGGCTACGCCCGCTTCTTCCGGGCCAGCGCCCGGGCGATCCTCTCCGCGTCCCGGGCCAGCTCGCGCAGCATCCCGCTGATCGGGTTGGTGTACCCGGTGAAGTACAGCCCCGGCGCCCCCGGAGCGGTCCGCGCCCCGTGCGCCAGCGGCCGGCCGCGCCCGTCCAGGACCCCCAGGTGCCCCACGAGCCCCTCCAGCCCCCGCCGGTAGCCCGTCGCCGCGACCACCACGTCCGGGGAGATCCGCGTCCCGTCGGACAGCACCACCTCGTCGCCGTCGAAGGAGGCGACGGCCGCGACCGGCTCCACCCGTCCCGCGCGCACCGCCGCGATCAGGCCGACGTCCTGCACCGGGATCGCCCCCTGCCGCACCCTGCTGTACAGACCGGTCGTCGGGCGGGGCAGCCCGTACGCCGACAGGTCGGGGACGGAGGCCTTCGCGACCGGCTTCGCGAGCCGGTCCACGAGCCGCACCGGCAGCCGCCGCACGAGGATCCCCGTACGCTGCGCCGGCCATCCGCACGTCGAGCGGCGCAGGATGTGCGGCGCCGTGCGCACGGCCAGCCGCACCCGCGCCGCCCCGCCCTCGACCAGGTCCACGGCTATCTCCGCGCCCGTGTTGCCGGCCCCGACGACGAGCACGTCCCGGCCGGCGTACGGCCCGGGCTCCCGGTAGCGGGCCGCGTGCAGCAGCTCGCCCGTGTAAGTGTCGCGGCCCGGCCAGTCGGGCACCGCCGGGGTGTGGTTGAAGCCCGTCGCCACGACCACGGCCCGCGCCGCGAGCAGCCGACCGCCGGTCGCGTGCAGGACCCAGCCGTCGCCGGGGGCGGCGTCGCTCCCGTCGGCGGCCCGCTCGACGCGGGTCACCTCCACACCGGTCACCACCTCCAGCTCGTGGAACTCGGCGTACTTCTCCAGGTACCGCACCACGTCCGCCCGCGCGACCCACCGCCCGAAGCGGCGCGGGATCGCCAGCCCCGGCAGGGCCGACAGGCGCCGCGTCGTGTGCAGGCGCAGCCGCTCGTAGTGGCCGCGCCAGGAGGCACCCACGGACCCGGACTTCTCGACGACCACGGCGCGGACCCCGCGCGCACGCAGCGCGGCGGCGACCGCGAGGCCACCGGGTCCACCGCCGATCACGTACACCGGGCGGGGCTGGGTGGCGGTCATGTCGGCGGCGGTCACATCGGTCGCGGGCATGAGGAGTGAGCGTATCGACACCCAGCGTTGATGGGTCTCGGACAAGGAGTGAATCGATTGCGGATCGATCACGGCGCGGCCCCGCGGACGAGGGCCCCCGCGCTGCCACAGTGGAGATCCGAAACCGGAACCGGACGCGGTCGGACACGACCGGACACGACCGGACAGGGCAGAACAGGGCAGGACAGGACGGGTCCGGACGTGGCCGGACCCAGGCGGAGAGGGACGCGCGATGTGGCAGCCCGACGGGTGGGACGTACGCGTCCGCCTCGGAATCCTCACCCCCCACGCCGACGTCGGCCCCGAGTCGGAGCTGCGCGCCATGGCCCCCGCGGACGTGGGCCTGCACGTCGCGCGCGTGCCGTTCGGCGCGATGGGCGCCGGCGGGGCGATGGACGACACCATCCCCCTGGCCCCCGTACGGGCCTTCGCCGAACCCCCGCACGTCGACGACGCCGCCGCGCTGCTCGCGGCGGCCCCCGTCGGCGCCCTCGCCTACGCCTTCACCAGCTCCGCCTACGTCATCGGCGCGCGCGGGGAGGCGTACATGCTCGACCGGCTGCGGGAGCGGGCCCACGGGCTGCCCGTCGTCGCCCCCTGCGCCGCCGCCGTCGAGGCGCTGCGGCTCCTGGGCGTCGAACGCATCGCCCTCGTCGACCCCCCGTGGTTCGGGGCCACCCTGAGCGAACTCGGCCGCGGCTACTACGAGGAGGTCGGCTTCGAGGTCCCGTACGCCGCCCCCTGCTCCCTGCCCAGCGGGCAGGTCCTGATCCGGCCCGAGGACCTGCACGCCTGGGTGGCCGCCGAGGTCCCCGACAGCGCCGAGGCGGTGGTCATCGGCGGCAACGGCTTCCGCGCCGTCGGGGTCATCGAGGCCCTCGAAGCCACGCTGGGCCGCCCCGTCCTCACCGCGAACCAGGTGCTCCTGTGGGCCGCCCTCCGCGCGACGGGCACCCCGACGGACGGGGTGCGGGGGTACGGGGAGGTGTTCGGGGCGTAGGCCGCGCCGCCCCCCTTGCGGGATCGGCCGACATCCGCTGAACTGACGTACCGTCAGATCGAGGGTGGGAGGGGCGGCGATGCAGACCATCTGGCTCAGCGGTGCCGAATGGCTCGCCGTGCTGCGCATGGGCCTGGGCCTGTGGTGGCTGGAGAGCTGGCGGCACAAGGACAAGAAGGGCTGGTTCGAGCGCGGCACGGGCATCGCCTGGGCCGCCGACGTCGCCGGCAAGCACCGGTGGCCCTTCGTCAAGACCGGGTTCGCGAAGGTCGTCCAGCCACGACCCAGGCTCATGGCGTACGTCGTCGTCTACGCGGAACTCGCCCTGGGACTCGGCCTCGTCCTCGGCTTCCTCACCCCGATCGCCCTGATCGGCGGCCTCCTGCTGAACCTGCTCTACCTCGTGCTCATGATCCACGACTGGGCCGAGCAGGGGCAGAACGCCATGATGGCGCTGATCTCGCTCGTCGCCCTCTTCGCCATGGGATGGCAGACCTGGTCCCTGGACGCTGCGATCGGACTCTTCCTGTGACCGCCGGCGCGGCCGACGGCGCGGGCGCGGGCCCCCGCTTCGACCTTCCCGAGGTCGACGAGTTCACCCGCCCCTACTGGGAGGCCGCCGGCCGCGGCAGCCTGCTGCTGCGCCGCTGTGCGGACTGCGCCCGCGCCCACCACTACCCGCGCGAGTTCTGCCCCCACTGCTGGGCGGGCGAGGACCGGGTGACGTGGGAGCCGGCCTCCGGCCGCGCGACCCTCTACACCTGGTCCGTCGTCCACCGCAACGACCTCCCGCCCTTCGGCGCGCGCGTCCCGTACGTGGCGGCCGTGGTCGACCTGGAGGAAGGACCCCGGATGATGACCGAGGTCGTCGACTGCCCGCACGAGGGGCTGCGCGTCGGCATGCCGCTGGAGGTCACCTTCCGGGAGGCGGCCGAATCGGTCCACGTCCCGGTGTTCCGCCGGGCCGGGGGGCCGGGCGGGGTGGAAGGGGCAGCAGGGGCGGAAGAGGCGGAAGGGGCTCGCTAGGGCCAGAGCAGTTCGCGCTGCCAGGCGGCGGGGCCCGTGCGGCGGTAGCGCAGCCGGACGTGACGGCGGGCCGCGTCGCCCTGGAAGAACTCCACCTCGGCGGGGTCGAGGACGTAGCGCGTCCAGGTCGGCGCCGGCGCCTCCGGCTCGGCACCGGCCCGTTCCCACGCCGCCGCCGAGGCCCGCGCCAACTCCTCGGGTGAATCCAGGACCTCGCTCTGGCGCCCGGTGAGGGCCGCCGCCAACGCCCCGCGCGAACGCACGGCCAGGTCCGCCCGGCTCTCCTCGGGTCCGCACGCGCCGACCCGACCCCGCACCCGGACCTGCCGCCCCACCGAGGGCCAGTAGAAGCAGAGCGCCGCGTCCGGGTGCCCGGCCAACTGCCGCCCCTTGGCGCTGGTGGCGTGCGAGGCGAAGTGGAAGCCGCGCGGGTCCGCGTCGTGCAGCATCAGGACGCGGACATCGGGTCGGCCCTCGGCGTCCACGGTGGCCAGGTTCACGGTGTGCGGCTCGGTCTGCCCCGCCCGGGCGGCCTCGACGAACCACTGCCGGAACAGGGGGAGGGGCTCGTCGGGCGCGGCGTCGACGTCGAAGCCGGGGAGCGGGGTGTCCCAGACCCGCAGGGAGTGCAGGGTGCTGTGGAAGTCGCTGGTCATGGGGTCAGGCTAGAGGGGGATCGAGGGGCGGGGGCGGGGGTGGGGTCGGGGGACGGCGGAACACCGCGGGGCGGTGTCAGGGAGGTGCTGGGGGTTTCCCGTCAGTCTCATCGTCTCTCCGGTGCGGGCCGGGCCCTCAAGGGCGCTCACTTCGTTCGCGTCACTGCGTGATGGCCTTCGGCCACCCTTGACCGCCCGTCCCGCCCCGGACAAACGAAGACTGTCGGGAAACCCCCGAAAGAACGGCCACGGGGCAGGAACAGGGACGCCCCCGCATCAGCGACCAGCGAGCGGCCATCCCACGGGCCCACCGGGCATCGGGCACTCACAGCCCCTTTCGGGACCAGCCGACGGCCTACCCGCTCCGCAGGACGACGAGACCGCCCTGCGGAGCACCCGAGCGCGACAGATCGCTACGCGCTCCTCTGGTCTCGGCGTCCGTCCGCCGTCCGTGGCCGCTCTCCTCGCTCCGATCAGCGCTTGGGGGCGACCAGGCGGGTGCCGGACCAGTCCTTCGCCGCGCTGATGGGACGGCTCTGGGACAGGCCCGCCGTCTGCGCCGCCTCGCTGACGTCGCTGGGCTCGATGTACCCGTCGCTTCCGGTCTTCGGCGTGAGCAGCCAGATCAGACCGCCGTCCTCCAGCATGCCGATGGCGTCCACCAGGGCGTCCGTCAGGTCGCCGTCGTCGTCGCGGAACCAGAGGAGCACGACATCGGCGACATCGTCGTAGTCCTCGTCGACCAGCTCCTGTCCGATCACCGATTCGATGCCTTCGCGGAGGTCTTGGTCGACGTCGTCGTCGTAACCGATTTCCTGAACCACCTGGCCGGGCTGGAAGCCCATGCGAACCACCGGGTTGGCTCGCTCCTCAGTCGTCACCGCAGTCTCCTCCTCGGGATGTGCGCGTTTGGTGCACAGGAGTAGCTAAGCAGTCACCGGGAGTACCGGAAACCGGCGGTGCGGCTGTTGGCCCTGTCCCAGGCCTCTGTGATCGTCCTGGAATGCGGGTATCAACCCCAGACGACCGGCGGACGCCAAGCGATGAGGAGCGCGTAGCGATCTGTCGCGCTTGGGTGCTCCGGGGGATGGTCTCGTCGACTTTTCGTGCGGGTAGGCCGTCGGCTGGTCCCGGAAGGGGCTGTGAGGGGGCTGGTGCCCGGTGGGCCCGTGGGATGGCCGCTCGCTGGTCGTTGATGCGGGGTCGTCCCTGCTCCTGCCCCGTGGCCGTTCTTTCGGGGGTTTCCCGACAGTCTTCGTTTGTCCGGGGCGGGACGGGCGGTCAAGGGTGGCCGAAGGCCATCGCGAAGCGACGCGAACGAAGTGAGCGCCCTTGAGGGCCCGGCCCGCACCGGAGAGACGATGAGACTGACGGGAAACCCCCAGCACCTCCCTGACACCGCCCCGGGGAGTACCGCCGTCCCCCGACACCGCCCCCGCCCCCGGTCCTAGTTCCGGCCCAGGATCACCGTTCCCGAGGAGCAGAACCAGCCGCCCGTGCCCGAGGCGAGGGCGACCTCCGGGAGGCGGCCGTCCCGTTTGACGACCTGGCGGTCCGGGCCCGCTTCGCCGCGCAGTTGGCGTACCGCCTCGACCAGGAGGAACAGCCCCCGCATGCCCGGGTGGCAGGCCGACAGGCCGCCGCCGTCCGTATTGACCGGCAGTTCCCCGTCGCGCAGCAGGCGGCCCTTCTCGACGAAGGGTCCGCCTTCGCCCTTGGCGCAGAAGCCGAGGTCTTCCAGGGTGACCAGGGTCATGTACGTGAACGCGTCGTAGATCTGCGCGAGGTCCACGTCGGCGGGGCGCAGGCCCGCGCGGGCGAAGGCCAGGCGGCCCGATACGGCGGCGGGGGAGACGGTGAAGTCCTCCCACTCCGACATCGTGGTGTGCGAGACGGACGTGCCCGTGCCCAACACCCACACCGGGGCCTTCGCCGTGTCCGGTACGTGGTCCTCCGCGACCAGGAGCACCGCGCAGCCGCCGTCCGAGCGGATGCAGCAGTGCAGCTTCGTGAAGGGATCGGCGATCATCTCGCCGGACAGCACGTCCTCGACCGTGATCGGGTCGCGGAACATCGCGTCCGGGTTGCCGGCGGCGTTCGCGCGGGCCTGGACGGCCACCGAGGCGAGCTGTTCGAGGGTGGTGCCGTACTCGTGCATGTGGCGGCGGGCGGCCATCGCGTACTTGGAGATCAGCGTGTGCCCGTACGGGACCTCGAACTGGAGCGGTCCGCGTGCCCCGAACGAGAGGTTCGAGGTGCGCCGGCGGGCCTTGATGTCGGCGCGGGCGGTGGAGCCGTAGACGAGCAGTACGGCGTTCGCGTGGCCGGCGGCGATGGCGTCGGCCGCGTGGGCCGCCATGACCTCCCAGGTCGAGCCGCCGACCGAGGTGGAGTCGACCCAGGTGGGGCGCAGCCCCAGGTACTCGGCGACCTCCACGGGGGCGAGGGTGCCGAGGCCGGCCGAGGCGAAGCCGTCGATGACGGACCGGTCCAGGCCGGAGTCGGCCAGGGCGCGGCGGGCGGCCTGGGCGTGGAGGGCGTAGGGGGTCGGGCCGTCGACCCGGCCGCAGTCGGAGAGGGCCACGCCGGCCACCGCGACCCTGCGGCGCGGGCGGGTTCCGGGTCCGGGCGGGGGTGTGGTGAGGGGTCCGGGCATGGGGAGACGGTACATCTGACGTTCCGTCAGTTGCTAGACCCCGTCGGCGCGTCCGCCGCTCCGGCGGGTCGATCCCACCCCTGTGCTTCTCGTCCGCGCCGCCCTAACATGACGCCCCGTCAGATCCACCCCCGGTCACCGCCGGGAGTGCCCCCGGGAGGAGCCCGACGATGGACGCCGCCTTCACCGCGGAGCAGGACGAGATGCGCCGCACCCTGCGCGAGATCCTGGGCAAACGCTGCGGGCCGGACGAGGTCAAGGCCGCCGTGCGGACCGACGCCGGACACGATCCGGAGCTGTGGCAGCAGCTCTCCCGACGCCTCGGCCTGCCCGGCCTCGCCGTCGCCGAGGAGTACGGCGGCGTCGGCTGCACCCCCGCCGACCTGGCCCTGGCCTGCGAGGAGACCGGCCGGGCGCTGCTGCCCTCGCCGCTGCTCTCCACCGCCGGACTGGCGATCCCGCTCGTCACCGCCCTCGGCACCGCCGACCAGCGCGCCGCCCTGCTGCCCGCGCTCGCCTCCGGGGAACTGACCGCGGCCCTCGCCGTCCCCGGCCCCGCCCTGGCCGTCGCCCTCGCCCTGACGGGCGACAACGCCCCCGGCGACTGGGCCGGCGGAGGTCGTGCGGGAGGGGTCCAGGCCCGTGGTGGGGGCGACGGGGGCTGGCGGCTCTACGGGGAGGTGGCCCAGGTGCTCGACGGCCACGACGCGGGGCTGCTGCTGGTCGCCGCGCACACCGGCGGGTTCGTCCGCAGCCGCGTCCTGCTGTTCCTCGTGCGGGGGGACGCGCCCGGCCTCGTACGGACCCGGCAGACCGCCCTGGACGAGACCCGCCCGCAGGGGCGGATCGAACTGCGGTACGTGGAAGCTGAGTTGTTGGGCGTGGCGGGTGCTTCGGAGGGTGCGGTCGCGGGAGCGGGCGAAGGGGCCGGGGCGGGTCCCGGCGACCCCCTGGCGGCCCTCGCCGCCACCGGGCGCACCGTCTCCTGCCTCCTCGCCGCCGAGGCGGTCGGGGCGGCCGACCGGGCGCTGGCCCGGACGGTGGAGTACGTACGGGGGCGCGAGCAGTTCGGCCGGCCCGTCGGCTCCTTCCAGGCCGTGAAGCACCGGCTCGCCGACCTGTACGTCCAGGTCCAGGCGGCCCGCTCCGCCGCCTACTACGCGGCCTGGGACCCGGACCAGGGCGGCCTCGCGCTCGCCCAGGCCCTGGAGGCCCTGCGGACCACCGCGGGCGAGGCCATCCAGCTGCACGGGGGCCTCGGCTTCACCTGGGAGCACGACGCCCACCTGTACTTCAAGCGCGCCGCGGCCGACGAGCTCCTCTTCGGCCCCGTCCACCGGCTGCGCGGGCACGCCGCGCACCGCGCCGGTCTCTTCGACCCGGCGCCGCCGCCCCTGCCCGCGCACACCACCACGTCCGCGGCCGCGTCCGCGGGCACCACACCGGAGAGGGTGGCCGTCTGATGTCTCCCGTGAACCCCCCGACCCCCGCCACGCCCGCCACGCCCGGGGCCCCCGCGACCCTCGGCGTCAGGATCATGCGGAAGGTCTCGTCGACGATGCTGTTCGCCCGCGTCGCACCGCACTTCATCCCCGCGATGGACAAGGCGGTGCACCGGCTGACCCGGGGCCGGGTGCTGCTCAGCGCCCGGATGCTGCCCGGGGTGATCCTCACCGCGCGGGGGGCCAGGACGGGGGAGCCGCGCACCACCCCGCTCGCGTGCATGCCGGAGGACGGAGGCACGAGCTGGCTGCTGATCGGCTCGAACTTCGGCCGCCCCGGCCACCCGGCCTGGACCGGGAACCTGCTCAAGCACCCGGACGCGGACGTGAACTGGCAGGGGCGGGACATCGCCGTACGGGCCCGGCTGCTGGTGGGGGCCGAGCGCGCGGAGGCGTGGCAGGCCGTGTTGAGGTTCTGGCCGCCGTACGCGACGTACCAGGCGCGCATCGAGCGCGAGATCAGGCTGTTCCGGCTGGAGCGCCGGTGACCGGGTGACCGGATGGTCGGGGTTTCGGTCGGAGGTGGTGCCCGGCGGACCCGCGGTGGTCCGCCGTTACCGGGTCGGCTTCTTCCCGGTGATGCCCAGGTGCACGAGCAGCGCCAGGTTCGGCTTGAGTTCGGCCTGCTTGACGCCCCAGGTCTGGAAGCCCTTCTGGTGCGAGGCGACCGCGGCCAGCATCGCGACCAGGGATCCCGCCATGGCCGCCGGGCTCAGGTCCTTGTCGACCTTGCCCTTGGCCTGGAGCTCCTTCATCGACTCCGTGAGGGAGTTGGTGACGGAGTTCAGGATCTTCATGCGGATCTTGTAGAACCGCTTGTCGCCTTCGGCCGCTCCGAGGTCCACGACCCGCAGGATCGCGTCGTTGCGCCGCCAGAAGTCCAGGAAGCCCTCGACGAGTTCCTCGGCGGCGGCCCAGCCGGCCTTGCCGACCCAGTTGCGGCCCTCGACGAGTGCTGTCAACTGGGCGCCTTCGGTGGCCATTTGCTCGGCGATCTCCAGGACGGCGCCCTCGACGTCCGGGAAGTACTGGTAGAAGGTCGCGGGGGAGGTGCCGGCCTTTCGGGCGACGTCGATCACCTTGACGTCGCGGTACGGCGAGGAGCTGAGCATCTCGCTGAGGCAGTCGAGCAGCTTCTGCCGCGTCGCCTGGCCGCGCCGGCCGGCGACACGCCCGTCGACGGTGCGTACTTGTCCTGTCATGCCGTCAGCTTACCGAGGGGGGATCGGCGCGCTATTCGGCCGCCTGCAAATGGGGTTACCTGACCCCCGACCTGGGCGGAAGCCTCCGTACGGGGTTCGGAGCGAAGGGTTCCGGCCGGTGTTCGCGCGGTCGCGCGGGGTGTGCGGGGGTGCCCGTACCGTGCCGGAATCCCCCGAATAGTCTGATCAACAGGCTGTGCGCGGTCTTTCGGGCGGATCATGGCCAAAAGACCCGCGACGGACGACGGAAGGACCCCGGCTCATGGCCGCATTCGCGGAAGGCTCCCCCTGCTGGGTCGACGCCTCCCTCCCGGACGTCGAGGCGGGCAAGCGCTTCTACGGTGAGCTCTTCGGGTGGACCTTCGCCGACAGCGCGGGCGCCGAGTACGGGTACTACACGCAGGCCTACAGCCGCGGCCGCAACGTCGCCGCCCTCGCCCCCAAGCCCGACGGCCGCATGCCGACCGTCTGGGGCGTCTACCTCTACACCTCCGACGCCTACGCCTGCGCCTCCCGCATCCGCGCCGCCGGCGGCCAGATGGTCATGGACCCGCAGCCCGTCGGCCCCTACGGCACCGCCGCGATGGCCGCCGACCCCGGCGGGGCCGTCTTCGGCCTCTGGCAGCCCGGCACCCACCACGGTTTCGACGCGCAGGGGGAGCCGTACACGTACTGCTGGTCCGAGGTCTACACCCGCGCCCGCGACGCCGTGGACGTCTTCTACGCCAACGTCTTCGGCTACGTCCCGCAGGACCAGGACGACGACGACAGCGGCGTCGAGTACCGCGTGTGGTCCCCGCCCGGCAGCGCCCCCGGGCCCGACTCCGCCGTGCTGGGCCGCAGCCTGATCACCGACGCCTTCCCGGAGATCATGCCCGCGCACTTCCTCGCCTACTTCGCCGTCCCCGACTGCGACCAGAGCGTGGCCGCCGCCACACGGCTCGGAGGCCGCGTCACCGCCGACCCCTTCGACACGCCGTACGGGCGGATCGCGGTCGTCGCCGACAACCAGGGGGCCGTCTTCGGGCTGCTCTCCGAGCCCCGCGTGAAGAGCGGCACGTGAAACCACGGCGGGAGCCGGGGCCGGACCAGGCGCGGGCCTGACAGAATCGGGGGTGCGCGCGGCCGCGGTCACAGCTTGCGGTGAGACGCTGCACGAGACGTACCGGCCGGCGTGCCGGTGCGCGTGCGGGTGTGCGCGCGGGTGGAGAGCGGGTCCGGCAGGGGCCCGTACGGGGAGGTGTGGAGGCGAGTGGTGGAGCAGCTGACGCAGCACGACCCGAGACGGATCGGCCCCTTCGAGGTGCTGGGACGGCTCGGCGCCGGCGGCATGGGGCTGGTCTATCTCGCACGGTCGGCGTCCGGACGGCGCGTCGCGATCAAGACGGTGCGCACCGAACTCGCCGAGGACCAGCTCTTCCGGGTCCGCTTCACCCGCGAGGTGGAGGCGGCGCGCGCCGTGTCCGGCTTCTACACCGCCGCCGTCGTCGACGCCGATCCGCGCGCCGCCGTGCCGTGGCTGGCGACCGCGTACGTGCCGGCGCCCTCCCTGGAGGAGATCGTCAACGAGTGCGGGCCGATGCCCGCGCAGGCCGTGCGGTGGCTCGCGGCCGGTATCGCCGAGGCGCTCCAGTCGATCCACGGTGCGGGTCTGGTCCACCGCGACTTGAAGCCGTCGAACGTGCTCGTCGTCGAGGACGGCCCGCGCGTGATCGACTTCGGCATCGCGAGCGGTGTGTCCAACACCCGTCTGACGATGACGAACGTCGCCGTCGGCACCCCGGCCTACATGTCGCCCGAGCAGGCGAAGGACTCGCGCAGCGTCAAGGGCGCCAGCGACGTGTTCTCGCTCGGCTCCACCCTCGTCTTCGCCGCGACCGGGCACCCGCCGTACCACGGGGCGAACCCCGTCGAGACGGTGTTCATGCTGCTGCGCGAGGGGCCCAACCTGGAGGGCCTCCCGGACGAGCTGCGGCCGTTGATCGACTCGTGCATGCAGATGGACGCCACCCGGCGCCCCACGCCCGCCGACCTCCAGGCGCAGCTCGCCCCGCACCTGTTCGACGGCGGCGACGACAGCGGGACGGCCTCCGCGTGGCTGCCCGCGCGGGCCGTCGCCATGATCGAGGCCCGGCGCGCGGGCACCCGTACGCCCGTGGCGCCCCTGCCGTCGCCGTCCGGTCCGCCGTCCGGGCCGCAGGGCCGGCACGGCCACTCCGCGCAGCGCCCGCCGCGCGGGGCGGCCGACCCGTGGGTGGACCCGCGTACGGGACAGGCCCTTCCGCCGCGTCCCGACCGGCCCCCGCTGACCCCGGCCCCGGTTCCGGCGCCCGTCCTGGTCCCGTCCTCGGGATCGGTGACGCCGGGCGGTGCGGCGGTGCCGATCGGTCCCGGGCCGCGGGCCACGGCGTCCGCGTCCGTCGGGCACTCCACGGCCGACTCGGCGACCGGCTGGGTGCGCCCGCCGGGCGGTTCGCGCGGCACGCCGCTGCCCTCGCCCTCGCCGTCCACGGCGGGCCTGTCGCAGCCGGGGCCGTCCCCGGACAGCGGCCGTTGGCGGCCGTGGCGCTTCCGCATGTCCAACGAGGTGTGGGGCACCCCGACCGTCGCCGGCGACCTGCTGTACGTGACCTCCTTCGAGGTGCACGCCCTGGACGTCGGCAGCGGTCGGCGCCAGTTCAAGACGCGGGACGTCGCCTGGTCCATGGCCGTCGCCGACGGCCGCATCCACGCCTCCGACGGGCCGTCCCTGTACGCGCTGGACGCCGGCGACGGCTCCGAGCGGTGGCGGCTGTCCAGCGAGGCCTGGGTGTACGCGCTGCGCGCCGAGCGGGGCACCGTCGTCACCGCCACGCGCGGGGGCGGCGTACAGGGCTGGGAGGCCTCCAACGGGCAGAGGCTGTGGGAGCTGACCGGGGCGCAGACCGACTTCGAGACCCCGGAGGCGGCCCCCGTCCTGCACGACGGCACCGTCTACGTCTGGCAGGACGCCCGGCTGCGCGCCCTGGACGCCCGCAGCGGCCGCGAGGCCTGGTCGTACCCGGTCGGGGACGCGGCCTCCTGCGGGAACGTCCCGGTCCGGGTCACCCCGGCCCCCGACGGCAACGTCTACGTCAGCGCCGGCACCCGCGTGCTGTCCGTGGACCGGGCCTCGGGCCGGGTCCGCTGGCACTTCGAGGCCCCGGCGGTGTTCCTCGCGCCGCCCGCCTTCGCCCCGGGCGCGGCCGTGACCGGCGGCGGCGTCTACCTCGCCGACTACCTGGGGACCGTCTACGCCCTGGACGCGGCCACCGGCAAGGACCGCTGGCGCATCGCGACCGAGCCGCGCCCGGCCGCCGACCCGGTGCTGGTGGCCGGCGGCAACGTGCACCTGGGCGCGGGCAGCGCCCTGTACACGCTGGACGCGGTCACGGGCACCCCGAAGTGGCGGTTCGCGGCGGGCGGGGAGATCACCGGCTCGCCGGCGGTCGCGGACGGCCGGGTCCACTTCGGGTCCGCCGACCACTGCCTCTACACCCTGGACGCGGCGGGCGGCCAGCTCCGCTGGAAGCTGGCCACGGGCGGCGAGATCACCGGTGCCCCGGTGGCGGAGGCGGGCGTGGTGTACGCGTGCAGCAAGGACCGCTGCGTGTACGCGCTGGACGCGGCGAAGGGCACGGGGACGCGGCACGCGACCTGACCGGCGGCAGCGGGGCCGGGCCAGGACCGGGACCGGGGCCGATGTCGCTTCGGGACGGGTTCGGGTGGGTTCGGGAGGGGGCCGGTGGCACGACACCGCCCCCCTCCAGGTCGCGTCCGGCACCAGGAGTGACAGGATGGACCCCATGAGCAACGTCTACTTCGACATCAACATCAACGGCGCCCCCGCGGGCCGCATCGTCTTCAACCTCTTCGACGAGGTCGTCCCGAAGACGGCGCGCAACTTCCGTGAGCTGGCCACCGGCCAGAACGGCTACGGCTACGCCGGCTCGGGCTTCCACCGCGTCATCCCCCAGTTCATGCTGCAGGGTGGCGACTTCACCAACCACAACGGCACCGGTGGCAAGTCCATCTACGGCGAGAAGTTCGAGGACGAGAACTTCGACCTGAAGCACGACCGCAAGTACCTGCTGTCGATGGCGAACGCCGGCCGCAACACCAACGGCTCGCAGTTCTTCATCACCACCGTCCTCACCCCGTGGCTCGACGGCAAGCACGTCGTCTTCGGCGAGGTCGTCTCCGGCCAGGAGCTCGTCGACCAGATCGAGGCCCTGGGCTCCCAGTCCGGCGCCCCCAAGGGCAAGGTCGAGATCGCCGCCTCCGGCGTCGTCGACGCCGCCTGATCCACCCCGCCACCACGGCAGCCCGGCCCCGCCCCCCGAGGGGGAGCGGGGCCGCCGCATGTCCGGACCGACCGCGATCAGGGCCCCGTTCCGGGTGTGGTGCGGGGGCCCGCGAGCGGGGTCACGGGTGTTCGTGGGGTGGGGGGAGCGGGGTTTCGGGGTGGGTGGGGGTGGGTTGGGGTTCGGGGGTGTCGCGGAGCGGGAGGTCGCGGTCGCGGGGGCGGCGGGGGCGGCCGCGCATGACGATCGCCGCCAGCAGGAGGAGGGCGCCGCCGCCGAAGGCATTGGCGAGGCCGTCGCCCAGGCCCCGGCCGTCGGCGCCGACCGACAGTTCCCCGGCCGCCTGGCCCTGGCGGACCATCCACAGCACGGCGAAGCCGAGGACGAGGATTCCGGCGAGCCCCATGAGCAGCCGCGAGCGCAGCACGATCGCCGCGAGGGTGAGCAGCGCGGCGAAGGCGCAGGGCAGCAGGAGCGAGCCGAACAGGGCGGCCGGCTCGGCGGTGATGCCGGCGGCGGAGAACAGTTCCTCGATGCGGTAGTCGCGGCCCCGGCGGTCGTCGTACCAGGCCCGGAAGGGGCTCCAGACGGCGGCGGTGGCCCCGATCAGTCCCAGCAGCGAGCCGAGCACGTTGCGGATCACGGTCCCGACGCTACGGCGCACCCCGGGGCCCCGCACGCCGGACGGGGCGTGCGGGGCGGATCGCGGGGCGGGGTCAGCGGGAGCTGCGGGCCGCCTGGACGCGGGTGCGCAGGGCGTCGTTCATCGCGGTGAAGTCGCGGTGGGTGCCGGCCGGCATCCTGCCGAGGAAGGGGACGAGCAGGCCGCGGAAGCGCTCGCCGTGTTCCAGGCGCGTGGTGCGCCCGGGGCCCTCGGCCAGGCGGAAGTAGTGCTCGCCGTCGAAGAGGCCGCGCACGAGGAAGTGGCCGACCCAGCGCAGTTCGACGGCGGGCCGGGCGATGCGGACGGTCGGGCGGAAGGTGGTCGGCTTCCCGGACCGCGGGTACATGGTCAGCGTCAGCCGTTCGCCGACGGCCACCTCGCCGGCCGCCTGCCGGATGAACGGGTTCCACGTGCAGTGGCGGGGCAGGTCGACCAGGGTCGCCCAGACCTCCTCTGGTGTCGCGTCGATGGTGATCTCGGTGGCGATGGTGCGCACTGGTGCCCTGCTCCTCGGTGTGGTGGCTGCTCGCCGAAGGGACGCGGAGCTGTGCGGTTCGGCCGCCGGGTTCGGTGCTCGGATGCAACCACGGATTCCGCTCGCGTGGGCGGGCGTACGGGGCGTCTTCGCTGGTGGCGGACGGAACGGAGGGGAGTGTTCCGGGTGTGGGGTCGCGAATGGCGATACGTCGGGCGGGCGGACCCCACCCCCCGCCCAGCCCCCCGCAGCCAACCCTCAGCCCCCCCCCGCGCGGACCGCCTCCGGGCCAGGGTGGGCCGGGAGGCGGTCGGTGGCGGGCGTGCGCGGGGTCAGGCGCCCGCCCGGCCCTCGATCCTGGCCTTCAGGGCGCCGAGGAGGTCGCGGACCAGGCCGATGGAGGTCTCGTCCGTCAAGGTGCCGTGCTCGTCGAAGCGCTCGTGGGAGCGGAAGAGGTGCACCTCGGGCTTCACGACCACGTCGGTCTCGGTCCAGACGAACACCTGGCGCAGCGCGAGCTGGGCGCGGACGGTGCCGAAGTTCGTCGGGGCCGCTCCGAGGATCGCGACGGGCTTGCGCCGCAGGGGCAGGCCCTCCTGCTGCGTCCAGTCGGTGCTGACCCAGTCGATGGCGTTCTTCAGGACCCCGGGGACGGAGTAGTTGAACTCCGGGGTCGCGATGAGGAGGCCGTCGGCCTCGGTGACGCGGCGGCGCAGGTCGGCGACGGGGGCCGGGCGGTCCCGGGGGGTGTCGAGGTCCAGGTCGTAGGGCGGGATCTCGCGCAGGCCCTCGTAGATCTCGATGTCCAGGCCGGCGGGCTGGTGCTTGTGCGCCGCGCGCAGCAGGGCGGAGTTGTGGGAGTCGGCGCGCAGGCTGCCGGAGATGGCGAGGATCTTGAACTCGGACACGGTGGTGTTCCCCCTGGGTGGGCCGGTGCGGACGGCGCGCCCCCGGTGGCGCGCCGTGCTCAACGCAGGCGGTACTCCGTCCCCGCGCGGCGCGCGCCGAAGAGTTCCGCCTGCCGCTCCGACGGTAGGTTCCCCAGAGCGATCAACGCCGGAGCCTGGTCCAAGGCTTGCTGGAGCGCCGCCCGCTTCGCCGACCACAGCGCCCGTACCGTCCCCTGCACCGCCTCCGTCGGGAAGCCGGCCAGGGTCCGCGCCGACCGCAGCGCCGCCTCCGGCAGTTCCCCGGGCTCCGCCAGCTCGGAGACCAGCCCGATCTCGTACGCCCGCCGGGCGGAGAGCCGTTCGGCCGTGCCCATCAGGGACATCCGGGCGACCTCGCCGAACGGCATCCGCTGCGCCATGTACACGGCCTCGTAGGCGCTGACCATGCCGTAGGAGGTGTGCGGGTCGAAGTAGGTGGCCGTCGTGGAGGACACGACGAACTCCGACTCGCCCAGCAGGTAGAAGGCCCCGCCGCAGGCCATCCCGTTGACGGCGGCGATGACCGGCTTCCACAGGTCGTTGGCCTTCGGGCCGATGGCGATCAGCGGATCGTCCACCGAGTACGGGGACGGCGGCTGGGCCACCTCCACCGACCGGTCGATCCCGGTGCAGAACGCGGCCGTGCCGGCGCCCGTCACCACCACCGCCCGGACCTCCTCGTCGTGCCGCAGGTCCCGCCACAGCGCGGCGAGGTCGGCGGCGGTGTCGAGGTCGATGGCGTTGTGGCGGTGCTCCCGGTTCAGGGTGACGACCGCGACCCCGGCGCCCGCGTCCCGTTCGACCTTCAGCGTCATGCCTTCTCCGGGATCCAGCGGGGCACCGCCATCCCGTCGATCTCGGTGAACGCGACCTGGACGCGGGCGCCGATCCGCAGCCGGGCCGGGTCCATCGAGTCGAGGGGCGCGTCGGGGGTGGTCACGAGGTTCCCGACCAGCCGGATCAGCGGGTCCTCCGCGAGCTCCACGAGGATCACGTTGTACGGGGCCTGCGCGGCGTACGCGGGCAGCAGCGGCGGGTGCGGGCGCACCCAGGACCAGATGCGGCCGCGTCCGCTCATCGGCCGCCACTCGCTGTCGAAGGACCGGCAGTGCGGGCAGCAGGGGCGGGGCGGGAAGCGCAGTCGGCCGCAGGCGGCGCAGGCCTGCACCCGCAGTTCGCCGCGCGCGGCGTACTCCCAGAAGGGGGCGCCGTCCTCGTCGGGTACGGGGAGCAGCAGGGTCGCCGTGGCGTCGGCGGCCTCCGCGGTGGCGTCGGGGGCCCCGGCCGGGCCGGCCGGGTCGGCGGCGCCTTGCGGGTGCCGGTGCGTGGTGGTCATGGCGGCCTCCTCAGGCGCGCAGCAGGATCGCGGACGTCGGGACGCCTTCGCCCGCCGTCACCAGGCAGGTGGCGGCGTCGGGCACCTGGGCGGTGGAGGTGCCGCGCAGTTGTCTGACGCCCTCGTTGATCAGGTTGAAGCCGTGGACGTACGCCTCGCTGAGGCCGCCGCCGCCGGTGTTGAGGGGGAGCCGGCCGCCGATCTCCAGGGCGCCGCCCTCGGTGAACGCGGCGCCCTCGCCGCGTCCGCAGAAGCCGTAGCCCTCCAGGGAGAGCGGGATCAGGGGGGTGAAGGCGTCGTAGATCTGGGCAACGTCGACGTCCTCGGGCCCGAAGTCGGCCCGCTTCCACAGGTGGCGGGCGGCGGTCCAGGCGGGGCCGGACAGGGGGTCGTCGTTCCAGTAGTTGACCATCCCGTGGTGCTGGGAGGGCAGGCCCTGGGCCGCGGAGTGCACGTAGACGGGTCTTTGGCGGCAGTCGCGGGCGCGTTCGGCGGAGACGATCACGCAGGCCAGGGCGCCGTCGGTTTCCAGGCAGTTGTCGAACAGGCAGAGCGGGTCGCTGATCATGCGGGAGGACATGTACATCTCCCGGGTCAGCGGGCGGTCGTACATCATCGCGGCCGGGTTCTCGTTGGCCCGGTTGCGGCAGGCCATCGCGACGTTGAACAGGTGGTCGCGGGTGGCCCCGTACTCGTGCATGTAGCGGCGGGCCAGCATGCCGATCTCGTCGGCGGGGCGCAGCAGGCCGAAGGGGCGGGTCCACTGGCCGGGGGTGGGGAGCTGGACGGCGGTGTTCTTCCAGGGGCGGGGGCCGGAGCCGCGTTTGCGCGAGCGCCAGGCGATGCCGACGTCGGCCTGCCCGGTGGCTATGGCGGCGGCGAGGTGGCCGACGGTGGCGCACGAGCCGCCGCCTCCGTAGCCGATCTTGGAGAAGAAGGTGACGTCGCCGGCGCCGATGGCCTTGGCGACCTCGACCTCGTCGGTCTCCTCCATGGTGTAGGAGGCGAAGGCGTCGACCTCGGACGGGGAGATCCCGGCGTCGTCGAGCGCGGCGAGGATGGCCCGGCAGGCCAACTCCTTCTCGGATTGGGGCAGTCGTTTCGCGAAGGGGGTCTGGCCGATGCCGACTATCGCCGTAGCGTCCTTGAGTGTTGCCGCCATCGCCACCTCCGGGGCATGCGCCAGTGCTGACAGCCGCGAAGGCTACAGCTAATCTGACGGATAGTCAGCTACTGGGTCGTGGGAGGGGTGCGGGCGATGGTCGAAGGCGCGGGCACGGGCAGGGGCGGATCCGGCCGGTCGGGCAGAGCGACCAGCGACGCGGGCGCCGGTGGCGACGACCCGCGCGGGGACCTCCGGTGGGGGACCGTCGCCGGCCTCGTCCGTGACGCCGCCGCCCGGTTCGGCGACCGCGAGGCCGTCGTCGACGGCCGCACCCGCGTCGGCTACGCGCAGCTCGGCGAGCGCGTCGAACGGGCCGCCGCCGCCTGCATCGCCGCCGGTGTGCGCCCCGGCGACCGGGTCGCCGTCTGGGCCCCCAACACCCTGGAGTGGATCGTCTCCGCGCTCGGCGCCGTCACCGCGGGCGCCGTCCTCGTCCCCCTCAACACCCGCTTCAAGGGCGCGGAGGCCGCGTACGTCCTGCGGCGCAGTCGCGCCCGCCTGCTCTTCGTCACCGGCACCTTCCTCGGCACCTCCTACGTGGCCTCCCTGCGCCGCGCCACCGCCGAGGGCCCCGGCACCGGGCCGCTGCCCGGCCTGCCCCACCTCGAACAGGTCGTGGTCCTCGCCGACGACGCCCCCGACACCTTCCGCACCTGGAAGGACTTCCTCGCCGGCGGGGACGCCGTCACCGCCGGGGCCGTCCGCGCCCGCGCCGCCGCCATCGCCCCCGACGCCCCCTCGGACATCATCTTCACCTCCGGCACCACCGGCAGCCCCAAGGGCGCCGTCATCACCCACGCCCAGACCCTGCGCTGCTACGCCGTCTGGAGCGAGCTCGCCGGACTGCGCGAGGGCGACCGCTACCTGATCGTGAACCCCTTCTTCCACACCTTCGGCTACAAGGCCGGGATCATCGCCTGCCTGATGCGCGGCGCGACGATGGTCCCGCAGTCCGTCTCCGGCGTGGACACCATGCTCGCCAACATCGCCGCCGAGCGGATCTCCGTCCTCCCCGGCCCGCCCACCCTGCACCAGTCGCTCCTGGACCACCCCCAGCGCGACCACCACGACCTCTCCGCGCTGCGCCTGGTCGTCACCGGCGCCGCCGTCGTACCGCTGCGGCTCGTCGAACGGCTCCGCGGCGAACTGTGCGTCGCCACCGTCCTGACCGCCTACGGGCTCTCCGAGGCCGGAGGCATCGTCACCATGTGCCGGCGCGGCGACGACGACGCGCTGATCGCCGCCACCTCGGGCCGGGCCATCCCCGACACCGAGGTCCGCGTCACCGGACCCGACGGGGCGGTCCTGCCCGCGGGCGCCCCCGGCGAGGTCCGGGTGCGGGGCCACCACGTGATGCGCGGCTACTTCGAGGACCCCGAGGAGACCGCCCGCGCCGTCACCCCGGACGGCTGGCTGCGCACCGGCGACATCGGCGTCCTCGACGCGCACGGGAACCTGCGCATCACCGACCGCATCAAGGACATGTTCATCGTCGGCGGGTTCAACGCCTACCCGGCCGAGATAGAGCAACTCCTCGGCCTGCACCCGGACATCGCCGACGTGGCCGTCGTGGGGATCCCCGACCCCCGGCTCGGCGAGGCGGGCAGGGCCTACGTCGTCCGCCGGCCCGGGTCCACCCTCACCGCCGACGACCTGATCGCCTGGTCCCGCCGGGAGATGGCGAACTACAAGGTGCCCCGCGAGGTGGAGTTCGTGGCGGGGCTCCCGCGCAACGCGAGCGGCAAGGTCCTCAAGACGCAGTTGCGGTCCCGCCCCGCAGCCGGTGGATCGCTGTAGGGCGCAACGGAATTGACGTGCCAAAACCCTGCGTGCCGGCCGCCCGCGGCGCGTCAGTAGGCTGTGCGCCTCGTAGATCACATCGTATGAGGATGGGCAGGATGAGCAGCGAACAACCCCGTCAGGATTGGCCGACACCTCCGGGGTACCCGCCGTCCGGTCCGCCGTCCGCCCCGCCGTACGGGGCGCCCGTCGGACCGCCGCCCGCCGCCCCGGCGTCGAGCTCGCACCGCACGGCCTGGATCGGCGCCGGCGCCACTCTCGTGGCCGCCGTGATCGGTGTCCTCGGCACCTACCTGGTGACGGGGAGCGGCGGCTCGAAGGGCACGCCGGCCCCCGAGCGGGCGGCGGCCGAATCGGCCCCCGCCACCGGTGCGCAGGCCCAGGGCGGCGCCGCCGCCCCGTCGGCTTCCGCCCCCGCGCAGAGCCCTTCGGCCCCGCAGGCCTCGGCCTCCGCCTCCGCCCCGGCCGCGGGGAAGGCGGCCGGCACCGTCCAGTGGGAGGGCGCCCTCGCGATCGAGTACGGGCACGACAAGGACCTGGACGCCTCGCCGCCGGCCCAGTCCGAGATCAACAGCGAGAACGACTTCATGGTCTTCTCGTTCGGCAACCTGCGGTTGCGCCCCCAGGGCGGGGCCAAGGCCCTGGTGTGGGAGGACTCCTCGAAGGTGCCCACGTACGCGGACTGCGCGGGCGTGATCGACACGCTGGGGACCACGAAGGACCTGGACCTGAAGACCGGCAGGATCTTCTGCGGTCGCACCGACGACGGCCGCGTCCTGCGGCTGACCACCAAGACCTTCGACGGCGGGGGCGGGACCGCCAACGGCACCTTCGACGTCGTCGTCTGGGGGAAGTGACCCCGCCCACGGGGTGATCCGCCCGCCGTGTCCCGGAGCGGAGGCCTCCACCGGCCGCGCTAGCCTGCACCGGTGAGGTCGAATCAGTCAGGTGTCCGAATCTGGTGGCCGCTCCGGGGCGCGGGCGCGGCGCTGGCCGTCGCCGGCGCCCTCGGGCTGTCGTCCCTCGTCCTCCCGTCCCCTCCGGCCGACGGCGGCCGGCCGGGGGCGAAACGGCCGCCCGGTCTGACCGCCGCCGTCTCCGCGCCGTTCAGCGCCTTCACCGAGGGCTACGACTGCTACCGCATCCCCACCCTCACCACCACCAGGGACGGCGCCCTCCTGGCCATCGCCGAGGCCCGCACCGCCGGCTGCGACGACATCGGCGACATCGACCTCGTCCTCAAGCGGTCCACCGACAACGGCCGCACCTGGGGCCCGATGCGGGTCCTGCGCGGCGCGGGCGACCCCGGCGCCTACGGCAACCCGGTCCCCGTCGTGGACTCCGCCTCCGGCCGCGTCACCCTCCTGCACGCCTACAGCACCTGGACCCGCGACGCCGAGGGCAACCGGGTGCGCGGCCCCCGCGAACTGCGCCTGGCCTCCAGCACCGACGACGGCGTCGCCTGGAGCGCCGACCCCGCCCCGCAACCCCACCTGAAGGGCGCCGACTGGGCCTGGGTCTCCGTGGGCCCCGGCCACGGCATCCAGCTCACCCCCACCCGCCCCGACCGCCCCGGCCGGCTCGTCGTCAGCGCCGACTACCGCACCGAGTCCAACGAATCCGGGGCCCAGCTCCTCTACAGCGACGACGGCGGCCAGACCTGGCAGGCCGGCGCCCGCTGGGGAGCCCCCGAGGGCACCCCCGCCCCCAACGAACCCGCGCTGACCCAACTCCCCGACGGGCGGATCTACGTCAACGCCCGCTCCACCGCCACCTGCGGCACCGCCGACCACCGCGTCTCCGCCGTCCTCGACGACGTCGCCGCCCCCGCCTTCCCGGAACCCGGCTTCCGGCCCGTCGCCGACCTCCCCGCCCCGCCCGCCTCCGGCTCCCTGCTCCAACTCCCCGACGGGACACTGCTGCTGTCGGCGCCCAGCCGCCCCGGCGCAGAGTTCTCCGACCGGTGGACCCTGGCCGTACGGACCTCCACGGACTCCGGCCGCACCTGGTCGCGGGAGGGGGCCGTCGTCCTGCGCGAACGGGCCGGCTACTCCGACATGGCCGTCCTCGGCGACGGACGGATCGGGATGCTCTACGAGACCGCCAACGGCACCCCGCACGGCTACGTCAAGTTCACCGCCTTCACCCCCCACGAACTCCGGGCCGCCGCCGAGGACCTCACCCCCCGCCTCACCCCCGACGCCGGCCCCCACCGCGTCCAGGCCGTCGTGCACGGAGCACCCCGCCCCGGCAACCGCCCGGACGGCGGCAAGACCCTGCGCCTCGACGGGCGCGACGACTTCGTACGGCTGATCAACTGCCCCGACGCGCTGCGACTCGGCGACGGGGACTTCGCCGTCGCCACCTGGGTCAAGTACAAGACGCGCGGCCAGGACCGCGACGCCGGCGTCCGCGCCCCCCTCGTGTGGGGCTACGGGCAGGGGCCCGGGGCCCGAAGGTTCGCCATCGAGGCGAACCCCGACACCGGCCGGCTCGAAGCCACGATCGACGCCGGCACCGACGCCGGCCCCGTCGTCCTCGCCGCCGCCTCCCGCACCGACGACGACGTCTGGCACCACGTCGTCCTCCAGCGCGAGGGAGACGAACTGCGCCTGACCGTCGACGACGGCCCGGCCGCCGCCGTACGCCCCACCCTGGGACAGACGGACTTCAGGCCCACCGGGGCCTTCACCATCCACCTCGGCACCCGCCCCGACCTCAAGGCCTTCTACGCCGGAGCCCTCGACGACGTACGCGTCTACGGGCGGCCCCTGTCCGGCAACGACCGGGCCCGCCTGCGCGACGGCAGCGACGTCACCGACCAGCTGCGCGTCCACCTGCCCTTCGACCGGCTCCGCTGAGCCGCCCGGGGCGCCGCGCCTACGCGGGGTCCTTGCGGGCCAGCACCAGCCGCCACCGCGGGCTGCCGTCCGGCCGGTACCCGAAGTGCTCCAGCGGCGCCGTCCCCACCCGGAAGCCCGCCGCGCGCAGGTCCGCCCGGACCGGCCCGAAGGGGAAGGTGCGGTAGTACATGACGAACGGCGGGCGCCACACCGCGTTGCGCACCCGCATCGTCGCGTCGAACCCGGCGACCGCCCACCACAGCGGGGAGGACGGCGGGATCGGGGCGCCGATCGGGAAGGCGAACAGCCCGCCCGGTCGCAGGGCCCGGTGCACGCCGGAGAACAGCGCGGGCCGCTCCGCCGGCAGGAAGTGCCCGAAGGCCCCGAAGCTCACCGCGAGGTCGTAGGAGTCCGCCAGCCGCGGCGGCAGCTCCCGCGCGTCGGCCCGTACGAGGTCCACCCCGGCCGGGTGCGCCCGCGCGGCCTCGGCCAGCATGCCCGCGCTGAGGTCGACCCCGGTCACCCGGTCCCGGCACAGCCGGCGCAGCAGCGGCAGGGCCGCGCCGGTGCCGCAGCACAGGTCCAGGCCGGAGCCGAAGGAGCCCTCCCGCGCGGCGAGGGTCTCCTCGACGGCGTCGAGCATCCGGTCCGGGGTGCGGAACGGCGTCAGGTCGAACTTGGGCGCGAGGAGGTCGTAGCCCCGCTCGACGGAGGAGAGGGCCTGGACGGCCAGCTCGCGCAGGCCGGGCCCCTGTGAGGTGAACACGCCCCCAGCCTAGGAGACGGCCGCCCCGCCGGGGCCGTGGTCGGGGGCGCGGGGTCCGGCGGCCGTGGTCGGGCGTGGTCGGGGACGCACGTGCGGCGGCCGCGGTGGTCCCCCTCCTGGCCACCGCGGCCGCCGTCCCCCGTATGCGTTCCCCCGTGCTCGTTCCCCCGTGCTCGTTCCCCCGTGCCCGGGTCCCCCGTGCCCGGCCACCCGTACGTCCCCCGTACGCGTGCCCGGGCCTCTTCCCGTACGTTCCCCCGTACGTCCCGCGAGCGGTTCCCCCGTACGTCCGCCCGCGGGTCCCCCGTACGTTTCCCCCGTACGTTCCCGTGGTGGTTGTCGCCGTGCCGTTGTGGCCGCTCGCGCTACGGGCGGGTACCGGACGCGTGGTTGTCCAGCGTCACGATCTCCTCGCCCGAGGCGTGGTTGTCGAGCGGCGTCTGCGGAGCCGGCGGGTCCGCCGGCGGGTCCTGCGGGTCGAGGGGCTTGATCTCGATGCCCGAGGCGTGGTTGTCGAGCGGTCTGATGTCTCCGTCGAGCGGCAGGCTGTTCTCGTTCGTCGTCATCGGATCTCCTGATGGTGTGTCGGGCCCGTTCGGCGATTCCCCCGCGGACCGCCGAACGGGTTCTCCTCCCACGGCCCGGGTGCCCCCCGACGCGCCGGGTCGATGCGTTCATCATGGCGCGCGGCGATAAACGAACGATGAACGTGCCGTCCATCTCCGCGAAGCCGCCGGTCAGCGGCTTCCGGCCGGTTTCAGGCGGCCAGTTCCGAGGCCAACAGGGCCTTCACTTCGGCCAGTTCCGTCGATCCCAGGCGGGTGAAGACGGTCTCCGCGTCCTGCCAGCAGGCCCGGGCCCGGTCGGGCTGCCCGAGCCGGCGCAGGGCCTTGCCCAGCACGGTCAGCACGGTGGCGCGGCGCCACTCCCCGCCGATCCCGCGCAGGGCGATGGCCTGCTCGGCGTGTTGGGCGGCCAGGGTGGGCCGGCGGGCGGCGAGGTGGGCCTCGGCGAGCCGGAAGTGGGTGACGCCCTCCCACAGGGGCTGGCGGTTGTCGTGGAACAGGGAGAGGGCCTCGCCGAGCTGTGTCAGCGCCTCCCCGAGCCGGCCGGCCTGGGTCAGGGCGATGCCCAGCGCGTAGCGGCCGTTGGCCAGGCGCAGGGTCAGGCCCATCCGGTCGTAGATGGCGATGCCCTGTTGGGCGAGGTCTATGGCGCTGGCGAGCCGGCCCAGGGCGACGTGGATGCGCGAGAGGTTGCACAGGGCGCTGGCCTCGCCGACGAGGTTGGCGTCGGCGCGGAAGTTCTGGATGGCCTCCAGGAGGTAGCGCTCGCCGTCGGCGTACCGGGACTGGTAGAGGGCGATGATCCCGCGGTCGTTGGGGGCCCAGCAGCTGGGGAGCGGGTCTTCGGCCTCCCGGGCCAGGTCCATGGCCTGGCGGGCCTCCTCGTCGGCCTCGGCGAAGCGGCCGGCGAAGAGGTGGACCATGGTGAGCGTGGTGCGGGTGCGACCCTCGGCGCGCGGGTCGCGGGCGGTGCGGGCGGCGTCGAGGAGGGTCAGCGCGGCGGACTCGTACTGCTTGGAGTTGGCGCCGGACTCGGCGAGGTCCTTGGCCGCCCACAGCAGGTCGACGGCCCGGCGCAGGGCGGTGGGCCGGCCGGCGGACTGGCGTACGCAGGCCAGCAGCGGGTCGGCCTCGGCGAACAGCCAGTCGAGGGCGGCGCGGGGCTCGGCGAGCGGCAGCCCGGGGCGTTCGGTGGTCGACAGGTGGGCGGGGAGGCGGTCGCCGGGGCGTTCCAGGGAGTACACGCGGGCGGCGGTGGCGAGGTAGAAGTCCAGGAGGCGGTCGAGGGCGGCCTCGCGTCCGGCGGCCGGCTGTTCGTCGCGTTCGGCGCACGCACGCGCGTAGAGGCGTACGAGGTCGTGGAAGCGGTAGCGGCCGGGGGCGGCCGATTCCAGCAGGGAGCAGTCGACTAAAGCCTCGAGGAGGTCCTCGGCGTCGTGCTCGGGCAGGTCGAGGACGGCCGCCGCGGCGGCCAGGGAGATGTCGGGGCCGTCGGCGAGGCCGAGGAGGCGGAAGGCGCGCTGCTGGGCGGGTTCCAGCTGTCCGTAGCCGAGTTCGAAGGTGGCTTTGACGGCGAGGTCGCCGGCCTGGAGCTCGTCGAGGCGGCGGCGTTCGTCGGCGAGCTTCGCGGCGAGGACGGAGACGGTCCAGGTGCGGCGGGCGGCGAGGCGGGAGGCGGCGATGCGGATGGCGAGGGGCAGGAACCCGCAGGCGCCGACGACGTCGAGGGCGGCCTGGCGTTCGGCGCCGACGCGTTCGGTTCCGACGATGCGGGTGAACAGCTGTAGGGCCTCCTCGGGGCTCATCACGTCGAGGTCGACGAGATGGGCCCCGGCGAGGCCCGACATCCGGACCCGACTGGTGACGAGGGCGGCGCAGCCGGCGGTGCCGGGCAGCAGCGGGCGGACCTGGGCGGCGTCGCGGGCGTTGTCGAGCAGGACCAGGACGCGGCGGCCGTCGAGGACGGAGCGGTAGAGCGCGGCCCGGTCGGCGGCGGAGTCGGGGATGGCGCTGTCGGGGGTGCCGAGGGCGCGCAGGAAGGAACCGAGGACGGCTTCGGGCTGGGCGGGGCGCGGGTCGGTGCCCTGGAGGTCGGCGTAGAGCTGCCCGTCGGGGAAGTGGGGGCGGGCGGCGTGGGCGACGTGCACGGCGAGCGTGGTCTTGCCGACGCCGCCGATGCCGGCGAGCGCGGAGACGGCCATGACCTGCCCGGCGGCGTCGGAGAGGATCTCGCCGAGTTCGGCGACGAAGGGCGCGCGGCCGGTGAAGTCGGGGACGGTGGCGGGCAATTGGGCGGGCCTCACGAGGACGGGCGCGGCGGCCTGGGTGGGGTCTTCGGCGTGGGCGAGCTCGGTGTCCGCGTTCAGGATGCGCTGCTGGAGGGCGGACAGCTCGGGGCGGGGGTCGACTCCGAGTTCGTCGGCGAGCAGGCGGCGGGTGTCGGCGTAGACGGCGAGGGCCTCGGCCTGCCGGCCGCTGCGGTAGAGGGCGAGCATGAGCAGCTCGCGCAGGCGTTCGCGCAGGGGGTGGGCGGCGGTGAGGGCGGTGAGTTCGGAGACGGCCTCGGCGTGGTGGCCGAGCTCCAGGTCGAGGTCGAGGCGGGTCTCCTGGAGCTGGAGGCGCCATTCGGCCAGGCGGGTGCGTTCGGTCTCGGCGTGCGGGCCGGGGACCCCGGCGAGGGGTTCGCCGTCCCAGAGGTCGAGGGCGCGGGCGAGCAGGGTCCGGGCGAGGGTGCGGTCGCCGGCGGCGCGGGCCTTGTCGGCGTCGCCGGCGAGGCCGCGGGCGACGCCGAGGTCGAGGGCCTCCTGCCGGCGCAGCCGGATCGCGTAGCCGCCGGCGTCGGTGACGAGGAGGCCGGGGTCGAGGATCTTGCGCAGCCGGGAGGCGTACGTACGGATCGTGGCGAGGGCCTGCTGCGGGGGTTCGTCGCCCCAGATGGCGTCGATCAGCTCGGGTGCGGTGGCGGTGCGGCCGTCGCGCAGCAGGAGCACGGCGAGGAGGGCGCGCTGCTGGGGGCTGCCGGAGGGCAGGGTCTCGCCGCCGCGCCGGGCCCGGACGGGGCCGAGGACGGCGAACCGGTTCTCGGTGGGGGCCGGTTCGGGTGCCGCGGCGTCCTCGGGGGCCTTCGGTGCCCCGCCGGTCCGCGCCGCCCCGCCGGTCGCGGATGGTAAGGGTGCCGAGGGCGCGGCGGAAGGCGCCTCGGTGGGCGCCTTGGTGGGCGCCTCGGAGGGTGCGGTGGTCGTCGAGGGGGCTGCGGGCGGGGTGGGTGTCTCGTGCATCGAGGGTGTCCCGTGCGTCGCGGGCGCTTCAGGCGCGTGGGTGCCGGTCCGGGACCGGTCCGCCCCGGGGCGGTTCCGCTGGTGCGGGATGGCCGGTATGCCGTCCATCTGGCGTCCCCCCTGCCTTCCGTCGGTTTCCAAGGGTCAGTCTGCCCTGTCTCGCTCGTACACGTCAGTCCGCGGCGGAGTGATCCCTTCCTGAACGGCGGGTCGCCGCGGTTCCCTGCCGTCCAAGTAGCTGACGGTTCGTCAGATCGGCGCTACGGTGAAAGCATGGAGACTTTCCCGAAGATCATCTCGGTGGACGACCACACGGTGGAGCCCCCTCACGTCTGGCGGGACCGGCTCCCGTCCCGCTACCGCGACATCGGCCCCCGGATCGTCCGCGCCCCCCTCAAGGAAATGACCTTCCTCGGCGGGAAGTTCGCCCCCGTCATGGGCGCCAAGGGCGACGACGGCCCCGTGGGCGACTGGTGGGTGTACGAGGACCTGCACCGGCCGCTCACCCGCCTCGACACCGCGGTGGGGTACGACCGTGACGAGATCAAGCTGGAAGTCATCACCTACGAGCAGATGCGCCCCGGGTCCTTCTCGGTTCCCGACCGCCTCGCCGACATGGACGTCAACCACGTCCAGTCCGCCCTCTGCTTCCCGACCTTCCCCCGCTTCTGCGGCCAGACCTTCACCGAGGCCAAGGACCGGGAGCTGGGCCTGCTCGGCGTACGGGCCTACAACGACTGGATGGTGGAGGAGTGGTGCGGCCACGAGGCCCACGGCCGCCTGATCCCCCTCACCCTCGTCCCGCTGTGGGACCCCCACCTCGCCGCCGCCGAGGTCCGCCGCAACGCCGCCCGCGGCGTGCGCGCCGTCGCCTTCTCCGAGATCCCCCCGCACCTGGGCCTGCCGTCCATCCACACCGACGACTGGGACCCCTTCCTGCGGGCCTGCGACGAGACCGGCACGGTCATCGCCATGCACATCGGCTCCTCGTCGAGGATGCCCTCCACCTCGGCGGACGCCCCGCCCGCCGTCGGTTCCACCATCACCTTCGCCAACTGCTGCTTCTCGATGGTCGACTGGCTGATGAGCGGCAAGTTCGAACGCTTCCCCGGCCTGCGGATCATGTACGCCGAGGGTCAGATCGGATGGATCCCCTACATCCTGGAGCGCGCGAACGTCGTCTGGGAGGAGAACCGCGGCTGGGGCGGAGTCGCCGACAAGGTGCTGCGCCCGCCCTCCGAGCTGTTCGCCGAACACGTCTTCGGCTGCTTCTTCGACGACGCCTTCGGCCTGCGGAACCTCGACTCCATCGGCGTGGGCAACGTCCTCTACGAGACCGACTACCCGCACTCGGACTCCACCTGGCCCCGGTCCCGCCAGGTCGGCGAGGCCCAGATGGGCCACCTCGACCCCGAGGTGGTCGACCGCATCGTCCGGGGCAACGCCATCGACCTGCTGGGCCTCACCCCCGAAGGGCTCTGGCCCGGCGCCTGACGGGCCCGCCCGGATCCCGCCAGGGGCCGGATCCCGCCAAGCCGGGCCGACCCGGGCCCGACGCGAGGCCCCGGCCTTGCAACCGGGGCGTGCGGCGGGGCATGCTCGCCGGGGCGATCCGGGGAGGGATCATGGCGGTGGACAGGCGGAACGTGGTGACGGTGGTGCTCTGCGCCCTGGCGGCGCTGGGCGCGTCGGCGGCGGTGGCCGAGCTGGCACCCCCACCCGAAGGCACCGCCCCCGCGAAGGCCAAGGCCGCCGCGCCGGCCGCCACACCGGGCACCCCGCCCAGGTCGGGCGCGCCCAAGGCGCAGCTCGCCACCCCGCAGCCCGCGCCCGTCACCCCGCAGCCCGGCGGCCCCGCCGCCTTCACCGGGGCGCTGTTCACCGGCGGCCTCGACGGCGACCACTTCTGCACGGCCACCGTCGTCCGCAGCCCCGGCAAGGACCTCATCATCACCGCCGGCCACTGCCTTGCGGCCGGCGACCAGACCCGCGGCAACGCCGTCTTCGTCCCCGCGTACGCCAACGGCGCCGCCCCGTACGGCACGTGGAAGCTGGAGGAGGTCTACGAGGACTCCCGCTGGGCCGAGGACACCGACGACGACTACGACCTCGCCTTCGCCCGCCTCGCCCCCGACGACAAGGGCCGCCGCGTCGAGGACGTCGTCGGCTCCGCGACCCTCGACACCACGGGCCGCGCCGGCGAGGAGGTCACGGTGACGGGCTACCCCGCCGACCGGAAGGTCCCGCGGACCTGCACGGCGGTCTCCGTCCGGCTGAGCGAGAAGGAGCAGCGCTTCGACTGCGCCGACTTCCCGGGCGGCACCAGCGGCAGCGCCTGGATAGGCCGCGACGGGAAGATCATCGGCATTCTGACCGGCGGTGACACGGACGACGTGTCCACCAGCACGGTCCTCGGCGACTACGCGGCGCGGCTCTACGCGAAGGCCACGCTCGGTCGGTAGGGCGGCCGCGGGTGCCGTCCGGTCGCGGGTGCGGTCAGGCCGGGTCGTCGTACCAGGAGAAGGCGGCGATCCGCCAGCCTTCCGGGGCGCGGACGAACTGGATGGTCTTCGTCCCGCCCCCCTCGTAGGGCTCGCCGTCCAGGAGACCGGACTTGCGGTAGGTGCCGAACCGGGAGGCGATGTCGCCGGTGATCTCGGTCCTCTCCGAGGTCTCCCACTCGGCGAACCCGACCAGCCGGCCGCCGTTCAACAGTTCCCGGCGGGGCTCGACGAACTCCTCCACGGTGTAGGCCGTGAACTCCGGGCCGGTGCGGACGATCAGCCCGCCCGGCAGCATGAGCCGGTGCAGGCGGTCCAGGTCGGCGGGCTTGCCGCCCCGGTTGTCGAACGCGGCGAAGAACTCGGCGGTCAGGGTGTCGATCTCGGCCTTGGACATGGCCGTGACGGTAACACCCTGGCACGGTGCGGTCGTTGGGGCCCGCCGGTTACGTCACCAGGCCCAGGTGGACCGGCTCGGTCGCGGCCTCGGCGAGGAGGGCGGGCAGCCGCGGGGGCCACAGCGGTTCGCCCAGTGCGGCCAGGCGCCGCGGCGAGAGCCACTGCCAGTGGATGTCCGGCGATTCGAGGGTGGGCTCGCGGCGCGGGCCCGTGGTCACGTAGATGTGCTCGTGCTGGCGGACCGGGACGCCCTCGTGGGTGAAGTCGTGCTCCCAGGTGCACAGCAGCCGCTGCGGCTCCAGGTCGGTCCAGCCGGTCTCCTCGCGCAGCTCGCGCCGCACGCACTCCTCGGGGGTCTCGCCGGGGTCGATGCCGCCGCCCGGGGGCAGCCAGTGGATGCCGACTTCGATGTTGTTCTCGCGGAACAGGAACACGGACCCGCCGGGTGAGAGGACCACAATGCGGGCTGCCTGACGTGGAGTTCTCTTCATCAACGCAGGGTACGTCCGCCCGCCGGGCGTGCGGGAGAGGGCGACGCCGACGTGATCGCCGCCGCCCCCGCCCGCCGCCCTGCGCCGCCCGGGCCGTGCTCCTGCGCCGCCCGGGCCGTGCTCCTGCGCCGCCCGGCCGTGCGCCCGCGTCGCCCGGGCCGACCGCCCCGCCGGCCCCTACGCCGCCTGGAGCGCCAGCGTCGGCGACAGCCGGGCCGCGCGCACCGCCGGGTAGAGGCCCGCCAGGGTGCCGATGGCCAGGGTGGCCGCGAAGCCGCCCGCCACCGCCCAGGGCGGCACCACCCACGGCAGGCCGCCGACGCGTGCGTACACCCCCGTCGCGGCGCCGCCCAGCGCGACACCCGCGATCCCGCCGAGCCCCGACAGCAGTAGCGACTCCGTGACGAACTGGATCCGGATCTGCCCCTTGGTGGCCCCGAGCGAGCGGCGCAGCCCGATCTCGTGGCGGCGCTCCAACACCGAGATGATCATGGTGTTGGCGACCCCGACCCCACCCACCAGAAGGGCGATCCCGCCCAGCCCCAGCAGCAGCGTGCTGAACGCGCCCTCCGTGGCGGCCTTCGCCCGGAGCGCCGCCGAGGGGTCGCTCACCGACACCGCGCTCGGGGTGGAGGGGTTCGCCGTCCGCGCCAGGAGGGCCCGTACGTCCGCCACCCGGTCGTCCGCCGAACGCTCGTACACGGCCGTCGGGTGGCCGTCGAAGCCCAGCAGGGAGCCGGCCGCCTCCCAGCCGACCAGCGCCGAGCGTTCGATCTCCGGCGCCAGCGGGACCGGGTCCAGGACGCCGGTCACCGTGAAGTACCGGCCCCCGATGAAGACCTGTTGACCCGGTGCCGTGATCCCCAGGCGCTGCGCGGCGACGTGCCCGAGCACCACCGAGGGGTAGCGGGCGGTGGCCCCGTTCAGCCAGGCGCCGCTGCGGACCCCGGCGCGCAGCGTGCCGAGCAGGTCGTCCTTGACGGCCTTGACGGTGATGCCGCCCGTCTCCGCCTTCGGGATGTTCTCGGAGCGGCGCACGGAGACCGGGACGTCGCCGGTGGTGCCGATCGACTCGACGCCCTCGATCCGGCCGACCATGCCGGGCGCCTCGGGCGGCAGCCGGGTGTCCTGGCCGTCGAACACGCCCTGGCCCGGGGTGACGACCAGCATGTTCGTGCCCAGCTTGTCGAGCTCGCGCAGCAGTTTCGCCTGGCTGGACGAGGAGATCCCGACCACCGCGATCATCGTCGCGATGCCGATCGCGATCCCGAGCGCGGAGAGGAACACCCGCGCGGGGCGCGAGCGCAGCCCCGCCGAACCGGCGTGCAGGACGTCGCGGGGGGAGAGCCGGGGCGGAGCCGGGTTCCGGGCGCGGGCGCGGGTCCGCGTACGGGAGTGCGTGCCGGGGGCGGTGTCGCGCTCTGCGGCGCGCGGGTCGGCGCCGCTCACGACGCCTCCGCCGCGCGGCGGTTCCACACGTCCGCCACGACCTCGCCGTCACGGACGCGCACCTGCCGGGGCAGGCTCGTCGCGATCTCGTTGTCGTGGGTGATCACGGCGATGGTGGCCCCGTCCTCGTTCAGCTCGTGCAACAGCTCCATCACCGACCGGCCCGAGGCCGTGTCCAGGGCCCCGGTCGGTTCGTCGGCCAGCAGCAGGTCCGGTTCGCCCGCGACCGCCCGGGCGATCGCCACCCGCTGCTTCTGGCCGCCCGACAGCTCGTGCGGCCGGTGCTCCGCCCGGTCGCCGAGGCCCACCCGCTCCAGCGCCCGGGTCGCCCGCCGGCCGCGCTCGGCCCGGGAGAGGCCCGAGTACAGCAGCCCCTCGGCCACGTTCGCCCGCGCGCTGATCCCGGGCACCAGGTGGAAGGACTGGAAGACGAAGCCGACGTGGCGCGAGCGCAGCGCCGACAGCGCCCGGTCGGAGAGGGTGGCGACGTCGTGGCCGGCGATGCGGACCTCGCCGGCGCTCGGCCGGTCCAGGGTGCCGACGATGTGCAGCAGGGTGGACTTCCCCGACCCCGACGGGCCGACGATGGCGAGGAGTTCGCCGCTCATGACGGTCAGGTCCACCCCGCGCAGGGCCGCGACCCCGCCCGGGTACTCCTTGGTGACCCCGGCCAGCTCGACCACGGGGCGCGCGTACCGCCTCACAGCTTCGGCACCCCCACCCGCATGCCTTCCCGCAGGTCGCCGCCGGTCACCTCGACCCGGCCGGCTCCGAACATGCCCAGCCGGACGGGGACCTCGCGGACCCGGCCGCCCTCGACGACCTGCACGCCGAAGCCGCCGCCGGGCAGCGCGAGGAGGGCGTTCACCGGCACCGACAACACCCCGGTGCGGGTCTCGCCCGGCAGGCTCACCGACACCGGTGCCCGGTCGGGTCCCTTGACCTCGCCCGGCCGCTCGAAGACCACGTCGACCTCGACCTTCGCCTTCTTGTCGGCCCCGCCGGGGCCACCGCCCCCGCCCGCGCCGCCCTGGTCCTCGTCGGCGGCGGTGCCCACCGCGTCGACGCGGCCCGGGGCGGTGGAGCCGTCCGGCAGGCGGACCGTGACCTTGTCGCCGGTGCGGACCGACCCCGCCTTCGCCGCCTCCAGCCGGAAGCGGACGACGCGCTCGGTCCCGGTCACCGTCAGCACCGGCTTGCCGGGACCGGGCTCGTCGCCGACCGCGGCCTCACCGCGCGCGACCCGCTGCGGCCCGGAGGCGAAGGCGATGTCCTCCCTGGCGACCTCGCCCGTCTCCGGCGCCTTGTGGGCCTTCTGCCACCGCTTGACGGCCGCCGTCGTGCCCGCCGTGAAGGTGGGGTCCTGCGCGTCCAGGCCGGTCCCGTACCCGAGCGCCACCAGGTTCCGCTTGAGCTGCCTGACGTCCTCGCCCTTGTCGCCCGCCTTCATCGGCCGGTACACGGGCGTGCTCCCGTACATCAGGCGGACGGGCCTGCCGTTGACCTCGTAGAGCCGGCCGTCGCGCTCGACGGCCGTCCCGTCCGCCGCGATCCAGGTGAGGACGCCCGGACCCGAGGCGCTCAGCCGCCGCTCCCCGGCGTAGCCGAGGGTGCCGTCCACCTGGACGCCGGTGCTCAGGTCGCCGCGCTGGACCGGGGCGGTGTCCGGCGGCAGCGTGTCGGAGCGCTGCCGCCGGCCCCCGTCGTCCTCGGGCGGCGGGGCGAGGAGGGCGTAGCCGCCGCCCGAGACGGCGAGTACGGCGGCCAGCGCGGCCCACGGCCACCGGCGCCGCCGCCGCCGGCGCGGCGCGGGCGCCGTGTCGTGGCCGGGCGCCGGGTCGGTCCCGGGCGCCCGGTCGGGGCCGGCGGCGTGCGCGTCCGGCTCCGGTGCGGCGTGCGCGTCCCGGGCGGTGTACGGCTCCGGCGCCGCCGCGGCGTACGACCGCGCGCCGGTGTCGACCGCGTCCGTGTCGCCCGCGCCGCCCATCAGGCCGCTTCGCACTTCTTCTGGGCCTCCTCGAAGGCCTTCTCCTGCCCCTTGGGGATCTCGGTGGCGGACTTCATGCCGCCGCCGTACTCGGGATCCTTGAGCTCCACGCCGTTCTCGCGCATGCAGCGGATCCAGCGCAGCTCCTTGTCCTTCTCCTCCTGCGTCGGCTCCTTGCCGGACCCGGTCGACATCCCGCAGGCCTTCATGGCCTCCTGCATCTTCTGCGGGTCGGCGCCGCCGCCCACCGTCATCCCGCGCGGGTCCTGACCCGGCTCCGGGTCGGGGGCGTCCACCCCGTGGTCGCGCAGGCACTTGCGCATCTTCACCGCGTTGTCGGCGACGGCGCCGTCACCGCCGCCGGCGCCGCCGCCGTCCTCGCCGCCTCCGGCGCCGTTCGTGCAGGCGGTGACGAAGAGGGCCAGCCCGGTCAGGGCGGCGGCCGTGGTCATGGTCAGGGATCGCTTCATGGGCCCGAGCGTGCGGGAAAGGGGGGTTTCGCTTCCCTCTCGCCTTCCGCTTACAACGACGAAATGTCCTTCTCCTGTAGAGAGGGCGGATGCGAGTTCTGGTGGTGGAGGACGAGGAGTTCCTCCGGGAGATGATCGCCGAGGGCCTGCGCCGCGACGCCCTGGCCGTCGACGAGGCGGGCGACGGCCTGGAGGCGCTGCGCCGGCTGCGCCTGGGCGAGTACGACGTCCTCGTCCTCGACCGGGACCTGCCCGGCCTGCACGGCGACGAGGTCTGCCGGCAGCTGGTCCGCGAGCGGCTCCACACCCGCGTGCTCATGCTGACGGCCTCCGGGACGGTGCGGGACCGCGTGGAGGGCCTCGGCCTCGGCGCCGACGACTACCTCACCAAGCCGTTCGCCTACGACGAGCTGCTGGCCCGGGTCCTCGCCCTCGGCCGCCGCGCCCACCCCGCCCTGCCACCCGTGCTGGAACGTTCCGGGCTGGCCCTCGACACCGCCCGCCGCACCGCGACCCGCGACGGGCGGCGCCTGTCCCTCTCGCGCAAGGAGTTCGCCGTCCTGGAGGCCCTGCTGCGGGCCGAGGGCGCGGTGCTGAGCAGCGACGACCTGGTCGAGCGGGTGTGGGAGGACGGCACCGGCTACCGCACCAACGCGGTACGCGTCACCCTCAGCAAGCTGCGCGCCAAGCTGGGCGAGCCCCCGCTGATCGAGACGGTCTCCGGAGCGGGCTACCGGGTCCACCCCGACACCGGGCGCCCGGCCGGCGCCCCGCCGAGCGGTGATCCGCGATGAGAGCGGTGCTCCACTCGGAGCGGGCCCGCCTCACCGCCCTCTACGGAACCCTCCTCGTCCTCGCGGGCGGCGGACTGGTCGCGCTGGTCAACGTCCTGCTGCGCAAACAGCTCTACGCCCGCATCAGCGGGGCCGTCACCACCGTCATGCCCGGCATCGCCGTCGACGCCGGCGCCGGAGTCGACCCGGCCCGTCCCGCCGACCCCTCCCACCCCACTCGCCTCCCCGCCACCGAGATGTCCTTCGCCCCCGCCCGCGAGCTGCCGCCCGGCGCGGCCCCCACCCCCGAACAACTCGCCGCCTGGAAGACCACCACCAACCTCTCCAACGCCGTCGAGCAGGCCGCCGTACGGGAACTGACGCTGGTCTCCCTCATCGCCCTCGCCGTGTTCGCCGTGCTGTCCCTCTGGCTGGCCTGGTGGATGGCGGGCCGCGTGCTGCGCCCCGTCGGCGTGATCACCGAGACGGCCCGCCGGCTGTCGGCGGCGAACCTGCACGAGCGCATCGGGCTCAAGGCCCCGCCCGGCGAGCTGAAGCGGCTGGCCGACACCTTCGACGGGATGCTCGACCGGATGGAGGACCTGGTGGGGGCCCAGCGCCGGTTCGCCGCCAACGCCGCGCACGAGCTGCGCACCCCGCTGGCCGTGCAACGGGCCGCCGCCGAGATCGGGCTGGCGGGGGACCCTGATCCGGCGAAGGTGGCACGGATCCGGGAGCGGCTCATCACGGTGGCCGAGTCCAGCGAGCACCTCGTCGAGTCGCTGCTGCTGCTCGCGGTCTCCGAGGAGGGCCTCCAATCGGCGCGGCCGGTGGACCTGACGGCCCTGGTGACGGCGGAACTGACGGCGGCCGACCTGACGCCGACCCACCCGGCGCCGACCCACCCGGCGCCGACCGACGGGCCGCCGACCGACGGGCCGCCGGGCGTCGGGGCACGGGCCGCCGGGCCGGCCGGCGACCAGGCCGCCGCGGCCGTTCCCGCGACGGGGGCCGACACGCCGAGCGTCACGACCGCGCTCGCCCCGCTGACCGTGGAGGGCGACGCCGCGCTCCTCGGCCACCTCGTGCGCAACCTCCTCGACAACGCCGTGCGCCACAACCGCGCGGGCGGCCGGATCCACGTCGCCACCACCTCCGACGGCGACCTGACGGTGTCCAACACCGGCCCGCGCATCGAACCGGGGGAGGTGCCCCGGCTCCTGGAGCCCTTCCGCCGGCGCGCCGAACGCCGCCACACGGCCGGCGAGGGCGCGGGGCTCGGTCTGTCCATCGTCGCCTCCGTCGCCCGCGCGCACGGAGCGGAGCTGCGGGCCGAGGCCGGACCCGTCCCGGACGGCGGTCTGAGGGTGCGGATCCGCTTCCCGGGGGGCGGGTGAGGCGACGGGGCAGGGGTGTTCGCCCGGAACGAAGATCGGCTGATGTACGGTCGGTCCAATGAGCAAGCACGCCCGATCCCGCTCCCGCGGCCGCACCCGTACGCGCTCCCGTGCGGGCGGTCGTCCGCCGCGGGCGCTCTTGATCGTGTCGGCCCTGGGGTTGCTGGCCTTCGTCGCGGGGTGGGTACACGCCCTGAACGAGCCGCCCGGCGCCCCCACCACGCCCGCGCGTTCGGACTCCCGCCCCCAGAGCGCCGACCGCGCCGCGCGCGACGCCGTCCGCCCGCAGACCCCCCGCCCCGAAGCGTCCCGACCCGACGCCCGGCACGGGCTGCCGGCCGGGCTGAGCGAGGGGGCCCGCGCCCGGATCCCGGCGGACTCCCGCCAACTGGTCCTGGTCACCGGCAAGGCGAAGGACTCCTCGGAGTCCGACGTCGCCCTCTACACGCGCGCCGCGCCCGGCGCCGACTGGACCCGTACCGCGCAGTGGCCGGGGCGCAACGGCGCCAAGGGCTGGTCCACCGAGCGCGCGTACGGGGACCTCACCTCCCCGGAGGGCGTGTTCTCCCTCACCGACGCGGGCGGCCTGCTGCCGCCCCCGCCCGGCACCCGGCTCCCGTACGACCGTGACGCGGCGTTCGTGCCGTCGGGCCGGGGGGTGAACGGGGAGTCCCTGGCGGGCTCCTTCGACTACGTGGTGGCCATCGACTACAACCGCCGACAGGGGATGTCCCCGCTGGACCCGGCCAAGCCGGAGGGCGAGGGCAAGGGCGGCTACATCTGGCTCCACGTGGACCACGACGGCCCCTCGCAGGGTTGCGTCGGCATCCCCAAGGAGGGCATGAAGCAGCTCCTCCAGACCCTCGACCCGGCCGCGAACCCGGTCATCGCGATGGGCCCCGCGGGCTTCTGACCCCGCCGGCCGCCGCCGGCCCCGGCCCCGGCCCCGCCTCCCCGCACCCGCCCACCTCCCGCGCCGCCCGCCCCTCCTGGGCCCCGCCGCCCGGCCCCCGGCCCCGCGCGTCCCGCGCCCGGCCCCGCCTGCCCGCGCCGCCGCCCCCGGCCCCGCGCGTCCCGCGCCCGGCCCCGCCTGCCCGCGCCTCCGCCCGCCTTCCCGCGGACAGCGGCCCGCGCCTCCCGTCGCCGTCCGGCCCCTCGCCGCGCCTCCCCTCCCCGCGCGTCCCCCACGCTCGGCGCGCCCCGCGCGAGGCCCCGCACACCCCTTGCCTGACGGACCGTCAGCTAAGACGATGGCCCGGCACCGGTATGACGAATCGGCGGCCGGGGTCGGACCGGCGCCGGACCGGCGGACGAAGGCGAGGCGGGCCCGTCATGGCACGCGTGTTCCCCGAAGGCCGGCTGGTGTACGGGATGCAGCTCCCGATCCAGTCGCAGAGCACCATCTACGCCGAACCCTGGGAGGCGCGGGCCGGCGCCGACGACCTCGCCGAGGTGGCCCGGGCCGCCGACCGGGCCGGCTTCGGCTACGTGGCCACCTGTGACCACGTGGCCATCCCGCGCCGGCTCGCCGGCCCCATGAGCACCGTCTGGTACGACCCGGTGGCCACGCTGGCCTTCCTGGCCGGGATCACCGAGCACGTCCGGCTGCTGAGCCACGTGGCGATCGTCGGCCTGCGCCACCCCCTGGTCACCGCCAAGCAGTACGCGACGCTCGACCACCTCAGCGGCGGCCGGCTGATCCTCGGGGTCGGGGCCGGTCACGTCCAGGAGGAGTTCGAGGTCCTCGGCGTCGACTTCGAGCGGCGCGGGGCGGTCCTCGACGAGACGCTCGACGCGCTGCGGTCGGCGCTGGGGCCGGAGGAGTACCCGGAGTTCCGGGGCGAGCGCTTCGCCTTCCGCGACCTCGGTCAACTGCCCCGGCCGACCCAGGCGCGGATCCCCGTCTGGGTCGGCGGCTCCTCGCCCGCCGCCGTGCGCCGGGCCGCGGTGCGGGGGGACGGCTGGCTCCCGCAGGGCGACCCGCGCGAGCGCCTCCCCGGGCAGATCGCCCGGATCCGCGAGCTGCGCGAGGCCGCCGGCAACCCCCGCCCCATCGAGATCGGCGCGATCACCGAGGCGCTCTACGTCGGCGAGCCGGGCTGGGACACCGGCCGCCGGGCCCTGACCGGCAAGGCGGCGGCGCTCGCGGAGTCGCTGCGGGAGTACCGGGCGCTGGGCGTGGACCAGATCCAGGTCCGTTTCCGCAGCCGCGACCGGGCCGAACTCGTCGACCAGATCACCGCCTTCGGGGCCGAGGTGGCCCCCCTCCTCAACGACTAGGGGCTGACGGACCATGGGCAAGCTGGACGGGCGCGTCGTCGTCATCACCGGCGCGGCGCGCGGGCAGGGCGAGCAGGAGGCCCGACTGTTCGCGGCCGAGGGCGCGAGGGTGCTGCTGGGCGACGTACTGGACGAGCGGGGCGCGGCCGTCGCCAAGGAGATCGGCGAGGACCGGGCCCGGTACGTACGGCTCGACGTGACCCGGGAGGAGGACTGGGCGGCGGCGGTGTCCGTGGCGGGGGAGGCCTTCGGTCGGATCGACGGCCTGGTCAACAACGCGGGCATCCTGCGGTTCAACGAGCTGACCGCGACCCCGCTGGAGGAGTTCCGGCAGCTGATCGAGGTCAACCAGGTCGGGGCCTTCCTCGGGATCAAGACGATCGCCCCCGAGATCGAGGCCGCCGGCGGCGGGACCATCGTCAACACCTCCTCGTACACCGGCCTGGCGGGCATGGCCTACGTCGGGGCGTACGCGGCGACCAAGGCCGCGATCCTCGGCCTGACCCGGGTGGCCGCGCTGGAGCTGGCCGGCAAGGGGATCCGGGTCAACGCCATGTGCCCGGGGGCGGTGGACACGCCCATGGCCAACCCGGGGCTGCTGGACCCGGACGGCGTCACCGAGGAGGCGCGCGGGGCGATGGACGGGCTGTACCGGCGGGTGGTGCCGCTCGGGCGGGTGGGTCGGCCCGAGGAGATCGCCCGGCTGGCGCTGTTCCTGACCGGCGAGGACTCCTCGTACATCACCGGTCAGCCCTTCGTCGTGGACGGCGGCTGGATGGCGGGCGTCAGCGTCCTCTGAGCGCTTTCTGATGGAGCGTCAGGTATTGACGGGCCGGCGCTGCCGGTGGAACAGTCGGACCATCGAATCTGACGACACGTCAGAAACCTAAGGACGGTGAACCCCCTTGGAATTCGGGCTCTTCGTGCAGGGATACGTGCCCCAGGCGCGGTCCAGGGTCGACCCCGAGGCGGAGCACAAGGCGCTGCTGGAGGAGACCGAGTACGTCATCCAGGCCGACCAGTCCGGCTTCAAGTACGCCTGGGCCTCGGAACACCACTTCCTGGAGGAGTACTCCCACCTCTCGGCGAACGAGGTCTTCCTCGGCTACCTGGCCGCCGCGACCGAGCGGATCCACCTCGGCTCCGGCATCTTCAACCCGCTGGCCCCGGTCAACCACCCCGTGAAGGTGGCCGAGAAGGTCACCATGCTGGACCACCTCTCCAAGGGCCGCTTCGAGTTCGGCACCGGGCGCGGCGCCGGCAGTCACGAGATCCTCGGCTTCATGCCCGGCATCACGGACATGAACCACACGAAGGAGATCTGGGAGGAGACCATCGCGGAGTTCCCCAAGATGTTCCTCCAGGAGGAGTACGAGGGGTTCCAGGGCAAGCACTGGTCGCTGCCGCCGCGCAAGGTCTTCCCCAAGCCGTACGGCAAGGCACACCCGGCCATGTGGTACGCCGCCGGCTCCCCGTCCTCGTACGCCATGGCGGCGAAGAAGGGGCTCGGCGTCCTCGGGTTCAGCGTCCAGAAGGTCTCCGACATGGAGTGGGTGCTGGAGCAGTACAAGACGGCGATCCGGGAGGCGAAGGCGATCGGCGCCTTCGTCAACGACAACGTGATGGTCACCTCGACCGCGATCTGCGCCGAGACCCACGAGAAGGCCGTCGAGATCGCCGTCAACGCCAACATGAACCGCTTCCAGTCGCTGGTCTTCCGCTACCACGACACCTTCCCGCGCCCGGAGGCCATCCCGCAGTGGCCCGAGACGCTGCCGGAGTACAACGCGGAGATCATCGAGCTGCTCATCGCCGAGGAGCTGCTGATCTGCGGTGACCCGTCCGAGGTCCGCGCCCAGTGCAAGCGGTGGGAGCAGGCGGGGGCGGACCAGCTGTCCTTCGGCCTGCCGACGGGCGTCTCCAAGGAGGACACGCTCACCACGATCAAGCTGATCGGCGAGCACGTCATCCCCCACATCGACACCGACCCGGTGCACCGCACCACCCGCTTCCGCCAGTCCGCCTGACCGGCGGGAGGAGCCGGGGCGGCGTCTTCCCGGACCGCCGCCCCGTGCGGGAGCCGGCCGGAGCGCGCGGGGCGGCGGCCCGCCGCACGCGCTCCGGCCGGACCCGCGTACGCCGACCCCGCCGCACACCGACCCGCCCGCACACCGATCCGCGCGGGGGTCGAAACCGCCGAGCCGCGAAGACCGGCAAGACCGGGAACTCCGGCAAGACCGGGAACACCGGGAGGAAGGGACGTCATGCTCGACCACCTCATCAAGGGAGCGACCGTCGTCGACGGGACCGGCACACCCCCACGCGTCGCTGACGTCGGTCTGCGCGACGGGCGGATCGCCGTCATCGCCGAGCCGGGCGGGATCACGGAAGAGGCCCGGACGAGCGAGGACGCCACCGGACTCGTCCTGACCCCCGGATTCATCGACCCGCACACCCACTACGACGCCCAGCTCTTCTGGGACCCCTACGCCACCCCCTCCATGAACCACGGCGTCACCACCGTCGCCGGCGGCAACTGCGGCTTCACCCTGGCCCCCCTCAACCCCGACCGCCCCGAGGACGCCGACTACACCCGCCGCATGATGAGCAAGGTCGAGGGCATGGCCCTCGCCGCCCTGGAGGAGGGCGTCGACTGGACCTGGTCCACCTTCGGGCAGTACCTCGACGCCCTCGAAGGCCGCATCGCCGTCAACGCCGGCTTCATGGTCGGCCACTGCGCCCTGCGCCGCCACGTCATGGGCGAGGACGCCGTGGGCGGACAACCCACCCCCGAGCAACTGGACCGGATGGTCGCCCTCGTCCACGAGGCCATGGACGCCGGCGCCTGGGGCCTGTCCACCACCCAGTCCTCCACCCACTCCGACGGGGACGGCGCCCCCGTCGCCTCCCGGCACGCCGGCCCCGCCGAACTCCTCGCCCTCTCCCGGGCCGTCGGCGAACACGAGGGCACCCAGCTCGAAGCGATCGTCGCGGGCTGCCTCGACCAGTTCTCCGACGAGGAGATCGACCTCTTCGTCGACATGAGCGCCGCCGCCGGCCGCCCCCTGAACTGGAACGTCCTCACCATCGACGCCGCCGTCCCCGAACGCGTCCCCCGCCAACTGATCCCCAGCGAACGCGCCCGCAAGGCCGGAGGCCGCATCGTCGCCCTGACCATGCCGATCCTCACCCCCATGAACATGTCCCTGGGGACCTTCTGCGCCCTCAACCTCATACCCGGCTGGGGCGAGGTCCTCGGCCTGCCCGTCCCCGAACGCGTCGCGCGGCTGCGCGACCCCGAGGTCCGCGCCGAGCTGCTGCGCCGCGCCTCCGCCAAGGAGGCCGGCGTCTTCCGGCGCTTGGCCGACTTCCGGCGCTACGTCATCGGGGACACCTACAGCGGGGCGAACGAGGGCCTGTCGGGCCGCGTCGTCGGCGACATCGCCGCCGAACGAGGCCAGGACCCCTTCCACTGCCTCGTCGAGATCTGCGCCAACGACGACCTGCGCACCGTCCTGTGGCCCATGCCCACCGACAACGACCCCGCCAGCTGGGCCCTGCGCGCCGAGACCTGGAGCCACGAGGACGTCATGCTGGGCGGCTCGGACGCCGGCGCGCACCTGGACCGGATGTGCGGGGCCCCGTACACGACCCGGTTCCTCGGCGACTGCCTGCGCGGGCGCCGGCTGGTGCCGCTGGAGCGGGCGGTGCAGATGCTGACGGACGAGCCGGCCCGCCTGTTCGGGCTGCGCGAGCGCGGCCTGATCGCCGAGGGCCACCACGCGGACCTCGTCCTGTTCGACCCGGAGCGCATCGAGGCCGGCCCCGCGACCCTGGTCCACGACCTGCCCGGGAACAGCCCGCGGCTGGACGCGCGGGCGATCGGGATCGTGTCCGTACGGGTCAACGGCGTCGAGACCGTCCGCGACGACGAGCTGACGGGGGCGATCCCGGGGATCGTGCTCCGCTCGGGACGGGACACGAGGACGGTGAGCACCCGATGAGCCGGGCCCCGCAGAGGCTGTACATCGGCGGCGAGTGGGTGGAGCCGGACGGCGGCCACTACGAGGTGGTCAACCCGGCGGACGAGTCCGTCGTCGGCCTGGCCCCCGAGGCCTCGCGCGCCCAGGTCGAGGAGGCGGCCCGCGCCGCCGCCGAGGCCTTCGACACCTGGTCCCGCACGAGCCCCGAGGAGCGGGCGGCGATCCTCGACCGGGCGGCCGACGTCATGCAACGGGAGTTCGAACCGTGGGCGGAGCTGGCCCGGGCGGAGACCGGCGCCCCGACGGGCATCGCGCGCGGCATGCAGGTCGGGGTCGGGGTGTCCCGCTTCCGACGGTACGCGCGGGGCGCCCTGGAACCCGTGGAGCGGGGGCTGCCCCCGCAGGTCACCGAGGCGGGCCCGATGGGCGGGGCGAGCGTGCTCGGGGCCCTGGAGGTGCGCCAGCCGGTCGGCGTCGTCACCTGCGTGACCTCGTACAACAACCCGTGGGCGAACCCGGCGGGCAAGGTGGCCCCGGCCCTGGCCATGGGCAACACCGTGCTGGTCAAGCCGGCCCCGCAGGACCCGCTGTCGGTCTTCCGGATGGCCGAGGCCCTGCACGAGGCGGGGGCCCCGGCGGGGGTGGTGAACGTGGTCTCGGGGGCCTCCGTCGAGGTCGGCGAGGCGGCCGTGGACTCCCCGTACGTGGACATGGTGTCCTTCACCGGCTCCACGGCGGTGGGGCAGCGCATCGCCGAGGTGTGCGGGCGCGGCATGAAGCGGCAGCTGATGGAGCTGGGCGGCAAGGGCGCGGCGGTGGTCCTGGAGGACGCCGACCTCGACGCCGCGGTGATGGGCATCGGCACCACCTTCTCCTTCTACAGCGGTCAGATCTGCACCGCCCCGACCCGGGTGGTCGTCCACCGCTCGGTGTACGCGGAACTGCTGGAGAAGCTGACCGGCTACCTGGCCTTCATGAAGGTCGGCGACCCGGGCGAGCGGGGCACGGTGGTCGGCCCGGTGATCTCGGCCGCGCACCGCGACCGGGTGGAGTCGTACGTGGAGCTGGGCCGCAAGGAGGGCGCCAGGATCGTCCGCGGCGGCGAGCGCCCGGTGGTCGGCGAGGGACGGGGCTTCTACGTGGCGCCGACCCTGCTCGCGGACTGCACCCACGACATGCGGGTGGTCCGGGAGGAGATCTTCGGGCCGGTCGTGGTGGTGGTCCCGTACGAGGGGGACGACGAGGAGGCGGTCCGGCTGGCGAACGACAGCGACTTCGGCCTGCTGAGCTACGTGTGGTCCAAGGACCCGGCGCGCGCCTTCCGGGTGGCGCGGCGGCTGCGGGCGGGCGGGGTCGGCGTGAACACGATCGGCCGGAACATGGAGGCGCCGTTCGGCGGCTTCAAGCGGAGCGGGGTGGGGCGGGACGTGGGCTCGTACGCGCTGCACGCGTACAGCGAAATCCAGTCGATCGTCTGGACGACGTAGGTCGGGGGCGCCGTCGGCGGGGCGGTGCGGGGCGCTCGTGCCTTGCCCCGCACCGCCGATCGGCCGGTCGAAAACTCGCACGGGAAAGTTTTGAACCGCCCAAAACGGGCACTCCTGCGGTTTCCGTATTCCGGAAACGTCGGTCCGGGTCCTGTCAAAGGCCGGATGGATGCCTGAGTGAACCTTGTATTGCGGTTCCGTGAACTCTCCCGGCTCGGGAATCAAAGGTCATCCGGGCCGCAGGCATCCGGACTTAAGCCCTCCAGATGTGGAAACCGCACCGTCTAACGTCCTGACCCATGACACAGCTGGACGTTCGGCCTCGGGTCGGAGACACGGTAAGCGGCGTCGCCGAGGGCGGCGTCCGCGGCAAGGGCCTCGGCAAGGGGTCCGTCGGTTTGATGGGCAGCGCCGTCATCGGCATCTCCACCGTCGCCCCCGTCTACTGCCTCACCTCGACCCTCGGCTCCACCGCCGGCGAGGTCGGGGTCCAGATGCCGGCGGTCTTCCTCGCCGGCTTCCTCCCGATGCTCCTCGTCGCCTTCGCGTACCGCGAGCTCAACAAGGCCATGCCGGACTGCGGCACCTCCTTCACCTGGACCGTCAAGGCCTTCGGCCCCCGGATCGGCTGGATGTGCGGCTGGGGCCTGGTGATCGCCACGATCATCGTCCTGTCCAACCTGGCCGGCGTCGCCACCTCGTACTTCTGGCTGCTGGCCGGCGAGATCACCGGCAATCCCTCGATCGCCGCCCTGGACGACAACAAACTCGTCCACATCCTCACCTGCCTGAGCCTCATCGCCGTCGCCACGGCCATCAGCTACCGCGGCATGACCGCCACCAAGGGCGTCCAGTACACCCTGGTCGGCCTCCAGCTCGTCGTCCTCGCCCTCTTCGTGGCCATGGCCTTCCAGAAGGCCTCCGCCGGCACCTTCGACACCGGCCTGGACTTCACCTGGCAGTGGATGAACCCCTTCGCGGTCGAGTCCATGGGCGCCTTCACCGCCGGACTCTCCCTCTCGATCTTCATGTACTGGGGTTGGGACGCCTGCCTGGCCACCAACGAGGAGACCACCGGCTCCGCCAAGACCCCCGGCCGCGCCTCGCTCATCGCGATGGTCGTCCTCGTCGGCTCCTACCTCGCCACCGGCATCGCCGCCCAGATGGCAGTCGGCTCCGGAGAGAACGGCCTCGGCCTCGGCAACCCGGAGACCTCCGGCAACGTCTTCGCCGCCCTCGCCGGCCCCGTCATGGGCCCGATGCTCGGCATCCTGCTCTTCGTCGCCGTCCTGGCCTCCGCCGCCGCGTCGCTCCAGACCACGTTCATCCCGGTCGCCCGCACCGTCCTCGCCATGTCGACCTACGAGGCCCTGCCGCCCGCCTACGCCAAGGTCCACCCGCGCTTCAAGACCCCCGGCCGCGCCACCGTCATGGCGGGCGTCGCCACCGGCGGCTTCTACACGATCATGACCCTGGTCAGCGAGAACGTCCTCACCGACACGATCTTCGCCCTCGGCCTCATGATCTGCTTCTACTACTCGCTGACCGCCTTCGCCTGCGCCTGGTACTTCCGCGGAGACCTGCGCCGCTCCACCCGCGACCTGTTCTTCAAGGGCGTCTTCCCCGTCCTCGGCGGACTGCTGCTCGCCGCGGTCTTCTGCAAGACCCTGATGGACGCCTGGGACCCGGCCTACGGATCCGGCTCCGCCGTCCTCGGCGTCGGCAGCGTCTTCTTCATCGGCGTCGGCCTCCTCGTCCTCGGCCTGGTCATCATGGTCGTCACCGAACGCCGCAGCCCCGCCTTCTTCCGCGGCGAGGTCCTGACGAAGTCCACCCCGGCCCTGGTGGTCGAGGACTGACCCGACACCCCCTGCCACCCGCTGTGTCATCCCGCGGCCCCGGATCCCCCCGATCCGGGGCCGCGGGCCGTTCCCGCTGACGGCGCAGTGACCGCCGGCGCGGCGAGGTCGTTGGGCGGGGCATGAACGCCATGAAGCGCACCCTCTCCGCCCTGGTCCTCTCCGGCGGGGCCGCCCTCGCCCTCACCCCCGGCGCCGCCCTCGCCGCCGAGGGCCCCGACATCCAGGGGCCCCCGATCGTCAAGCGCGTCACCGACGTGGTCGACCACCCCGCGCAGACCGTCCAGGACACGAAGACGGCCCTGGAGGTCACGGCCGGAGCCGCCGACAGCGCCTCGAAGGCCACCAACAGCTCCCTGGCCGGAGCCGGCACCGCCCTCTCCGCCGGCATGCCGCAGGCCCCGAAGGCCGGCTGAGGCACGGACGTTCCACCACCCCCGCCGCGGGGCGGGGGTGGGGGCTCAGCCCCAGGTGCGGGAGCAGAGCACGAGACGGTAGCCGTCGGGGTCGGTGACGGTGACGCCGTAGTCGTCCCAGTAGGGGTTGTGGGAGGAGACGCGGGTGCCGCCGTGGTCGATGAGACGGCGCACGAGCGCGTCGTCGGGGGCCTGGCCGAGGTAGACCACGAACAGGTCGTCGACGGTGGGTGTGGGGGTCAGCGGGGCCTCGGGGTCGTGGGTCAGCTCGAAGTGCCACCCGCCGCCGGCCGGCCCGACCATGAGCAGGTCGTGCTCCCCGGAGACGTGCCCGCTGGTGCGCCACAGGACGTCGAGCCCGAGACCGTCTACGTAGAACCGCTCGGCGGCGTCCAGATCGAGGGAGGGCCGGGCGACGCGGATGTGGGTCAGTGAATCGATCATGCGCGGAGGCTACGGCTCCGGCCCCCGCCCGGGGCGCGCCGGGGACGGGATGTGTCAGATGGTCGGGGGTAGGGGCGGTGTGCCGTGGGGCGGGGTCGGGTGAGTGTCGGGGGTTTCCCGCCAGTCCACTGTCCTTCCGTGCCGGGTCGGTCCCTCAAGGGCGCTCACTTCGTTCGCGTCGCTTCGCGATGGCCTTCGGCCACCCTTGACCGACCGCCCCGTCCCGGAACGCCAAAGACTGTCGGGAACCCCCCGAAGGAACGGGAGGGGGGATCCTTGGACATGCGGGCCGTCCGAACCACCCCCCGGAGCACCCAACGCCCCAGATCGCTACGCGCTGCCCACGGACTGGCGTCTGCGGGCCGCCATGGGTGGGACATAAGCCGCCCACGATCACTACGCGCTCCTCATGGATCGGCGACCACCGGCCACCATGGGTTGGACATAGGCCGCCCACGATCGCTACGCGCTCCTGATGGATTGGCGACCACCGGCCGTCTGGGGTGAAGAGGTCCCCGCGCGAGTGATCCGGGTCACATTCCGTGGGTGTGGGCGATGAGTTTCGGACGACTCGGCAGTCTTCCTTTCAGTAGACGTTCGAGACACACAGGAGACGCCACCATGCGCATTGTCATCACCGAGTTCATCAGCCTCGACGGCATCGTGCAGGCCCCGGGCGGCCAGGGTGAGGACAACGACGGCGGTTTCGCCCACGGTGGTTGGTCGGGCCCCTTCTTCGACCCCGAGGTGGTCGGTGGCGCCTTCGCCAACGCCGCGTCGAAGGCCGAGGCGCTGCTCTTCGGCCGTCGTACCTGGCAGACGATGGCGGGCGCGTGGCCGGCCCGCGCGGGAGACCCCTTCGCCGACCGCATGAACTCGATCGCCAAGTACGTCGTCTCCGAGACCCTCACCGCGGCCGACCTCACCTGGAACAACACCACCCTCATCCCCGGCGACAAGGCCGTGGCGGGCGTCCGGGACCTGCGGGAGAAGGACGGCGGAGACCTCCTCGTCATGGGCAGCCCCACCCTCGTCCGCACCCTGCTGGCCGAAGGACTGGTCGATGAGCTCCAGCTCATCGTCATGCCCGTCCTCCTCGGTGGTGGGAAGTCCATCTTCCCGTCGGACGGTGGCCTCCGGACGCTCGAACTCGTCTCCACGGTCACCAGCAGCACCGGTGTGAACGTCTGCACCTACCGGCCGAAGGCCGCCTGACCCACCCCACTCCCATCCCCTCAGTCCCGTCCCCTCACCCCAAACAGCCGGCAGTCGCCAATCCATGAGGAGCGCGTAGCGATCGTGGGCGGCTTATGTCCAACCCATGGCGGCCGGTGGTCGCCGATCCATGAGGAGCGCGTAGCGATCTGGGGCGTTGGGTGTTCCGCAAGGCGCTCTGGGCATCGTCTCGCTCCGGTACCGGCCTTGCCGGGTGGGAGGAGGGGGCTGGGGTGGTCGTGCGGGTGGCGGGTCCTCCCTCCATCGGAGTCAGAGTCGTCGCATCCATGACAAGCCCGCATGGGCAAGCATCCCCCCTCCCGTTCCTTCGGGGGGTTCCCGACAGTCTTTGGCGTTCCGGGACGGGGCGGTCGGTCAAGGGTGGCCGAAGGCCATCGCGAAGCGACGCGAACGAAGTGAGCGCCCTTGAGGGACCGACCCGGCACGGAAGGACAGTGGACTGGCGGGAAACCCCCGACACTCACCCGACCCCGCCCCAGGAGACACCGCCCCCCACCCCCGATCCGCCCGTAAAAGCAGGTGCGGGCCGGGAGGGCCCCGCCTAGCGTGGCGTCGATGAGCAGCGACTATCCATTCGCCGACGGCTACAACCTCGTCTGGGATCTGACCGGCTTCGGTGGTCCGGACGAGGAGCTGGTGGAGTCCGTCTCGCTGTCCCGTGACCAGTACTTGGAGATACGTCACCTCTTCGCGCTCGGCGACGATCCGTGGATGGTGGCCGGCGAGTACCGCGTCGCGCCGGGCATCTGGACGCGGGTGCGGAGCGCCGTCCCGGGGGTCCGGTTCGAGCGTGACGCGGACTACTTCCTCGGCGCCCGTCAGGCCCTGCCTGACGGGCGTTTTTGGCGTCCGGCCCCGGGCGTGCCGGCCCCCGGCCCCGTACCGCCCCCGTAGGGGCGGCGCTAGGCGGTGACGGTGCCGAGGAAGGCCGTCCACCCGGCGGGGCTCACCGCCAGCTCGGGGCTCGCGTCGAGCTTCGAGTCCCGGACGTGCACGGTGTCGGCGCAGGCCGCCACCTCGACGCAGTCGTCACCGTCGCCGCTGCTGTAGCTGGACTTGCGCCAGGAGAGGGCCACCTCGACGCAGTCGTCACCCTGACCACCGCTGTAGCTGCTCTTGAACCACTGGAGCCGGGAGCTATTCACAGGGATCCTCGCAATCGCATCAACAGACCCACGGTGTCCGCAGGGTTGAGGGCCTGGATGCGAAGTTTGGCATACCGCTGGTGGAGCAGGCTGACGTCCTTCGGGTCGTACAGCAACCGGCCCGACTGTTGACCTTCGCTGTATCCCACCCACTCATGTTCCTGGGTTTCGAGAAGACGGAAGGGCCCCCCGAGTCCCGCGTGGTGCGGGCTGACCAGCGGCATGATCTGGAGGTCTATGTTGGGCAGCTCGGCCACCGTCAGCAGGTGGTCGATCAGCTCGCGGGTCACTTCCGGGCCGCCGGTCTGCCGGAGGATCACGGCTTCGTCGATGATGAAGCTGAAGACCGTGTAGGGAGTGCGGTACAAGATCGCCTGCCGCTCCAGCCGGGCTTTGATGCGTGCCTGCGCCTCCGTGGGCGCGGGCGGTGGCAGCACGTCCGCGACGAGGGCGCGCGCGTAGGCCTCGGTCTGGAGGAGGCCGGGAACGGACCTGCATTCGTACGTGTTCAGGGCGATGGCTTCGGCTTCCAGCTCGGCCCACCGCCGGAACCACTTCGCCAGCCCGCGCCTTCGGTCGAGCTGCCGCGCCGCGATCTGGATCACCCCGAACGCGTCCAGGACCTCCTCCGCCTTGTTGACGAACTTCACCGACGGATGTCGTCGTCCCTGCTCCACCGAGGCCACGTACTGGACCGAGTACCCGACCAGCGGATGCAGTTGTTCCTGCGTCAGGCCGGCGCGTTTACGGCAGGCCTTGACGGTCTCGCCGAAGTTCTTCAGGTCGGCATCGGGTTCCGCCTTGTCGCCCTTGCCGCCGCTGCTGTCGTCGTCAGCCGTCATCAAGGTCACCTCCCCGACGCAATGCTCACGTTCGGTGACCGCGCCTGTCCAGAGAGTCGGCTGCTACAGATCGAAGGTAGTAGTCGAGGTGCTGGGAACTTCCCTTGTCGCAGGGGATTTTCGGTCCATGACCACCTCTCGCAGTTCCCATCGCGGCCTCGTACGCGTGTTCACTCAGCGTTTCAGCAGTACCCCGCGCGGGGCTCGGCTCGCGCGGCGGCTGGCCCTCGTGGAGCTGCACGACTGGGGCGTGGCGGAGGGGACGGAGCAGGCCGACCGTGCCGGGTTGGTCATCGCCGAGCTGGCCGCCAACGCCGTGGCGCACGGGCGGCTTCCCGGGCGGGACTTCGAGCTGCGCCTGACGCTGCCGGCCGGGATCGTGCGCGTGGAGGTGTCCGACGCGCGCCGTGAGCGGCGGCCCGTCGTGCGACCGCACGCGTACGGGGCGGAGTCCGGCTACGGGCTGAGGTTGGTGGACGCCCTGGCGTCCGACTGGGGCGTGGTGGACCGGGTCGTCGGCAAGACGGTCTGGGCGGAGATCGGCGCGCGCCGCGTTCCCCGCCCGGACCGTGGGTGATCCGTTACGACTTCGGCAGCGGCGGCAGGGAGGGGAGCTTGCCGTCGCTCTTCTGGAAGGTGTCGGTGCCGGCGGCGCCCTCCCAGGTGACCTTCAGGGTGTTGGCGTCGGCGGAGTCGACCTTGCCCTTCGAGCGGGTGGCGCCGGGCGGGCACTTCAGGTCGAAGGTCTTGCCGTTGGTGGTGCCCTCGCAGGTCTGGCCGGTGGCCGCCTCGACGACGAACGCCATCTGGCCCTTGACGGTGAGGACGACGCCCTGGCCCGGCTTGGCCATCGCGATCCAGCCGCCGTCCAGGCTGCCCGCGGCGCCGCCGGCGTCGGGGGTGGTGCCCGCGGCCGGGGCGGAGGCGGCGGGGGCCGGCTTCTTGTCCGCCGTGGCCGGGGCCGGGTCGCTGCCGCAGGCGGTCAGGGTCAGGGTGGCGACGACCCCGGTGGCGGCGGCGACGGCGAGGCGCTGGTGGTAGAGCACGGGAAGGTCCCCCAAGGGAAGGAATGCGGACGGTCGAGAGTGCGCCGACGTACCTGTCCCACAGGTCGCCTGGCGCACCTTCAGACACGCGTGCGGGCACCCATCCGGTTCCCCCGGCAGCCCGTCCTAGAGGTACTGGGCGAAGTCGTCGAGCACCCGCAGGATCTCCGCCTCGCGGGCCGAGGGGAGTTGGAGGACGACCTCCTCGATGCCCAGGTCGGCGTAGTGGGCGAGCTTGCCGGGGTTGGGTCGGACGGCGTACGGGACCACGCGGAGGGTCTTCGGGTCGCGTCCGGCGTCCTCCCAGGCGGCGCGCAGCACCGGCAGGGTCTCTGTGAGGCCTCCGCCGCCGATGGGGAGCCAGCCGTCGGCGTGGTCGGCGATGGCGGCGAACAGCTTGGGGCCGGCCGCGCCGCCGATGAGGGTGCGCGGCCCGTACAGGGGTCGTCCGGGGGCGAGTTCGCGCGGGGGCTGGACCGGCTTGGGGTGGGCGTGGCTGGCCTGGACGGAGCCGTACGGACCCTCGTGGGCGGTGGGTCCGGGTGCCCACAGGGCGCGCATCAGGGCCATGTGGTCGCGGACGCGGTCGCGGCGGGTGGGCCAGGAGACGCCGTGGTCGGCGGCTTCCTCGACGTTCCAGCCGTACCCGATGCCGAGGGTCAGGCGGCCGCCGCTGAGGTGGTCGAGGGTGGCGACCTGCTTGGCGAGGCCGATGGGGTCGTGCTGGGCGACGAGGGTGACGCCGGTGCCCAGGCGCAGGCGTTCGGTGACGGCGGCGGCCTGGGCGAGGCCGACGAAGGGGTCGAGGGTGCGGCCGTAGCGCTCGGGGAGTTCGCCGCCGGTGGGGGCCGGGGTGACGCGGCTGATCGGGATGTGGGTGTGTTCGGGGAGGTAGAGGGCGGCGAAGCCGCGTTCCTCCAGGTGGTGGGCCAGTCGGGTGGGGGAGACGGTGCGGTCCGTGAGGAAGACGGTCGTGGCGATCCGCATGGTCGAGGGCACCTCCGCGTGGTGGGGGAGGCCAAGGTAGAGCGTTCCGCGTGAAGTGGGCAGGGGCGTGTGATGGGGTGGGCGGCATGAACGGCATGGAGACGAGCACGATCACGGTCGCGGAGCGGCTGCACGGCTACCCGGGGGTGGCCTTCGGCGGTTACGTGGCGGGCCTGTTGGCCGCCCGGACCGAGGCGCCGGCGGTCCCGGGGGCCGTACGGGTGGACTTCCGGCGGCCGGTGCCGACGGGCGTGGCGGTGCGGGTCGCGGCCGGCGCGGACGGGGGAGCGGACCTGTTCGACGGGGAGGGGCTGCTGCTCGCCTCCGCGACGGCGGCGCCCGTCCCCGCCGGGGAGGTGCCGGACCCGCCGTCCTGGGCGGAGGCGTCGAAGGCCGCCGACGCCTACCGGGCGGACCCGCCGGGTGGTGAGGCGGGCTGCTTCGGCTGCGGGCTGGAGCGCACCCCGGCGACGGGGCTGCGGTTGCACTGCGGCCTGGTCCCGGGGCGGGACCTGGTCGCGGCGGCCTGGCGGCCGGGGCCCGAACTGCTCGGGTCGGACGGGGTGTTGCCGTCGGAGCTGGTGTGGGGTGCGCTGGACTGTCCGGGGAACGCGGCGGGTCGGCTGCTGGACGGGGGCCCGGCGGGTGCGGTCACGGCCTCGCTGACGGGGCGGCTGTTGCGGCCGGTGCCGGCTTCCGGCGGGCTGGTCTCGTACGCCTGGCTGCTCGGCTCGGAGGGCCGCAAGTGCCGGGTGGGTACGGCCCTGGCGACGGCCGAGGGGGAGCTGTGCGCGTACGCCGAGGCGCTGTGGATCCGGCCCAGGCCGCGGGGCTGAGCGCGGCCGGCGGGGCCCCGGTCCGAAGACCGCCGCCCGGGGGCGGTGGACAAACCCCGCCGGCCTGTGCAGATCCCCTCGAAAGAGGTTCCTCGCATGGTAGCCGCGTGTTGCCGACTCCGCAGGGGGCGGGGGCGGATCAGCCCCGGGGGTAGCGGGCGAGCCAGCCGGGGGCGGAGCCCTTCGGGCCGTGGAGGGTGGGGCCCTGCGTCAGCTCCAGCGCGAAGTCGTCGGAGAGTTCGAGGAGGGTGGCGCGGCCCTCGGTCCCGGTCAGCCAGCCGGCCGGCAGGGCGGTCTCGCCGTGCAGGGCGCCGAGCAGGGCCCCGCACAGGGCGCCGGTGGCGCTGGAGTCGCCGCCGTGGTTGACGGCGAGTCGCAGCCCGTGCGTCATGTCCTGCGCGACCAGGGCGCAGTAGAGGGCGATGGAGAGGGTGTCGGCGGCGCCGCGGCCGTCGCCGGTCGTCAGGGCCTCGATGGAGGCGGGGCCGGGGGCGCCGCGGGTGACGGCGGCCAGGGCGCGCTGGAGGGCGTCGGTCACCGGCTGGTGCCCGGGTCGGGCTCCGAGGAGGCCGAGGGCGCGCTGGACGGCGGCGTTCAGGGATTCGCCCCGGACGAGGCCGTGGACGATCACGGCGAGGGCGCCGGCGGACAGGAGGGCGTCGGGGTGGCCGTGGCTCTGGGCGGCGCATTCGACGGCGAGTTGCAGGACGAGCCCCGGTTCCCAGCCGACGAGGAGCCCGAACGGGGCCGAGCGGACGGTGGCGGCGGCGTCCCGGGCGGTGGGGTTCTTCGGCTGGTCGAGGGTGCCCAGGGTGTCGTCGGCGAAGCCGGTCAGGCAGGAGCGTTCGGGGGCGCGGCGGGCGTAGAGCCATTCCTCCCGGGCGAGCCAGCCGTTGTCGGCGCGGCGCTCGTCGGGGCCCCAGTCGGACTGGGTCGCGGCCCAGCGGCGGTACGCGCGGTGCACGTCGGTCGGGGGGTGCCAGGCGCCGGTGTCGCGGCGTACGTGGGCCCGTATGAGGCCGTCGACGGTGAACAGGGTGAGCTGCGTGGCGGCCGTGACGGTGGCCCGGCGGCCGGGGGCGGGGGCGGCGGGTTCGGTGAGGCCGGCCGGGCCGTGGGCCTGTCGGATGGCGTCCAGGGTGAGGCCGGCGACGGGGGCGCCGAGGGCGTCGCCGACGGCGGAGCCGAGGAGGGTGCCGCGGACCCGGCTGCGGAAGTCCTGCTGTTCGGCACGGCCCCACAGGGCGGTGGCCACCCCGCCGGGCGCGGACCGCGCGGCGGCCACACCGTGGGCCGGCGTGGCGTGGGCGGGCCGCGCCTGCGCGGGGATGCCGTGGGCGGCGCCTGCCGCCGCGGCCGGAACGCCGTGCGCCGGGGTCGCCTGCGCGGGGGCTCCCTGCGCGGGGATGCCGTGGGCCGGGGTCGCCTGGGTCGGGGCACCATGGGCCGGGGCTCCCTGCGCGGGGATGCCGTGGGCCGGGGTCACCTGCGTGGGAGTGCCGTGGGCCGGGGTCACCTGCGCGGGAGTGCCGTGCGCCGGCGTCGCCTGCGCCTGGACGCCGTGGGCGGGGGTTCCGGTCGGGGGTGTGCCGTGCGGCGGCTCGGGTGCCGCGGGCGGGGTCGTGCCCGCCGTCGGTGTGGTCGGCGCGCCGGCGTCCGTGGCCGCGGTCGTTCTGGTCGTCGTGTCCATGTCGTTTCCCCCCAGGCTCTGGCGCACTGTAATGGACGACATCGGTCAAATCCGGAAGGCGTCGGTCACCACGCCCGTAACTGACCGGAGAACGGCCGGATCCCGAACGGTTTCGGCCGCGGATCCGGCCGATGGCACGTTTTGCCACTCGCCTTCGCAGGGGCCGGTTTCGGCCACGCGACGTTCACGTCCCGTTCTCCGGGCGCCCACAGCCTCAAGGGCATGAAGAAGGCTCTCCTCGCCGCGACCGCCGTCGCCTCCGCGCTCACCGCCTCCCTGGTCGTCGCCCCCGCCGCCACCGCCTCCGACGCCCGCCAGGGCCGCTCCGCCATCCCCTTCACCGAGGCCACGGTCACCGCCGGCGCCGACGGCTCGTACACCCTCCGGTGGAACGCCCGGGGCACCCGCCACGTCGCGATCAAGGCGAACGGCAAGGTCGTCGCCCAGGGCGGCGCCCAGGGCCGGGCCGTCGTCACGGGGCTGCCCGCCGCCGACCGCCAGTGGTTCGACTTCCAGGCCGACCGCGGCCGGGGCCTGCGCCTCGCGGACCGCCTGATCACGCTGGAGGGCACCGCCAACTTCCGCGACGCCGGCGGCTACCGCACCACCGACGGCAAGTGGGTCAGGATGGGCGAGGTCTACCGCTCCGACGCCCTGAACAAGCTGACCGCGAACGACCTCGCCAAGCTCCGGCGCCTGAGCGTCAAGACGGTCTTCGACCTGCGCACGCAGGACGAGCGCACCAAGGACGCCGACCGGGTGCCGGCCGGCGCCCGCCACGTCGTCGCCGACGTCTTCGCCGGCTCCGGCTCCTTCCAGACCCTCCCCAAGACCCCCGACGAGGCCGTCAAGGCCATGATCGACGCCGAGAAGGCGATGGTCTCCGGCGAGGGAGGCAAGAAGGCCTACACCCAGGTCTTCGAGGGCATCGAGAACGACCGCGCCCGCTCCGTCCTCTTCCACTGCACCGCCGGCAAGGACCGCACGGGCTGGGCGAACGCCACCCTGCTGACCGCCCTCGGCGTCCCGCAGGAGACGGTGATGGCCGACTACCTGGCCAGCAACGACTACCGCAGGGCCGCGAACGACGCGATCCTCTCCCACCTGCCCGCCCCGCAGGCCGCCGTCTACAAGCCGCTGCTCGACGTCCGCCCCGAGTACCTCAACGCCGGCTACGCCGAGGTCGAGGCCCGTTACGGCTCCTTCGACCGCTACCTGAGGAACGGCCTCGGCATCGACGCCCACGAGCTGGCGCGGCTCAAGAAGGACCTCCTGGTCGGCTGACCCCGACCGACCGCCGCCCGCCGACCGACCGACCGACCGCCGAACGGCGGTCGGTCGGGGTCAGTCCAGTACCGGCAGCAGCGCCGGCAGGTGCCCGTCCGAGGCGCGCGCCGCCTCCTGCCGCTCCGCCGGAACCTCCCCGTACAGCGTCGTACGGGGCTTCGCGGGCCGCCCGGCGGCCTCCGCGACCGCGACCAGGTCCCGCACCGACTTGTACGAGCCGTAGCTCGAACCGGCCATCCGCGAGATGGTCTCCTCCATCAGCGTGCCGCCCAGGTCGTTGGCGCCCGACCGCAGCATTTCGGCCGCGCCCTCCGCGCCCAGCTTCACCCAGCTGGTCTGGATGTTGGTGATGTGCGGGTGCAGCAGCAGTCGGGCCATCGCCGTCACCGCCCGGTTGTCGCGCACCGTCGGGCCCGGCCGGGCGATGCCCGCCAGGTACACGGGCGCGTTCGTGTGGATGAAGGGCAGCGTCACGAACTCCGTGAAACCACCGGTCCGTTCCTGGATGCGGGCCAGGGTGCGGAAGTGGCCCAGCCAGTGCCGGGGCTGGTCCACGTGCCCGTACATCATCGTGGACGAGGAGCGGATGCCCAGCTCGTGCGCGGTGGTGATCACGTCGATCCAGTCCGCCGTCGGCAGCTTGCCCTTCGTCAGGACCCAGCGCACCTCGTCGTCGAGGATCTCCGCCGCCGTCCCCGGGATGGAGTCCAGCCCGGCCTCCTTGGCGGCGCTCAGCCACTCCCGCACCGACAGGCCCGTACGGGTGGCGCCGTTGACGACCTCCATCGGGGAGAAGGCGTGCACGTGCATGCCCGGCACGCGCTCCTTCACGGCCCGCGCGATGTCGAAGTAGGCCGTCCCGGGCAGGTCCGGGTGGATGCCGCCCTGCATGCACACCTCCACCGCGCCCACGTCCCAGGCCTGGGCCGCGCGGTCGGCGACCTGCTCCAGGGAGAGCGTGTACGCGTCGGCGTCGGTGCGGCGCTGCGCGAAGGCGCAGAAACGGCAGCCGGTGTAGCAGACGTTGGTGAAGTTGATGTTCCTGGTGACGACGTACGTGACCTCGTCGCCCACCACCGACCTGCGCAGCTCGTCCGCGATCCGGCACAGGGCGTCCAGCGCCGGGCCGTCCGCGTGCAGCAGGGCGAGGGCCTGGTCGTCGGTGAGCCGCGTCGGGTCGTCGGCCGCCTGGGCGAGGGCGGCCCGTACGTCCGTGTCGATGCGCTGCGGCACCATCCCGGGGGCGGCGGCCTCCCGCAGGGCCTCCCAGTCGCCGTAGACGTGGTCGAAGTCCTCGCGGCGGTCGCCGGTGCGGCCCTCGGTGTCGATGGCGGTGTGCAGGTCGGTGCGCCCGTACGCGGCGAAGCCCTCGTCGGGCTCCTGCCAGGGCCGGCCCTCCACCGTCGCCGCCTCGTTCGCCAGGCCGGTCAGCGGATCGGCCAGCGCCCGTACGTGCGGCAGCAGGCGGGGGTCCAGCCAGGGTTCGCCGCGCTGGAGGAACTCGGGGTAGATGGTGAGGCGTTCGCGCAGCTCGAAGCCGGCGGCGGCGGTGCGCGCGGCCAGCTCCTCGATGTGCGGCCAGGGGCGCTCCGGGTTGACGTGGTCCGGGGTCAGCGGCGAGACGCCGCCCCAGTCGTCGATGCCGGCGCCGATCAGCAGGGCGTACTCGGCGTCCACCAGGTTCGGCGGGGCCTGGATGCGGGCGGCGGGGCCGAGGACGTGCCGGGCCACCGCGATGGCGGCGGCCAGCTCCTCCAGTTCCGCGTCGGGCATGCCGCGCATGGCGGTGTCGGGCTTGGCCCGGAAGTTCTGGACGATGAACTCCTGGAGCCCGTGGTAGCTGCGCTGGATGCGGCGCAGCTCGAAGAAGGCCTCGGCGCGCTCCTCGTAGGTCTCCCCGATGCCGATGAGGACGCCGGTGGTGAAGGGCACGTTGGAGCGGCCCGCGTCCTCCAGGACGCGCAGCCGTACGGCAGGGTCCTTGTCGGGGGAGCCGTGGTGGGGGCCGCCGGGCTCGGACCACAGGCGGGCGGCGGTCGTCTCCAGCATCATGCCCATGGAGGGTGCGACGGGCTTCAGGCGCTGGAGCTCGGACCAGGACATCACCCCGGGGTTGAGGTGGGGCAGCAGGCCCGTCTCCTCCAGGACGCGGATCGCCATGGCCCGTACGTAGGCCAGGGTGTCGTCGTAGCCGTGCGCGTCCAGCCACTCCCGGGCCTCGGGCCAGCGGTCCTCGGGGCGGTCGCCGAGGGTGAACAGGGCCTCCTTGCAGCCCATCGCGGCGCCGGCGCGCGCGATGTCGAGGACCTCGTCGGGGGAGAGGTACATCCCGTGGCCGGCCTTGCGGAGCTTGCCGGGGACGGTCACGAAGGTGCAGTAGTGGCACCGGTCGCGGCACAGCCGGGTGAGGGGGATGAAGACCTTCCGCGAGTACGTGATGACTCCGGGCCGCCCCGCGGCGGCGAGCCCGGAGTCCCTGACGCGGGCGGCGGAGGCGCACAGGTCCTCCAGGGCCTCGCCGCGCGCCTGGAGCAGGACGGCCGCCTCGGCCGTGTCCAGCGCGACGCCGTCGCGGGCGCGCCGGAGCGCTCGGCGCATCGCGTTGTCGGTCGGAGCGTCACCGGTAGTGGTCATGGGGCGAGCATACGATCCGCTCGACGCCGCGCGGAGGGCGTCATCGCATCAGCTCACCGGCGTTGACCAGCAGCGACTGGCCGGTTATCGCCCGCGCCCGGTCGCTGGCGAGGAAGGCGACGGCGTCGGCGACGTCCCCGTCGGTGGCCAGGTCGGGCAGGGCCATCCGCTCGGTGAGGCGGGCGTGGACCTCGGCCTCGGGGACGCCCTCGGTGTGGGCGGTGAAGGTGACGAAGGCCTGCACGGGAGGGCCCCACATCCAGCCGGGGAGCACGGTGTTGACGCGGATGCGGTGCGGGCCCAGTTCGCGGGCCATGGAGTACATGGCGGAGGTCAGCGCGCCCTTGGAGGCGGCGTAGGCGGCCTGCTGGACCTCGTTGGGCGAGGCCACGGCGGACTGGGTGCCGATGATGACGACGGAGCCGCCGCCGGCCTCCTTGAACGCGGGCAGGCAGGCGCGGGTCATGCGCAGGGTGCCGAGCAGGTTGACGTCGAGGATCTGCTGCCAGGTGCCGAAGTCGGCGTCCTGGAGGCCGCCGAAGTACGAGTCCCAGGCGGCGACGTGCACGACGGCGTCCACGCCGCCGAAGCGCTCGCGGGCCAGCTCCACCAGGGCCCGGCACTGGTCCTCGTCGGTGATGTCGGTCGGGCGGTGGGCGGTGTGGGTGCCGTCGGGGTCGATCTCGGCGGCGGATTTGGCGAGGTTGGCCTCGGTGCGGGCCCCGAGGACGGCGTTGCCGCCGTCGCGGACCACGGCCGCGGCCACCTGGTGCCCGAGTCCGGCCCCGACCCCGGAGACGATGACGGTCTTGCCTCGCAGCAGCATGTGCGCCTCCTGGCGACCCAGAGATCTGACGGTCCGTCAGGGTAGGGGCGCGGAGCGGGCTTGTGAAGGGTGCCGGGGCCTCGGGGCTTCGGGGCGGGGAGGGTGGGGGCCGACCCCGCCCCGGGGCTCGGTTCCGGCCCGCCGGCCCACCGACCCGCCGGCCCGCCGACCTACGGGCTCGGGCTCACCGACCTACGGGCTCACCGGCTCACCGGCTCACGAGGAGACGTCCGCGATGATGTTGCTGACGACCCACACCGCCCAGAGCAGCGGCACGATCGCGACGTAGGCGAGCGGGCGCGAGTGGACCGGCGGGCCCTCGTCCAGCGTCCGTCGCCCCGGCGCGGGCTCGGAGGGCGGCAGCTTGGAGAACCTGATGGCCGCGATCAGGTTCCAGATCAGCGTGAACGGCGTGAAGATCACCAGGGAGACGGGGCTCCACCAGCCCTGGCACAGGGTCTTCGTGGTCATCGCCCGCACCATGGCCCGACCGCAGGTGCGGCAGAACGGGCCCTTCTGGTGCAGGAAGCGCATCAAGATCAGCACGCCGACGTGGGCCCGCACCGACATGTCCACCGTGTGCGGGGACCCGCAGGCGACGCAGCCGGAGCCGGGCCCGCCGGGGTGGGCGTGGCCGGGCGCGCCCGCGAACCCGGGCTGCGGGGACTGTATGTAGGGGCTCTGCGGGTGCTGCTGCCCCTGCGGCGGGTACGGGGCCTGGCCCTGCGGGTTCTGCCCGTACGGGTTCTGGCCCTGCGGGGCCTGAGGCTGCGGGGCCTGGCCGTAGGGGTTCTGTCCGTACGGGGCCTGCGGCCGGGGAGCCTGGCCGTACGGGTTCTGTCCGTACGGGGCCTGTCCGTAGGGGGCCTGCTGCGGGGTGCCCGCGGAACTCGCGTAGGGGTTGCTCGCGTCCGGGCCGGGCGGCGGGGTGTGGGTCATGGGGTGGTGGTGCCTTCGGCGTCTGCGCGCACCGGATTTCGGCCACCGGCGCGCTCGGACGGCCGAACGTACCAGCCGGCCATGACATGCTCACTGCCGGCGATTCTCCGCGACCAGGCGGTCGAACGCCTCCGGGGTGATGGTGTCGAGTCCCCTGCCCGTCAGGACGTTCACCTCCTTGCCGTTGATCTCGACGACCGGGGTGCCCTTCTTCCCGCTGCCCTCGAAGGCCCGCGAGACCTTGTCCACCCACGGCATGTACGTGAGCTCCTCGACCGCGCGGTCGAAGGCGGGGCTCCGCAGTCCCGGCACCCGGTCCGCGAGCTCCAGCAGGGTGCTCGTCGAGCCGAACCGGTCGTCCGTCTCCTTCGGGGGGTGGTTGCGGTAGAGCACCTGGAGGTAGTCCATGAACTTCTCCGGGCTCTCGTTCACCGCCGCGCCCAGCGCGTTCAGGGCCCGCTTGGACCCCTTGCCGCCGAGCGAACCGTCGAGGAAGGTCGCGAAGTGGTACTCGACCCGGTACGCCCCCGCGTCCGCCCGCTCCTTGAAGGTCCCGCCGAGTCCCGTCTCCACCCCCGCGCAGAACGGACAGCGCGGATCCAGCCACACCGAGACCACGTCCTTCGCCCCGGCCCCGCCGTACGGGACAACCGCCCCGTCCGTGCCGCTCGTGTGCGCCGGCCGTACGAACGGCTTGCCGGCCGCCTCGCTCGGACCCGAACCCGCCGACTTCGAGGCGTACACGCCCACACCGACCGCGATGCCGAGGACGGCGACGAGCGCGCCCCCCACGAGCAGCCGCCCCCGCCACCGCGCGCGCCGGGCGTCGGCCTCGCGCCGCGCCACGAGCCGCTCACGGGCCGCGCGACGTTGTTCCCTCTTGCCACTCGCCATGCATACCAGGGTAAAGAACCGCGAGCGGTGGCAGACCGGGCCATTGGGGTGTTTCGGTCAGGGTCCAAGGGCCCGTGCCGGTACGGGACTTAGGGCCCGGCGCGGGCCGGCCCCGTCGGACGGGTCCTCGCGTTGGACGTCTTGGGCCACCGGCCGGTGAAGCCGAGACGAATGGTGCGTCATATCTCGGGGGGCGACGGCGAGTCGTATGCGAATACCTGATAGACAGAAGAATCACGGCTCGACCAGCCGACGCCTTCGCCGGCCGCCTTGGGGGGATCGCCGCACTGTGAAGCCGCTTCACCGTCATGTAGTCAACACCTCGCGCAAGGTCCTGTGCACGGCCGCCCTCGCGGCCAGCCTGACCACCGCCGCCGTCGTGACCAACGCCCCGGTCGCCGGCGCGGGAGAGGCCGAGCCGACCCCGGACAGCCCGCAGGCCGTCGACCGCGGCGACGCCCGCCTCGACGTGCCGCCCGCCGTCGCGGACCCGCAGGTCCCGCCGGCCGCCGGAGCCGGCAACGTGGCGACCGAGAGCGCCTCCGGCATCCCCGCCACCGCCCTGGACGCGTACAAGCGCGCCGAGGTGGCGGTCGCCGCGGCCCTGCCCGGCTGCAAGCTGCCCTGGCAGCTGATCGCGGGCATCGGCAGGGTCGAGTCCGTCCACGCCTCCGGCTACGGGCTCAAGTCCGACGGGTACACGGAGAGGCTGATCCGCGGCCCGCGCCTCGACGGCAACGGCTTCGCCCGGATCACCGACACCGACAAGGGCGAGTGGGACGGCGACACCGAGTTCGACCGCGCCTTCGGCCCCCTCCAGTTCATCCCGACGACCTGGGCGACCTGGAAGGCCGACGGCAACGGCGACGGCAAGCGCGACGCCAACAACATCTACGACGCCTCCCTGGGCACCGGCCTCTACCTCTGCTCGGGCGGCAAGGACCTCACCCTCCCGGCGGACCTGGACAAGGCCCTGCTCGCGTACAACGCCTCGCGCGAGTACGTGAACACGGTCCTCGGCTACATGCGCCAGTACCAGCAGGGCGCCACCGGCGTGGAGAACCCGCCCGTCGGCAACTACCCGACGCCGCCCACGCCGTCGCTGCCCACCCCGCAGCCGCCGCGCCACACGCCGCCGACGACGCCGGTCACCCCGTCCCGGCCGACGACGCCGACCACGCCGACCACGCCGACGAACCCGACGAACCCCACGACGCCGACCAAGCCGACCGAGCCCAACAAGCCGACCGAGCCGACGAAGCCCACCCCGCCGCCCGCGACGCTCGCCAAGCTGGAGCAGCACGGCCGGGTCACCCTGGAGGCCGAGGCGGGCAGCCTGTTCGCGGAGGGCGTCCGCTTCAAGACGGTCCTCAGCGACGGCAAGCCCGCCGCCGACCAGCGCATCGTGGTGGCCATCGAGCAGGACGGCACGGACGGCACCGGCTTCGTCTTCGGGAGCGAGAAGAGCGTCGTCATCCGTACCGACGCCGACGGCATCGCCACCGCCCCCCGCCTGAAGGCCGGCCCCAAGGCGGGCACCTTCACCCTGCGGGCCACGGCCTACGACACCAAGGGCCAGTTCACGCTGGCGCTGAACGGCAAGGTCACCGCCAAGCCGGTGGAGAAGCCGGTGGAGCTGTCCCGTACGGACGGCACCGGGACGGTCGCGGCCACGAGCGGCACCCCGATCAAGGGCCTGACCTTCCTGGCCGCCCGCGGCGACAAGCCCGAGGCCGGCGTACAGGCCCGCGCCGAGCTGGTCCAGGAGGTCGCGGGCAGGCCGGGCACCTGGGCCCTGGTGGACCAGACCTCGAAGGGCCCGTACTTCAAGGGCGCCACGGCCGAGGCGAAGGTGTTCGCCCTGGAGCTGCCCAAGACCAAGGCCGACGGCCGGATCGCCCTGCCGGACCTGCTCACCGCGGAGGTGCCCGCGGGCACGTACCACCTGCGCGTGATCACGGCCGACAAGCACGAGGCGATCGTGAAGATCGAGATCGCGGCTCCGCGGGCCTGAACCGCCGCCCCGACCCGAACGGCCGCGGGCGGGGGGCCCCCCCCCGGGGGCCGCCCCCCCCGGGGGGGGGGGGGGGCCCGGCGCGGGGGGCGGGCGGGGCCCCCCCCCCCCCCCCCCCCCCCCCCCCCCCCCCCCCGGCGCGCGCCCCCCCCCCCCCCCCCCCCCCCCGCGGCCGTTTCCGTCGGCGGCCGTTTCCGTCGGCGGCCGGGAGACCCCCCGGCCCGCTCCCGCCCGGCCCCAAAGGCAGGAGCCCCACCTTCTCCGTTCGCACGGAGGAGGCGGGGCTCCTTGGGTACTGCTAATCCAACCGCGATCCGGTCGGCCAGGCGACTAGGCCGGGGTGACGTTCTCCGCCTGCGGGCCCTTCGGACCCTGCGTGACGTCGAAGTTGACCTGCTGGTTCTCCTCGAGGGAGCGGAAGCCAGAGGCGTTGATCGCGGAGTAGTGGACGAAGACATCCGGGCCGCCGCCGTCCTGGGCGATGAAGCCGAAGCCCTTTTCAGCGTTGAACCACTTCACGGTTCCGGTAGCCATGAGCCCTCCTATGGGCCAAAGGGTCGCCCTGCTCCAGAACCTGCTAAGAAGTCTGAAAACTACAAAAGCCTGCGGGTTACATGCTCCGCAGGCCTCGTACTGCAAGGGAAACCAAACTGCAACTTGCGTCGAGCCTAGCACGCACCCTCGGGGCGAGACCAGAGGGAAAGATCACGTCACTCGGACGTTTGAGACCTGCCCGATCGCTGACGGAGAGGTGGGGGCTAGTCTCGCGATGTGGACGTCTATCGCAGCCGGCCCCGAGTCGGCCACATCCAGTTCCTGAACTGCCTCCCCCTCTACTGGGGGCTGGCCCGAACCGGCACCCTGCTGGACCTGGAACTGACCAAGGACACCCCCGAGAAGCTGAGCGAGAGCCTCGTGCGGGGTGACCTCGACATCGCCCCCATCACCCTGGTGGAGTTCCTCCGCAACGCCGACGAGCTCGTCGCCTTCCCCGACCTGGCGGTCGGCTGCGACGGCCCCGTCATGTCCTGCGTGATCGTCTCCCAGGTGCCGCTGGAGCACCTGGACGGCGCCCGCGTCGCCCTCGGCTCGACCTCCCGCACCTCGGTCCGGCTCGCCCAGCTGCTCCTCGCCGAGCGGTACGGAGTCAGCCCCGACTACTACACCTGCCCTCCTGACCTGGGGCTGATGATGCAGGAGGCCGACGCGGCGGTGCTGATCGGCGACGCCGCGCTGCGCGCCTCCCTGCACGACGCGCCCCGGCTCGGCCTCACCGTCCACGACCTCGGGCAGATGTGGAAGGACTGGACCGGACTGCCGTTCGTGTTCGCCGTCTGGGCCGCCCGCAAGGACTACCTGGAGCGCGAGCCCGCCACCGTCCGCGAGGTCCACCGGGCCTTCCTCGCCTCCCGGGACGTCTCCCTGGAGGAGGTCGCCAAGGTCGCCGACCAGGCGGCCCGCTGGGAGGCCTTCGACGCCGAGCTGCTGGAGCGCTACTTCACCACCCTCGACTTCCGCTTCGGACCCGATCAACTGGCCGGTGTCCGGGAATTCGCGCGCCGGACCGGAGAGGGCACCGGCTACCCCGCCGATGTCGCCGTCGAGCTCCTCGACGCCGTCACCCACGATCATTAGCGCGACTTATACGGGAAGGCCTCCGGTAAAGGAGATCCGGGGAGACGTTCCGCATCCCGGAAACCGAATACGCCCGTTTCCCGGGAATTCGTTCCCCTTTCGTGTTCCCGTCCCACAATCGATAGCGCGCATTCCCCTTTCCGGCCGCGCCCGACGTGACCATGACCATGACGGTGTCCGTCACCGGCACGGGTGATCCCTCCCGGCCGACCGGGCGCACCGCCTAAGGTGCTGCCTGTCCGGGTGACGCCACGACCCGGGGACGGGGACGGGGGACGTCATGCAGCCGCTCGAAGCGGGTGAGCCGCGCACCGTCGGCGCGTACCGGCTGCTCGGCCGGCTCGGCGCCGGCGGCATGGGCCGGGTCTATCTGGGGCGCAGCGCCGGCGGCCGGACGGTCGCCGTCAAGGTGGTGCACCCGCACTTCGCCGCCGACGGGGAGTTCCGCGCCCGCTTCCGCCGTGAGGTCGAGGCCGCGCGTCGCGTCGGCGGGCAGTGGACCGCGCCGGTGTTGGACGCCGACCCGGAGGCGGCCGTGCCGTGGGTGGCGACCGGCTACGTGGCCGGCCCCTCGCTGGGCGGGGCGGTCGCCGGGCACGGGCCGCTGCCCGAGGCGTCCGCGCGGGCGATCGGCGCGGGCCTGGCCCGGGCGCTGGTGGCGGTGCACGCGCTGGGGCTGGTCCACCGGGACGTGAAGCCGTCGAACGTGATGCTGTCCCTGGACGGGCCCCGGCTGATCGACTTCGGGATCGCGCGGGCCACGGACGGCACCGCCTCCCTCACCTCCACCGGGGTCTCCATCGGTTCGCCCGGGTACATGTCGCCGGAGCAGATCCTCGGCAAGGGCGTCACCGGCGCCTCGGACGTGTTCTCCCTCGGCGCGGTCCTCGCCTTCGCGGCCACCGGCCGGCCCCCCTTCAGTGGGGACAACTCCGCGACCCTCCTCTACAAGGTGGTGCACGAGCCGCCGGAGCTGGACGGGCTGCCGGCGGGGACGCTGCGCGAGCTGATCGGGGCCTGCCTGGCCAAGGAGGCGGGCGCCCGTCCGACGCCGCGGGACCTCGCGGAGGCCCTGGGCGAGGCGGCGGGGTTCTCGGGCCTGCTCCCGGCGCCGGTGGTGGAGGAGATCAGCCGGGCGGCGGTGGCCCTGCTCGACCTCGACGCGGAGGCGGACGCGGCGGGGCCCGCGGGGCCCGCGGCGGGCGGTGAGGGCCCCTCCGGGCCGGTTCCGTTCACGGCGGCCTCCCTCGGCGGCCCGGTCGGCGTCGGCTTCGGTACGCCCGACCCCTCCTACGGGGGCCCGGCCGGCACCCCCTACCCGGCCTCCGGCACCCCCGCGGGTCCGTACGGCCCCCCGGGCGGCGTGTACGGAGCCCCGACGGAGACGGCCGGCTCGGGTTCCGGCCCGGGCTCCGCTCCGGGTTCCGCTTCCGGCGCCGTGCCGGGCCCGCGCGGCGCACCCGAGGGGCGGCGGGTCACGCTCAGCGCGGCCGGGCGCCGCTTCAGCTGCACGCTCGTGCTCGGCGCGGCGGCGGTGCTCACGGCGCTGTCCGCCGGGCTGTACGGGCTGGACCTGTTGCCGGGTCAGGGCGCCCGCAAGGACGCGGCGTCGGGCGCGGACACGTCCGGCGAATCCTCGGCCGGCCCGCGGCCGGCGGCCTCGGCGCCGTCGAGTCCGGGCGGTTCGTCGAGCCCGGGCGCGTCGGCGAGCCCCGGAGCCTCGGCGGGTCCGCCCAAGGGGTCGCGCGCCGACGTGCCCAAGGAACTCGTCGGCACCTGGAAGGGGACCGTCACCACCGCCCGCATGGGCGTGGCGAGCGACTTCGAGATCACCATCCGGGCCGGCCGGGTCGGCGAGGTCGTGGGCCGCGACAAGTCCGTCCTGCCCGTCCTCGGCACCGACTGCAGCGGGGACTGGAAGCTGTCCTCCGCCACCGACCGCTCCCTGGTCCTCGACACCTCCGGCGGCCCCAACCCCGCCCCCGGCGTGTGCTCCAACGGTTCCGCCGACGAACGGTTCACCCTGAACGCCGACGGCACCCTCCACTACCGCTCCGGGGACGTCCCGGCCGGCAACCCGGAGGGCGACCTCACCCGCAGCCCCTGACCCCGGCCCCTGACCCCGGCCCCCGGCCCCTGAACGAGGCGCACCGGCCCTGGCGTAGGCTGGATCGGTCCGGACCCTTGACACACCGCCGAAAGGTGACGCACCGGTGACCGACCAGGCCGCTCTCCAGTCTGTCCTCGACCGTGCCGCCGCGGGGGGCCGGATCACCAAGGAAGAGGCGCTCGACCTCTACCGGCACGCCCCCCTGCACGCGCTGGGCCAGGCCGCCGACGCCGCGCGCCGCCTGCGCTACGCGGGTACGGAGCACATCGCGACGTACATCATCGAGCGCAACATCAACTACACCAACGTGTGCGTCACGGCGTGCCGTTTCTGCGCCTTCTACGCGGCCCCCAAGGACACCAAGAAGGGCTGGTCCCGCGACCTCGACGACATCCTGCGCCGCTGCGCGGAGACCGTCGAGCTGGGCGGCACGCAGATCATGTTCCAGGGCGGGCACCACCCCGACTACGGGGTGGAGTACTACGAGGAGCACTTCTCCGCGATCAAGAAGGCGTTCCCGCAGCTGGTCATCCATTCGCTGGGCGCCTCCGAGGTCGACCACATGGCCCGCATCTCCGGCGTCGACGCGGAGGAGGCCATCCGCCGCATCCACGCGGCCGGCCTCGACTCCTTCGCGGGCGCCGGCGCCGAACTCCTGCCGGAGCGCCCCCGCAAGGCCATCGCCCCGCTGAAGGAGTCCGGCGAGCGCTGGCTGGAGATCATGGAGATCGCCCACCGGCTCGGCGTGGAGTCCACCTCCACCATGCTGATGGGCACGGGCGAGACCAACGCCGAGCGCATCGAGCACATCGCGATGATCCGGGACACGCAGGACCGCACCGGCGGCTTCCGCGCCTTCATCCCGTACACGTACCAGCCCGAGAACAACCACCTCAAGGGCCGCACCCAGGCGACGATCTTCGAGTACCTGCGCATGATCGCCATCGCGCGCCTGTTCCTCGACAACATCGCGCACATCCAGGGCTCCTGGCTGACCGTCGGCAAGGAGGCCGGCCAGCTCTCCCTGCACTACGGCGCCGACGACCTCGGCTCGATCATGCTGGAGGAGAACGTGGTCTCCTCGGCCGGTGCCAAGCACCGCTCCAACCGCCAGGAGATCATCGACCTGATCCGCAAGGCCGGCCGCGTCCCCGCGCAGCGCGCGACGACGTACGAACACCTGCTGGTCCACGAGGACCCGGCGAACGACCCGGTCGACGAGCGGGTGGTCTCGCACATCTCCTCCACCGCCATCGAGGGCGGCACGGCCCACCCCGAGCTGAAGCTCATCTCCACGAACTGACCCCGGACCGTCCCCGATGCTGACGCTGCACACCGCCGACCTGCTCGTCACCGGCCCCGGATCGACGCCGCTGGCGGGCGGCGCCGTCCTGGTCGACGGCGAGCGGATCCTGCGCGCCGGCCCGTACGAGGAGCTGGGCGCGGACGCCCCGCACGCCCGGGTCCGCCGCTGGCCCGGGGTGCTGACCCCGGGACTGCTGGCGCGCGGAGCCGACGCGCTGCTGGAGCGCACGTACTACCCGGACGACCCGTACGAGGTCACCGAGCTGGGCGGCGACCCGATCACCGGGGCCCGCGAGCTGGAGGCCCTGAAGATGACCGAGGCCCGCTGGGGCCACAGCGCGCGGCGCGGCACGCAGAAGCTGCTCGCGCGCGGGGTGGTCGCGGTGGCCGGGCGCTTCACGATCGGGTCGGTGCGCACGGCGGTGGTCCGCTCGGGCCTGGCCGTGGTGCCGCCGACCCCCTACGAGGGCGAGGCGTCCCTGGATCCGCTCGCCGGGCGGGAGTCGGCCGGGCAGGCCTTCCACGGGGTGCTGGAGGCGGGGGCGGCGGCCCGGTTCGCGGTGTTCGCCGTGGCCGACGAGGCGGAGCTGATGGAGCGCGGGGCGAGCACCTGCGTGGCCACGGTGATCTCCGGACGGCTGCTGCACCGCCGGCGCTGAACCGCGCGGGGCCGAACCGTGCGGGCCGAACCGTGCGGGCCGGACCGTGCGGGGCCGCACCGCTCAGGGCAGCGGCGGGCCGGAGAGGTAGGTGCCGTCGGCCGCGTAGGGCCAGGCGTTGGCGGTGCAGCCGTGCAGGCCCTTGATCTGCTGCATCATCGCGGGAGCCGGCCGGCCGGGGCCGGGGCAGCCCTCGTGCGCGTGGCCCAGTTCGTGCCCGACCTCGTGGTTGACGATCAACGCCCGGTACTCCCTGACGGGGCCGCGGAACTGCGGCGATCCCTCCTGCCAGCGCTTGAGGTTCACCACGACGGTGTGGCCCACCCGGCAGTTGGTCTCCCCGACCAGCTCGGGCGTGACCACCTCGCACAGCCGGTCGGTGGTCGCCGGGGTCGCGATCTTCACCGTGAAGTCGACGGGCTCGCCCGGCCCGGCCAGTCGGAACCCGTTCGCGGGGTCGCGGATCCAGCCGCGGCGGTCGCCGAGGATCGCCTCGATGTCACGTGCCGCCCCGTCGGGGTCGACGCCGCTGCCCCGCTCCACCTCCACCCGCCAGGTCAGGGCGGGCCCCTGACCGCGGGCCCGTCCGGCGGTGGTGGAGGCGGCGAAGCCGGGGGTGCCGGGGGAAGCGCCGCCGGTCGGGGAGGCGGCCGGGGAGGGCGCCGCGGCGGCCGGGGGCGGCGCGGGGGGCGCGGCGTCGGCGGGCGGGTCCTCGCCGCCGCGTTGCCAGACGACGACCGCGAACACGAGTAACCCCGTCGAGCACAGGACCGTACGACGCAGCCTGCGGCGTCGCTCGGCCCGTCGGGCGCTGTGGTACTGACCGGCCGGCATCGCGGACCCCCCTCAGGTCGTGCCCCCAGTGTGCCCGGCGGGTCACCCGTTCGGCGGGTGACACGCGTCGAGCCCCGACGGCGGGTCGGCCGACGGCCGGGACGGCGGCCCGGGTGGCCGTCCGGCCGCCGGTCGGGGTACCGGCAGGGGCCGCGTGGCGCCGTGGCGGCGGCCTGAGAGGATGGCTTCCGTATCTGCCGAACCGCACACCGAGGGGCCGACGCCAGTGACTAGGGCTTCCCTGGACAAGCAGCCGCACGAAGTAGCCTCCATGTTCGACAGGGTCGCGGCGAACTACGACCTCACCAACGACGTCCTGTCCCTCGGCCAGGACCGGGTGTGGCGCAAGGAGGTCGCCAAGGCGGTCGACGCCCGCCCCGGCCAGAAGGTCCTCGACCTGGCCGCCGGGACCGCGACGTCCTCGCTGCCCTTCGCCGCGACCGGCGCCTACGTCGTCCCCTGCGACTTCTCCCTCGGCATGCTCCGCGAGGGCAAGAAGCGCAACCCGTGGCTGCCGCTGACCGCCGGCGACGCGACGCGGCTGCCGTTCAAGGACGACGTCTTCGACGCCGTGACCATCTCCTTCGGCCTGCGCAACGTCCAGGACACCGATGCCGCGCTGCGCGAGCTGTACCGGGTGACGAAGCCCGGCGGCAAGGTCGTCATCTGCGAGTTCTCGCAGCCCACCTGGGCGCCGTTCCGCACCGTGTACACCGAGTACCTGATGCGGGCGCTGCCCCCGGTCGCCCGCGCGGTGTCCTCCAACCCGGACGCGTACGTCTACCTCGCCGAGTCCATCCGCGAGTGGCCGAACCAGCCGGCGCTCGCGGCGCTGCTGGGGAAGGCCGGATGGTCGAAGGTCGCCTGGCGCGACCTCAGCGGCGGCATCGTCGCGCTGCACCGGGGCTTCAAGGCGTAACCGTCGTGGAGTACGCAGCCCTCCTGGAGCGGATAGCCGCCGACGTCGCCCCGTTGGTGGGCAGCGGCACGCCCGCCGAGTACATCCCGGCCCTGGCGTCGGTGGACCCGAACCGGTTCGGGATGGCCATCGCGGACCTCGACGGCAACGTCCACGGGATCGGGGACTGGCGGGTCCCCTTCTCCGCGCAGTCCGTCACCAAGGTCTTCGCGCTGGCCCTCGCGCTGGCCGAGGGCGGCGACAGCCTGTGGGAGCGGGTGGGGCGGGAGCCGTCCGGCAACCCCTTCAACTCGCTGGTGCAGTTGGAGTACGAGAACGGCATCCCCCGCAACCCGTTCATCAACGCGGGGGCGCTCGTCGTCACCGACCGGCTCCAGACCCTCACGGGTGACGCGAGCAGCGAACTCCTGGAGTTCCTGCGGCAGGAGAGCGGGAACCCGGAGATCGCCTTCGACGCGGAGGTGGCCGCCTCGGAGCACGAGCACGGCGACCGCAACGCGGCCGTCGCGCACTTCATGGCCTCCTACGGGAACATGGACAACCCCGTACCGGCGCTGCTGGACCACTACTTCTGGCAGTGCTCCATCGAGATGAGCTGCGCCGACATGGCCCTCGCCGCCGGCTTCCTGGCCCGGCACGGGCTGCGCGCCGACGGCTCGCGGCTGCTGACGCGCAGCGAGGCGAAGCAGATCAACGCGGTGATGCTGACCTGCGGGACGTACGACGCGGCGGGGGAGTTCGCCTACCGGGTGGGCCTGCCGGGCAAGAGCGGCGTCGGCGGCGGCATCGTCGCGGTCGTTCCGGGCCGCTGCACCCTCGCCGTGTGGAGCCCGGGCCTCGACTCCCGCGGCAACTCGGTCGCCGGCGTCGCGGCCCTGGACCGCTTCACGACCCTGACGGGCCTCAGCGTGTTCTGACCCTCGACCGCTTCCGCCCCGACCACCCCGGCCGCCCCGACCACCCCGGCCGCCCCGACCACCCCGGCCGTCCAGACCGTCCAGACCGTCCCGAACGCCGTGGCGGCCGGGCGGGGTCCGCGCGTCGGAGGGGTCGCGGGTCGGCGGGTGTGCCCGGGCGTCCGGTCAGGCGAGCGTCAGTTCGTAGCGGCGGGCCGTGCGGCGGCCGTCCGGCAGGGCGAAGGTGTCGGCGAGCGTCATCCCGAGCCGTTCCGCCACGGCCACCGAGCGCGCGTTCGCGTCGTCGATCATCGCGACCACCCGCTCCACCCCGGCCTCCCGCAGCCGTTCCAGCGTGGCCAGCGCGGCGGCGTGGGCGTAGCCGTGGCCCCAGGCGGCGCGTCCCAGCCGCCAGCCGATCTCGATCTCGCCGACCGGGCCCCACGTCCGCTCCGCCGGCCAGGGTTGGGCCCCGGTGAAGCCGATGACCCCGCCGTCGGCGTCCAGCAGGGTCCACAGGCAGTAGCCGAGCCGTGCGTCGTACATCCGCTGCCGGGCCGTGATCTCGACGTAGAAGGACAGTTCGGCGGGGCCGCCGAGGAACTCCATGACGTCGGGGTCGTCGAAGACGCCGTGCCAGGCGTGCGCGTCCTCGTGCGTGGGCACGCGCAGCGTCACGTCGGGGAGCGGTCGGGTCGGCGAGGTGGTCATAGAGGGCAGCCCTTCGGATCGCGATCTCTCTCGCTGCTTAGACTGCACTTTGTCCCGTGCCGTTGGGCACCCTTTATCGAGCCTTCGGGAGACCCCGCTGTGACCGAGCCCCTCACCGAGCACTCCGCGGATGTGATCGTCGTCGGTGCCGGCCCCGCCGGCTCCACCACCGCCTACTACCTCGCCAAGGCGGGACTCGACGTCCTGTTGCTGGAGAAGACGGCGTTCCCGCGCGAGAAGGTCTGCGGCGACGGTCTGACCCCGCGCGCCACCAAGCAGCTGGTGGCGATGGGCATCGACATCTCCGAAGAGGCCGGTTGGCTGCGGAACAAGGGTCTGCGGATCATCGGCGGCGGTCAGCGCCTCCAGCTGGATTGGCCGGAACTCGCCTCCTACCCGGACTACGGACTCGTCCGCAAGCGCGACGACTTCGACGAGACCCTGGCCCGTCAGGCGCAGAAGGCCGGCGCGCGGCTGTACGAGCGCTGCAACGTCGGCGAGCCCGTACGGGATCCGCGGACCGGCCACATCACGGGCGTGCAGGCCAAGCTGGGCGAGGAGAAGACCCCGGTCACCTTCCGCGCCCCGCTGGTCGTCGCGGCCGACGGCAACTCCTCGCGGCTGTCCCTGGCGATGGGCCTGCACCGTCGCGAGGACCGTCCGATGGGCGTCGCGGTGCGCACGTACTTCACCTCGCCCCGGCACGACGACGACTACCTGGAGTCGTGGCTGGAGCTGTGGGACCGGCGCGGCACGCAGGACCGTCTGCTGCCCGGCTACGGCTGGATCTTCGGCATGGGTGACGGTACGTCGAACGTCGGCCTCGGCATCCTCAACTCCTCCTCCGCCTTCAAGGAGCTGGACTGGCGCGAGGTCCTCAAGGCGTGGTGCGCGTCGATGCCGGAGGACTGGGGCTACACCCCGGAGAACATGACGCAGCCGATCCGCGGCGCGGCACTGCCGATGGCCTTCAACCGGCAGCCGCACTACACCAAGGGACTGCTGCTGGTCGGTGACGCGGGCGGCCTCGTCAACCCGTTCAACGGCGAGGGCATCGCCTACGCGATGGAGTCGGGGCAGATCGCGGCGGACGTCATCGTGCAGGCGCACGCCCGGGCGACGCCGGCCCAGCGGGAACTGGCGCTGCACAGCTACCCGAAGGTGCTCAAGGAGACGTACGGCGGTTACTACACGCTGGGCCGCGCCTTCGTGAAGCTGATCGGCAACCCGGCGGTGATGAAGATCGCCGCGCAGCGGGGCCTGACGCACCCGGTGCTGATGCGGTTCACGTTGAAGATGCTGGCGAACCTGACGGATCCGACGGGCGGCGACGCCATGGACCGGATCATCAACGGTCTGTCGAAGGTGGCCCCGAAGGCCTGACCCCCGCCGCGCGCTCTTCCGTCGAGCCGTCCTCCGCCGCGCCGTTCGGTGCGCGGGGGGCGGTTCGCGGTGTGTCCGTCGGCGGTTCGCGGTGCGTCGGCGGTTCAGCCGTCGGTGTCCGGGGCCGTGTCCGGGTCGGCGCCGTGGACGGCGCGGACGCAGCGGGCGAGCAGGACCAGGCCGGACAGCAACAGGCTGCCCGAAGCGACCCATTCGAGCCCCAACGCCAGGGTTTCGCCCGCTTTCTGCCAGGGGCGGGAGGTGGTCAACACCCAGCCCCCGCAGGCGAGGAGCGCCAGTCCGCCGGCGGCGGGGAGGGCGGCGGCGTCGGTGCCCCGCGGTTCGGGGAGCGGGGTCGGCGGCCCGGGCCGCTGCCGTCGCCCTCGGCTCGGTCTGCTCACGGGAACCACCTCCTGGGTCGGACGGCCGGGCGCGTCGCCGCCATCTTCGCAGGGTCGGCCGCCCCGCAGGCGCCCGGTCGGTGGTCGCCGAAAGGGCCCTCGGTGCGCGACCGGGACGCGCGCGGAAGCTTCAGGGCGCCCCAGGCCGACTCCGGGACGCGTCGGGACCTTCGGGGGCCACGGCCTCGCCCGCGGCGCCCCAGGGCCCCTTCAGGGCCGTCAGGGCACGCCGAAGGGCCGGTACTCCACCCCCGAGCGGGGGAGTACCGGCCCTCCGGTGTGAAACCGGATCGAGCGCTCGATCGGGCGACTCAGAGGACGCGGACGGCGCCCGTCGGCATGTCGTAGCTCATGTTGCGCTCGACGATGCCGGTGCTGGGGTTCTGCGCACCGATGAACTTGCCGCCGCCGGAGTAGATGGCGACGTGGTAGGCGCTGCCCTTGGCGCCCCAGTACACGATGTCGCCCGGCTGGAGCGCGCTCAGGGAGACCGAGCGGCCGGCCATGGACTGGTCCTGGGAGACGCGGTCGAGCTTGATGCCCGCCGCGCGGTAGGCGGCCTGCACCAGACCCGAGCAGTCGTACGCCGAGGGGCCGGTGGAGCCCAGGACGTACGCCTTGCCGATCTGGGCGCGGGCGAAGTTGATGATGGCGGACGCGGAACCGGTGGCGGGGGCCGTCACGGTGCCGACGCCCTGGCCGCTGCCGGAGCCCTTGGCGGTGGTGCCCTTGGAGCCGTTGGACGCGGAGGCGGTCGTCAGGGTCTCGCGCTCGGAGGTGCGGCCCGCGCGCTCGGCCTCGGCCTTGCGGTCGGCCTCCTGCTTGGCCTTCTGCTCGGCCGCCTTCGTGGCGTCTTCCTTGGCCTGCTTCGCCTCGGCGGCGGCGCCCGTGCGGGCGGTCTCCTCCAGGGCGTTCAGCTCGCCTTCGACGGCGGCTTCCACGGCGGCGACACGGGTGTTCTCGGCTGCCGTGGTGACGGCCGAGGAGACCTCGGTGCCGAGGTCCAGGTCGAGGACCGGCATCTCCAGCGTCGTCTCGGCCACGGGCTCGGCGGAGGGGGACGCGCTCGCGGTGCCGGCCATGGCCAGGGTGCTGAGGACGCCACCGGCAACTCCGGCGCGGACCGCGAGCTTCGAGGCGCTACGGCGGGGCTTCCGGTGGCTGGGTATGTGAGCGGTGTGGGACATGGGACAACCGCTATCAGGGGTGCCGGGTTCCCTTCAAGAAACGTGGTCTGCGCCACAGTTGCGCGCCGAGCGGCCGAACCGGGCGCGTCGCGCGTCTTATTGACGCCGTAACGGACGTAACGGACACGCCTTCACAAGGCTGTGATCATGGGGTTTCAGTAATAAGTCCGAATTGATCCACCGCCTACCATCGACCCGCACAGATGGCCAAGCCCCCTTTTCGCGGGGCTCTCGGAGTGTGTCGCAGGTCACAGTTACCTGGCGCCGTAACGCGTTCGTGAGGCCTCCGTGCGGCCTTCGTGCCGCCTCCGTGAGGTTGCCGCGATCCGGTCGTGTCCCGTCCGTGATCCGGCGCCGGTCCGTCGGGGGGTTCGTCGGGGGGTTCGTGAACGAATGCACAGCATCGGCCCCCGCCCGGCGTGGCGGGCGAGATCCGGCCGGCGCGTCCACTCCCGTACGCCACCCTTCCCCCGGCCGGGGGAGGCGGATTCCTTTATCACCCCGGCCGAAACACCGCCAATTTGCCTGCAAGGGCCACCATTTGATAGTGCGACACCCTTTCCACCTGCGTGAACGGGCCCGGATGTCACCTTTGGTGATCATGTGGATGCCTTGCGTACGAAGATCACCACTCATCGGACTTCATGATCGTTCGTCAGGTGGTGGAGATCACAAACTCGGTGTTGTTACCCGTGTCGCAGATCACAGACCGCCGGGCATAAGATGCGCACCAGCCCGGCTTGTGAACTGCCTCACATGCACGTGCCCCCCGGATTCGGGGGGCGGTCCTCGCGAGGCGGAGCACTCGGCGCCGGCGCAGCGGTCCAACGGTCAAGGACGACTGGAAGGAGCGAGGAGCGTGAATGCGTACGCGCCCATCCTCGTGCTCGGCGCCATCGGCGCAGGGTTTGCGATCTTCTCCGTGGTCATGGCCACGCTGATCGGCCCAAAACGGTACAACCGGGCAAAGCTTGAGGCCTACGAATGCGGCATCGAGCCGACCCCGATGCCCGCCGGCGGCGGACGCTTCCCCATCAAGTACTACCTGACGGCGATGCTCTTCATCGTCTTCGACATCGAGATCGTCTTCCTCTACCCCTGGGCCGTCACCTTCGACGCCCTGGGGATCTTCGGGCTCGTCGAGATGCTGCTCTTCGTGCTCACCGTCTTCGTCGCCTACGCCTACGTGTGGCGCCGCGGCGGCCTGGAATGGGACTGAGGGGCTGAATTTTCCATGGGACTGGAAGAGAAGCTGCCGAGCGGCTTTCTGCTGACCACCGTCGAACAGGCCGCGGGCTGGGTGCGCAAGTCATCCGTCTTCCCCGCCACCTTCGGCCTCGCGTGCTGCGCCATCGAGATGATGACCACCGGCGCCGGCCGCTACGACCTGGCCCGCTTCGGCATGGAGGTCTTCAGGGGCTCCCCGCGCCAGGCCGACCTCATGATCGTGGCCGGCCGCGTCAGCCAGAAGATGGCGCCGGTGCTCCGCCAGGTCTACGACCAGATGCCCGCCCCCAAGTGGGTCATCTCCATGGGCGTGTGCGCCTCTTCGGGCGGCATGTTCAACAACTACGCGATCGTGCAGGGCGTCGACCACATCGTTCCGGTGGACATCTACCTCCCCGGCTGCCCGCCCCGCCCCGAGATGCTGATGGACGCCATCCTCAAGCTCCACCAGAAGATCCAGGGCGGAAAGCTCGGGGTGAACCGCGAGGAGGCGGCCCGCGAGGCGGAGGAGGCGGCCCTCAAGGCCCTGCCCACCATCGAGATGAAGGGGCTCCTGCGGTGAGCGAGGACCCGGCCGTCGAGAACGGCAACAACGTCCCCGCGCCCCGGGGCAACGCGGGACCCGAGGTGATCGGCGTTCGCAAGGGCATGTTCGGCGCGAACAACGGCGGCGACACCAGCGGCTACAGCGGCCTGGTGCGCACCGTGGCCCTGCCCGGCGAGAGCGTCCGCCCCTACGGCTCGTACTTCGACCAGGTCGTCGACGAGCTGGAGGGCGCCCTGGAGGAGCAGGACCTGCTGCCCGCCAACGCCATCGAGAAGGTCGTCGTCGACCGGGGGGAACTGACCCTCCACGTCGCCCGCGAGCACCTCGTGCGGGTGGCGTCCACCCTGCGCGACGACCCGGCGCTGCGCTTCGAGCTGTGCACCGGCGTCAGCGGGGTCCACTTCCCCGGCGACAAGGCCCGCGAGCTGCACGCCGTCTACCACCTGCGCTCGCTCACCCACGGCCGGATCGTCCGCCTGGAGGTGTCCGTGCCGGACACCGACCCGCACCTGCCGTCGCTGGTCACCGTCTACCCGACCAACGACTGGCACGAGCGCGAGGCCTACGACTTCTTCGGTCTGGTCTTCGACGGCCACCCGGCCCTCACGCGGATCATGATGCCGGACGACTGGCAGGGCTTCCCCCAGCGCAAGGACTACCCGCTCGGCGGCATCCCCATCGAGTACAAGGGCGCCCAGATCCCGGCTCCCGACCAGCGGAGGTCGTACAGCTGATGTCCACTCCGAACGCGTCGCACCACGCGGCCTCCCGCGAGACCACCGAAGGCACGGTCTACACCGTCACCGGCGGGGACTGGGACGAGGTCGTCCGGACCGCGGCCAAGGCGGACGACGAGCGGATCGTCGTCAACATGGGTCCGCAGCACCCCTCCACCCACGGTGTGCTCCGCCTGATCCTGGAGATCGACGGCGAGACCGTCACCGAGGCCCGCTGCGGCATCGGCTACCTCCACACCGGCATCGAGAAGAACCTCGAATTCCGCAACTGGACGCAGGGCACCACCTTCGTCACGCGCATGGACTACCTGACGCCGTTCTTCAACGAGACGGCCTACTGCCTCGGCGTCGAGAAGCTCCTCGGGATCACCGAGCAGATCCCCGACCGGGCCTCCGTGATCCGCGTCCTGCTGATGGAGCTGAACCGGCTCTCCTCCCACCTGGTGTGCATCGCCACCGGCGGCATGGAGCTGGGCGCGACCACGATCATGATCTACGGCTTCCGCGACCGCGAGCTGATCCTCGACGTCTTCGAGCTGATCACCGGACTGCGCATGAACCACGCGTTCGTCCGCCCCGGCGGCCTCGCCCAGGACCTGCCGCCCGGCGCGGTCGACCAGCTGCGCGAGTTCGTGAAGACCATGAAGAGGAACCTGCCGGAGTACGACAAGCTCGCCACCGGCAACCCCATCTTCAAGGCCCGCATGCAGGACGTCGGCCACCTCGACCTCACCGGCTGCATGGCCCTCGGCGCCACCGGCCCGATCCTGCGCTCCGCCGGACTGCCGCACGACCTGCGCAGGACGGACCCGTACTGCGGTTACGAGAACTACGAGTTCGACGTCCCCACCACCGAGACCTGCGACTCCTACGGGCGGTTCCTGATCCGCCTGGAGGAGATGCGCCAGTCCCTGCGGATCGTCGAACAGTGCCTCGACCGGCTGGAGCCCGGCCCGGTCATGGTCGCCGACAAGAAGATCGCCTGGCCCGCCCAGCTCGCGATGGGCCCCGACGGCCTCGGCAACTCCCTCGACCACATCAAGAACATCATGGGCACCTCCATGGAGGCCCTCATCCACCACTTCAAGCTGGTGACCGAGGGCTTCCGGGTGCCGGCCGGCCAGGCGTACGCCGCCGTCGAGTCCCCCAAGGGCGAACTCGGCGTCCACGTCGTCTCCGACGGGGGCACCCGCCCCTTCCGGGTCCACTTCCGCGACCCGTCCTTCACCAACCTGCAGGCCATGGCCGCGATGTGCGAGGGCGGCCAGGTCGCCGACGTCATCGTCGCCGTCGCCTCCATCGACCCCGTGATGGGAGGCGTCGACCGATGACCGCCACTTCGCCGAGCGGAGGGGTCAACCTGGGGATGCCCGGGCTGCCCGCCCCCGACTTCCCGCCCGAGGTCCGGGCCCGACTGGAGGCGGACGCGGCCCGGGTCATCGCCCGCTACCCCGACAGCCGCTCCGCGCTGCTGCCGCTGCTGCACCTGACGCAGTCAGAGGAGGGCCACGTCTCGCGCACCGGCATCCGCTTCTGCGCCGAGGTGCTCGGCCTGACCACCGCCGAGGTCACCGCCGTCGCCACCTTCTACACGATGTACCGGCGCCGGCCCTCCGGGGACTACCAGGTCGGCGTCTGCACGAACACCCTGTGCGCGGTCATGGGCGGCGACGCCATCTTCGAGGAGCTCAAGGAGCACCTGGGGGTCGGCAACAACGAGACCACCGCCGACGGCAAGGTCACCCTCGAACACATCGAGTGCAACGCGGCCTGCGACTACGCCCCCGTGGTGATGGTCAACTGGGAGTTCTTCGACAACCAGACCCCCGAGTCCGCCAAGGCCATGGTCGACGACCTGCTCGCCGGCCGCCCCGTCGAACCCACCCGCGGCGCCCCGCTGTGCACCTACAAGGAGACCGCCCGGATCCTGGCGGGCTTCCCCGACGAGCGCGAGGGCGCCGTCGCCGCCACCGGCGGAGCCGGCCCGGCCTCGCTGATCGGCCTGCGCCTGGCCCGCGGCGAGGCCCCCCACGCCCCGATCGTGCACCCACGCGGCGAGGCCCGCGGCGGCTCCGCCACCGAGGGAGGGGAGTGATGTCCGTGTCGACGGAACCGATCAAGAACGGCACCAGCCCGGAGAAGCTCCTCGCGCCCGTCCTGTCGGCCTTCTGGGACGACCCGGAGTCCTGGACGCTGGAGACCTACCGGCGCCACGAGGGCTACGAGGGCCTGCGCAAGGCCCTCGCGATGACCCCCGACGAGGTCATCGCCTACGTCAAGGACTCCGGACTGCGCGGTCGCGGCGGCGCCGGCTTCCCCACCGGGATGAAGTGGCAGTTCATCCCGCAGGGCGACGGCAAGCCCCACTACCTCGTCGTCAACGCCGACGAGTCGGAGCCGGGAACCTGCAAGGACATCCCCCTCCTGTTCGCCAACCCGCACTCCCTCATCGAGGGAATGATCATCGCCTGCTACGCGATCCGCTCCGAGCACGCCTTCATCTACCTGCGCGGCGAGACCGTCCCGGTACTGCGGCGCCTGCACGAGGCGGTGCGCGAGGCGTACGCGGCGGGCTACCTCGGCCGCGACATCGACGGCAGCGGACGCAACCTCGACATCACCGTGCACGCCGGCGCCGGCGCGTACATCTGCGGCGAGGAGACGGCCCTGCTCGACTCCCTCGAAGGCCGCCGCGGCCAGCCCCGACTGCGCCCGCCGTTCCCCGCCGTCGAGGGCCTCTACGCCTGCCCCACCGTCGTCAACAACGTCGAGTCCATCGCCTCGGTCCCCGCGATCCTCCAGCGGGGCAAGGACTGGTTCAAGGCGATGGGCACGGAGAAGTCCCCCGGCTTCACCCTCTACTCGCTGTCCGGACACGTCGCCGGCCCCGGCCAGTACGAGGCCCCCCTCGGCATCACCCTGCGCCAGCTCCTCGACATGAGCGGCGGCATGCGTCCCGGCCACCGGCTGAAGTTCTGGACCCCCGGCGGCTCCTCCACCCCGATGTTCACCGACGAGCACCTCGACGTACCCCTGGACTACGAGGGCGTCGGCGCCGCCGGCTCCATGCTCGGCACCAAGGCCCTCCAGTGCTTCGACGAGACCACCTGCGTGGTGCGCGCCGTCACCCGCTGGACCGAGTTCTACGCCCACGAGTCCTGCGGCAAGTGCACCCCCTGCCGCGAGGGCACGTACTGGCTCGTCCAGTTGCTCCGCGACATCGAGGCCGGCAAGGGCGTCATGTCCGACCTCGACAAGCTCCACGACATCGCCGACAACATCAACGGCAAGTCCTTCTGCGCCCTCGGCGACGGCGCGGCCAGCCCGATCTTCTCCTCGCTGAAGTACTTCCGGGCGGAGTACGAGCAGCACGTCACGGGCAAGGGCTGCCCCTTCGACCCCAGGAAGTCGACCCTCTGGGCCGACACGGAGGTGAACGCATGACCGTCACCACGAACGCCCCGGCCGGTGGCGGAGGGGCGGCCGTCCCGCCCGAGGACCTGGTGTCCCTGACGATCGACGGCGTCGAACTGTCCGTTCCCAAGGGGACCCTCGTCATCCGGGCCGCCGAACAGCTCGGCATCGAGATCCCCCGCTTCTGCGACCACCCCCTCCTCGACCCGGCCGGCGCCTGCCGCCAGTGCATCGTCGAGGTCGAGGGCCAGCGCAAGCCGATGGCCTCCTGCACCATCACCTGCACCGACGGCATGGTCGTCCGTACGCAGCTGACCTCCGAGGTCGCAGACAAGGCCCAGCGCGGGGTGATGGAGCTGCTGCTCATCAACCACCCGCTGGACTGCCCCGTCTGCGACAAGGGCGGCGAATGCCCCCTGCAGAACCAGGCGATGTCCCACGGCAACGCCGAGTCCCGCTTCGAGGGCCACAAGCGCACCTACGAGAAGCCCGTCCCCATCTCCACGCAGGTGCTCCTGGACCGCGAGCGGTGCGTGCTGTGCGCGCGCTGCACCCGCTTCTCCAACCAGGTCGCGGGCGACCCGATGATCGAACTGGTCGAGCGCGGCGCCCTCCAGCAGGTCGGCACCGGCGAGGGCGACCCCTTCCAGTCCTACTTCTCCGGCAACACCATCCAGATCTGCCCGGTCGGCGCCCTCACCTCGGCCGCCTACCGGTTCCGCTCCCGCCCCTTCGACCTCGTCTCCTCCCCGAGCGTGTGCGAGCACTGCGCCGGCGGGTGCGCGACCCGTACCGACCACCGCCGCGGCAAGGTCCTGCGTCGGCTCGCCGCCGAGGACCCCGAGGTCAACGAGGAGTGGATCTGCGACAAGGGCCGCTTCGGGTTCCGCTACGCGCAGCGCCCCGACCGGCTCACCACCCCGCTGGTGCGCGGGGCGGACGGGATCCTCGCCCCGGCGAGCTGGCCCGAGGCCCTGGAGGTCGCCGCCGCCGGGCTCGCCGCCGCGCGCGGCCGGGCCGGCGTCCTGACCGGCGGCCGGCTGACCGTCGAGGACGCGTACGCGTACGCCAAGTTCGCCCGCGTCGTGCTCGACACCAACGACATCGACTTCCGGGCCCGCGTGCACAGCGCCGAGGAGGCCGACTTCCTGGCCGCCTCCGTCGCCGGCACCGGCAAGGACCTCGACGGAACGGGCGTCACCTACGCCTCCCTGGAGGCGGCGCCCGCCGTCCTGCTCGTCGGCATCGAGGCCGAGGAGGAGGCCCCCGGGGTGTTCCTGCGGTTGCGCAAGGCGCACCGCAAGCACCGCCAGCGGACCTTCGCCCTGGCCCCCTTCGCCACCCGCGGCCTCGCCAAGGCCGGCGGCACCCTGCTGGCGGCGGCCCCGGGCACCGAGCCCGAGTGGCTGTCCGCGCTGGCCTCCCGCACCGGGCTGGAGGCGGGCGGAGCCGCCGCGGCGGAGGCGCTGCGCGAGAGCGGGGCCGTCATCGTCGTCGGCGAGCGCCTCGCCGGGGTGCCCGGCGCGCTGTCCGCGGCCGTACGGGCGGCCACCGCCACCGGGGCCCGCCTGGTGTGGATCCCGCGCCGGGCCGGGGAGCGGGCCGCCGTCGAGGCGGGCGCGCTGCCGTCCCTGCTGCCCGGAGGCCGTCCGGCCACCGACCCGCGGGCCCGCGACGAGGTCGCCACCGCCTGGGGGCTGGACGAACTCCCGCACCGCTACGGCCGCGACACCGGGCAGATCGTGGAGGCCGCCGCCACGGGCGAGCTGGCCGCGCTGCTGGTGGCGGGCGTCGAGGTGGGCGACCTGCCCGACCCGCGGCGGGCCCGGACCGCCCTGCGGGAGGCCTTCGTGGTCTCCCTCGAACTGCGGCCCGGCGAGGTCACCGACCACGCCGACGTGGTGCTGCCGGTGGCGGCCGTCGCCGAGAAGGCCGGCGCGTTCGTCAACTGGGAGGGCCGGGTGCGTCCCTTCGAGGCCGCCCTCAAGCCCGACCAGATGACCCGCCGCCTCGCCCCGGCCGACGCCCGCGTGCTGCACATGCTGGCCGACGCCGCCGACCGGCCCATCGCCCTGCCCGACGTGCACGCCGTACGCCGCGAACTGGAGCGGCTCGGGGCCTGGGAGGGCGAACTCGCCGCGGAGCACTCCACCGACCCGGTGCCGCTGCCGCGCCCCGGCACGGGCGAGGCCGTCCTCGCCGGACACCGGCTCCTGCTCGACCTGGGCCTGCTCCAGCAGGGCGACGAGGCCCTGGCCGGCACCCGGCACGAGGCGAGCGCCCGCCTGTCGGCGGCCACCGCCGCCGAGAGCGGCGTCAAGGACGGCGACGTCCTCGCCGTCACCGGCCCGGCCGGCCGGGTCGAACTCCCGCTGAGGGTCACCGACATGCCCGACCGGGTCGTGTGGCTCCCGCTGAACTCCACCGGCTCGGGTGTCCTCGCCGACACCGGAGCCCGGCCCGGGACCCTCGTGGGCATCGGCCCGGCGACCCCGGCCGCCACCCCCGGCGACACCACTGCGGAGGTGGGCGCGTGAACGCGGTACAGCTGGCCGCCGAGGACCTCTCCCTGTTCGGCAGGGACGTCTGGTGGCTCGTCCTGCTCAAGGCGGTGTTCTGCTTCGCCTTCCTGATGGTGACCGTGCTGTTCTCCATCGTGTGGGAGCGCAAGGTCGTCGCCTGGATGCAGCTGCGCATCGGCCCCAACCGGCACGGCCCCTGGGGCCTGCTCCAGTCGCTCGCCGACGGCGTCAAGCTGATGCTGAAGGAAGACGTCGTCGTCAAGCGGGCCGACAAGGTCGTCTACGTCCTCGCGCCGATCATCGCCGCGATCCCGGCGTTCATGGCCATCGCCGTGATCCCCTTCGGGCCGGCCGGCAACGAGGTCTCGATCTTCGGCCAGCGCACCACGATGCAGCTCACCGACCTGCCCATCGCGATGTTGTACGTCCTCGCCGTGGCCTCCGTCGGGATCTACGGCATCGTCCTGGCGGGCTGGTCCTCCGGCTCGACGTACCCGCTCCTCGGCGGCCTGCGCTCCTGCGCGCAGATGATCTCCTACGAGATCGCGATGGGCGCGGCGTTCGCCTCGGTCTTCCTCTACTCCGGGTCGATGTCGACGTCGGCGATCGTAGAGGCGCAGGCGGACCGCTGGTACATCATCCTGCTGCCGGTCTCCTTCATCATCTACGTCATCACGATGGTCGGCGAGACGAACCGCGCCCCCTTCGACATGCCCGAGTCCGAGGGCGACCTCGTCGGCGGCTTCAACACCGAGTACTCCTCCATCAAGTTCGCCCTGTTCATGCTGGCCGAGTACGTCAACATGGTCACCGTCTCGGCGGTGTCGGTCACCCTCTTCCTGGGCGGCTGGCGGGCGCCGGCGCCGATCTCCACGTACTGGGAGGGCGCGAACCACGGCTGGTGGCCGATGCTCTGGTTCGTGCTGAAGGTGCAGCTGCTGTTGTTCTTCTTCATCTGGCTGCGCGGCACGCTGCCCCGCGTGCGCTACGACCAGCTGATGAAGCTCGGCTGGAAGGTGCTGATCCCGGTCTCGGTGGTCTGGCTGATGCTGGTCGCCTCCGTCCGGGCGCTGCGCAACGAGCGCTACGACTTCAGCGAGATCGTCCTCTACGTCGGCAGCGGGGTCATCGCCGTCCTGCTGTTGTCCTTCGTCGCCGACCACTTCCGCGACCGGCGCGAGAAGCAGGCCGCCGCCGAGACCGAGCGGGCCGAGGCGGCGGCGCCCTTCGACCCGATGGCGGGCGGCTTCCCCGTACCGCCCAAGCCCGGCCAGCACCTGGCCCCCGTACCGCGCAGGCGGCCCCGCGCGGAGCGCGAGCTGATCGCCAGCGGCGGCACGAACCACGACAGCGACCGAGAGGAGGGTTGAGACGTGTCCGACGAAAAGTGGCAGAACCCGGTCGCCGGCTTCGGCGTGACCTTCAAGGCCATGTTCAAGAAGCGCCTCACCGAGCAGTACCCGGAGCAGCCGAAGACGACCGCTCCGCGCTTCCACGGCCGCCACCAGCTCAACCGCCACCCCGACGGCCTGGAGAAGTGCATCGGCTGCGAGCTGTGCGCCTGGGCCTGTCCCGCCGACGCGATCTACGTGGAGGGCGCGGACAACACCGAGGAGGAGCGGTACTCGCCCGGTGAGCGCTACGGCCGCGTCTACCAGATCAACTACGCCCGCTGCATCCTGTGCGGGCTGTGCGTCGAGGCCTGCCCCACCCGGGCGCTGACCATGACGAACGAGTTCGAGCTGGCCGACTCCAGCCGCGAATCGCTGATCTACACCAAGGAGCAGCTCCTCGCGGGGCTGACCGAGGGCATGGTCGAGGCCCCGCACTCGATCTTCCCGGGGACGGACGAACAGGACTACTACCGGGGGCTGGTGACCGGGGCCGCCCCGGGCACGGTCCGGCAGGTCGCCGTCTCCAAGGGCGAGCACGAGAAGCGGGACGAGAGCGTCGAGCCGGCCGAAGGGGTGGACGCGTGAGCGCCCTCGCGGCGGGCGCCGCGACGCTGACCTCCACCGGTGAGGCCGTGCAGTTCTGGATCCTGGGCACCGTCGCTGTCATCGGGGCGCTGTGCACGATCCTGATGAAGAAGGCCGTCCACAGTGCCCTGTGCCTGGCCGGGACGATGATCATCCTGGCGGTGTTCTACCTCGCCAACGGGGCGTACTTCCTGGGCGTCGTCCAGATCGTCGTCTACACCGGCGCCATCATGATGCTGTTCCTCTTCGTGGTCATGCTCGTCGGCGTCACGGCGGCGGACTCCCTGAAGGAGACGATCAAGGGGCAGCGCTGGCTGGCCGCCCTGTGCGGGCTCGGCTTCGGCATCCTGCTGATCGCCGGCATCGGCAACGCCGGGCTGAACCACTTCAACGGCCTGGGCCGGATCAACTCCGCCGGACACGTCGAGGGCCTGGCCGAACTGATCTTCACCCGCTACATCTTCGCCTTCGAGCTCACCGGCGCCCTGCTGATCACCGCGGCCGTCGGCGCGATGGTGCTCACCCACCGCGAGCGCACCGAGCGGGCCGCCACCCAGCGCGAACTCGCCGAGAAGCGCGTGCGCGAGGGCGTGCAGCTCCCGCCGCTGCCGGCGCCCGGCGTCTACGCCCGGCACAACGCCGTGGACATCGCCGGTCTGCTGCCCGACGGCACCCCGTCCGAGCTGACCGTCAACAAGACGCTGCGCGCCCGCGGCCAGATCCGCGACGTCTCCACCGAGGCCATGGAGGACCTCAAGGCGCTGGAACAGGCCTCCTCGGAGCGCCTCGGCCGTGAGGAGGCCTCCAAGTGAATCCGGTCAACTACCTGTACCTGGCCGCCCTGCTGTTCACCATCGGCGCGGCCGGGGTCCTGATCCGCAAGAACGCGATCGTGCTGTTCATGTGCGTCGAGCTGATGCTCAACGCCTGCAACCTCGCCTTCGTGGCGTTCTCCCGGATGCACGGCAACCTCGACGGCCAGATCATCGCCTTCTTCACGATGGTCGTCGCCGCCGCGGAGGTCGTGGTGGGCCTCGCGATCATCGTGTCGCTGTTCCGTACCCGCCACTCGGCTTCGGTCGACGACGCCAGCCTGATGAAGCTGTAAGGGGCGCTCCGTGGAAAATCTGATCGCGCTGCTGATCGCGGCGCCCCTGTTCGGAGCGGTGGTGCTGCTGTGCGGCGGCCGGCGCCTCGACAAGGTCGGGCACTGGCTCGGCACCCTGCTCGCCGCCGCCTCCTTCGGGATCGGCGTGGTCCTCTTCGCCGACATGCTCGGTCGGGGGGCCGAGGACCGCACCCTGCACCAGCGGCTGTTCAGCTGGATCCCGGTGGAGGGCTTCCAGGCGGACATCGCCTTCCAGCTCGACCAGCTGTCGATGACCTTCGTCCTGCTGATCTCCGGGGTCGGCACGCTCATCCACGTGTACTCGATCGGGTACATGGAGCACGACGAGCGCCGTCGCCGCTTCTTCGGCTACCTCAACCTGTTCGTCGCGGCGATGCTCCTGCTCGTCCTCGCCGACAACTACCTGCTGCTGTACTTCGGCTGGGAGGGCGTGGGCCTCGCCTCCTACCTCCTGATCGGCTTCTGGCAGCACAAGCCCAGCGCGGCCACCGCCGCGAAGAAGGCCTTCCTCGTCAACCGCGTCGGCGACATCGGCCTGTCGATCGCGATCATGCTGATGTTCACGACGTTCGGGACCTTCGCCTTCGGCCCGGTCCTGTCCTCCGTCGGCGAGACGAGCGAGGGCACGCTGACGGCGATCGGCCTGATGCTGCTCCTCGCCGCCTGCGGCAAGTCGGCGCAGGTGCCGTTGCAGTCCTGGCTCGGTGACGCGATGGAGGGCCCGACCCCGGTCTCGGCCCTCATCCACGCCGCCACCATGGTCACCGCCGGCGTCTACCTGATCGTCCGTTCCGGGGCCATCTTCAACGGGGCGCCCGACGCCCAGTTGGTCACCACCGTCGTCGGCGCCGTCACGCTCCTGTTCGGTGCGATCGTCGGTTGCGCGAAGGACGACATCAAGAAGGCCCTCGCGGGCTCGACGATGTCGCAGATCGGCTACATGATCCTGGCCGCCGGCCTCGGCCCGATCGGCTACGTGTTCGCGATCATGCACCTGGTGACGCACGGCTTCTTCAAGGCCGGCCTCTTCCTCGGCGCCGGTTCGGTCATGCACGGCATGAACGACGAGGTCGACATGCGCAAGTACGGCGCCCTGCGGAAGTACATGCCGGTCACCTTCGTCACCTTCGGCCTCGGCTACCTCGCGATCATCGGTTTCCCGGGCCTGTCCGGCTTCTTCTCCAAGGACATGATCATCGAGGCGGCCTTCGCCAAGGGCGGCACCCAGGGCTGGATCCTCGGCGGGGTGGCCCTCCTGGGCGCCGGCATCACCGCCTTCTACATGACCCGCGTCATGCTCCTCACCTTCTTCGGCGAGAAGCGCTGGCAGCCGGACGCGCAGGGCCACGCGCCGCACCCGCACGAGTCCCCGAAGTCCATGACCATCCCGATGATCATCCTGGCGTTCGGCTCGGTCTTCGCCGGCGGGTTCTTCGAGATCGGCGAGCGCTTCCTGAAGTGGCTGGAGCCGGTCACCGGCTACGAGCACGGCCACCCGCCGGTCAGCGCCCTCACGGTCACCGCGTCCACCATGGTGGTCCTCGTCGCCGGCGTCGCCATCGCCTGGTCGATGTACGGCCGCAGGCCCGTCCCGGTCGTCGCCCCGCGCGGCTCGTTCCTCACCCGGGCGGCCCGGCGCGACCTGTTCCAGGACGACTTCAACCACGTGGTCCTCGTACGCGGCGGCGAGCACCTGACGCGTTCGCTCGTCTACGTCGACCACAGCCTGGTCGACGGGATGGTCAACGGCACGGCCGCGTCCGTCGGCGGGCTCTCCGGCCGACTGCGCAAGCTGCAGAACGGCTACGCCCGCAGCTACGCGGTCTCGATGTTCGGGGGCACGGCGATCCTGATCGCCGCGACCCTGCTGATGAGGGCGGTGTGAGATGAATTTCCCGCTTCTGACGGTGACGGCGGCCGTACCCGCGGTCGGCGCGATCCTCACGGCGGCCGTCCCGGCCGCCCGCCGGACCGTCGCCAAGTGGCTCGCGCTGCTGTTCTCCCTGGCCACCCTGGCCCTGGCCGTGCTCATCGCGGTCCGCTTCGAACCCGGTGGCGAGCGCTACCAGCTCACCGAGTCCCGCCCGTGGATCGCCGACTTCGGGGTCCGCTACGAACTGGGCGTCGACGGCATCGGGGTCGCGCTCATCGCGCTCACGGCGCTGCTCATCCCCTTCGTGATCGCGGCCGGCTGGAACGACGCCGACCCGCTGGAGACCAACTCCCGGCGCTGGCGGCCGACGCAGGGCTTCTTCGCCCTGATCCTGCTGGTCGAGGCGATGGTGATCATCTCCTTCGAGGCCACCGACGTCTTCCTCTTCTACATCTTCTTCGAAGCCATGCTCATCCCGATGTACTTCCTCATCGGTGGCTTCGGGGACCGCGCCCACGCGGGCAGCGACGAGAACGCCGCCGCGCAGCGCTCCTACGCGGCGGTCAAGTTCCTCCTCTACAACCTGGTCGGCGGCCTGATCATGCTCGCCGCCGTCATCGGGCTGTACGTGGTCGCCGGGAACTTCTCCCTCCAGGAGATCGCCGCCGCCCGCGCCGCGGGCACGCTCGACATGGCGACCAACACCGAACGGCTGCTGTTCCTCGGCTTCTTCTTCGCCTTCGCGGTGAAGGCGCCGCTGTGGCCGCTGCACACCTGGCTGCCGAACGCCATGGGCGAGGCCACCGCGCCCGTCGCCGTGCTGATCACCGCGGTCGTCGACAAGGTCGGCACCTTCGCGATGCTCCGCTTCTGCCTCGGGCTGTTCCCCGACGCCAGCAAGTGGGCCACGCCCGTCATCCTCGTCCTCGCGCTGATCAGCATCGTCTACGGGGCGCTCGTCGCCGTCGGGCAGCGCGACATCAAGCGGCTGGTCGCCTACGCGTCCATCTCGCACTTCGGCTTCATCGTCATGGGCATCTTCGCGATGACCTCCCAGGGCCAGTCCGGCGCCACGCTGTACATGGTCAACCACGGGATCTCGACCGCGGCGCTGATGCTCGTCGCCGGATTCCTGATCTCCCGGCGCGGCTCGCGGCTCATCGCCGACTACGGCGGCGTGCAGAAGGTGGCCCCGGTCCTCGCCGGCACCTTCCTCATCGGCGGCCTCGCCACCCTCTCCCTGCCCGGCCTCGCGCCCTTCGTCAGCGAGTTCCTCGTCCTGGTCGGCACCTTCGCCCGCTACCCGGTCGTCGGCGTCATCGCCACCGTCGGCATCGTGCTGGCCGCCCTCTACACGCTGGTGCTCTACCAGCGGACCATGACCGGCCCCGTGAAGGAGGAGGTCCGCACCATGCCGGACCTGCGCCTGCGGGAGGTCCTGGTGGTCGCCCCGCTGATCGCCCTGCTGATCGGCCTGGGCGTCTACCCGAAGCCGCTCACCGAGATCGTCAACCCGGCGGTGGAGCACACCCTGTCGGACGTCAAGCAGACCGACCCGAAGCCCGAGGTCGCCGTCGAAGCCAAGAACGGGGAGGCGGCCAAGTGAGTACGGCCACTGCTGCGGCCCACAGCCTGCTGACACTGGCGGCCGAGGGGCCGGTCGACCGGATCCCGACCCCGCACATCGAATACGCGCAGCTCGCGCCCACGCTGATCGTGGTGGGCGCGGCCATCCTCGGAGTCCTCGTCGAGGCCTTCGTCGGGCGCAAGGCCCGCTACCACGCCCAGCTGTTCCTCTCGGTGGCCGCCCTGGCCTCCGCCTTCGCGGCGGTCGTCGCCCTCGCGGCCGGCGGGTACGCGGGCACCAAGGCGCACATCGCGGCCATGGGCGCCATCGCCGTCGACGGCCCCGCGCTGTTCCTCCAGGGCACCATCCTGCTGGCCTCGATCGTGGCCGTGTTCACCTTCGCCGAACGGCGCCTGGACCCGGCCGCCCACGGCAACCGGGTGGACTCCTTCGCCGCCCAGGCGGCGTCCGTACCGGGCAGCGACAGCGAGAAGGCCGCCGTCAAGGCCGGGTTCACCACCACCGAGGTGTTCCCGCTGGCCCTGTTCGCGGTGGCCGGCATGCTCATCTTCCCGGCCGCCAACGACCTGCTGACCCTGTTCATCGCGCTGGAGGTCTTCTCCCTCCCGCTGTACCTGCTCTGCGCCCTCGCCCGCCGCCGGCGGCTGCTGTCGCAGGAGGCCGCGGTGAAGTACTTCCTGCTCGGCGCCTTCTCCTCCGCCTTCCTCCTCTTCGGCATCGCGCTGCTCTACGGCTACGCGGGCTCCGTCTCGTACGCGAAGATCGCCGACGTGGTCGACGGCACCGTCACCCAGATCGACCCGGCCCTCGCGGCCACCATGGGCAACGACGTCCTGCTCCTCATCGGCGGCGCGCTGATCCTGATGGGCCTGCTGTTCAAGGTCGGCGCCGTCCCCTTCCACATGTGGACCCCGGACGTCTACCAGGGCGCCCCGACGCCGATCACCGGCTTCATGGCGGCCGCGACGAAGGTGGCCGCCTTCGGCGCCCTGCTGCGCCTGCTCTACGTGGTCCTGCCGGGCCTGCGCTGGGACTGGCGGCCGGTGATGTGGGGCGTCGCGATCGTCACGATGCTCGCGGGCGCCGTGATCGCCGTGACGCAGACCGACGTGAAGCGTCTCCTGGCCTACTCCTCGATCGCGCACGCCGGCTTCATCCTGGCCGGTGTGATCGCCACTTCCGCGGAGGGCGTCCAGTCCGTGCTGTTCTACCTGGCCGCGTACTCCTTCGTGACGATCGGCGCCTTCGCCGTGGTCACGCTGGTGCGCGACGCGGGCGGCGAGGCCACGCACCTGTCCGAGTGGGCGGGACTGGGGCGGCGCTCCCCGCTGACGGCGGCCGTGTTCGCGGTGTTCCTGCTGGCCTTCGCCGGCATTCCGCTGACCTCCGGCTTCGCGGGCAAGTTCGCCGTGTTCAAGGCGGCGGCGGAGGGCGGCGCGGGAGCGCTGGTCGTGGTCGGCGTCATCTCGTCCGCGATCGCCGCGTTCTTCTACATCCGGGTGATCGTCCTGATGTTCTTCAGCGAGCCGAAGGCCGACGGCCCGACGGTGGCCGTCCCCTCGCCGCTGACGATGACGACCATCGCGGTCGGCGTCGCGGTCACCCTGGTCCTCGGCCTGGCCCCGCAGTACTTCCTGGAACTGGCGGGACAGGCGAGCACGTTCGTGCGCTGACCGTCCCGCGGACGCGCGACCGGGCCCGGCCCCCGAAAGGGGGGCCGGGCCCGGTCGCGTCAGGGGACTACTCCGGCTGGTTCCGCTTGGCCGTGATGGCGGAGAGGTCCAGGTCGACGGGGAAGGGGACGGAGACCTTCAGCCGGTCGTGGAAGATGCCGGTCGCGACGTAGGCACGACTGATCGGTTCCCGCTCGAAGACGTAGACGACCGCCCGACCGTCCTTGTTCTCGACCCGCCAGTAGTGCTCGATGCCCGCTCCCGCGTACTTGATGGGTTTGGTCTCGCGGTCGCGGTCGATGGAGTCGGGAGACACCACTTCGATCGCGAGCAGCACCGCCTCGGCGGGGAACCGCGTCTGAGAGAGGTCCGTGATGACGTCCTCACGGAACACGACGACATCGGGTTCGGGTCGATTGCCTCGGTTGATGTCGATCGTGAACTCGCGCAGGACGTCGAGGCCCTTCGGGACCAACGACCGCAGCGCCTGTGTGAAGAAGTCGATGGCCCGACTGTGGAAAAGGGTTTGCGGACTCACGAAGACCAGGCTCCCGTCGATCAGCTCCGTGTGCGGAGGCAGATTCGGAAGCGAATCCAGGTCGTCGGCAGTCCAGCCGCCCGGTGGGGGGATCGGCCAGCTGTGTTCCGGGTTCATCAGTGCTCCCATGAGCCGGAGTCTCGCGCGTGCGGCCAGCGTATCGCCGGGAGTTCGCGGAGCACCGCTCTTTCGGGTGAGTCATATGCCGGAAGCACGTGACGGGCCCGGGGTGGGCTAGTGGGCGCCGTGGGCGTGGGCGGCGCTCGCCGCGGCCGGGGTCTTCTTCGGGCAGGTCAGGCCCGTGTTCCAGTTGTGGAAGCGGCCCGCCGGGTTCTCCTTGTACGCCCACATGTGGAGGTCGTAGTGCTTGGGCATGCCGGTCCAGTGGCCGGGCATCGGCCCGTCGAAGGGGAGGCCGAACATCGTGGGCCGGTCGTCCTTGGTCGTCAGGTCCTGGTCGCGGTCGGTCGACATCCACTCCACCGTCTGGAGCGTGCGCCGGCCGTTGCGGTCCTTCTCGGTGCTGTAGAGGAGCGCGGTCGGCTTGGTGGGGTCCGTCGATCCCCAGTAGGCCTGCTTGACGTAGTGGTAGCCCATGGCGCCCACCCCGAACGGGTTGGTCATGCACGGCTCGCCGTGCGGGACGTAGCCGTCCTTGATGGCCTCCCGCTCGTCCGCGTACTTCGCGGTCGCCGCGATCGCCGCGGCCATGTCGCGCATCGCCTGCCGGTTGCGCGGGTCGGGCGCGGGACCGTCGACCCCGTGGGCCGGGGTCACGGCGGCCAGGCCGAGCGAGACGGCGGCGGCGCAGGCGAGAACGGGCTTCAGGCTGCGTACGGGCATCGGAACTCCTGTGGGGTGGGGCCGTTTCGTCCACCTTTGCGGCGTTGTGCGGGCCTCGCACCCGGCGGGCCTCCGATTGGCGGTGCCCGCCTCCCTAAGGGGTGGCGGGGGCGGTCGGGCGGGGCCGGGTCGTGCCGGGGAGGCAGACCACCGCCGGGTTGAAGGGCTCGAACCGCCCGGAGGGGTTGTCCTTCCACAGCCACAGGTGCAGCGAGTAGTGGACCTTCTGGCCCGCGTAGCGGGCGGGCAGCGGGCCGCGGAAGGGCTGCCCGAACAGGGACGGGCGATCGTCGTCGGTGTCCTCGCGGCCGTCCCGGTCCACGACCATCCACTCCAGGCCCGCCAGGCGCCAACGCCCCTTGCCGTCACCCTCGTAGAGCAGGGCGGTGGGCTTCCGCGGGTCCACGGAACCGTCGTAGGCGTGGTTGAAGTGCGGGTAGCCGAGGGCGCCGGCGCCGCCCGACGGGTTCACCACGCAGTACTTGTCGGGGACGTAGCCCGCGCGGACGGCGGCGTCGTGCCGGTGGAACTTCGCGGTCGCCCGGTAGGTCAGGGCCAGTTGGGCGGCGGGCGTGAGGCGGGGGCCCGGGGCGGTGGGCGCGGCGGGGGCCGACGGCGCCGCCGCCAGCGTGGCGGCGGCCGCGAGGGCCAGCGGGACGAGCTTCGCGTGACGAGGGGGCATGCCAGCAGCGTCGCCGCGCCGGCCCCGCCCCGCACGGCCGAGGGGGCGTACGGGTGGTCGGGCCGCCCGTGCGGCGTAAGCCCGCCGCGGCGCGGTGGGTCCGGCGGGGCGTCGGAAGGATCCGCCACCCCGCCGGAGCCGATCGTCCTACGATGCGGACGCGGGCGATCCCACGATGCGGCCGGTGACCTCGCCGAGGCCGACGCGGGTGCCGTCGGCGCCGGGGGCCCAGGCGGTGAGGGTGACGGTGTCGCCGTCCTCCAGGAAGGTGCGCTTGCCGTCGGCGAGCTCGATGGCGTCGCGCCCGTTCCAGGTCAGCTCCAGCAGGGAGCCGCGCTGGTCGACCTCGGGGCCGCTGACGGTGCCGGAGCCGAAGACGTCGCCGGTGCGCAGGGAGGCGCCGTTGACGGTCATGTGCGCGAGCTGCTGGGCGGCGGTCCAGTACATGGAGGCGAACGGCGGCCGGGCCACCTCCTGCCCGTTGATGGACACGGTGATGCGCAGGTCGAAGCCGCCGGGGCGGTCGACGTCGGCGTCGTCGAGGTAGGGCAGCAGCGGGAAGTCGCGGGCGGGCGGTGCGACGCGGGCGGCGTCCAGGGCCTCCAGGGGGGTGACCCAGGCGGAGACGGAGGTGGCGAAGGACTTGCCGAGGAAGGGGCCCAGGGGCACGTACTCCCAGGCCTGGACGTCGCGGGCCGACCAGTCGTTGAGGAGGAACAGGCCGAAGACGTGCTCCTCGAAGTCGGCGAGGGCCACCGGGCTGCCCAGCTCGGAGGGGGTGCCGACGACGAAGCCGACCTCGGCCTCGATGTCGAGCTTGACGGACGGGCCGAAGACGGGCGCCGGGTCGGTGGGGGCCTTGCGCTGCCCGGAGGGGCGTACGACGTCGGTGCCGGAGACGACGATCGTGCCGGAGCGGCCGTGGTAGCCGATCGGCAGGTGCTTCCAGTTGGGGGTGAGCGCGTCGCCGTCGGGGCGGAAGATCTTCCCGACGTTGGTGGCGTGGTGCTCGCTGGCGTAGAAGTCGACGTAGTCCGCGACCTCGTACGGCAGGTGCAGGGTGACCGCGTCCAGCGGCAGCAGGTGCGGTTCGACGGTCGCGCGGTGGCCGGGGTCGGTGACCCAGGCGGTCAGGGCGCGGCGCACGTCGTGCCAGGCGGTGCGGCCGGCGGCGAGCAGCGGGTTCAGCGAGCCCTGGGCGAGGAGCCCGGCGTACGGCGAGCCGAGCGCGACGGCGACGGCCCCCGCGTCGAGCACGTGTCCGCCGATCCGCACGCCGACGCGGCGGCGCGTCGGCTCCCCGGAGGTGGTGAACACCCCGTAGGGGAGGTTGTGCGGCCCGAACGGGTCGCCCTCGGGGACATCGAGGGGGCTCTGCTGGGGCATGGGATGCTGCCTCGCTTTCGACGCGGTCCGGGGGTGTCCCGGTGGCTGGTTGACACGTTACGTGGCCGGTGGGGTCTGTGGGAGGCCGGATTCGGGCGCTATTTGTAGGACTTGTCCAAAGGGGTCCGTATCCTTGGCGCCGTGACTTCCGCCCTCCCCTATGCCTTGATCGCCACCGACCTGGACGGGACGCTGCTGCGCGCCGGGGACGCCGTCTCGGCCCGTTCCCGCAAGGCTCTCGCGACGGCGCGCGCGGCCGGCGCGCACCACGTCGTCGTCACCGGTCGCCCCGTTCCGCAGGTCCGCCATGTCCTTGACAGCCTTGGGTATACGGGGCTCGCGGTGTGCGGACAGGGCGCGCAGGTCTACGACGCGGCGCGCGGGCTCCTGCTGCACTCCGACGCGATGGACCGGGGGCTCGCGGAGGTGGCGCTCGGCAAGATCGAGGCCGAGATCGGGGAGGTGTACGTCGCGATCAACCAGGAGGGCCTGGACGGCGAGATGCTGATAGGGCCGGGCTACCGGATGTGGCACCCGCACCTGCCCACGGTGCGGGTCCCCCAGCGGGACGACCTGTGGCCGGCGCCCATCAACAAGGTGCTGATGCAGCACCCGCGGCTCGGCGACGACGAACTGACCCGGGTGGCCCGCTCGGTGGTCGGGGACCTGGTGAACGTCACCATGGCGGGGGAACACACGGTGGAGCTCCAGCCGCCGGGCGTGGACAAGGCGGCCGGCCTCACCCGCGCCGCGGCGGCCCTCGGGGTCGGCCCGCAGGCCACGATCGCCTTCGGCGACATGCCGAACGACATCCCGATGTTCGGCTGGGCGGCGTGGGGCGTGGCCATGGCCGACGCCCACGCCGAACTCCTCGCGGTGGCCGACGAGGTCACCCTCTCGAACGAGGCGGACGGCGTCGCGGTCGTCGTCGAACGCCTCTACGCCTAGCCGACGCCGCCCTGGCCGACGCCGCCCTGGCCGGCGCCGCCCTGGCCGGCGGGCCGGTCCCCACCCCGGTCCACGACCCCGCGTCCGACGATCGCCACCGAGGTCACCTCGTCCCCGGCCTTGCCCCAGGAGTTGCCCCACAGGACCACGGTGCGTTCGCCGAGCAGCCGCAGACTGTCCTTGTCGAAGATCCACTCCGTGCGTTCGCCGTCGTGGACCCGGGCGACCGCCACCCCGGTCCGCCCGGCCGCGTCCTTCGCGTCCGGGACGTACACCACCCCCGGGATGCGGGCCGCGGCCCGGTACAGGGCGGCGCTCACCCCGGGCGGCGCCTCCACCGTCCGCAGCAGGTCCCCGATGGCCACGAACGCCTGCTGGTCGGGCCCGGTCGTCGAGCCCGAGCCGGGGCCGTGGTTCAGCCGGGTGTCCTCGTAGATCAGCTCCAGGAGGGCGTCGGGGTCGGTGGGCAGGGATTCGAGGAAGCGGTAGGTGGGGTTGCCGATGCTCGGCTTGCCGTACCCGCCCTTCAGGGGGTTCGTCGAGGCCCCCCCGGCCGTGCGCACGAGGGTGGGCACCTTCCGGTCGACGGACACCCAGCGCTCGGCGGCGGCGTCCTCCCGCAACGCCTCCATCGCGCCGCTCTTCGTCTCGGACAGGTTCGTCGTGTGCCCGACGGTCCGGGTGTAGAGGAACTGGCCGTCGCGGACCGTCGGCGCGGGCAGCGCCTGCGCCGTCAGCGCCACCCGGTCCAGCAGCCGGACCGCCGCCGGTTCGGGCGGCGCGGCGACGACCGGCCGGCCCCCGTCAGAGCCGACGCCGAGGGTGACGGCCAGGGCCACGGCGCAGGTCGCGGCCCCGGCGGCCAGGACCAGCGCGAAGGAGCGGCGGCGCCGGGCCCGGACGGGCCGCCCGTCGGCCCGCGCCGCCTCGCGCAGCAGGTGCTCCCCGATCCGGCGCTCCCCGGGGAAGGGCAGGTCCGCGTCGGCGACGCCGGGCAGGCGCCGCAGGGTCTCGTGGGCGTCGTTCACGGGGTTCCTCCGGTGACGGGTCGGGCGACCGGGGGCCGGTCCGGCAGGTCGGCGGTGAGCTTGGCCAGGCGGGCGCGGGCCCGGGAGAGGCGCGAACGTACGGTGCCCACGGCCACCCCGCACGCCCGGGCCACCTCCTCGTGGCTGAGGCCGGACCACACGGACAGCAGGAGCACCTCGCGGTCCGCGCGCCGCAGCCGGTCCAACGCGGCGAGCGCCGCGCCGGCCCGGTCGGAGTCGGCCATCCGGGACACGACGCCGTCCGCGAAGTCCGGCACGGAGTCCGGGGGAGGCAGCCGGGCCATCGCCTCGCGATGCCGGCGCGCCGCGCGGCGGGTGTTGCGGATGACGTTCGTCGCGATCCCGAACAGCCAGGCCCGCCGGTACGCCACCCCGTCGAGCGAGTCGCGCAGCCGCCACGCCTCCAGGAAGGTGAGCGAGACGACGTCCTCGGCTCCGGCCCGGTCGCCGGTCATGCGGACGGCATGCGCGTACACGGCACGTGCGTGTGCGGCGTAGAGGTCCGCGAACAGTTGGTGGTCCACGCCGGTTAGTGTCCGCGACGGCCCGGGCGTTGCGGTGACCCGCGTCACACCCAGCGGGAGTGCCCGCCGGGGTGGCCCAGGTACAGGGCGCAGGGGCCCCCGTCGGGGGCCGCCGCCGGGCAGTCGGCCGCCGCGAGGACGGCGTCGTCCGCCCCGGCCGCGCCCCACCGCGCCCACAGGGCGGTACCCGCCGCCCCGCCGTCGTGGAGCAGCTCCATGTGGGGCCCGTCGGCGTGCCGCTCCAGGGAGCAGCGCAGTACGGGACCGTCCCCGAGCACGGTCCGCAGCGCGGCCCGGTGGCGGGTGGCCAGGGCGTCGAGGTGCGCCGCGGACAGGGCCCCGTACGCCCCGCAGGCCCGCCCGCTCACGCCCCCCACCCCCGGGCCGCGGCGAAGGCCACGCAGCCGACCCACAGCACCGCCCCCAGGGTCACCGCCACCGCCTCCCACCGCGCGGGACGCGGCCGGCACAGCTCCCGCACCCGGTCGGCCGCCTCGATCGCCCCGCGCGTGAACTCCTCCCGCTCCGCCCGCCGTCGGGCCGCCTCCGCCTCCAGCCGGGCCAGGAACACCTCCCGGTAGACGGGGTCGGACTCGATCCGGCGCAGCTCGCCGAGGGGGTCCATCACAGCCGTCCCTCCGCACTGCGCGCGTTGGCCCGGGCGATCTCCGCGCGCAGCCGCTCCATCGGCCCGGCCCCCCGCACCACCCCCGGCTCCGCCTCCCACTCCACCCCGCCCCGCACGTCCCGCAACGCCCAGTAGGGCCCCGCCACCCCCCGAAACTCCGCGACCCGGTCGCCCCGGCCGGTATCGACGACGAGGGTTCCCACCGGCGGTACTTCTGCCCACGGTCCGCAGGCCCCGGATCCCGCTCCATGCACGGCCGTTCCTCTCTGTAGCCCCGTCTCGCCATCAGCCTGCACCCCCCCGAGGGAGGTATCGCTCGCTGAAGAAGGGACAGCCGAGACGGCCGGGAGTAGGGTCCGAGAAGGCCCGAACGTCCCGGGAGGATCCCTTGAACAATGCGCTGCGAGACGCTATGGCCCGTACGCGTGTGTCCCAGCGACAACTGGCGGCCCGGGTCGGTGTGACCGCGAAGACCGTGGAACGCTGGATCTCTGACGAAAGCCTGATCCCGCACGCGCGCAACCGGCTGGACGCCTGTCGGGTACTGGGGGTGGAGGAAGCGATGATTTGGCCCGAGGCAGTCACGAGCCGCGTCAAAGTCGGCAACGACCGGGAGCTGGTCCACAGTTACCCCTACCGGTCGGCCTGCCCCTCCACGGTCTGGGCGCGGCTCGTTCGCGACGCCGGTTCCGAGCTCTTCCTCGCCGGGTACACGAACTACTTCTTCTGGACGCTGGTCCCCGACTTCCCCGGCATCCTGCGGCGCAAGGTGGAGGCGGGCCGCCGGGTGCGGTTCCTGCTGGGGGATCCGGACGGGGAGGTCACCCGGCAGCGCGAAGCCGTGGAAGGTGCCGCCCTCACGGTGTCCACGCGCATCCGGATGACGCTCGAAGCACTCGACCGGCTGGGACCGTTGGAGGGCCTGGAGGTGCGGTACAGCTCCGCCTCCGACGCCATGAACCACGTCGGTCTGTCGGTGTTCCGCTTCGACGAGGAGGCCCTCGTCACGCCGCACCTGGCCCGGGTCATCGGGCACGACTCCCCGATGCTGCACCTGCGCCGGCAGGGCGAGGGTGGCATGTTCGACCGATTCGCCGCCCACGCCGAGGAGTTGTGGGAGCGTGGAGTGCCGGTTGGCGGGCGCTGATCCGTTCGGCCGGACGTACCCCTACGGCAGGGAAGGGCATCCCGTGACGACCGAATCCCCCCTCTGGTTCACGTCCTCCTACAGCGAGAACGGCGGCGCCTGCGTCGAGGTCGCCGTCAACCTCGTCGCCCCGCGCGGCGTGGTTCCCGTGCGGGACTCCAAGGATCCGCGCGGGCCCGTCCTGGAGGTGGCGGCCCCGGCCTTCGCCGTGTTCGTGGACGGCGTCAAGGCCGGGGCCCCGGGGGTCTGACGGGGCGCGGTCAGCCGGCCGCCCTCGGGAGGCGGCGTTCCCACGTGCGGTGGAAGACGACCTCCTCGCCCTCGCGGCAGACGACCTCGTTCGAGGTGAGGAACCCGCCCTCGTCGCAGCGGATCTCGGAGCGGGTCTCCACCCGGGCGTCCCAGCCCTCCTCCGGGCGGTGCAGGCGGACGCGCCACTCCGAGCGGGTGCGGGCGGACAGCGCGTCGCCGTCGCGGATCTCGTAGACCTCCGTGGCGTCCTCGGCGTACTCCAGCCCGTCCGGGTAGACCCGGGTGCCCCCGTAGCGGGGGTCGACCTCCAGGCGCCACGTGCCGCGCGCCACGTCCCGTACGACGACCCGTTCGGGGCGCGGCGCGTCCAGGGTCTCCGGGTAGGCCACGCCCAGCGGCGGCGCCTGCTCGGGGGCTTCGAAGACGATGTCGGACGGGGTGCCCGAGGCCGCCCGGACCGGGAGTTCCAGCGTGCTGCCGGCCGGGTCGAGGGTCCAGCCGGCCTCCGAGCCGGCCCGGGGCCAGATCCACGGCCAGTACGCCGAGGACACCGCGAGGCGGATCCGGTGGCCGGGCGGGAAGGCGTGCCCGATGCCGTTCAGCTCGAAGGTGACGTCCTCGTACGCGCCCACCGGCCACGGCACGGCCCGGTCGCGGCCCTGCCGGGCGGAGAGGTTCAGGGCGCCGCGCGTGACCAGCGTCGAGGAGCCGTCCGGGGCGACGTCGCACAGCCGGGCCACGACCTGCCCGTAGGGGACGTCCAGCCGCAGGCGCAGCGTCACCGACGGGCGGCCGAGGATCTCCACCGGCTCCCCGGTGGGGACCGGGAACTCGAAGCACGCCGACTTGGCGTCCTCCTCGCGCTGGTCCGGCGGCAGGTCGGCGTCGTTGCCGAAGGGGAAGAAGCGGCCCGCGTCCAGGCCGGTGTGCTGCGGGGAGGCGACGAGCACCGGGCCGCCCTGGAGCCCGTACGAGACCGGCACCACCGAGGGGGAGGGCCAGGCCCGTTCCCCGACCCAGCGGCCGTCGAGGCGCTCGTAGACGGTGGCCGGGCGGTGGGACTCGCTGATCCAGGCGCGCAGCAGCGGTTCGTCCATGACCCCGTTGTCGTCGCCGCGCAGCCAGTGGTCCCACCAGCGCAGCGTCTCCTGGAGGAAGCCGATCGCCGGGCCCGGCGGCAGCCCCCGGTCGGGGTACTGGTGCGACCAGGGTCCGATCAGGCCCCGGACGCGACCGGCGGGCAGGGCGGAGACCAGGCGCAGCACGGTGTCCCGGTAGGGGTCGTGCCAGCCGCCGACGGCGAGGACGGCCGCGCGGATCGCCCCGTAGTCCTCGCAGACGCTGCCGTGGCGCCAGTAGTCGTCCCGGGTCTGGTGCGAGAGCCAGGTGTGGACCAGCGGTTCCATCGACTCCAGCCGCTCCAGCCACATCGCGCGCCAGCCGTCGCCGGCGTAGCGGGGGTCCGGGGGGCGGGAGGCGAAGGCGAGCATGGTCGCCGCCCAGGCGTGCATGTCGACGGCCAGGACCGAGCCGCCCATGTAGTGCACGTCGTTGTCGTAGCGGTCGTCCGTGGAGCAGACCGTGACGACGGCCTTGAGGGCGGGCGGGGCGAGGGCGGCGATCTGGAGGCTGTTGAAGCCGCCCCAGGAGATCCCGAACATGCCCACCGCCCCCGTGCACCACTCCTGGCGCGCGAGCCACTCCACCACCGCGACCCCGTCGGCCAGTTCCCGCGCGTCGTACTCGTCGCCGGGCCGGCCGCCGCTGTTGCCGTGGCCGCGTACGTCGACCCGTACGGAGGCGTAGCCGTGCCCGGCGTACCAGGGGTGGCGCTGGGCGTCGCGGGGGGCGGTCCAGTCGGTCAGCCGGTACGGGAGGTACTCCAGCAGCGCCGGGACGGGTTCGTCGGTGACCGGGCGCCAGATGCGGGCGTACAGCTCGACGCCGTCGGGCATCGGGATCCGGACGTCCTCGTGGGTGGTCGCGTACGGGAACGCGGTACGGATGATCATCGGGGTGGGGTCGTTCCCTCCGGGTGCGGGGCGAGCGGGCGCGGGTCGGCGGGGCGCGGGCGGGGTGCGGGCGCGGACGTCAGTGGACGGGGTGCATCGTGCGGCGCAGCCACGGCGCGAGGGCGATGACGGCCAGGCCGACGGCGACCGCGACGGCGCCGTTGACCCCGAAGTACACGGGGTTGGACACCTGGCCGTAGACCTTGACCACCTGGGCCTGGATGCCGTTGGCGAGGGCCAGCGAGAGGAACCACAGGGCCATGGTCTGGCTCGCGTAGGCCTTGGGGGCGAGTTTGGTGGTGGCGGACATGCCGGAGGTCTCCAGGAGCACGTCGCCGAGTCCCAGCAGAAGGTAGGAGCCGACGATCCACCAGGCGGCCATCCGGTAGTCGTCGCCGGCGTGCCCGGAGGTGGGCAGGACCATCAGCAGGAAGGACAGGCCGCCGAGGATCACGCCGATGGCGATCTTGTTCGAGGCGTGCGGCTGGCGCGGGCCCATCCGCACCCACAGCGCGGCCACGACGGGGGCCAGCAGCACCTCGAACGCGCCGAGCGCGGAGGCGTACCAGCTCGACGGGAAGGTGAAGCCAAGGATCTCGGTGCGGGCGTTGGTGGAGGCCAGCAGCATCATCGTGGAGTAGGCCTGGAAGAGGATGAAGTTGAAGGCGACCGAGGCGAGGAAGAGCACCACGTACGGGCGCAGCCGGCCGCGTTCCGCGTCCGTGACCCGGGGGCTGCGGAACATCAGCCAGAAGTAGACGACCGGTGCGATCACCGAGACGAGGGTGAGAAGGTCCACGAAACGGGCCATCGTCAACCAACCGACCCCCGCCAGGAGGGTGGCGAGTGCGGCGAAGACGACGCAGCCGGCGACGATCAGGAGGACGGCCCGGCGCATCGCGTCGGGGGCGAGGGCGTACTCGGCCGAGTGCTTGCGGCCCGCGAGGTGGCGGCGGCCGAGGACGTACTGGACGAGCCCCGCGGTCATGCCGATGGCGGCGGCGGAGAAGCCCCAGTGCCACCCCTGGTGCTCGCCGAGCCAGCCGGTGATCAGCGGGCCGGCGAAGGCGCCGATGTTGATGGCCATGTAGTAGAGCGCGAAGCCGGCGTCGCGCCGCTCGTCGGCGGTGCGGTACAGCTTGCCGACCATGCTGGCCACGTTCGGTTTGAGCAGCCCGGTGCCCGCGCTGATCAGGCCGAGGCCGGCCCAGGTCATCGCGTCGGTGGGCACGGCCATCGCGTAGTGGCCGCAGGCGATGAGGACGCCGCCGTACAGGACGGCGCGGTAGGAACCGAGGATCCGGTCGGCGAGCCATCCACCGGCGACGGAGACGAGGTAGACCATGGTCCCGTACGCGGCGGCGACCGAGGCGGCCGTGCCCGGCGCCATGCCCATGCCGCCGTGCGCGACGGTGTCCGCGAAGTAGAGGACGAGGATGGCCTGCATGCCCAGGAAGGAGAAGCGTTCCCAGACCTCCAGACCCGAGAGGGTGGCCAGGCCCCTGGGGTGTCCCAGGAAGGCGTGGTCGTCGCCCGGCGGCGGCTGATCCGCCTCCGGGTCCCCGTTCTCGTCTATGTCGGTCTCGGTTCTGGACAAAACGTACTCTCCGGTTGTTTCGGCTTCCTCAGAACATACCGGTGCGCATCGGGCGATGCGTGCGTGGCGGGCGGGCAGGCGCTCTGCGTGATCGAAAACTGACCGGATAGGCTGGCTTGAGTGATGGCAGCGACACATCGACAATCCATGTGATCGTCAACGTGATCGTCAGCAGACAGGAGTACCCCTCGTGACCGTCGTCGGGCCGTTCGGACTGAGCGTGCGGGACCAGGCTCTTGAGACCGATGTCCAGGCCGGACTGGCCGCCGTCGAGGCGGGTCTGCTGGAGGCCACCAAGAGCGAAGTCCCCTTCATCACCGAGGCCGCGCAGCACCTGGTGCGGGCCGGCGGCAAGCGGTTCCGCCCGCTGCTGGTGATGCTCGCCTCCCGTTTCGGCGATCCGTACGCGCCCGGCATCGTGCCGTCGGCCGTCGTCGTGGAGCTCACGCACCTGGCCACGCTGTACCACGACGACGTCATGGACGAGGCGGACGTACGCCGTGGGGTGGACAGCGCGAACGCGCGTTGGGGAAACTCCGTCGCCGTCCTGACGGGTGACTTCCTCTTCGCCCGCGCCTCGCACATCCTGGCCGACCTCGGCCCCGAGGCCGTGCGCATCCAGGCCGAGGCCTTCGAGCGGCTGGTGACCGGCCAGATCCTGGAGACGGCCGGCCCCCGCGACGGCCGCGACCCCGTCGCCCACTACCTCGACGTGATCGCCGGCAAGACCGGCTCGCTGATCGCCGTCTCCGGCCGCTTCGGCGCGCTGATGTCCGGCGCCGACGAGGCCGTCGTCGACATCCTCACCCAGTACGGGGAGCGCCTCGGCACCGCCTTCCAGCTCGCCGACGACGTCCTCGACATCGCCTCCGACTCCCACGAGTCCGGCAAGACCCCCGGCACCGACCTGCGCGAGGGCATCCCGACGCTGCCCGTGCTGCGCCTGCGGGAGATGGCCGAGCGGGACGGTCGCGCGGAGGACCTGGAACTCGTCGCGATGCTGGACGGCGACCTGTCGGACGACGCCCTGCACGCCGAGGTCCTCGCCCGGCTGCGGGTGCACCCCGCGCTGGAGCAGGCCCGCCGCGACACGATCCGCTACGCCGAGGACGCGCGCGCCATGCTCGCCCCGCTGCCGGAGTGCTTCGCGAAGTCCGCGCTGGAGGAGCTGTGCGACGCGGTGGTCCACCGCGCCGGCTAGGCCGTCTCTTTCGGATCTTGCCGGTCAAGCCCGCGTCGTTCGGTGCCGTGCCTCGCAAGGCGGAGAGGCACCCGACTACTGGACGTACTCGGGTGCCTCGACAACGCGGCGAGGCGCGGTGCCGGGCGGCGCGGGTCAGGCAAGATCCGGAAGAGACGGCCTAGGCCGTCCCGGGGCATCCGCCCCCGACGTGCGAAAAGGGCCCTTCCGCCCGCGCCGACCCCTACGGGTCGCCGGTGGAGGGGCCCTTCCCGTGTCATCCCACGGTCGTACGCGCAGTTGATTCCGGGGGCTGACGCCCCGGGCCGTCCGATTTGGTCAGATGGATACATCAAAACCCCACCGGATCGGGTGAGCGCGGCGACACGGGGGTCGCCGCCGTAGACACAGAGGGCAGGGCACTGACATGGCAGCGAACACGAAGACCTCGCGCAAGGCCGCACGGTACGTCGTACCGGTGGCGGTGGCGGGTGTCGCCGCGGCGACCGTGGCGATGGTCCCGGCCTTCGCGAACGCGGGGAACCCGGACCTGCCCAAGGTGACGGCGCAGCAGCTCATCGAGAAGATCGCGGCGTCCGACGCCCAGCAGCTCTCCGGCACGGCGAAGATCAGCACCGACCTGGGTCTGCCCAAGCTCGCCGGTAACCTGCTCGGCGGCGGCGGGGTGGCCGGCGGATCGGCCGACCCGCAGGACAAGATCGCGCAGCTGGCCAACGGCACGCACACCTTCCGCGTCGCCGCGGACGGCCCGGACCGCCAGAAGCTCACCTTCCTCGACGGCAAGGACGAGTACACCCTCGTCCACAACGGCGCCGACGTGTGGGGGTACGACTCGAAGTCCAACGAGGCCTTCCACGAGAAGGACCCGCAGGGCGCCCAGGGCGGCCGCGAGCACAAGACGGGCGACCGTCTGGCGACCTCCCCGCAGCAGCTCGCCCAGGACGTCCTGAAGGAGGCCGGTCCCACCACCGACATCAGCGTGGGCGACACCGCCCAGGTCGCCGGTCGGGACGCCTACCAGCTGGTCCTGAAGCCCAAGCAGACCGGTTCCACCGTCGGCTCGGTCCAGATCGCCGTCGACGCCAAGAACGGCGTGCCGCTGCGGATCCAGCTGCTGTCGAGCCAGGGCGGCAAGCCGATCGTCGACGCCGGGTTCACCCAGGTCGCCTTCGACAAGCCCGCCGCCGACACCTTCACCTTCACCCCGCCCAAGGGCGCCAAGGTGACCGAGGGCTCCGACCTGAAGGACGGCGCCGAGGGCCACGGCAAGGACTTCAAGGCCCTGGACGCCTTCCCCGGCCTGGACGCGCTGACGGGCGGCGGCAACGGCAAGGGCGAGGTCACGCCGCTGGGCGAGGGCTGGGCCACCGTCGCGCGGATCGACACCGGGGCCGGCAAGGGTCTGAAGGAGCTGGAGAACGACAAGAACGCCCCCAAGGAGGCCAAGCAGTTCCTGAACTCCCTGGGCGAGAAGGTCACCGGCACCTTCGGTGAGGGCCGGATCATGTCCACCCGCCTGGTCAACGCGCTGATCACGGACGACGGCAAGGTCTACGTCGGCGCGGTCACCAAGGACCAGCTGGTGAAGACGGCCAACGCCGCGAAGTAGTCGCACGCGCGGGCGCGCACCGCGAAGGGGTGGCCGCACGCGCGAGCGCGCACCGCGAAGGGGTGGCTCGGGACCTGTGTCCCGGGCCACCCTTGTCCCGTTTCCGCCCTGTGTACAGCGGGCCCGCTGTACCGTGAGGGCCATGTCGAGACACGTCACCATCCGCCTGGACGAAGAGTTCCACGAACGCCTCAAGGCGCGCGCGGCGGCGCTGGGCACGACGGTCACCGCGCTGATCACCGAGGTCACCGAACGCGAGCTGGACGAGGACCGCAAGACGTTCCTCTCCGGCATCGAGGAGTTCGCCGACCACTGGGGCTACTTCCAGGAGCGGTTCGGCAATTGAAGATCACCATGGAATGGGCCTGGACGGCCCTCGCACACCACCTGCCCTCGGATCCCGCCGTGTGGGACCCCTCCGGGGTGGCCGCCGCCGTCGCCCGCCACCAGAACGACCTGGTGCTGGTGCCCGAGCAGCCCGCCCCCGACACCGCCTGGCGCGCCGCCGCCTTCCTGCACACGCTCGCCGTCTGCCCGGCGCTCGAATCCCCGATGAACGAGTTCTACGCGGCCGCCGCGACCCGCTCGTACCTCCGGGTCGCCGGCGCGAAGCAGCTGCCCTCGCCCGAGGAGTTGGGCGATCTGGTGGAGGCCGCGAAGCGCGGGCGCGCGGACGTCGCCGCCGTCGCCCAGGAGCTGCGGGTGCGGATACAGGATCCGCTGCCGGCCTCGCTACGCTCCGCCGCGGAGGACGCGTAGCACCATCGGCGCCTCGTCGGGGTGCAGCCGCAGCTCGGTGCGGCCGTCCTCGGAGCGGAAGGCGAGGCTCGCCTCGTCGGCCGAGACCGGCTCCAGGGGCGGGAAGTCCACGCGGGAGGTGACGGCCGTGCCCTTGGCCCGCCAGCGGGCCGGGCCGTCCGGGGGCAGCTCCAGCAGGCCCTCGCACCACCGGCCGTCGGTGAGGTCCCCGTCCCGGAGGTCGCACGGGACCGCGACGGCGAGGCCCCGCGCGTGGTCGGCGAGACGCCGAAGCCGCCGCCGTCCGCGTACCAGGGGCACGGGGTTGACGACGGCGACGGCCAGGGCGAGCAGGACGAACAGGGCGGCGATGATCTCCGTCATGATCCGCATCAGATCACGCTGGAGGGCATAGGTCTAGACCACTTGTCCGTTCGGTGGGAACGGCCGGCGGATCAGAAGGTGATCTTCCAGCTGTTGATGTAGCCGACGTCCTGCGCGGCGGTGTCCTTGACCCGCAGCCCCCACACCCCGTTCGCGACCTCGCTCGACGCGTTCACGGTGTACGACTGGATGAGGTTGTCGGCGCTGCCGCCCGCGCGGTTGTGCAGGTTGTAGACCGTGCCGTCCGGGGCGACCAGGTCGACCACCAGGTCACCGCGGTAGGTGTGGACGATGTTCACGTCCACCTTGGTGGTGGCCGGCGCGTTGCCCGTCACGCCCGAGACCGTGATCGGCGAGGTCACCGCGGCGGCGGGGGAGTCCGGGATGGTCACGTCCGCGGTGTTCTCGAAGGACTTGCCCGGCGGGACCGGGGTGGCCGCCCCGAGGTTCCAGATCGCGTACGCGACGGCGTCGGAGTTGCGGTCCAGGGCGGTGTCGTTGATGTTCGCCGTGGTGTCGCACGAGGAGTGGTAGCAGCGGTCGAAGGCCTGGCCGGCCGTACCGCCCCACTTCTGCGCCTGCGCGGACGTCTTGGAGTTGCCGGCGCCCGTGAACAGGCCGCCCACCGGGATCCCCGCGCTCTTGAAGGACGCGTGGTCGGAGCGCCCGTCGCCCTCGGTCTCGATCTCCGTCGGCACGCCCAGGCCCGCGAAGTACGTCTTGAAGGTCTGCTCGATCGTCGGGTCGTCGTCGTAGACGAAGTAGCCCGGGTTCGGCGAACCGATCATGTCGAAGTTCAGGTAGCCGGAGATCTTCGCCTTCTCGGCGGCCGGCAGGTTGTTGACGTAGTACTTCGAGCCGACCAGGCCCAGTTCCTCCGCGCCCCACCACCCGAAGCGCAGGTGCTTCGTGGGCTGGAGGTTCGCGCGGGACACCGCGAGCGCGGCCTCCAGGACGGCCGCCGAGCCGGAGCCGTTGTCGTTGATGCCGGCGCCCGAGGTCACCGAGTCCAGGTGCGAGCCCGACATCAGCACGGAGTTGGGGTCACCGCCCGGCCAGTCGGCGATCAGGTTGTAGCCGGTGGCTCCGCTGGAGGTGAAGGTCTGGAGCGTGGTGGTGAAGCCGGCGGCGTCCAGCTTGCCCTTCACGTAGTCGATCGAGGCCTTGTAGCCGGTCCGACCGTGGGCGCGGTTGCCCCCGTTGGCGGCGGCTATGGAGGACAGCTGGGTCAGGTGCGCCTTGACGTTGGCCAGCGGGATGTCCGGCGGCGTCGGCGCGGCGGTGACCGACGTCGGCGCGGCCAGCGCGGCGGGAGAGGTGGCGGCGAGCAACCCCGCGACCGCGACGGCGGTCACGGCGGCGAGACGCCGGGAGACGGACAGGCTCATGTGGGGGCTCCGGGATTCCGTATGGGGATGCGACGGAACGTGCGGGGAAAGAGCGGGTGAGCTTGTGGTGCGTCAGTGCGAGCCTGATGTTCAGCGAGAGCATGACAATCCGTCAAGACCACAATCCGGTCAGGGTGGTTCGGAAAACGGACGATCCCCGGTACGAGTGGTTCGTACCGGGGACCGAGGGGGAAAAGGGGCGCCGCTAAGCCGGTTCGCGCGTCGGGGCGGCCGGGGCGATCGGGGCGGCCGGGGCCGGAGTGGAAGCCGTGGCGGCGGCTCCGGAGACCGGCGCCGCTGCGGCCGAGGCCGCCGCCAGCCGGATCCGCGAACGCCGCGCCGTCCGCAGCGCGTCCCAGGTCAGCAGCACCAACGCCGCCCAGACCAGGGAGAAGCCCGCCCACCGCTCCGGCGGCATCGCCTCGTGGAAGTAGAGCACCCCCAGCCCGAACTGGAACACCGGCGCCATGTACTGGAGCAGGCCCAGCGTGGACAGCGGGACCCGGATCGCGGCGGCGCCGAAGAACACCAGCGGGATCGCGGTGACCAGACCCGTCGCGGCCAGCAGCGCGGAGTGCCCGAGGCCCTCGGAGGCGAAGGTGGAGCGCCCCTGCGCGCCCAGCCACAGCAGGTAGCCGAGGGCGGGCAGGAACAGCAGCGCCGTCTCGGCGGTCAGCGACTCCAGGCCGCCCATGTCCAGCTTCTTCTTGATCAGGCCGTACGCGGCGAAGGAGAAGGCCAGCACCAGCGAGATCCACGGCGGTCGCCCGTAGCCGACGGCCAGCACGACCACCGCGAGCGCGCCGATCCCCACGGCCGCCCACTGGACGCGGCGCAGCCGCTCACCCAGCACCAGGACCCCGATCGCGATGGTGACGAGCGGGTTGATGAAGTAGCCGAGGCTCGCCTCCACCACGTGTCCGTTGTTGACCGACCAGATGTACAGGCCCCAGTTCACGCTGATCACGGACGCGGCGAGCGCGGTGAGCGCCAGCTTGCGCGGCTGCCGCACCAGCTCGGCGATCCAGGCCCAGCGGCGCAGCGCCAGCAGGGCGATCCCGACCACGGCCAGCGACCAGACCATGCGGTGGGCCAGGATCTCCACCGCGCCGGAGGGTATGAGCAGCGGCCAGAAGAGGGGGACCAGCCCCCACAGTCCGTACGCGCCGAATCCGTAGAGCAAACCCGTGCGGTGCTCGGCCTCTGTCTTCACGGGACCTCCAGCGCTACTTCCGGCCAATTTCACAACCTCACGACCGTAACGCCGCAGCGCCCCGATGTCATGCCCGTTTGGGGGAGATACTCATGACATCGGAGGGGCGGGAGGGGGAACGGCGCCCGGCGACCGCCCCTGCGACCGCCCCGGCACCCTCCCGCGCGCCGCCCGGGTGTCTCAGGCCAGGGTCGCCGCGACCGCCTCGGCCACCGGGGTCGTCGGCCGCCCGATCAGGCGTGCCAGGTCCCCGCTCGTGGCGGCCAGCCGGCCGCGCGAGATCGCCGCGTCCACGTCGACCAGGAGCGCCGCGAAGCCCTCCGGCACCCCGGCGCCCGTCAGGATCGCCAGGTGCGTCTCGGCGGGCACGGCGTTGTACGCGACGTCGCGCCCGGACTGCCGCGCCACCTCGGCGGCGTACTCGGCGAGGCTCCAGGCGGTGTCCCCGGACAGCTCGTAGACGCGGTTCAGGTGGCCCTCGCCGGTCAGCACCGCCGCGGCCGCCGCCGCGTAGTCGGCCCGCGCCGCCGAGGCGATCCGGCCCTCGCCGGCGCTGCCGACGACCGCGCCGTGCTCCAGGACGGAGGACAGCTGCCCGGTGTAGTTCTCGTGGTACCAGCCGTTGCGCAGGAAGGTGTAGGGGAGACCGGAGTCCAGGACGGCCTGCTCGGTGACCTTGTGCTCGGCCGCCAGGTCGAAGTCGGCCTCGGGCCCGCCGAGGATCCCCGTGTACGCGAGCTGCGCGACCCCGGCGGCCCCGGCCGCCTCGATCACGGCGGTGTGCTGCGGGACGCGCCGCCCGACCTCACTGCCGGAGATCAGCAGGACGCGGTCGCCGGCCCGGAAGGCCCCGGCCAGGCTCGCGGGGTCGTCGTAGTTCGCGATCCGTACGTCGATGCCCCGCGCGGCCAGGTCGGCGGCCTTCGCGCCGTCGCGCACGACGACGGCCAGGTCCGCGGCGGGGACGGTGGCCAGCAGCTCCTCGACGACGAGGCGGCCGAGGGCTCCGGTGGCTCCGGTGACGACGATGCTCATGGTGTGCTCCCGTTCGTAGGCGATGAGCACTACCTTACGGTAAGCGCTAACTTTTCGAAAGTGCACGCGGTGTGTCCGGTCGTGCGCGCACACGCGAAAGCCCGGACCCTCAAGGCGGGATCCGGGCTTTCGGCAGGGGTGAGGTCCGACGGCTCAGCCGACGACGGTCCAGGTGTCGTTGCCGTGCAGCAGGGCGCCCAGGTCGCCCTTGCCGTTCCGCTCCACCGCCGTGTCGAGCTGCTCCGTCATGAGGGTGTCGTAGACGGGGCGTTCGGTGTCGCGGAAGACGCCGATGGGGGTGTGGTGGAGGGTGTCGGGGTCGGCGAGGCGGGAGAGGGCGAAGGCGGTGGTGGGGCTGGTGGTGTGGGCGTCGTGGACGAGGATGTGGTGTTCGTTGTCGGGGGTGACGGTGACGGTGTGGAGGTCGCCGGTGGTGTGGTCGCGGATGACGCCCTTGGTCGCGCCTGCGCCGAAGCGGATGGGTTGGCCGTGTTCGAGTCGGATGACGGCTTCGAGGGCTTGTTCGTTGTCCTTGAGTGCTTCGAAGGCGCCGTCGTTGAAGATGTTGCAGTTTTGGTAGATCTCGACGAGGGCGGTGCCCTGGTGGTCGGCTGCGGCGCGGAGGACCTCGGTGAGGTGTTTGCGGTCGGAGTCGATGGTGCGGGCGACGAAGGTGGCTTCGGCTCCGATGGCGAGGGAGACGGGGTTGAAGGGGGCGTCGAGGG
>NZ_JBVJMA010000011.1:0-227185 GCF_055584445.1 Streptomyces sp. NPDC103540
GACCCTGTGGGAGAGTAGGACGCCGCCGAACAATCATTGTGGGAAAGCCCCGCACCTTATGGTGCGGGGCTTTTCTGCGTTTACGGCCAGGTAGGTGCCCGGGCCGGCCGCAGGTTCCACCGTTTACCGGTACGAGCTTGCCGTGAACCTGAGCTGACGACTCGTACGCTGGGCCGATGGGCTATGAGCTGGTCATCTTCGACAACGACGGCGTCCTCGTGGACAGCGAGCCGCTCGCGAACTCCATCCTCGCCACGTACCTGACGGAGCTGGGCTTCCCGACGACGTACGAGGAGTCCCTGCGGGACTACATGGGCGCCGCCGTGCACCGGGTGCACGACCTGGTCTACGAGCGGACCGGGCGGCGGCTGCCCGAGGAGTTCGACCACACCCTCCAGGAGCGGGTGGCGGCGGCGTTCGAGCGGGAGGTGCGGGCCGTCCCCGGTGTGACGGAACTGCTGGGAGAACTCTCCGCGCTGGGGATCCCGTACTGCGTGGCCTCCTCCGGGAGCCACGCGCGGATCCGCGCCGGCCAGAGCGGTGCCGGACTCGGGGAGTGGTTCGAAGAGGAGTGGATCTTCAGCGCCGAGGACGTGGGCAAGGGGAAGCCGGCGCCGGACCTGTTCCTGCACGCTGCGGACATGATGGGCGTAGCCCCCGCGCGGTGCGTGGTCATCGAGGACAGCCCCCTCGGGGTGGAGGCCGCGCGGGCCGCCGGGATGGACGTCCTCGGCTTCACCTCCATGACGCCCGCCGAGGGACTCGCCGGTGCCACCGCCTGCTTCGGGGAGATGAAGGAGCTCTACCCCCTCCTCGGATTGGGCGTGTGATCTCTCTACCCACGGGTAGGGCCGGGCCCTACGCTGTGCCGCCATGACGGTTGAGGCACGTGATGCACGGCTGCGGCGCGGGCGCGGCGCACTGGGGTTCGGCTTCTTCGTGCAGGGCGTCGCCTTCGCGCTGCTCGTGACGCGGATCCCGGCGATCCAGGACCGGTACGGGATATCCGACGGGCTGCTGCCCGCCTTCCTTGCTGCCGTGCCGATCCTCGCCGGGGTCTCCAGTGTGGCCACCGAGCACCTGGTGAAGCGGGTCGCGCCCAGTGTCGTGCTGCGGTGGGCGCAGCCCGTGGTGCTGTTGGCGCTGCTGGGCGTGGGGGCCGGCGAGCGGATGTGGCACGTGGCGCTCGCGCTCGGGGTGTTCGGGCTCGCGGTGGGGGCGCTGGACGCTTCGATGAACATGCTGGGCGTGAGCCTCCAGCGGGCGTACGGGCGCAGCATCATGCTGGGTTTCCACGCCTCGTACAGCCTCGGCGGGATCCTGGGGGCGTCCGCGGCGTGGGTCGGGGCGCACTGGCACCTGAGCCTGTTGGCGGGGTACCTGCCGGCGGTGGCGGTGTTGCTGCCGCTCGCGTTCGTGGGGAGCCGGGCCTACGTGGACGCCGTCGACGGGGGCGGGGGACCCCGGGGGGCGGAGCAGGAGAAGGGGCTGGGCGCCGGCGGGGGGAGGTTGTTGCTGCCGCTGTGCCTGGTGATGGCGTGCGCGTACATCGGGGACTCGACGGTCGCGAACTGGAGTGCCAAGTACCTCCAGGACGTGTTGGGGAGCTCGGAGCAACTGGCGACGGTCCCCTACAACGTGTACATGGTGACGACGCTGATCGGGCGGGCCGTGGGGGACCTCGGGGTGCGTCGGTTCGGGGCGGTGGCCGTGGTGCGGGCGGGGTCGGTGGTGGCGGCCGGTGGTTTCGCGGTGGTGGCGTCCGCGCCGGGGGCGTGGGTGGGGATGCTGGGGTTCACGTTGCTGGGCGTCGGGTTGTGCGTGATCGTGCCGCAGACCTTCGCCGCGGCGGGCCGGCTCTTCCCGGGGGCCTCGGACACGGCGGTGGCCCGGCTGAACATCTTCAACTACGTGGGTTTCCTGATCGGTTCGCCGTTGGTGGGGGCGATCGGGGACGTCTGGAGCTACCGCGCGGCGATGCTGGTGCCGATGGTCCTGGTGCTGGTGACGCTGGTGTCGACCCGCTCGTTCGGCGCGGACGGCGCCCGATACCGTGTGCGGCATGAGCGGCGAGCCGGTGACCGGGTTGTTGATGTGGGACGAGGCGGTAACGAGGTATGACTTCGGACCGAGCCATCCGATGGACCCGGTGCGTCTTGCCCTGACCATGGGCCTGGTACGGGCCTTCGGGCTGGACCGGGAGATGGAGGTGCGGGCGGCGCCCGCGGCCGGGGACTCCACGCTGAGGTTGGTCCACCGCGAGGACTACGTGGACGCGGTGCGGGAGGTGTCGGCGGATCCCGGTGTGGCGGACGGCTCGTACGGGCTCGGGACCACCGACGATCCGGCGTTCCACGGGATGCACGAGGCCTCGGCGCTGATCGCGGGGCAGTCGGTGGCGGCGGCGGAGGCGCTCTGGCACGGGGAGCCGGGCGGGCACGCGGTGAACTTCGCGGGGGGCCTGCACCACGCGATGCCGGGCGGTGCGGCGGGTTTCTGCGTGTACAACGACGCGGCGCTCGCGATCGCGCGGCTGCTGGAGCTGGGGGCGGAGCGGGTCGCGTACGTGGACGTGGACGTGCACCACGGGGACGGGGTGCAGGCGGCGTTCTGGGACGACCCGAGGGTGCTGACGGTGTCGGTGCACGAGCATCCGCGGACGCTGTTCCCGCAGACGGGTTGGCCCGAGGAGACCGGTGGGGGCGCGGCCGAGGGGAGCGCCGTGAACCTGGCGCTGCCGGCCGGGACGGGTGACGAGGGGTGGCTGCGGGCGTTCCACGCGGTGGTGCCGGAGCTGTTGGAGGACTTCCGGCCGCAGGTGCTGGTGACCCAGCACGGGGCCGACACGCACTTCGAGGATCCGCTCGCGCACCTGGCGGTGTCGCTGGACGCGCAGCGGGAGGTCCAGGAGGCCTGTCACCGGTTGGCGCACGCGTACGCGGACGGGCGGTGGCTGGCGCTCGGCGGCGGGGGCTACGCGGTGGTGGACGTCGTTCCGCGGTCGTGGACGCACCTGGTGGGCATCGCCGCGCACCGGCCCGTGGATCCGGCGTCGGAGGTGCCGCGGGAGTGGCGGGACGAGGTGTACGCGCGGACGCGGCAGCTCGCGCCGGCGCGGATGACGGACGGGCGGACGGTGGAGTGGCGGGACTGGGAGGAGGGTTATGATCCGGCCGATCGGATCGACCAGGCGGTGTTGGCGACGCGGCGGGCGGTGTTCCCGTTGCGGGGGATGCTGACCTGAGGGGTCGTCGGGCGGATCGGTTCGTTACGCCAACTGTGGGGCGGTCGCGTGGAATTGATGAACCGCCAGGTGTCGTGCGGCAGCATCGGAGGGTGTTGAGCACCGGCGCGCTGCGTGCGCATCTGCTGGCCGCCCGTCTGGCCGGGCCCGTCGCGACGACGCGGGAGGAGAGCCTGCGCAGTTACCGTCTGTTCGCCGCGCGGGATCCGCGGGTGCTGCTCGGGCTGGATCCGGTACGGGTCTGGGACGAGGGTGCACTGTTGGGGCTGATGGCGGACAAGTGCGGGGTGTCGGGTGATCCCGCGCACGTCAGCGGGCCGGACGTGATCGATCCGGAGCTGACGGTCGCGGCCCTGGAGGCGTTCGGGGAGCGGTTGGGGGCGGCGGTGCGGGCGCGGTCGCCGGTGTTGTTCGGTACGGGACACCCGCATCGGCTCCTGGGCTTCTACGCCGCTTTGGCCCGTGCGGTGTCGGCGGCGGGATGTGTTGTCCTCACTCCGGCGCGGGGGGTCCATGTCGACATGGCGACCCGGTTCGGCGTACGTACGCACCGCATCGATTACGTACGGGGGGTCGCACTGGTGCGGGAACCCGGCGCGCGTGGGGCCGGGAGTGTCACCGGCGCACACACCCATTCCCCGCTGCCGGTTCGGGTCGCTCTCGGGGCGTCGGTGGATGCCGGCGAGCCGTTGCCGGAGCTGGTGGTTGGGGACCACGGTTGGGTCTGCGGTGCAGGTCAGCTGGGTATCGATGCGATCGGGCTGGCCGATACGGATGATCCCGCGCTGTTCGTGGGGGAGGCCGAGGGGCGGGTGGCGGTGACGGTTCCGCTTGATGACGGGGTGCGCCCGGAGTCGTACCGGCCCCTCACGGGGTATGTCCTTCGACGCGCGAACCTGCCGGGGCGTCAGGAGTGGCCGTAGCTCCTCTTCCCCACTCGTATCACGCGCCCCTACTCTGGGGAGTGAGCGTGCGACGACGAGGAGTAACCGGAGGGGAAGCCGGTGCCCGTCATGCGCGGAAGGTCAAGGTGTGTCATGGCTGCTGGCGAGAGGCCTCTCAGTGAGGTTCAGTTCCTGACCGTGGCGGAGGTCGCCTCGGTGATGCGAGTGTCGAAGATGACCGTGTACCGGCTGGTGCACAACGGTCATCTGCCCGCGATCCGGGTGGGCCGGTCCTTCCGGGTCCCCGAAAACGCGGTCCACGAGTACCTCCGGGAGTCCTTCGTGGGGGTGGAGTCGGCCTGAGAGTGAGGCTCAGGGCAACCTACGGGGGCCCTCGGATTACAAGCTCGGACTTCGGGCGGGTAGGCTAGGCCGACGTAGGTCGTGTGGGCCCAGACGCCCCGCACCGATCCCCGCTGGCGCGGGGATGTTCCGAGAAGTGAGCGAGGGTAGTCGTGGGCTCTGTTATCAAGAAGCGGCGTAAGCGGATGGCCAAGAAGAAGCACCGCAAGCTGCTCAAGCGCACCCGCGTCCAGCGCCGTAACAAGAAGTAAACGGTAGCTGTACGTGTTCTCCGCAGCCCCTCCACCATCCTGGTGGGGGGGCTGCGGTGCAGCCGGGGTACTTCTTCGAGGGAGGCGCTGAGCTCGTGGGGAAGGTCGTGCTCGTCACCGGGGCAGCCAGAGCGCTGGGGGGCCGCTTCGTGCGCCGCGTCCAGCGGGACCCGGACGTGGACAGGGTCATCGCGGTCGACGCGGTGAGCCCGCCGCACCGACTCGGCTCCGCCGAGTTCGTGCGCACGGACATCAGACAGTCGGCGATCGCCCGCGTCCTCGCGGAGCACGCCGTGGACACGGTGGTCCATCTGGCGGTCACCGGAGGCAGTGCGGGGGCTCCCGGTGCGCGCAGCACCGTCAAGGAGACCAACGTCATCGGGACGATGCAGCTCCTCGGGGCCTGCCAGAAGTCCCCGACCGTACGACGGCTCGTCGTGAAGTCCAGCACCAGTGTGTACGGGGGCACGGCGCGGGATCCGGCCGTCTTCACCGAGACCACCCAGCCGAAGTCGCTGCCGTCGGCCGGCTTCGCCAAGGACGCCGCCGAGGTCGAGGGCTACGTGCGCGGGTTCGCCCGCAGGCGGCCGGACGTGGCGGTGTGCGTGCTGCGCTTCGCGAACATCCTGGGGCCCTACGCGGACTCGGCGCTCGCCGACTACTTCTCCATGCCGGTCATGCCGACGGTCCTCGGCTACGACCCGAGGCTCCAGTTCGTGCACGAGGACGACGTGGTGGACGTGCTGCGCCTGGCGGCCGGGGAGCCGCGGCGCGGGACGCTGAACAGCGGCACCTTCAACATCGCGGGCGACGGCGTCCTGCTGCTGTCCCAGTGCTCGCGCCGGCTCGGACGGCCGACGGTGCCGCTGGTGCTGCCCGCGGTGACGTGGGTGGGCCACGCGCTGCGCGCGGTGGGGGCGACGGACTTCTCGCCCGAGCAGATCCGGCTGCTGACGCACGGGCGGGTCGTGGAGACGACGCAGATGCGCGACACACTGGGCTTCGACCCGATGTACACGACGGCCGAGACGTTCACGGACTTCGCACGCAGCCGGGGGACCGGGCTGCTGCCGCCGGAGCGGGTGGGGCGGGCCGTGGACCGGGTGGCGGGGTTGCTGAAGGTGGACGAGGGAGTGGAGCGATAGTGGCGGACGCCAAGGTCATCCCGTTCGACGAGGACCGGCCGCGCCGCCGGGGTCCCGCACGTGCGGTGCGGGCGGTGCCGCCCCCTGCCCCCGAGAGCGCCCCGCGGGCCGCCGCCGCGCCCGAGGAGCCCGAGGAGTCCGTGGAGTCCGTGGAGGCGGCGGGCGGGTCCGCGCGGGGCGGTGGTTGGGACCGGCGGATCGCCGGCGGGCTGTCGTTCCTGCGTCGGCGGATCACCGGCGACTACGAGGTCGACGACTTCGGTTACGACAAGGAGCTGACGGACCAGGTCCTGATGTCCCTGATGCGGCCGCTGTTCGACAAGTACTTCCGGGTCGAGGTCAAGGGCATCGAGAACATCCCGAAGGAGGGCGGCGCGCTGATCGTCGCCAACCATTCGGGGACGCTCCCGTTGGACGGGCTGATGCTCCAGGTCGCCGTGCACGACCACCACCCGGCGGAGCGGCACCTGCGGCTGCTCGCGGCGGACCTGGTGTTCATGCTGCCGGTGGTGAACGAACTCGCGCGCAAGGCCGGTCACACCCTGGCGTGCGCGGAGGACGCGCAGCGGCTGCTGGAGGCCGGGGAGCTGGTCGGGGTGATGCCCGAGGGCTTCAAGGGGATAGGGAAGCCGTTCGGTGAGCGCTACAAGCTCCAGCGCTTCGGGCGGGGCGGGTTCGTCTCGACGGCGCTGCGGGCGGGGACGCCGATCGTGCCCTGCTCGATCGTGGGCGCGGAGGAGATCTATCCGATGATCGGCAACGCGAAGACGGTGGCCCGGCTGTTGGGGGTGCCGTACTTCCCGGTGACGCCGACGTTCCCGTGGCTGGGGCCGTTGGGGGCGGTGCCGCTGCCGACGAAGTGGACGATCCAGTTCGGGGAGCCGATCCCGACGGACGGGTACGCGGCGGAGGCCGCGGAGGACCCGATGCTGATGTTCAACCTGACGGACCAGGTCCGGGAGCAGATCCAGCACACGCTCTACAAGTTGCTGGTGCAGCGGCGGTCGGTGTTCTTCTGAGGAACGTCTCCCGAGGGACGTTCCCCTGAGGGGCGTTTTCGCACACGGGTGAGCGCCGGCGGGGCCTGGGGCCCCGCCGGCGCTTCGTGCACCGCGACCTACTCCGCGTCCTCCGCCTGGATGCCCAGGCCCGGGAGGAGGCCCGGGAGGAGCGGCGGGAGGGTGATGTCCGGCTTCGGGTGGTCCGGGGTCGCCGAGGTGGGCGGCGCGGACTGGCCGGGGGCCGGGGGGTGCAGGAGGTCGCCCGTACCGCCCAGGAGACCGCCTCCGCCCTGCTGCGCCGGGGGCCGGCTGCCGGTGGAGGGGCTGGGCGCCGCGGGGGTGGCCGGGGCGGCGGGCGCGTCGGCGGCCGGTGGGGGCTGCTGTTGCTGTCCCGTCGCGGGCGCGCTGGGTCGGGGCGTCGACGACGAGCCGCGGGACTGCTCCGGCGGCTTGGGCAACAGGCCCTGGAGCGGCGCCACGTCATCGTCTATGGCCTGGAAGACCGAGGACACCTGGTCCCCGACGTCCGTGAGCTGCGGGGGCAGGTTGGACCGCAGTCGGCCCCACGCGTCGCGGTGCGAGCGGGAGAACGAGGACAGGGCCTGGATCGGGCCGAGCGAGCCGTCCCGTTCGTACGCCGCCTGGAGCAGCCGGTGGCCCTCCGTCGCGTCGTGCTTCATGCCCGCCAGCGCACGGCGGATCGCGCCCAGGGACTCGTGGTCCAGGGTGCCCGTGCGCCCGCGCTCCATCAGCCTGCGCGCCTCCGACAGCCGGTTCGAGGCCTGGTCGAGGTAGAGCTCGCCCCGGTCCGAATCCTCGTCGGCCATGCCCAGCTTGAGATCCTCCATGCCCCGTTTGATGGGGTAGAGGGAGTCACCCGGCAGGGCGTCCGTGCTGGCAGCGGCCACTCCGCTGAAGGCCCCTGCGGCCACACCCACGGTGAGGCCTCCCGCTGCGATGCCCTTGGACCAGCGGGAGCGGGGCCGCAATTTCCGGAGCGAGGTCGCCCGGTGGGCGCCGCGGCCGGTCCGCTGCTCGGGCACCAGAGGGTCCTCGGCGGCACCGCCTCCCGCCCTCTGCTCCATCACCATGGCCTCCATGGCGGCGACGAGCTGCGCTCGTTGCACCACTTTGACCTCGGGGTCCAGCACCGGGCGCGGCATTCTTTCGCCGAGTACGTTCGCCAGGGCCAACAACCGGTCGTGGTCGGCAGGTTCGGCAGGTGCCTCGGACTGCTCGGCCGCCGGGTCCGGTGCGGAGGGGTCGGACGGGGTCCGATCCTCCAGGGCCTGGGCGAAGGCGTTCGCCCGCCGGTGCGGAGTCACGTTCGCGATCACTGGCGGCACCTCCTCTCGTCATGACGATCGACTCCCCAAGGTGTCCGGAAGGTTGCCTTCCTTGAGCACATCCACACTTTCGGGTGAGCGGCTTCGGGCAGGGCGTGTCCAAAGGGAGCCTGCATTCCGCACAACGAGCGGCGCGGCACTTGGGTTACGGACGAAGGATGATCGGACCACAGCGTCATCGAAGGGTCACCGTATGTGAGGTTGTTTGTCGTGGTGGCATGGGTGGCGACAGGGGCATGGGTGTGGGTTCGGCTCGGGGTGGTGGACCGGGCCGGCGGGGCCGGGGCCGGTCAGCGGGCGTCGTCCGGCAGCAGGCGGGCCAGGGTGCGCACCGCCCGGTACTGGAGCGTTTTGATGGCGCCCTCGTTCTTCCCCATCACGCGGGCGGTCTCGGCGACCGAGAGGCCCTGGAGGAAGCGCAAGGTGACGCACTCCTGCTGTTGCGGGTTCAGTTTCCGTACGGCTTCGAGCAGTGCCGCGTTGGAGAGGGACTCCAGGACGGAGTCCTCGGGGCTGCGCTCCACCTCGTTGGCGTCGAGCATCTCGCCGGTGGTGACCTCCAGCCGGAAGCGGCTGGACTTGAAGTGGTCCGCCACCAGGTTCCGGGCGATGGTCACCAGCCAGGCGCCGAAGTCGCGGCCCTGCCAGGTGAAGGTGGAGATGCGGCGCAGCGCGCGCAGGAAGGTCTCACTGGTGAGGTCCTCCGCGGTCGCCTTGCCCCCGACGCGGTAGTAGATGTAGCGGTACACCGTGTCGCTGTACTGGTCGTAGAGGCGGCCGAAGGCCTCGGCCTCGCCGGCCTGGGCGCGTTCGACCAGGTCCATCATGCGGGCCTGGTCGCTGTCCGCGGTGGGGCGGCGTGCGGTGGGGGCGCTCGTGCCGCCGCCGGCGCTCGCGCCGCCCGTGCGACCGCGTCTGCCCACCGTCGCTCCGCCGTCGGTGAGGGCGTAGCAAGGGCCGGCCGGGCCGGGTCCGGCGGGGATCGCGGCGGCGAGGGCGGGGACGGCGTACGCGGTGGGGACGAAGCCACGCAGGTGGTCGAGGACCGTTGCGCGCAGCGTAGCCAGGCCCGAGGCGTCAACCCCGACAGGTGGGTACACGGGACTCCCAGAGGCAGAGCTTCCATCACGTGCAGTGCGGGACCGTTCACCCGTCGTGGCGACAGATGGGCGGTGGCATGCGTTTGAGGAGAATAACGCTTCGTACAGGCAGCGCTACACCCAGTTGCTGAAATCACCGGTTCCGACACTTCTGTTGCGTGTCCAGGGCATATTCAGATCTGGTTGGTGATCGATTCTTGATCACTTGCATGCACGGAATGGACGCTTCCACGGTGGCTCCCGACCGAGTCGGGCATGCCGGAGTGCCGCGCCCACGGCGCGGGTAGAGGTGAGCGAATGAACGCCGGGCGGCCCCCCTGCGGGGGCGGGCCCGGCGTCCTCACGTGCGGCGTCGCTACTTGCGGCGGCGGTGCAGGGCGATGGCGGCGGCCGTGCCGCCCGCGATGGCGCCGACGCCGGCGGCGGCCGGGACGCCGACCTTCACGGCCTTGCGGCCGGTGCGGTAGTCGCGCAGTCGCCAGTCGTTGGCGCGGGCATGCTTGCGCAGTTTCGTGTCGGGATTGATCGCGTACGGATGTCCGACCAGCGACAACATCGGAATGTCGTTGTGCGAATCGGAGTACGCGGCGCAGCGCGCGAGGTCGAGGTCCTCGGCGGCGGCCAGGGCGCGGACCGCCTCGGCCTTGGCGGGGCCGTGCAGCGGTTCGCCGACCAGTCGGCCGGTGTAGACCCCGTCGACGGACTCGGCGACGGTGCCCAGGGCGCCGGTGAGGCCGAGGCGGCGGGCGATGATCGTGGCCGTCTCGACGGGGGCGGCCGTGACGAGCCAGACCTTCTGACCGGCGTCGAGGTGGGCCTGGGCGAGGGCGCGGGTGCCCGGCCAGATCCGCTCGGCCATGTACTCGTCGTAGATCTCCTCGCCGATGGCCATGAGTTCGCTGACCTTGTGGCCCTTGACGATGGACAGGGCGCTGTCGCGGGCGTCCTGCATGTGGTCGGGGTCCTCGACGCCGGCGAGCCGGAACCAGGCCTGCTGCCAGGCGAAGCGGGCCAGTTCGCGGCGGCGGAAGAACTCGCGCTTGTAGAGGCCGCGGCCGAAGTGGAAGATCGCGGCGCCCTGCATGACGGTGTTGTCGAGGTCGAAGAAGGCGGCGGCGAGGTCGTCGCCGGGGACCGGGAACTCCGGCTCGTCGGACTCGGCGGCCTCTTCGGCCAGGCCGTCGAGGACCTCGTCGAGGGCCTCGGCGGTGTCGATGGAGTCGAGGTCGGCGGGGTACGGCGCGGCGTCGGGCAGGGCTTCGGTGCCCGGTGGGGCGGTGTCCGCCGCCGTGAGGGCGGTCTTGCGGGCGGCTTCGGCCGAGGCCTCGCCTGCCAGCACGCTCCGCGCGGTGGCGGAGCGCCTACGGGGGGTGAGCCATCCGGGAGCGGCCATGACGCGAGCATAGCCATTGTGTTCGGGACTTCCCGAACCGCCGGGAAACGGAGCGGTTAACTCTTCGGGGCCCGCCCTGCGGGGCGGGACAATGAGGACATGACTCCGTTGCTGCGCCGTAAGGAAAAGAAGCGTCCCGAGGAGCGGCTGGTGACGCTCATCGGGAAGCCGGGCTGTCACCTCTGCGACGACGCCCAGGAAATGATCGAGAAGATCTGCGCCGAGACCGGGGCGCGGTGGGAGAAGAAGGACATCTCGCAGGACGAGGAGCTGTACCGCCTCCACTGGGAGCAGATCCCGGTGGTGTTGGTCGACGGCGAACAACACACCTTCTGGAGGGTGAACCCCGACCGGCTGCGCCGCGCATTGGGAGCCTGACCGTCCCGACCGTTACCATCATGGGCGATTTATGGGGACTCGGGGGCGTATCGATGAGGAGTGTGTGCGGTTTTGCCCCCTTCGGGATTTGAACGGGTTCGGGCCGTTCTCGGTTCCGGGGTTCCGTACCCGGTACGCGTGACCCCGGTCACTTTGCTCGGACAAAGCGGACACAATCTTTGTGCACGCGTTCACAAAGACATAGCCTGCATTCGACGGGGCGGTCCTGGGACAACTGGCCGCCTGCAGCCCCGCTCATCCCGCAGGAGCATCGTGGCAACTGGCCGAACTCACCGACCGGCGACCCGCAGCCGAGGTATTCCCGAGGCCACTGTCGCCCGGCTTCCGCTGTACCTGCGCGCCCTCACGGCGCTGTCCGAGCGATCGGTCCCCACGGTGTCCTCCGAGGAGCTCGCGACCGCCGCCGGCGTGAACTCGGCGAAGCTGCGCAAGGACTTCTCCTACCTCGGGTCCTACGGCACCCGCGGCGTCGGCTACGACGTCGAGTACCTCGTCTACCAGATCTCCCGCGAGCTCGGGCTGACCCAGGACTGGCCGGTCGTCATCGTCGGCATCGGAAACCTGGGCGCCGCCCTGGCCAACTACGGCGGTTTCGCCTCGCGCGGCTTCCGCGTGGCCGCGCTCATCGACGCCGACCCGGCGATGGCGGGCAAGCCGGTCGCCGGCATGCCCGTGCAGCACACCGACGACCTCGAAAAGATCATCGAGGAGAACGGCGTCTCCATCGGCGTCATCGCGACCCCGGCCGGCGCGGCCCAGCAGGTGAGCGAGCGGCTCATCGCCGCCGGCGTGACCTCCATCCTGAACTTCGCGCCCACCGTGCTGTCCGTCCCGGACGGCGTGGACGTGCGCAAGGTCGACCTGTCGATCGAGCTCCAGATCCTGGCCTTCCACGAGCAGCGCAAGGCCGGCGAGGAGGCCGCGGCCGGCGGTGCCCCCGGCGCCGCCGAGGCCGAGGCCGCCCCCGCCGGTACCGGTTCGGGTACGGGCGCCGCCCCCGCGGCCGCCGTCGAGCCCCCGGCCGGCCGGGCCGCCGCGGCCGCCCGCAAGGGCGGTCCCGAGGGCGACGTGCCGGCGGTGATGCCGGCATGAGTCTGCTCGTAGTGGGCCTGAGCCACCGCAGCGCGCCCGTGAGCGTGCTGGAGCGGGCCTCCCTGTCCGTCGACGCCAAGGTGAAGCTGCTGCACGACACGCTGGCCACCGAGCCGGCGACCGAGGCGGCCGTCCTCGCCACGTGCAACCGCATCGAGCTGTACGCGGACGTCGACAAGTTCCACGCCGGTGTCGCCGAGCTGTCCACGCTGCTCGCGCAGCACAGCGGCGTCGCCCTGGAGGAACTGACCCCCTACCTGTACGTGCACTACGAGGACCGGGCGGTGCACCACCTGTTCTCGGTGGCGTGCGGACTGGACTCGATGGTGGTCGGCGAGGGCCAGATCCTCGGCCAGATCAAGGACGCGCTGGCGCTGGGGCAGGAGCTCCACACGGCGGGCCGGCTGATCAACGACCTCTTCCAGCAGGCCCTGCGGGTCGGCAAGCGGGCGCACTCGGAGACCGGCATCGACCGGGCCGGGCAGTCGCTGGTGACCTTCGGGCTGGAACAGCTCGCCGCGCACCGTCCGGTGGCCGAGTGGGCCGCGGGCAAGCGGGCGCTGGTGATCGGCGCCGGGTCGATGTCCTCGCTCGCCGCCGCCACGCTGGCGCGGGTGGGCGTCGCCGAGATCGTGGTGGCCAACCGCACCGCCGAGCGGGCGGACCGACTCGTCGAGATTCTGGTTGCCTCAGGCACTGGGGTGTCGGCGCGTTCCGTGCCGATGGCCTCGGTCGCCGACGAGCTGACACGTGTTGACGTGGTGGTGTCCTGTACGGGCGCCACCGGACTGGTCCTGACCGGCGACGACGTCGCGGCCGCGGTGGCCGGCGTCGACGCGGCGGCCTTCGCCCACGAGGCTCCCCCCGCGCCGCGCGCGCCCGAGTCCCCGGCCGCCGGCGGCGCCCTCGTCGACGCCGCCGTCGTGGCCCGGCTCGCCGCCGCCTCCCAGGCCGGGGTTCGCCTGGCCGACGCCGGAGTGGCCCGCACCATCGCACCCGGCGCCGACCGCGACGGATGCCCCGTCGAGGCACCGGCCGGCGACGGCCGGGCCGCGCTGACCGGCGTCGACGCCGGCTCCCTCGAACTCCACGGAGCCTGGGCCGACCAGGGCGAGGCCGCCGCGCAGAGCCGGCCCCGCCGGGCCGTCCGCAGCAGCGTGAACGGCACCGCCGTACGCCTGGCCCTGCTGGACCTGGCCATGCCCCGCGACATCGACGCCGCCGCGCACCGCGTGCCCGGCGTACGGCTCGTCGACATCGAGAGCCTCGCCGAGGCCTCCGCCGACGCGCCGATGGCCGCCGACGTGGACGCCGTACGCGGCATCGTCGCCCAGGAGGTGGCCGCCTTCGGCGCCGCCCAGCGGGCCGCGCACATCACGCCCACCGTCGTCGCCCTGCGGGCGATGGCCGCCGAGGTCGTCGCCATGGAGGTGGCACGGCTCGACGGGCGGCTCCCCGACCTCGACGAACGGCAGCGGGCGGAGGTCACCCAGACCGTGCGCCGCGTCGTCGACAAGCTCCTCCACGCGCCGACCGTGCGCGTCAAGCAGCTCGCCAGCGAGCCCGGCGGCGCCGGGTACGCCGAGGCGCTGCGCGAACTCTTCGACCTCGACCCTCAGACGGTGGCATCCGTCAGCCGGGCGGACGCGGCCGATCCGAAGACCGACGACCCAGGACGGGCATCATGAACACACGTCCCGACCAGCCCCTCCGGCTTGGCACGCGACGCAGCAAGCTGGCCATGTCCCAGTCCGGGCACGTCGCCGAGGCGGTCCGGGCGGTCACCGGCCGGCCCGTGGAACTCGTGGAGATCACGACCTACGGTGACGTCTCCCGCGAGCACCTCGCCCAGATCGGCGGCACCGGTGTGTTCGTCACCGCGCTGCGCGACGCGCTCGTGCGCGGCGAGGTCGACTTCGCGGTGCACTCGCTGAAGGACCTCCCGACCACCCAGCCCGCCGAGCTGGTCGTCGCGGCCATGCCGAAGCGCGAGGACCCGCGCGACGCGCTCGTCGCCCGCGACGGCCTGACCTTCGAGCAGCTGCCCGACGGCGCCCGCGTCGGCACCGGCTCGCCGCGCCGCACCGCGCAGCTGCACGCCTACGCGCGCAGCCTGGGCAAGTCCATCGAGACCGTCGCCATCCGCGGCAACGTCGACACCCGCATCGGGTTCGTCCGCGCCGGCGAGCTCGACGCGGTCGTCCTGGCCGCAGCCGGCCTCAACCGGATCGGCCGCGGCGACGAGGCGACCGACCTGCTGGCGGTCGACAACGTGCTGCCCGCCCCCGGTCAGGGCGCCCTCGCCGTCGAGTGCCTCGCCTCGGACGCCGAACTGATCGCGGCCCTCGGCCGGCTCGACGACCCGATGACCCGGGCCGCCGTGACCGCCGAGCGCTCCCTGCTCGCGGCCCTGGAGGCCGGTTGCAGCGCACCGGTCGGGGCGCTCGCCGACCTGCTGGCCGACGGCCAGACTGTCAATGAAATGCGCCTGCGCGGCGTCGTCGGAACCCTCGACGGCTCGACGCTGGTGCAGCTGTCCACCACCGGTTCCGTGCCCCAGTCGTACGACGAGGCCATGGCGCTCGGCCGTGAACTCGCGGACGAGATGCTGGCCAAGGGCGCGGCCGGTCTGATGGGGGAGCGATCCCTTTGAAGCCCTCAAGCCCCACCACCTCCGCTTTCCCGGCCGTCGCCGCCCAGGGGCTCGTCACCTTCCTCGGTGCCGGCCCCGGCGATCCGGGGTTGCTGACGCTGCGCGCCGTCGAGGCGCTCACCGCCGCGGACGTACTGATCGCCGAGCCGGACGTGCTCGACGTCGTACGCACCCACGCGCGCGCGGGCGTCGACACGCCGCAGCTGACGGTCGCTGACGAGGCGTCAGCAGCCGCCGGGGTCCCGGTGATCCGCGACGCCGCCAATCTTGTCATGGAGGCCGCGCGCGCCGGCAGGCGGGTCGTCCGTGCCGTCACGGGCGACCCCGGGCTCGACGGGAACGCGGCCGGCGAGATGCTGGCCTGCGCCAACGCGGGCATCCCCTTCGAGGTGGTCCCCGGTGTCGCCACCGCCGTCGGCGTGCCCGCGTACGCGGGTGTGTCGCTGCGCGGCGAGCAGGGCGCGGACGTGCGCTTCGTGGACGCCCGGACGGCCTCGGCCCGCTGCTGGAGCGAGGTGGGCGCCAGCGACGGCAGCCTCGTCGTCTCCGCCACCCTGGAGACGGTCTCGGCCGCGGCCGCCGAGCTGGTGTCGGCGGGCCGCAGCCCCGAGACCCCCCTGACGGTCACCGTGGGCGGTACGACGACCCGGCAGCGCACCTGGTGCGCGACGCTGGGCACGATCGCCCAGGTCTTCAAGCAGGGCAAGGTGCTCCCCTCGCCCGAGGGCTCGCGTCCGGTGATAGCCGTGGTCGGCGAGCAGGGCGCGAGCGCGCGCCGCGAGGAGCTGGCCTGGTTCGAGTCGAAGCCGCTGTTCGGCTGGCGGGTGCTCGTGCCGCGCACCAAGGAGCAGGCCGCTTCGCTCTCCGACCAGCTGCGTTCGTACGGCGCGGTGCCCCACGAGGTGCCGACCATCGCCGTGGAGCCGCCGCGCACCCCGCAGCAGATGGAGCGGGCGGTCAAGGGCCTGGTGACGGGCCGCTACGAGTGGATCGCCTTCACCTCGGTCAACGCCGTCAAGGCGGTCCGGGAGAAGTTCGAGGAGTACGGTCTCGACGCGCGCGCCTTCGCGGGCATCAAGGTCGCCGCGGTGGGCGAGCAGACGGCCGCCTCGCTGATCGAGTTCGGCGTGAAGCCGGACCTGGTGCCGAGCGGCGAGCAGTCGGCCGCCGGGCTGCTGGAGGACTGGCCGCCCTACGACCCGGTCTTCGACCCGATCGACCGCGTCTTCCTGCCGCGCGCCGACATCGCCACCGAGACGCTGGTGGCGGGCCTGATAGAGCTGGGCTGGGAGGTCGACGACGTCACGGCCTACCGGACCGTGCGCGCGTCGCCGCCGCCGGCGGACACCCGCGAGGCGATCAAGGGCGGCGGCTTCGACGCGGTGCTGTTCACCTCGTCGAGCACGGTGCGCAACCTCGTCGGCATCGCCGGCAAGCCGCACAACGTCACCGTCATCGCCTGCATCGGCCCGGCGACGGCCAAGACGGCGGAGGAGCACGGCCTGCGCGTGGACGTGCTGTCGCCGGAGCCGTCGGTCTCGAAGCTGGCCGAGGCGCTGGCCGCGTACGGCGAGGCCCGCCGCGAGGCGGCCAAGGAGGCCGGCGAATCGGTGGCCCGCCCCAGCGAGCGCCGTCCCGGCGCCCGCCGCCGCCGTACGACCTGACGTTCCGCGTCCCCACGGGGCCGGGTGCCGAGCGCACCCGGCCCCGTGGCATGTTCGAGACCATGGACCCGGACGAGGCGGTACGGATCGTCGAGGGGGGCTCCCCGGCGGCGTGCGGGGCGCTGCTCGGCGGGGACGCGGGGGCGGCGGTACGGGCCGCCGCCGGCGACGTCCTTGCCTCCGGCTACACCACCACCGGGACCCGGGCCGTCCTCGCCGACCTGCTCCGCGATCCGCGGCGGGCCGTACGACATGCGGTGGCGGCCTCACTGGCCACGTCCCTCGACCGGACACCGGCCGTCACGGCCCTGCTGGTCCCGCTCCTGGACGCGCAGGACCAAACGATGCGTCTGGAGGCCGCGTTCGGACTGTCCCTGCGCGACGACCCCCGCACCCCGGACGCCTACGCCCGCGTGGGCCCACTCGGCCCGGACCACGACGACGACCAACGCGCGGACGGCCTGTGGCGCTGGAGGCTCAGGAACGCACCCAACGGGTGAGGTCGACCCAGGCCTCCGGCGCGAGGGCGAGGGTGGGGCCGTCGGTGACCTTGGAGTCCCGGACGTGGACGGCGTGGGTGCAGGTGGCGATCTCGACGCATGTGTCGCCCTCGTCGCTGCTGTAGCTGGACTTGAACCACTTCAGGGGGACGGTCATGACTCTCCTAGCAGCCGGTCCAACAGGCTTTTCGTAGCAGTGATGTTGAGGGCTTGTGACCGCAGCATCGCGTACTTCTGCGTGAGGATACCGACCTCATCGGGGGACCGGATGACGAAGCTGACGCGCTGGTTCTCGGAGTACGCGACATGTTGGCGATCGGGCGTTTCCAGCAGGGTGAACGACCCGGCGAGACCTGCGTGACCAAGGAGTCCGAGAGGCAGGACCTGGAGTGAGATCGTGGGACGGTCGGCGCATGCGCGCAGGTGGCGTAGCTGTCCGCGTCGTACGTGGTCGCCGCCGATGCGGTCGCGTAGAGCCGCTTCCCCGATGATGAAGCTCAAGGTGGGCGGGGTGTCGCGGTAGAGGATTTTCTGCCGCTTGATGCGGAGTGCCGTTTGAAGTTCGATGTTCTCCTCGCCCCAGTACGGGATGCGGCAGCCGAAAAGGGCGCGGGCGTATTCCTCTGTCTGAAGCAGACCGGGCACGACCCCGGCTTCGTACATGTACATGGCGAGAGCCTCGGCCTCGTAGGCGAAGTACTCCTCCACCCAGGGCGGGGTCACGTCGACCGCCGGCATTTTGTTCGCCGCGACGGTCAGCAGGCCCGGCAAGCCGAGGACGCGGTCCATATCCTCGGCGACCTCCGGTACAAGGGTCCGTCGGCCCTGCTCGATCGAGGCGATGGTCTCGACGTTCATGTGCAGCTCTTCCGCGAAGGCGCGCTGCGTCAGGCCCTTGGCGGTTCGCGCGGTGGCGACCAGAGCGCCGACCATCCTCAGCGCGGTTTCGTTGGGCCGGGGCCTCTTGCGTGGTGGCATGCCTGTGAACTCCCCGGACGGGTACGAGGGATGCCGGTACGGACCCGTACTCATCAAGGAGTACGGGTTCCCGACCTTCCCCACGCTAGTCACGCACCGCGACGATCGCCCCGTGAACGTGGAAATCCAACCCGCCCTGCTGCGCGAGCGGTTCTATCCCCGCAGCCGTCAATCCGTCCGCTCGGCCAGGGAGTTCGCCGCAGAGACACTGCACGCGTGGGGTGTCACACGCCACCGCGACGAGGTGTTGCTGTGCGTGAGCGAGCTGGCCACCAACGCCCTGCTGCACGGCGTTCCGCCCGGGCGCGGGTACCGGGTGCGGATGCTGCGGTTCGAGGGGGTGGTGCGGGTCGAGGTGCACGACAGCGGGGGCGGGCGGCCCCGGATCGAGGACCGGGATCCGGGGTCCGAGGGCGGGCGGGGGCTTTTGCTGGTGGCGGCCCTCGCGGACCGGTGGGGGGTCGGGACGAGGGTGCCGGGCAAGGTGGTGTGGGCGGAGTTCGGGGACGGGGCGTCCGGTACGGGGCCGACCCCGGGCGGCCTCTAGGCTGGGTGGCGACTGCTGTCGAAGCTCGAAGAGGCGACTGAAGATGAGCGCGTACGGATCCTTCCCCGGCTCCCGGCCCCGCCGGCTGCGCACCACCCCGGCCATGCGGCGGATGGTGGCGGAGTACCGGCTGCACCCCTCGGACCTGATCCTCCCGGCGTTCGTCCGGGAGGGCATCTCCGAGCCGCTGCCGATCTCGGCGATGCCGGGCGTGGTCCAGCACAGCCGGGACACGCTGCGCAAGGCGGCGGTGGAGGCCGTCGAGGCGGGCGTGTCGGGGATCATGCTCTTCGGCGTGCCGGCCGACGAGAACAAGGACGCGCGGGGCACCGCCGGCACCGAGCCGGACGGGATCCTCCAGGTCGCGATCCGCGACGTGAAGGCGGAGGTCGGCGACGACCTCGTCATCATGTCGGACCTGTGCCTGGACGAGTACACCGACCACGGCCACTGCGGGGTCCTCGACGAGCACGGCCGCGTGGACAACGACGCGACGCTGGAGCGGTACGCGGAGATGGCGCAGGTCCAGGCCGACGCGGGCGTCCACGTGGTGGGGCCGAGCGGCATGATGGACGGCCAGGTCGGCGTGGTCCGTGACGCGCTGGACGAGACGGGTCACGAGGACGTGGCGATCCTCGCCTACACCGCCAAGTACTCCTCCGCCTTCTACGGCCCCTTCCGTGAGGCCGTCGCCTCCTCCCTCCAGGGCGACCGCAAGACCTACCAGCAGGACCCGGCGAACGCGCGCGAGTCCCTGCGGGAGCTGGCGCTGGACCTGGAGGAGGGCGCCGACATGGTCATGGTCAAGCCCGCCGGCCCCTACCTGGACATCCTGCACCGGGTCGCGCAGGCCGTGGACGTGCCGGTGTCGGCGTACCAGATCAGCGGCGAGTACGCGATGATCGAGGCCGCCGCCGAGAAGGGCTGGATCGAGCGCGACCGGGCGATCATGGAGACGCTGCTCGGGATCAAGCGGGCGGGCGCGGACACGATCCTCACCTACTGGGCGACCGAGGTCGCCGGTTGGCTGCGCGCCGAGCGCTGAGCGCCGTCCCGCGGTGGGCTCCCGGGGGTGCGTCGGCGTCGGCGCGGGCGCACCCTGGAGGCAGAGGCCCACTGTGGAGGTGATCCGCCATGCCCACTCTCGCAGGCTGGCACGTCGAGATGGAGTTCACCGAGGACGGCCACCGTACGAACGCGGCGGCGATGCTCAGGCTCGCCGACGGCTCCGAGATGCGGGCGAAGGGGTACGCGATGCGCCACCCCTCCGACCCGGAACAGTTGCGGGTCGGTGAGGAGATCGCCGGTTCGCGGGCGCTGATGGACCTGGCGTCGCAGCTGTTGTCGAAGGCGCACGGGGAGATCGACGAGGCCACGGGCAAGCACTCGTACCCGCTGACCCGCTGACCGTCCGACCCGTCGCACACCACTGGCGCTGACGCGCGGTCGGTCCGCGCGTCAGCGTGTGCGGGTCGCGGGCGCGCGCTCAGCGCGTGCGCCGGCGGAAGAGGACGAGGGTCAGGGCCACGGAGCCGACCAGGATGCCCGCGCACCAGGTGAGGGCCGTCCACGGGGTGTTGCCGGCGGGCTGGTCGAGCAGGAGCGCGCGCAGGGACTCGATCACCGGGGTCAGGGGCTGGTGGTCGGCGAAGCCGTGGAGCCAGCCCGGCATGGTGTCGATGGGGACGAAGGCGCTCGACGGGTAGGGCAGGAACATCATCAGGAAGGTGAAGCCGCCGGCGGCCTCGGGGGTGCGGGCGAGCAGTCCGAGGGCGGCCGCGAGCCAGGAGATGGCCGTGATGTACGCGACGAGGAGTGCGGCGGCGGCGAGGTAGGCGGCGGCCGAGGCCTGGGGGCGGAAGCCGATGGCGAGGGCGACGGCCAGGACGAGGGTCGTCGAGACGAGGTTGCGCACCACGGAGGCCGTGACGTGGCCGGCCAGGAGGGGTACGCCGCCGACGTCCAGGGAGCGGAAGCGGTCGATGGCTCCGCTGTGCATGTCGTGGGCGACGCTCACGGCGGTGCTCGCGGCGCCGAAGCCCGCGCAGAGCAGCATGGCGCCGGGGACCACGTAGGTGACGTAGGTGGTGCCGGTGTCGATCGCCCCGCCGAAGAAGTAGACGAAGATCAGCATCAGCATGATCGGCAGCATGAGGGCGGCGATGATCGCGTCCGGGCTGCGGCGGCTGACGCGCAGGCTGCGGCCGGCCATGGTGAGGGCGGTGGCGGTCATCGGGCGGCTCCCGTCAGGGCGAGGAAGACGTCGTCGAGGGTGGCGCCGCGCAGGGCGAAGCGGTCGACGGCGGTGCGGTCGGGGTCGAGTTCGTCGAGCAGGGCCCGTACGTGGGCGGCGCTGCCGTCGGTGGGCAGGCCGAGGGTGAGCGCGTCGGGGTCGTGGTGGACGGCGCGGGCGGCGAGGGCCTCGTAGGCGGTGCGGCTGGTCAGGGTGAGGTCGAGGCGGTGGCCGGCGACGCGGGCCTTGAGCTCGGCGGGAGTGCCCTCGGCGGCGACGCGGCCGGAGTCGAGGACGGTGACGCGGTCGGCGAGCCGGTCGGCCTCCTCCAGGTACTGGGTGGTGAGCAGGACGGTGGTGCCGTCGGAGCGCAGTTCCCGTACGACGTCCCAGAGTTCGGCGCGGCTGCGGGGGTCGAGGCCGGTGGTGGGCTCGTCGAGGAAGAGGACCTCGGGGCGGGTGACGAGGCTCGCGGCGAGGTCCAGGCGGCGGCGCATGCCGCCCGAGTAGGTCTTGGCGAGGCGGTCGGCGACCTCCGACAGTCCGAAGCGTTCGACGAGTCCGTCGGCGCGCGCGGCGGCGTCGCGGGCGGAGAGCCCGGCGAGCCGGCCGACCATGCGCAGGGTCTCGGTGCCGGTCTGGAGGTCGTCCAGGGCGGTGAACTGGCCGGTGAGGGAGATGCGTTCGCGTACCCGGGTGCGGGCGCCCGCGATGTCGTGGCCGGCGACGCGGGCGGTCCCGGAGTCGGGCGCGGTGAGGGTGGCGAGGATGCGGACGGTGGTGGTCTTGCCCGCGCCGTTGGGGCCGAGGAGGGCGAGGACCGAGCCGCGGGGGACGGCCAGGTCGAGGCCGTCGAGGACGCGGGTCTCGCCGTAGGACTTGGTCAGGGCGGAGGCGTACAGGGCGTGGTCGTTCGTCGTCACGGGGACACGAATCCCTTCTGCGTATGGGTTACACGCTTCTGTGTAAGTAATACACAGAACTAGGATGTGGGTCAACGAGACGAGAGGGGAGGGGCGACATGGAGAAGGACCAACCGGACGAAACCGGGCTCCCGGTGAGCCTGCAAATGGCCTGGGGCCTGCGCGAACGCCCCGGCAAGGGCCCCCGCCCCACCCTCACCCTGCCGAAGATCGTCGACGCGGCCGTGGCCCTGGCCGCCGCCGAGGGCATGGACGCCGTCTCCATGGGCCGCGTGGCCAAGGAACTCGGCGTCTCCACCATGTCGCTCTACCGCTACGTCACGGCGAAGGAGGAGCTGCACATCCTGATGTCGGACGCGGGCGTGGGCGCCCCGCCGCCGCTGCCGCCCGAGGCCGCCGACTGGGGCTGGCGGGAACGGCTGACGCGGTGGGCGCACGACCAGCGGGCCGTGCTGATGGCCAACCCCTGGATCCTGCGCATCCCCATCACCGGGGCACCGCTCAGCCCCAACCACCTCGCCTGGATGGAGCGGGGGCTCGCCTCGATGGCCGGCGCCGCCCTGAAGGAGGGCGAGAAGATCTCGACGATCATCCTGATCGGCGGCCTCGTGCGCAACGAGGCCGTCATGGCCGCCGACATGATGGAGGCCATCGTGAAGTCCGGCGTCCGCCCGGACCAGGTGCTCGGACAGTACGTCCGCACCCTGCGCCTGCTCACCGGCCCCGAGACCCACCCCGCGGTGACCCGGCTGCTGGAATCCGACGCCTTCACCGGCTCCGACGAGCCCGACTTCCAGTTCCGCTTCGGCCTGGACCGCATCCTCGACGGCCTGGCCGCGCTGATCGACGGGCGGTCGCCCGCGCGCTGAGCGGATCGGCTCGGCGCGCGGGACCGTCCACGGCCCGCGGGGTCCACAGGCTGTGGACGACGGCGGAGGCCGACGTCAGGCCGGGTCCTCCTGCGTCGACGAGGTGATGATCGAGAACGCCCCGCCCTGCGGGTCGGCCAGGACCGCCATCCGGCCCGCCACCATGTCGAACGCCGGGGCCAGGACGGTGGCGCCGGCGCGGACGGCCGCGGCCTGTACGTCGTCCACGCTGTCCACGTGGAAGTACGGCTGCCAGTGCGGGGGCACCCCCGGCGGCATCTTGGCCATGTCCATCATCCCGCCCACCGCGCGACCGGCGACCTGGAACTCGATGTAGTCCTCGGCGCCGGGCATCTCGGAGCGGTGCGTGGTCACCGGCAGGATCGAGGAGTAGAACGCGGACGCGGCCGGCAGGTCCGGGGTGGTCAGCTCGTTCCAGATCAGCGCGCCGTGCTCGTTGACGATGCCCGCCCCGTCGAAGGTGCCGGCCTCCCACAGGCCGACGACGGCCCCCGTCGGGTCCGCGATCACGGCCATCCGGCCGAGGTCCATGACGTCCATCGGACCCATCATGACCGTGCCGCCGGCGTCGGTGACGGACTTGGCGGTGGAGTCGATGGAGTCCGTCGACAGGTACGTCGTCCACACCGTCGGGGGCAGCGGGTCGGGGATCGAACCGTCCGGGTTCATCGCCTTCATGATCCCGGCGACCGGCTTGCCCTTGAGGGTGCAGACCGCGTACCCGCCCTGCTCGGCGGGACCGACCTCGCCCTGCCAACCGAACAGGTCGCGGTAGAAGTCGAGGGCGGCCTGCTGATCGGGGACCATCAGGTCGATCCAGCACGGGGTGCCGGGCTTGTAGGGGCCGTTCATGTCGGGCACGGATGCCTCCGGGATGACGCTCGGGGGAAGGACGGGCCGTCCCCTACCCGGGCTCCGACGGCGAAATCGAGCCGTACGGGTGAACCGTTCCTCCCGCGCCCCCGGCCCCGGGAACGCCGACGGCCCCCGGCGCGGGTGCGCCGGGGGCCGTCGGGCGTGCGTCAGAGCTTCTCGGGGGTGCGGATGCCCAGCAGGGACATGCCCTTCGAGAGCGTGCGGGCGGTCAGGTCGCACAGGAACAGGCGGTTCTCACCGACCGCGAGCTCCGGCTCCGGCTTGATGACGGGGCACTGGTCGTAGAACGTCGTGAACAGCGAGGACAGCTGGTAGAGGTACGCCGCCACCTTGTGCGGGGCGTACTCCGCCGCGGCCTCGCCGATCAGCGCGCCGAAGCCGTCCAGGTGCAGGCCCAGCGCGCGCTCGGCCGGCGCCAGCTCCAGCTCCGGGTGCGCGGCCGGCCGGCGCTCGCCCGCCTTGCGCAGGATCGAGCGGATACGGGCGTAGGCGTACTGGAGGTACACGGAGGTGTCGCCGTTCAGCGAGACCATCTGGTCCAGGTCGAACTTGTAGTCACGAGCCGCCGAGGTCGACAGGTCCGCGTACTTCACGGCACCGATGCCCACGTACTGGCCGTTCTCGACGATCTCCGCCTCCGTCAGGCCCACCTTCTCGGCCTTCTCCCGGACGACGGCCGTGGCCCGGTCCACCGCCTCGTCCAGGAGGTCGACCAGACGGACCGTCTCGCCCTCACGGGTCTTGAACGGCTTGCCGTCCTTGCCGAGGACCGTGCCGAAGGCCAGCTGCACGGCCTTGACGTCCTCGTTCAGCCAACCGGCGCGGCGGGCCGTCTCGAAGACCATCTTGAAGTGCAGCGACTGGCGCGCGTCCACGACGTAGATCAGCGTGTCGGCCTCCAGCGCGCCGACGCGGTCACGGATCGCCGACAGGTCGGTGGCGGCGTAGCCGAAGCCGCCGTCCGACTTCTGCACGATCAGCGGCGTCGGGTTGCCGTCCGGGCCCTTGTACTCGTCGAAGAACACGCACAGCGCGCCGTTGGAACGGACGGCCACGCCCGACTCCTCCAGCAGCTTGCAGGTCTCGACCAGCATGTCGTTGTAGCCGGACTCGCCGACCACGTCCGGGTCCTGGATGTCCATGTCCAGCTTGTTGAAGACCGAGTAGAAGTAGATCTTCGACTCGTCGACGAACCGCTGCCACAGCGCCAGCGTCTCGGGGTCCCCGGCCTGGAGGTCCACCACCCGGGCACGGGCCCGCGTCTTGAACTCCTCATCCGAGTCGAACAGGGCCCGCGAGGCCTTGTAGAGGCGGTTCAGGTTGGACATGGCCTCCTCGCCGGAGACCTCCTCCTCCGACTCGTGGTCCAGCTCGTGCGGGTGCTCCAGCAGGAACTGGATCAGCATGCCGAACTGGGTGCCCCAGTCGCCGATGTGGTGACGACGCACCACCTTCTCGCCCGTGAACTCCAGGATCTCGACCATGGCCGCGCCGATCACCGCGGAACGCAGGTGACCGACGTGCATCTCCTTGGCCACGTTCGGCTGCGCGTAGTCGATCACCGTGGTGCCGGCCGTCGGCGACAGCGGCACGCCGAGCCGGTCGTCGGCGGAGCGGGCCGCCAGGGTCTCGACGATCGCCCGGTCGGAGACCGTGATGTTCAGGAAGCCGGGCCCGGAGACCTCGATCTCCTTGATCAGGTCGCCGTCACCGGTCGGGATGCCCTCGACCACGGTCGTCGCCAGCTCGCGCGGGTTGGCCTTGGCCTTCTTCGCGAGCGCCAGGATGCCGTTGGCCTGGAAGTCGGCCCGGTCGCTTCGTCGCAGCAGCGGGTCGGCGGCGCCGGCCTCCGGCAGAGCGGAGGCGAGGGCGTCCGCGACGCGCTGTTCGACGGAGGAAGCGAGGGAAGGGACCGATGCCATGAGCTGCCGTTCCTGTGAGTCGGTTGGTGAGTGTCGAGTATCCCATGGGGGGCCTGTCCACATTCCGGGATTTACGGTCGCCCGACGGCGGGCGGCACACGGCGGTCCGGTGCGCGCGGGCAACCTCCGAGGGCCCGCTTCCGTCTGGGAGAATGGCGGACAGCCAGCATTTCGAGATAGAAGGACGTGTCGTGGCTCAGAGCAGCACCGAGACCGACTGGGTCTCCCGTTTCGCGGACGAGGTCATCGCTGAGGCGGAGCGCCGAGCACCCGGCAAACCTGTCGTCGTCGCGTCCGGACTCTCGCCCTCCGGCCCCATCCACCTGGGCAACCTCCGCGAGGTCATGACCCCGCACCTGGTCGCGGACGAGATCCGCCGCCGGGGCTTCGAGGTCCGGCACGTGATCTCCTGGGACGACTACGACCGCTACCGCAAGGTGCCCAAGGGCATCCCCGGCGTCAGCGAGGAGTCCCACGCCCGGCACATCGGCCGCCCGCTGACCGCCGTACCCGCCCCCGAGGGCTCCGCGTACGCGAACTGGGCCGAGCACTTCAAGGCCGCCATGGTCGAGGCGCTCGCCGAGCTCGGCGTCGAGTACGACCCGATCAGCCAGACCGAGCAGTACCTGGCCGGCGCCTACCGCGAGCAGATCCTGCACGCGATGAAGCACCGCGGCGACATCGACGCCGTCCTCGCCCAGTACCGCACCAAGCAGAAGCCCGGCAAGAAGCCCCAGCAGAAGCCGGCCGACGAGGCCGAGCTGGAAGCCGCCGAGGGCTCCGGCGCGGCGAGCGAGGACGACGGCAGCGCCGAGGGCGCGGAGTACTTCCCGTACAAGCCGTACTGCGCGGAGTGCAACAAGGACTTCACCAAGGTGACCTCGTACAACGACGAGACCACCGAGCTGACCTACGTCTGCACCGAGGACGAGCACACCGAGACGGTCAAGCTGTCCGAGTTCAACCGCGGCAAGCTCGTCTGGAAGGTCGACTGGCCCATGCGCTGGGCCTACGAGGGCGTGATCTTCGAGCCCTCCGGCGTCGACCACTCCTCCCCGGGCTCGTCCTTCCAGGTCGGCGGCCAGATCGTGCACCTCTTCGGTGCCGAGCAGCCGATCGGCCCGATGTACGCCTTCGTCGGCATCAGCGGCATGGCCAAGATGTCCTCCTCCAAGGGCGGCGTGCCGACCCCGGCCGACGCCCTGAAGATCATGGAGCCGCAGCTGCTGCGCTGGCTGTACGCGCGCCGCCGCCCCAACCAGTCGTTCAAGATCGCCTTCGACCAGGAGATCCAGCGGCTCTACGACGAGTGGGACAAGCTGGAGGCCAAGGTCGCCGACGGCTCCGTGCTGCCGGCCGACGCCGCCGCGCACACCCGCGCCGTCCGCGTCGCCTCCCACGAACTGCCCCGCACCCCGCGGCCGATGCCGTACCGCACGCTCGCGTCGGTCGTCGACATCACCGCCGGGCACGACGAGCAGACCCTGCGCATCCTCAGCGACCTGGACCCGCAGAGCCCGCTGACCTCCCTCGACGAGGTCCGCCCGCGCCTGGACCGCGCCGAGAACTGGATCACCAGCCAGGTCCCGGCCGACCAGCGCACCCTCGTCCGCGAGGAGGCCGACACGGAGCTGCTGTCCTCCCTCGACGACAACGGCCGCGAGTCGCTGCGGCTGCTCCTGGAGGGCCTGGACTCCCACTGGTCGCTCGACGGGCTCACCACCCTCGTCTACGGCGTGCCGAAGGTGATGGCGGGCCTGGAGCCCGACGCCAAGCCGACCCCGGAGCTGAAGGTCGCGCAGCGCGAGTTCTTCGCCCTGCTCTACCGCCTCCTGGTGACCCGGGAGACCGGACCGCGCCTGCCCACGCTGCTGCTGGCCGTCGGCGCGGACCGCGTCCGCAAGCTGCTGGCCGCGTAGCCGCCGGTGACGTGAGGAAGGGCCCGCACCCCTCAGGGGTGCGGGCCCTTCCGCGCGCGTGGCGCCGGCGCCGGGGTCGGTTAGGCGATGTGCTCGTTCTCCAGGTCACGCTGGTAGCGCTGCTTCAGCTCCGGCATCAGCCGGGAGATGGTCGAGAAGCTGCGCGGGTGCGCGATGCCGTGACGGTCCGAGAGGTATATGTCGACCTGCTCGGGGCTCGGGACCTTGCCGTTCTCCTCGATGTACGTACGGAACACCTCGTACGCCGCCTCGGTGAACCGGGCGTCGTCGATCGAGTCGACGTCCTCGGCCCCCCGCGGCCCCTCGGCCCCCTGCGGCCGGTCCGCGTCCGGGGTCGGCCGCGGCGCGGGGCCCTCCTCGACCGGCTCCGGGTGGTACCCGCCCTCGTACGCCGCCTTCGGGTCCAGCGGACCGGCGAACCAGGCGCTGTCGTGGGCCGCGGGCATGGCCGTGGGGTCCACGGCGAACGGCGCGGGGGCGTGGACGCCGGGGGCGGGGGCCGGGGCGACCGGAGCCTGGGCCTGGGCCGGAGCCTGGGCCTGGGACGGGATCCGGGCCTGGGCCGGCAGGGGCTGCGGGTCGGGGGCCCCGTCGTCGGCTCGCGGCGCGACCGGGGCGACCGGGGCGACCGGCGCGACCGGGGCGTCCGCGGCGTGGGCGGCGTCCGTCGTGTCCGGCGCCTCGGCGGCCGGCAGGGCCGCGGCCGCGGTCGCGGCCGCGGTCGCGGCGGGAGCCTTGCGCACCGGCGGCAGCAGGACCGGGTCGATGCCCGCCGCCGCCAGCCCCTCGGGAGCCGTCTGCGCGAGCGGCACACCGATCCGGGCCAGCCGCAGCGGCATCAACGCCTCCACCGGCGCCTTGCGCCGCCAGGCCCGCCCGTAGCGGGCCTGGAGCCGCGCCTGGTAGATCAGCCGGTCCTGCTCCATGACGACGGCCTGCTCGTAGGAGCGCAGCTCCCACAGCTTCATCCGCCGCCACAGCTTGAACGTCGGCACGGGGGAGAGGATCCAACGGGTGATCCGCACCCCCTCCATGTGCCGGTCCGCGGTGATGTCCGCGATCCGGCCCACGGCGTGCCGCGCCGCCTCCACCGTGACCACGAACAGGACCGGGATCACGGCGTGCATGCCGACACCGAGCGGATCCGGCCAGGCGGCGGCGCCGTTGAACGCGATCGTCGCCGCCGTCAGCAGCCACGCCGTCTGGCGCAGCAGCGGGAAGGGGATCCGGATCCACGTCAGCAGCAGGTCCAGCGCCAGCAGTACGCAGATGCCCGCGTCGATACCGATCGGGAACACCAGCGAGAAACTGCCGAAGCCTTTCTGCAGGGCCAACGCCCGTACCGCGGCATACGAACCGGCGAAGCCGATGCCCGCGATGACCACGGCACCGGCGACCACGACGCCGATGAGTATCCGGTGCGTACGAGTCAGCTGCATCGCGGCCACCCGCGGTCCCCTCCCCTTGTCGAGCTATGGCAGGCACAGCGTACGGGTGACCGGAAGCCGCTCTTCCCGTAGGCCCCCCAAGGGTGTTACTGCTGCGGCGAGGCAGAGGACGAGGCCGAGGCGGAGCCGGACGGGGCGGCGGAGCCCGACGGGGCTCCGGCGGGCTGGTCGGCGGCGCTGCCGACGGAGGTCACGGCCTCCTTCGTCGCGGCGATCGCGTCCTGGAGCAGCTTCGCCGCGTCCGGGGCGCCGGCGCCCTCGTAGGCGGCACCGTTGTAGTCCACCGTGATCACGACGTTCTGGGTGCGGGCCACGATCGTGGTGTTGGCGAAGTCCACGTCCTTCTTGACGCCGAAGGTCACCGAGGTGGCCTGGTCGCCTATGCCGCCGGCCTGCTCGGCCTTGACGTTCTGCGCGCCCTCGGCGGTCTTCGCGGTCTCGACCTGCTTGTTGTACTGCTCCTCGGCCCGCTTGTTGCCGCTGCCGAGCGAGGCGTGCGAGTCGTAGCGGACCAGCGAGACGGACAGCCAGCGGTACTGCGAACCCTTCGCGCCGTCGGTGTCGAGGCCGTTCCAGGAGCAGCTGGCGCGGTTGGCGAGGTCGTTCGACTTGGCCGCCGTACCGTTCTTCTCCTTCGCCTCCGGGACGAGCGAGTCGATGGTCTTCGACGCGACCGCCTTGCAGGGGTCGGGCAGCTTCGCGAACGCCACCTTCTCCAGCACGGCCGAGGGCTTCGAGCTGGGCTGGGAGGAAGAAGAGGAGGACCCGGACTTCTTGGCGGAGTCCGAGCCCGAGCCCTTCCCCGAATCGGACGAGCAGCCGGCGACGGTGAGGATCACCGGGACGGCCGCACAGGCGAGGACGCGGGTGAGGCGCGAGGCAGATCGCTGCATGGTTCCTTCAGACGGTTGGGGTCTTCTTGCGGGGCGCGTTTCGGGCGCGGGACCCGAGCAACGGTAGCCCGATCGGGTGGCGGCCTGCTGTGCGCGCCGTCACGATCGGCCCCCACGGCACCCGCCGGCGGGCCCGCTACTCGTTGAATCGCTCGGCGAGGGCCTCCGCCAACTCCAGCGCCCCGTCCTGCGTTTCCGCGCTCGGCGGGACCGTTCCCGCGGCGGTGGGCTGGACGCTGTACTCGACGGTGACGATGACGTTCGCGGTACGGAACACGATCCGCACCGTGCGCGCCTGCGCGGCGGTGGCGCCCGCCGCGCTCAGCTTGTCGTCGAGGAAGGCCTCGTTCCCGAGCCCTTCCAGGACACGGGAGCCGAGCTCGGGCGGGGCGGTGGGGGAGGTGGACGGGGAGCCCGACGCGGGGGCGGAGGGCGCGCCCGAGGGGGCTCCGGACGGTTCGGCCGGCGGGGGCGACGCGGGGGGCGTGGAGGAGGCGGCCGGGGAGGCCGGCGGTGCGGGTGTGCCGGAGGCGGGCGGGGCGCCCGGGGCCGGCGCGGAGGAGGACGCGGGCGCGCCGGGGCTCGTCGTCGGTCCGGGGGAGGGCAGGTGGGCGGCCGTCAGGCGGCTGACGTAGACCTGGCGGGCCTTGTCGTCGTCGCTCATCGCGGCGCGGTCGTAGGAGACGACCCGCTCGAACTGGACGGACAGCAGCAGGGTGCCCTCGGGGCCCTGCGCGTTCCACCGGCAGCCCACCTTGCGGTCGCCGTCGAAGGAGGCGTCCGCGGTGCCCGCGTAGAGCTTGTCGCGCTCCTCGGTGGTCAGGGAGTCCGCGGCCGGGAGCATGGCGCGCAGCCGCTTGCCGTCGGCGGCCTTGCAGGGCTGCGGCAGGCTGCGGTACTTGCCCGGTTGGGCCGGGGTGGCGGTGCTCGCGCCGCCCTTGGCGTCGCCGGTGCCCCCGATGCCGCCGCCGTCGGTGCATCCGGTGAGGCCGGTCGCTCCGGCCACGAGCGCGGTGAGCATCGCGACGCCGGGCAGCACCCTGTGTCGTACCGCCCTGCGCCGCTCCACGTCCACTGGCACGCCTTGGCTCCCTTGGTTCCCTCGGGAAAATCCGTTGCCGCGACTTGGGCACGGATGGACACAATGTCTATCGCACGCGCTGGTGCCGGCGCCGGTTCCCTGTCTGCTTTGGGGCGATGAGCGAGGCTTTTGCGTAATCAGACTTTTCTTTGGTTTTCGGGGGATTGACTCCTTATGTCGTATGTAGAGGTACCCGGGGCGAAGGTCCCGATCCGGATGTGGACCGATCCCGCGTCGGTCGAGGACAGCGCGATGCGCCAGCTCCAGAACACGGCCGGCCTGCCCTGGATCAAGGGCCTGGCCGTGATGCCTGACGTCCACTACGGCAAGGGCGCCACCGTCGGCTCGGTCATCGCCATGAAGGACGCGGTCTGCCCGGCGGCGGTCGGCGTGGACATCGGCTGCGGCATGTCGGCGGTGAAGACCTCCCTGACGGCCAACGACCTCCCGGGGGACCTGTCGAAGCTGCGCTCGCGGATCGAGCAGGCGATTCCGGTGGGGGCGGGGATGCACCGGGAGCCGCTGGACCCGGCGCGGCTGTACGGGTTTTCGGAGTCCGGCTTCGGCGACCTGTGGGAGCGGTTCGACTACGTCGCCGACGCCGTGAAGTTCCGGCGGGAGCGGGCGCTGCGTCAGATGGGAAGCCTTGGCCAAGGAAACCACTTCTGGGAGCTTTGCGTCGATACCGTCGGGGACGTTTGGATCATGCTGCACTCGGGATCCCGGAACATCGGGAACGAGCTGGCGGACTTCCACATCAACGTCGCCCGTGGCCTCACGCACAACCAGGGCCTCGTCGACCGGGACCTCGCGGTGTTCCTCGCGGAAACGCCCGAGATGCGGGCGTACCGGAGTGACCTCTTCTGGGCCCAGGAGTACGCGAAGTACAACCGTGCCGTGATGATGAGCCTGTCCAAGGAGGTCATCCGGCGGGAGTTCCGCAAGGCGAAGGTGTCCTTCGGCCGGGAGATCAGCTGCCACCACAACTACGTGGCGGAAGAGCGCTACGACGGCATGGACCTGCTGGTCACGCGCAAGGGCGCCATCCGTGCGGGCAGCGGTGACTACGGGATCATCCCGGGCTCGATGGGCGCGGGCTCTTACATCGTGAAGGGGCGGGGCAACGAGAAGGCCTTCAACTCCGCTTCGCACGGCGCGGGCCGCAGGATGAGCCGTACGGCGGCGAAGAAGCGGTTCTCGGCGCGCGACCTGGAGGAGCAGACGCGGGGCGTGGAGTGCCGAAAGGACTCCGGCGTCGTGGACGAGATCCCGGCCGCCTACAAGTCGATCGACCAGGTCATCGAGCAGCAGACCGACCTGGTCGAGGTCGTGGCCAAGCTCAAGCAGGTCATCTGCGTCAAGGGCTGACCCGCGTCCTGTGGCGCGGTTGTCGGGGGGATGGAGGAGCCCGGACCGGTACCCGGTCCGGGCTCCTCCGTTTCCGGGCGGTGCGGGCATGTCGCCCGTCGGCGGGTGGTGTCACGGTGAGCCTCCCCTGGAGAATCTCCACTCGGTGTCCCGGAAGCTCCCTGGAGAGTCGATCGGCGGCCTCCGCGATCGTGGTCTCGTGTCGCATCACGGCCATGGCTTCCTCCTCTTCGCGGCTCACGCTTCCGGAGCGTGTCCGTGGCCGTCGACACACCGCGCGGATTCACCCGTACGGGCCTCGGGCGGGTGCGGAATGGGCAACTTCCGCTTGTTGGGCGGGGGTTGACGAGGGGGTTGGTCTAGACCAGGGTGTGCGGCATGTGGAGATCTCGCGTGGTCGTCGCCGCGCTCGCGTCGTTGTCGCTCGCTCTCGGGGCCGCCGGGTCCGCGCGGGCGGGGGTGGGGTTGCCCCCCGTCGTGTCGCACGTGCCGACCCAGGAGAAGGTCGTCTTCATCACCATCGACGACGGCTGGAACCACGATCCGGAGGCCGCCCGGATCCTGCGGGAGAAGCGGGTGCCGGCCTCGCTGTTCCTGCTGCCCGGCGCGACCTCGTACGACACCGGCTACTTCACCGACCTCGCCGAGCAGGGCCGCGTCACCTTCGAGAACCACACCGTGAACCACCCCGACCTCACCACCCTCGACGCCGCCGGCAAGGACGCCGAGGTGTGCGGGGCCGGGGAGCGGCTCGCCGCGACCTTCGGGAAGACGCCGAAGCTGCTGAGGCCGCCGTACGGGGCCGTCAACGACGACGTGCGGCTCGCGGCGAAGGCCTGCGGGGTGAAGGCGCTGATCACCTGGACGTACGACTTCACCACCTGGGGGCAGACGCCGCCCACCCCGCAGCTGAAGGCGGGGGACATCGTGCTGCTGCACTTCACGCCGACGCTCGCGGCCGACCTCCAGCGGGCCCTGGACGCGGCGAAGGCCGCCGGGCTGAAGCCGGCGGCCCTGATGCCGCACCTGAAGGCGGCCGGGTACGTCTCCTAGGGCGTCGGGCCACGCCCCACCAGGCGCGGCCCGGCGCGGCGTGCGGCGCGGCGGTGTCGGCGCGCGTGCGGGGCGACGACGACGGCGAGGGCGCCGGCGGTGGGCAGGGCCGCGAGGGCGGCCCAGGTGGCCGGGCCGGTCCGGGGGGCCTGGGGCGTGGCGCGGGCCTCCAGGACGTCGTCGGGCGTGCGGGCGATGCCGGTGTGGACGAGCTCCAGCGCCGCCGACCGCCCGGCGGCCGGGGCCCGGACCCGGCCGACCGCGCCCTCGACCCGGCGGTCGATGCGCACCGTGAGGTAGGCCCGGTCGCCACCGCAGGATCCGGTGCGGGTCGGGGGTGAGCTCCGGACGCCGCAGTACGTCTCCTCGGACGGGTGGGAGCCGATCCCGGGCGGCTGGAAGGAGACGCCTTCGGGCAGGTCGACGCGGACGTTCGTCGCGTACGCGAGCGGGATCGTGACGTACTGGCCGACCCGGCCCCGCAGGGTCAGCGGGGTGGCCAGGAAGGCTCCGGTGTCCGGCGAGGCGGCCGGGGCGACGGGCATGCGGCCGGGTTCGCCGTATCCGCGGTCGCGGTCGAGGGTGTCGGCGTCGACGGTCTTCAGGCCGAGGGGGGCGCCGGTGCCCCGGGTCCAGCCGGGTTCCGTCCCCGCGTCCGCGTCCGCGGCGGTGTCCAGGGGGGTGACCTCGTACGCGTACGCGCCCCGGGCGGCGTCGCGGTCGGCGGGCGCGGCGCGCAGCGGCGCGTCGGTCTCGTAGGCCCGTCCGGGGACCGGGGGGCCGGGCAGGGTGCAGGCGGCCTCGCGGCGGTCGGGGGAGTAGGCGCAGTTGGTGTGGGTGGTCGCGAGGCGCGGGCCGGTGGCCGGGTCGCCGTCACCCGACGGGTCGGAGAGGGTCAGGCGCAGCAGCACCGGGCCGGGGGCCGGCGGGCCGCCGGCGACGAACGCCGGGGTGATCGGGGGCGGGACGGCGGCCTCGGCGGCGGGGAGCCGCGCGGCGCCGTGGATCCGGAGCCGGAACTGCGGGCGGCCGAGGTGGACGCGCGCGCCGTGGGTGACGGGGGCGTACCCGGGGGCGGTGAAGCGGGCGGTGATCGAGCCGGCGTCGCCGACCGCGGGGGTGAGCGGGGTCAGGGCGAAGGGCAGGACGTCGCGGTCGGGGCCGCCGGCCGGCAGGGCGCAGCGCACCCGGCCGGGGGAGGCGGCGCAGCCGGGGGCGAGGTCGTGGACGCGGACCGGGCCGGTGAGGGCGGTGAGGTCGTACGTCGCGACGAGGCCGTGCAGGGCCCGGTGGCGCGGGGCCCGCAGGTGGGTTTCGAAGGGGGTCCCGGCGGTGACGAAGAACGTCGTGCGGGGGTGCCAGAGCCGCAGGGCGGGCGCGTCCGGGTCGACGTCCGGCCCGTGCGGCCCGGACGGCATGACGGAGGCCGAGGTGAGCGCGCCCAGGCAGGCCGCCGCGGTGAGGAGCGCGGCGAGGAGGGTGTTCCTCGCCGCCGCGCCCCGCGAACGCGTGCGCGGACGTGTGCGTGCGCTTGACCGCGTGTGCGGCATCCCGGCCCCCCGCTCCGTGTGGTTCAGAGGTCGCGGTGGACCTTGGTGTTCGAGGCCTGGGCGCGGGGGCGGACCACCAGGAGGTCGATGTTGACGTGGCTGGGGCGGGTCACCGCCCAGGTGATGGTGTCGGCCACGTCGTCGGCGGAGAGGGGTTCGGCCACGCCCGCGTAGACCTTGGCGGCCTTCTCGGTGTCGCCGCGGAAGCGGGTGGTGGCGAACTCCTCGGTCTTGACCATGCCGGGGGCGATCTCGATGACGCGGACCGGCTGTCCGACGATCTCCAGGCGGAGGGTTTCGGCGAGGACGCGGGCGCCGTTCTTGGCGGCGACGTAGCCGGCGCCGCCTTCGTAGGTGGAGTGGCCGGCGGTCGAGGAGAGCACGACCACGGTGCCGTCGCCGGAGGCGGTGAGGGCGGGCAGGAGCGCCTGGGTGACGTGGAGGGTGCCGATGACGTTGACCTCGTACATCGTGCGCCAGTCGGCCGGGTCGCCGGTGGCGACGGGCTCGGCGCCGATGGCTCCGCCGGCGTTGTTGACGAGGACGTCGCAGCGGTCGAGGGAGGCGGCGAGGGCGTCGACGGCGGCGCGGTCGGTGACGTCGAGGGCGTGGGCGACGGCCTGGTGTCCGGCGTCCGTCAGCTCGGCGGCGAGGGCCTCGATGCGGTCCTTGCGGCGGGCGGTGAGGACGACGCGGTAGCCGGCGGCGGCGAGCTGGCGGGCGGTGGCCGCGCCGATTCCGCTGCTCGCGCCGGTGACTACGGCGGTTCGGGTGGCCGGGCGCGTGCTCATGGGCGGGGCTCCTCGTGCGGTCGTGTCGCGGTTCGGGCGTACGGGGTGGCGTACGGGTCGCGCCGCGCGGTGGTTCGTTCGTACGGGCGATTCCCGGCCAGCATAGGCGCGGTCACCGGCGCGGCGCGTACATGATCACGGCCATCCCGGCGAGGCAGACGAGGGCGCCCAGGACGTCCCAGCGGTCGGGGCGGTAGCCGTCGGCGACCGCGCCCCACAGGAGGGAGCCGGCGACGAAGACGCCGCCGTAGGCCGCGAGGACGCGGGCGAAGTCGCCGTCGGGCTGGAGGGTGGCGACGAAGCCGTAGAGGCCGAGGGCGATGACGCCGGCGCCGATCCAGGCCCAGCCCTTGTGTTCGCGGACGCCCTGCCACACGAGCCAGGCGCCGCCGATCTCCAGGAGGGCGGCGAGGGCGAAGAGGGCTGCGGAGCGGGCGATCTGCATGGGGGCAGCGTACGCAGGCGAATGGGGGTGGGCTCGCCCTCGTTCGTGTGATGGTCCGACCGCAGGGAGGGGTGGGTGGCCTAGCGTCCGCGCGAGGACACGAGGGTCACGAGCAGGAGGTGGTGACGGTGGCGGTGCGCCGTGGCGCCGTACGCGGTGTGGTGGTGGCGGGGTTGCTGGCGCTGGCCTGTGCCGCCCAGGCGGGCCCGGGGTCGTGGGCCCCGGGCGGCGCGTGGGCCGCCGGGTCCGGCCGGGGCGCGGGGCCGGAGGCCGACGTCGCCTACCACGGGCGGGTGACCCTGGACCGGGGGCGGCTGCGGGTGTGGATGGTGCCGGAGAACGAGGGGCCGGCGGCGCTGGCCAACGCGACCGTGCGGGTGAGGCTGTCCGCCGACCTGGCGGACCGGCAGGAGCTGGCCGACGGGTGCGCGCGGGCGGGGGCGCGGGAGGTGGTGTGCGAGACGGGCGCGCTGCCGCTGCACGGGCGGGGCCGGCACATCGGGTTGGCGCTGGCGCTGGAGGAGCGGCCGGCGGAGGTGCTGGTGCGGATCGACACCTGGTGGAACGGCGGGGCGACCGACCGCGACCTCGCGAACAACGACCACGTGGTGCTGGCGCTGGACACGGGGGACGCGTACGTCTTCTGAGCCGGGCCGTATGTCCGAGCCGGGCCGAACACGCCGACGGGGCGGCGTCCACGACGTGGTGTCGGGGGACGCCGCCCCGGGTGGGACGGGGTGCGGGAGCGGCCCGCGGGCGCACGGCGGCTACTTCGGGTCGCGGTTGAACGAGGCCGTCGACCAGCGGTAGCCGAGCGCGGCGAGGACCAGGCACCAGCCGAGGGCGAGCCACCCGTTGTGGCCGATCTCGGTGCCGAGCAGGAGCCCGCGCAGGGTCTCGATGGCGGGGGTGAAGGGCTGGTACTTCGCGAACGGCTGGAACCAGCCCGGCATCGCCGTGATCGGGGTGAAGGCGCTGGAGACCAGCGGCAGCAGGATCAGCGGCATGGCGCTGTTGCTCGCGGCCTCGGCGTTCGGGCTGACCATGCCCATCCCGACCGCGATCCAGGTCAGGGCGAGGGCGAACAGGACCAGCAGGCCGAACGCGGCGAGCCACTCCAGGGCGGTGGCGTCCGTGGAGCGGAAGCCGATGGCGACGGCGACGGCGCCGACGAGGACCACACTGGCGACGGACTGCATGACGCTGCCGACGACGTGTCCGATGAGCACGGATCCGCGGTGGATGGCCATGGTGCGGAAGCGGGCGATGATCCCCTCGGACATGTCGGTGGCGACGGACACCGCGGCTCCGATGACGGTGGAGCCGATGGTCATCAGCAGGATGCCGGGGACGACGTAGGCGACGTAGGCGGAGCGGTCGCCGCTGCCGCCGGAGATGCCCGCGCTCATCGTGCCGCCGAAGACGTAGACGAACAGGAGCAGCAGCATGACCGGGGTGAGCAGCAGGTTCAGGGTCAGCGAGGGGTAGCGGCGGGCGTGCAGCAGGTTGCGGCGCAGCATCGTGGACGAGTCGCGGACGGCGAGGGAGAGGGCACTCATCGGACAGCCTCCTTCGGCTGGGCGGTCGGGGCGGTCGGGGCGGTCGGGGCGGTCGCGGGGGCCGGCGCGGTCGCGGAGGTCGCGGGGGAGCCGGTCAGGGCGAAGAACACGTCGTCGAGGTCGGGGGTGTGCACGGTCAGTTCGTCGGCCTCGACGCCGACGGAGTCCAGCCGGTCGAGTACGGAGCGCAGGTCGCGCTGGCTGCCGTCGCTGGGGACCTGGAGCGTCAGCGCCTCGTCGTCGCGGGTCGCCCCGGGCAGGGCGGCGCCGGCGGCGCGGTGGGCGACGGGGTCGGTGAAGCGCAGGCGTACGTGGCCTCCGGGGACCAGTCGCTTCAGTTCCTCGGCGGTTCCCTCGGCGGCGATGGTGCCGCCGTGGAGCACGGCGATGCGGTCCGCGAGCTGGTCGGCCTCCTCCAGGTACTGGGTGGTGAGGAAGACGGTGACGCCGCCGGAGACGAGCTCGCGGATGATCTGCCACATGTTGTGACGGGAGCGCGGGTCCAGGCCGGTGGTCGGCTCGTCGAGGAAGATGACGCGAGGGTCGCCGACCAGGGTCATGGCGATGTCGAGGCGGCGCCGCATCCCGCCGGAGTAGCCGGCGGCGGGCTTCCTGGCGGCCTCCACCAGGTCGAAGCGTTCCAGGAGTTCGGCGGTGATCCGGCGTCCCTCGCGCCGGGGCAGGTGGTGCAGGTCCGCCATGAGGAGCATGTTCTCCTCGCCGGTGATCAGTCCGTCGACCGCGGAGAACTGGCCGGTCACGCCGATCGCGGCGCGTACGGCGCGGGGGTCCTCGGCGAGGTCGTGGCCGGCGACGCGGACCTCGCCGGCGTCGGGGCGGATCAGGGTGGAGAGGATCTTGACGGCGGTGGTCTTGCCGGCGCCGTTGGGGCCGAGGAGGGCGAAGACCGTGCCGGTCGGCACGCTCAGGTCGACGCCGTCGAGCACGACCTTGTCGCCGTAGGACTTGCGCAGTCCGCGTGCCGCGATGGACGGGCTGGTCATGGGAGGTGCTCCTTCTGGAGGCTGCGGGGCGGGGCGGGCCGGGTACCGGGGCCGGGGGTCAGAGGCTGCGGGCGGTGACGTCGCCGTAGGAGGTGGTCGCGTGGATGTCGAGCTCGGCGGCGCCGTCGTTGCGCAGGTGGTTGGCGACGCGGCCGTAGGCGGTGCCGGCGTCCAGCGAGGCCGAGACCCCGGCGGCGGCGGTGATCGAGATGTCGCCCTGCTGCGTGTTCAGGACGACCGTGCCGCGCCCGGCCTCGGCGACGCGGATGTCACCCCGGGTGGTGGCGATCCGGGCGGGGCCGGTCAGGCGGCCGACCTCGACGGTGCCGTCGACGGCGCTGAGGTCGACGCTCGCGGCCTCGTCGATCTTGATCTGTCGGTAGGCGCCCTCGAAGGCGATGTCGCCGAGGCGGCCGACGGCCCGGAACTCGGTGCTGGCCGCCTTGCCCTCGACGCGGGAGCCGGCGGGCAGTCGGACGGTGACCTCGACGGATCCGGAGGGGCCGAGGTACTGGTTCTTCGCCGGGACCGCGATCCGCAGGACCCCGTCGGCGAACTCGACCGAGGTCTGCTCGGCGGCCTTGACGTCGCGGCCCTTGGAGGGGTTGGTGGGTCGGACCTCGACCGTGGTGTCGGCGCGGTCGGCGGCGATGATCTGGACGCGGCCGGCGGGGATGTCCAGGGCGGTGGTGATCGGGGTGGGGGTGGGGAAGGTCTGCATGGCGCTCTCCTTGCGACTCGCTGTTTCCGATGAACGAAAAGCTACGTTGCGTTCATAATATCGGCAACATGCTTGTTGCGCTGAAAAGGCATAATCGCAGGTGAACTGCCGATTATCGTTGCGATGGTTCTGCGAAGAACGCAACTCGAAAGTATCGAATGTTGCAATGAAATGAGCGTGAACGCTATGCTCGCGGCATCGGACGACATGTGAAGGAGGGCGCGATGCCCGGCGGCAGGCTCACCCAGAAGGACCGTCAGCAGATCGCGCTGGGGCTGGCCGACGACCTGCCCTACGCCGAGATCGCCCGGCGCCTGGAGCGTCCGACCTCGACGATCACGCGCGAGGTGATGCGCAACGGCGGACCCGCCGGCTACCGCGCGGACCTCGCCCACCGCGCCACCGAGCGGCGCGCCCACCGCCGCAAGCCCGGCACCACCCCCGGGGCGGAGCCGGTCGTGCTGCCGCACGGGCGCGATCCCGAGGCGGTGGCGGAGTACGAGGAGCTCTACACCACCGTCATGATGGGCTCGGGCCTGTCCAAGATGATGTCGCGGGTGATGGTCTGTCTGCTCACCACCGACTCCGGCAGCATGACCGCGTCCGAACTGGTCCGGCGCCTCCAGGTCAGTCCGGCGTCCGTCTCCAAGTCGATCGCGTTCCTGGAGAGCCAGTCCCTCGTGCGCAGGGAACGCGACGAACGCCGCCGCGAGCGGTACGTCATCGACGAGGACCTCTGGTACCAGTCGATGCTGGCCAGCGCCCGCTCCCTCGTGCAGCAGGTCGAGATCTCACGGCAGGGCGCCCAGGTCCTCGGCGCCGGCACCCCGGCCGCCGTCCGCCTGGAGAACGTCGCCCGCTTCCTCGACTTCGTCGCCGAGAGCATCACCCGCTCCGCGGAACAGGCGCGCGAGATCCTCTACTCGACGTCCGGGACGGCCGCGCCGGCGCCGGACGCCGAGGTCGCCGGGGCCGACGCCCCGGCCCGGTCCCGGCCCTAGGCCGAGTCCCGGTCCGGGTCCCGGTCCGGGTCCCGGTCCGATCCCCGCGCCGCCGCGTCGCCGAACTCGGCCACCGCCTCCTGGACGATGCGCTCCAGGCGGGCGTGGTGGGCGCCGCGCCAGTAGACGCGCTCGCACGCGACGCACTGCGCGAAGACGTCGTACGAGCGCTGCGTGCCGTGCTCCAGCCGGTCCCCGACGGAGTCCTTGTCGGCCTCGCGCAGGGCCCCGTTGCAGGCGGTGCAGCGGGTCCAGGGGGCGAGCGCGGGGGCGAAGCGGCCCAGGACGTCGCGCAGTTGCTCGTCGGGGTTGTCGCTGTAGACGTAGGCGCCGGCGAAGATCTCGCGCCGGCGCAGGAGTCCGCGGTCGCGCGAGAGCAGGACGCGGTCCTCGGCGGCGGAGCGGGTGGCGAGGGCGGGGTCGCCCGGGTCCTCGTTGTCGTAGGCGGCGTCGACACCGAGCAGGCGCAGCCTGCGGGCGAGGGTGCCGAGGTGGACGTCGAGGAGGAAGCGCAGCGGGACACCCGGCACGCGCTGGGGGCGGTCCACGCCGAGCACCTCGACGGACTGGCCGGCCAGGGGCACGTAGGAGAACGGCACCTCCCGGCCGTCGACGAGGAGCCGGCCGACCTCGGTCAGCGGGACGCCCGCCGACTCGACGACGTGGCCGAGGCTGGAGGCGCCGTCGGTGGCGGTCGGTACGCGGTCCGCGCGCCGGCTGGGCGGGGCGAAGAGGCGCAGTTCGGGGGCGAGGGTGAGCTGAATACCGGGACCGTTCACGGGGTCAGCATGCCACCGGATCCCGGGCGGGCGCGGCCGAATTACGCCCCCCGCGACGACGACCCCGGCGGCAGGCCCGGCGGACGGCGGCCGACCGGCACCCGCCGCGCGGGCCCGGCCGATCCGCCCCGGTGTCGGGGGCGGTCCGTCGGGCGTGGGTCAGGGCCAGACCAGGCAGTAGGGCTGGTGGCCGGCCTCGTGGAGGCGGTGGGAGAAGTCCTGCCACTCGTGCAGGAGCTGGTAGACGTTGAACGCGTCGCGCGGGCCGCCCCGGTCGGGGACCGTCGACCAGATGAAGGCCGCCGCGCCGACGGACTCCTCGCCGACCCCGCGCAGCGGGTCGACGACCGTCATGGGGAGCTTGACCACCGCGTAGTCGGGGTGCAGGACGACGAGCTCCAGCGGGGGCACCTTGTGCAGGGGTATGCCCTCGATGCCGGTCAGGACCATCGCGGCCACCGTCTCCGGCTTGATCTTGGTGAACATGCCGCCCATGCCGAGCTCGTCGCCGCCGAGCTCCTCCGGGCGCATCGTCTGGGGCACGCGCGCGGCCGTCGCCCCGTCCGGGGCGCCGAAGTACTTGTAGGTCACGCCCATGCCGCGACCCCTGGGGAGGCCGTCTTCGGGTGCGTCGGCGGCCTCGCCGCCGTCGGGCCGACCGCTCGACGCGCGCGTGATGTCCGGTACGGGGTCCGCGGCCTCGGCGGCTCGCCGCCGGTGCTTGCCGCGACGGCGGGCTTCACGGGCTTCGCGGGCGCGCTGCGGGTCGAGGCCGTCCGTACCCTCGCCCGGTCCACCACCGCGTTGCATATCTCCACCCGACACGTATTGCCTGCCCCGGCCCCGCGGCCCCCGCCACGCAGCCTGATCATCATGGCAGTGACCTCCCCCGCGGCGGCGCGGTGAAACGCCCGCCCGCAAGTCTGTCGCGGCCTCTGAGACCATGGCTGGTGTGAGCTACCCGTACCCGTATGAAGCCCCAGTTTCGCAGACGCTCTTCGAGCGCGCGTCCCTCGTGACCCCCGGCGGCGTGAACTCTCCCGTCCGCGCCTTCCGTGCCGTGGGCGGTACGCCCCGGTTCATGGTGTCCGGCACCGGTCCGTACCTGACCGATGCCGACGGGCGGGAGTACGTCGACCTCGTCTGCTCGTGGGGGCCGATGATTCTCGGCCACTCGCACCCCGAGGTGATCGAGGCCGTCCAGGCCGCCGTCGCCCGCGGTACGTCCTTCGGCACGCCCGGTGAGGGCGAGGTCGCGCTGGCCGAGGAGATCGTCGCCCGCATCGAGCCCGTCGAGCAGGTGCGCCTGGTGTCCTCCGGCACCGAGGCGACCATGTCGGCGATCCGGCTGGCGCGCGGATTCACCGGCCGCGCCAAGGTCGTCAAGTTCGCCGGCTGCTACCACGGTCATGTCGACGCGCTGTTGGCCGCCGCCGGTTCCGGTCTGGCGACCTTCGCGCTGCCCGACACCCCCGGGGTGACGGGCGCGCAGGCCGGCGACACGATCGTGCTCCCCTACAACGACCTCGAAGCGGTGCGGGCGGCGTTCGCCGCGCACCCCGGTGAGATCGCCTGCGTCATCACCGAGGCCGCGCCGGGCAACATGGGCGTCGTGACCCCGGGCGAGGGCTTCAACCAGGGTCTGGCCGACCTGTGCCGCGAGAACGGCGCGCTGTACATCTCCGACGAGGTCATGACCGGTTTCCGCACCTCGCGGGCCGGCTGGTACGGCGTCGACGGGGTCAAGCCCGACCTGATGACCTTCGGCAAGGTCATGGGCGGCGGCTTCCCGGCGGCGGCGTTCGGCGGTCGCGCCGACGTCATGGGCCACCTGGCCCCGGCCGGTCCGGTCTACCAGGCGGGCACGCTCTCCGGTAACCCGATCGCCACCGCCGCGGGTCTCGCGCAGCTGCGGCTGCTGGACGGGGCGGCGTACGAGAAGGTCGACGCGGTCTCGAAGGAGATCCAGGGCCTGGTGACGGGGGCGCTGGCCAAGGAGGGCGTGGCCCACCGGCTCCAGACGGCGTCCAACATGTTCTCCGTGTTCTTCACGGCGGACCCGGTGCGCAACTACGACGAGGCGAAGACCCAGGAGGGCTTCCGCTTCAACGCGTTCTTCCACTCGATGCTGGCGCAGGGCGTGTACCTGCCGCCGTCGGCGTTCGAGTCCTGGTTCGTGTCCACGGCCCACGACGAGCGGGCGGTCGAGCGGATCGCGGCGGCGCTGCCGGCCGCCGCCCGCGCCGCGGCGGAGGCGACGGCATGAGCGACATCACCGTCGTCCACCTGATGCGGCACGGAGAGGTGCACAACCCCGACGGCGTGCTCTACGGGCGCCGGGCGGGCTACCACCTCTCGGAGCTGGGTCGGCAGATGGCCGACCGGGTCGCCGAGCACCTCCAGGACCGGGACGTCACGCACGTGGTGGCCTCCCCGCTGGAGCGGGCGCAGGAGACGGCCACGCCGATCGCGAAGGCGCACGGGCTGGACCTGGCGACCGACGGCCGGCTGATCGAGGCGGGCAACGTCTTCGAGGGCAAGACCTTCGGCGTCGGTGACGGGGCGCTGCGCAAGCCGGGCAACTGGAAGCACCTGACGAACCCGTTCAAGCCGTCGTGGGGCGAGCCGTACGTGGAGCAGGTCGTGCGGATGATGAGCGCGATCGAGGCGGCGCGGGACGCGGCGCGCGGGCACGAGGCGGTGGCGGTCAGCCACCAGCTGCCGATCTGGATCGTGCGGAGCTTCGCGGAGAAGCGGCGGCTGTGGCACGACCCGCGGCGCCGGCAGTGCACGTTGGCCTCGCTGACCTCGTTCACGTACCAGGGCGACAAGCTGGTGTCGGTGGGGTACAGCGAGCCGGCGCGGGACCTGGTGCCGGCGCACCTGCTGGCCGGGGCCAAGCCGGTGAAGGGCAAGTCGAAGGCCTTCGGCGCGTAGTCGCGGCGGGGTTTCCGGGGGCGGCGCCCCCGGGCCCCGCGCCGCCGTGCGCCGCCGTTCCGCCGCCGCGCTTCCCTCCGTTCTCGCCGTTCTCTCCGGACTCCCAAATTTCATACAAGTTCTCCGCGACGCCGACGCGGCACCTCGATTTCCCTGGAATGTCCGCTTATATGACATTTCATGAGCGAGGGACGCGGGTTCAGTCGTAGGGGAGTCCTCGGCCTCGGAGTCGGGGGCGCCGCCGCCGCGATCGGGGTCGGGGCCGCCGGCTGCACGGTCGGCGCCGGCGGCGGACCGTCCGGAACGGGCCGGCCGGCCGCGCCCGGGGGCGGTGCGCCCGTCAAGGCCATCGGCGACGGATCCACCGCCGACACCGGCCCCCAACCCCACCAGCCCGACCGCCCCGTCCCGCTCCAGCGGGGCGAGACCCCGCCCCAGTTCGTCGTCTTCAGCTGGGACGGCGCGGGCGAGGTCGGCAACGGCCTCTTCCCCCGCTTCCTGAAGCTGGCCAGGGACCACGGGGCGGCCATGACCTTCTTCCTCTCCGGGCTCTACCTCCTGCCCGAGTCGAAGCGGCACCTCTACGCCCCGCCGAACAACCCCGTCGGCGCCTCCGACATCGGCTACCTGAAGGACGGCAACGTCCGCGCCACCCTCACCCACGTCCGCGAGGCCTGGCTCGACGGCCACGAGATCGGCACCCACTTCAACGGGCACTTCTGCGCCGGCTCCGGCTCCGTCGCCCGCTGGTCCCCGCGGGAGTGGCGCAGCGAGATCGACCAGGCCGTGTCGTTCGTCACCAACTGGCGCACCCACACCGGCTTCACCGACCTGCCGCCGCTCCCCTTCGACTACCACCGCGAGCTGATCGGCTCCCGGGCCCCCTGCCTGCTCGGCCAGGAGGCCCTGTTGATCGCCGCCCGCGAGCTGGGCTGGCGCTACGACGCCAGTTCGCCCGGCGGCCTCCAGCGGTGGCCGGTGCGCAAGGAGGGGATCTGGGACCTGCCCCTCCAGTCCCTGCCCTTCCCCGGGCACTCCTTCGAGGTGCTGTCGATGGACTACAACATCCTCGCCAACCAGTCGAAGAGCAGCACGCGGGGCGTCCCCGCCCACTACCCGGCCTGGCGCGCCCAGGCCGTCGCCACCTACCTCGGCGGCTTCCGTCGCGCCTACGAGACCAACCGCGCGCCCCTGTTCATCGGCAACCACTTCGAGGAGTGGAACGGGGGCATCTACATGGACGCGGTCGAGGAGGCCCTCAAAGCCATGTCGGACAAAAGGGATGTAAGGCTCGTATCCTTCCGGCAGTTGGTCGACTGGCTGGACGTCCAGGACCCGAAGGTCCTGGCCCGGCTGTGCGCCCTCGCACCCGGTCAGACGCCCACCGGCGGCTGGCCCGGCTACCTCTTCGCCGCCTGAGCCTTGGCTGACCAGCGCCTTAACATCCCGTCGGGGGGTGCGGAAGATCCGCAAATCGCTCATGCGAAACTTTTCACATGAGCCTTAGCCGCGCCCCCCGACGCCGCCGCTCGACCAGCGGCCGCGCCATCCTGCTGACCGCGGTGACCCTCGCGAGCGCCCTGACCCTTACGGCGTGCGGCGATTCGGGCAGCGGCAGCAAACCGTCCGGCTCCGCCGGCGGCAACTACGTGACCGGCCCCAGCGGCATCTCCACCGTCTCCAGGGCCGACCGCGTGGACGCCCCCAAGCTCGACGGCGAGACCGTCGACGGCAAGACGCTCGACACCACCACCCTCAAGGGCAAGGTCGTCGTCCTCAACGTCTGGGGCTCCTGGTGCCCGCCGTGCCGCGCCGAGGCCCCGTACTTCGCGAAGGTCTCCAAGGAGCTGGCCGACGCCGGCAAGGACGTCGCCTTCGTCGGGCTGAACACCCGCGACAACAGCAAGCAGAACGCCGCCTCGTTCGAGCAGAACTTCGGGATCACCTACCCGAGCCTGTACGACCCCGACGGCAAGCTGATGCTGCGCTTCCCCAAGGGCACCCTGAACGCGCAGTCCATCCCCTCCACGATCGTCCTCGACAAGGAGGGCAAGATCGCCGCCCGCACCCTGGTCGCGGTCAACGAGGAGCAGCTGCGTTCGATGATCGACCCGCTCCTCGCGGAGCAGTGACCTCGTGGACCCGCACCCGCACCTCCTGCTCGCCGCCGAGACCGGCGTGAACACGACCGTCCTGAGCGGCGGACTGCTGCTGGCCCTGCCGATCGCACTGCTCGCGGGCCTGGTCTCCTTCTTCTCCCCCTGCGTGCTCCCCCTGGTCCCCGGCTACCTCTCCTACGTGACCGGCATAGGCGGAGCCGACCTCGCCGAGGCCAGGCGAGGCCGGATGGCGGCCGGCGCGGGCCTGTTCATCCTCGGGTTCACCGCCGTGTTCGTGTCGACCGGCGCGCTCTTCGGCCAGTTCGGCGACGTCTTCCAGGGCGAGAACAAGGACGTCATCACCCGGGTCCTCGGCGGCCTGGTGATCCTCCTCGGCCTGTTCTTCATGGGCGCGATCCCGGGCCTGACGATGCGCGAGTTCCGCTTCCACCGGAAGCCGACGGCGGGCCTGCTCGGCGCGCCCGTGCTCGGCGTGCTCTTCGGCATCGGCTGGACCCCCTGCATGGGGCCCACCCTCGCCGCCGTGAACACGCTCGCCATCTCCCTCGACGACGCCAGCGCCGCGCGCGGCGCGCTGCTCATGGTCGTCTACTGCTTCGGCCTGGGCCTGCCCTTCATCCTCGCCGCGATCGCCTTCCGCAAGGCGCTCGGTGCTTTCGGCTGGGTGAAGAAGCACTATGCGTGGGTGATGAGGATCGGCGGCGGCATGCTGATCGTGACCGGCCTGCTGCTCGTCACAGGAACGTGGGACAGCATCGTGGGCGAGATGCAGGGCTGGACCCAAGGCTTCACGGTGGGGATCTGAGGACTACAGGGACATGAGTACGACCGACAAGGCGTCCCCCGAGGCGCCGCACACGTCCACCGCCGAGGCGGACACCGAGGCCGCGGCCGGGGCACAACTGTCCACCGCTCCCGTCGAGGACGGCCCCGCCGCCCCCGTCGGCATCGGCGTCATCGGCTGGGCCCGCTGGTTCTGGCGCCAGCTGACCTCCATGCGGGTGGCACTGATCCTGCTGTTCCTGCTCTCCCTCGGCTCCATCCCCGGCTCCCTCGTCCCGCAGACCCAGGTCGACGCGATGAAGGTGGCCCAGTGGAAGAAGGACCACTCCTTCTGGGTGCCGGTCGCGGAGAAGCTCCAGCTCTTCGACGTCTACAGCTCGGTGTGGTTCTCCGCGATCTACATCCTGCTGTTCGTGTCGCTGATCGGCTGCATCGTCCCGCGCACCTGGCAGTTCGTCGGACAGCTCACGGGCCGTCCGCCGGGCGCGCCCCGCCGCCTGGACCGGCTGCCCGCCTACACGACCTGGCGCACCGACGAGGCCCCCGAGGAGGTCCTCGCCTCGGCGAAGACCGTGCTCGGCGGACGCCGCTTCCGCACGGAGGCGCGCGCCGACGCCGTCGCCGCCGAGAAGGGCTACCTGCGCGAAGCCGGGAACCTGGCCTTCCACATCGCCCTGATCGTGATGCTGGTGGCGTTCGCCTGCGGCCAGCTGTTCAAGTCCGAGGGCGGCAAGCTCGTCCTGCGCGGCAAGGGCTTCGCGAACACGCTCACCCAGTACGACGACTTCAAGTCCGGCAGCCTCTTCTCCGCCGACGACCTGCCGCCGTTCTCCTTCACGCTCGACCGCTTCGACGCGAGCTACGAGAAGACCGGCCCGCAGAAGGGCACCCCGCGCGACTTCAAGGCGTACGTCACCTACAGCGAGGGCGCGCACGGGGAGCCGAGGAAGGCCGAGATCGAGGTCAACAAGCCCCTGGAGATCGACGGCTCCAAGGTCTACCTGCTGGGCCACGGCTACGCGCCGGTCATCTCGGTGACCGACTCCACCGGCAAGGTGATCTACAAGGACGCCGTGCCGATGCTGCCCTTCGACTCCAACCTCAGCTCCTCCGGCGCCGTCAAGGTCACCGACGGCTACCGCAACAAGAACGGCGACAAGGAACAGCTCGGCTTCAACGCCATGTTCGTGCCGACGTTCGCGGGCGCCGGTCAGGGCACGATGCTCTCGCAGTTCCCGGCCCTGGACTTCCCCGTCCTCGCGCTCAGCGCCTACCACGGCAGCCTCGGCGTCGACTCCGGCCTGCCGCAGAACGTGTACCAGCTGAACACCTCCAAGATGCAGGAGTTCAAGGACACCGACGGGCAGCTGTTCAAGAAGCGGATGCTGCCCGGCGAGACCATGGAGCTCCCCGGCGGGGAGGGCGTCGTCAAGTTCGAGGGCATCGAGCGCTGGGCGACCTTCTCCGTCACCCAGCAGCCCGCCAACGGCCTGGCGCTGGGCGGCGCCATCGCCGCCATCGGCGGCCTGGCCGCGTCCCTGTTCATCCAGCGCCGCCGCGTCTGGGTCCGCGCGGTGCGCGGCGAGGACGGCGTGACGGTCGTGGAGATGGCCGGTCTGGGCCGCAGCGAGTCCGCGAAGCTGCCCGAGGAACTCTCGGCGCTGTCCGCCGCCCTGTACGAGCGGGCGCCGTCGGCGCCCGCCGCGTCCCCGAACCCCGATGAAGAAGTCCCGGCAAACCGAGAAGGAGAGCGCGGATGACGCTGCTCGCGGCCGCGGCCAACGAGAGCTTGGCCGAGCTCAGCAACAAGCTGGTGTACGCGTCGATGGCGGTCTACACGCTCGCCTTCTTCGCGCACATCACCGAGTGGGTCTTCGGCAGCCGCAGCAAGGTGGGCCGTACGGCCGCCGCGCTGACGGCCGACCGGTCCGCCGCCGGCGCCCCCGCCGTGCGGGTGCGGACGAAGGGCGGGGGCACCGCCGTCCTGGACAAGCCGAAGGTCGTCACCCGCTCCGCCGCCGGCACCCGTGACGTGCCCGACGGTCCGGGCGCGGCCGGCGGCACCGAGAAGGGCGACCTGTACGGGCGCATCGCGGTCTCCCTGACCGTCCTCGGCTTCCTCATCGAGGCGGGCGGCGTGGTCACCCGCGCGATGTCCGTCGAGCGGGCCCCCTGGGGCAACATGTACGAGTTCTCGGTGACCTTCTCCACGGTCGCCGTCGGCACCTACCTGCTGCTCCTGGCGCTGGGGAAGAACGTCCGCTGGCTCGGTCTGATCCTGGTCACGACCGTCCTGCTGGACCTCGGCGTCGCCACCACCTGGCTCTACACCGAGAGCGACCAGCTGGTCCCCGCCCTGCACTCCTACTGGCTGTGGATCCACGTCTCGACCGCCATCTTCTGCGGCGCCGTCTTCTACATCGGCGCGGCCGGCGCGGTGCTCTACCTCTTCCGCGACGGTTACGAGAGCACCCTGGAGGCGGGCGGTACGCCGGGACGTTTCCGCACCTCGGTGATGGAGCGGCTGCCCTCCGCCGCCTCGCTCGACAAGTTCTCGTACCGGATCAACGCGGCGGTCTTCCCGCTGTGGACCTTCACCATCGTCGCCGGCGCCATCTGGGCGGGCGACGCCTGGGGCCGCTACTGGGGCTGGGACCCCAAGGAGGTCTGGTCCTTCGTGACCTGGGTGGCCTACGCCTGCTACCTGCACGCCCGCGCCACCGCCGGCTGGAAGGGCCGCAAGGCCGCCTACCTCGCGCTGTTCGCGTTCGCCTGCTGGATCTGGAACTACTACGGCGTGAACATCCTGCTCAGCGGCAAGCACTCCTACGCGGGCGTCTGACCCGCGACGGTGGGACGCTGGTGGTATGTCTCCCGTGAGCCATACCACCAGCACCCCGCACGGCCCGGGCCGCTGGGACGTCCGCTTCGAGGTGCACCTGCCGTTCGCCTACGAGGCCCTGTGGCCCGCCCTGACCACCCCGCAGGGGTTGCGCGGCTGGCTGGCCGAGGCCGAGGTGCCCGAGCACCGGCTCGGCGGGGAGGTCACCCTGCGCCGGTCGGACGGCGCAGGGACGTCCACCGGGCGGATCACCGCCTGGGACGTCGAGCGCGTCGCCGAATACACCCTCACCGCCCCCGAGAGCGCCGGCCCCGGCGCCCTGCGGGGGCGGATCCGTTTCCACCTGGAGCCCGTGGGCACCGACTCGACGGTGATCCGCTTCCTCGACGAGCGCGGCGGCTCCGACGAGGAACGCTTCGACTGCCTGGCCGACTGGCACGAACGCTTCGAACGGCTGGAGGCCGTACTGACCGGGCAGCCGCCCCCGTCCGGGAGCCGCCGGGAGGAACTGAGGGCCTCCTACGCCGCCTTCTCACGGGCCTGAGGGCGCGCGAGGGCCCACGTGACGGCCCACGCGACGAACACCGGCCCCCGAAGGGCCCCGGGGCTCAGGCGCGGTCGCCCTTGCCCGGGCCCTCGTGGCCCTCGCCGCGCTCGTCGCCCTCGTCCCGCTTCTCCTTCTCGTCCTTCTCCAGCGACTTCAGGAACTCCGGGTTGTCGTCCGGCGCCACCCACTGCTGCCGGCGCCCGCGCCCCGCGCGGGACACGCCCCCGCCCCCGCCGACGGCCGCCCGCTTCCTGCCCGCCGACAGCCACACCACCGGACCGACGATCGAGAACACCAGGATGATCAGCACCCAGACGCCCTTGGGGAGGTGCTTGACCTCCTCCTCGGGGGTGTTGAGGCAGTCGATGAACGCGTAGATGGTCAGGGCGAGGAGAAGCAGGAACGGCAGATAGCGCAGCACGGTGTGGGACCGACTCCCCGGCAGTGGCGGCGGCCCCGTACGGGGCCCGGTGACATCCCCAGGGTAGTTGGTGACGGATACTGGGCCCCATGGCTTACGACGATCTCCGCTCGCTGCTCCGGGCTCTGGAGCGGGAGGGCGACCTCAAGCGCATCAAGGCCGAAGTCGACCCGTACCTGGAGGTCGGGGAGATCGTCGACAGAGTGAACAAGGCGGGCGGTCCGGCCCTGCTCTTCGAGAACGTCAAGGGCTCGGCGATGCCGCTGGCCATGAACGTCTTCGGGACCGACCGCCGCCTCCTGAAGGCCCTCGGCCTCAAGTCGTACGGCGAGATCAGCGAGAAGATCGGCGGCCTGCTCAAGCCCGAGCTGCCCCAGGGCTTCATCGGCGTCCGCGAGGCCTTCGGCAAGCTCGGCTCGATGGTCCACGTACCGCCGAAGAAGGTGAAGGGCGAGTCCGCGCCCGTCCAGGAGGTCGTCCTCACCGGCGACGACGTCGACCTGGACCTGCTGCCGGCGCTCTTCACCTGGCCCAAGGACGGCGGCGACTTCTTCAACCTCGGCCTCACCCACACCAAGCACCCCGAGACCGGCGTGCGCAACCTCGGTCTCTACCGCCTCCAGCGCCACGACAAGCGCACCATCGGCATGCACTGGCAGATCCACAAGGACAGCCGCAACCACTACGCCGTCGCCGCCGCGCGGGGCGAGCGGCTGCCCGTCGCGATCGCCTTCGGCTGCCCGCCCGCCGTCACCTACGCCTCCACCGCGCCGCTGCCGGGCGACATCGACGAGTACCTCTTCGCCGGGTTCGTCGCGGGCAAGCGCATCGAGATGGTCGACTGCAAGACGGTCCCCCTCCAGGTCCCCGCCAACGCCGAGGTCGTCATCGAGGGCTGGCTGGAGCCGGGCGAGATGCTCCCCGAGGGCCCCTTCGGCGACCACACCGGCTTCTACACCCCGCAGGAACCCTTCCCCGCGCTGAAGATCGACTGCGTGACGATGCGCAAGCGCCCCCTGATCCAGTCCATCGTCGTCGGCCGGCCGCCGACCGAGGACGGGCCGCTGGGCCGCGCCACGGAACGCTTCTTCCTGCCGCTCCTCAAGATCATCGTCCCGGACATCGTGGACTACCACCTGCCGGAGTCCGGCGGCTTCCACAACTGCGCGATCGTCTCGATCGACAAGAAGTACCCCAAGCACGCGCAGAAGGTCATGCACGCCATCTGGGGCGCCCACATGATGTCGCTGACCAAGCTGATCATCGTGGTGGACAAGGACTGCGACGTCCACGACCTGCACGAGGTGTCCTGGCGGGCCCTGGGCAACACCGACTACTCCCGCGACCTCACCGTCGTCGAGGGACCGGTGGACCATCTGGACCACGCCTCGTACCAGCAGTTCTGGGGCGGCAAGGCGGGCATCGACGCCACGAAGAAACTGCCGGAGGAGGGCTACACGCGCGACGGGGGCTGGCCCGACATGGTGGAGTCCGACCCCGCGACGGCGGCCCTGGTGGACCGCCGCTGGAAGGAGTACGGCCTGTGAGCCCCATCGCCGTGGGCGGACCCGCCCTGTTCATCGGAACCGACACCCCCTGCGTGGCGCTGGTGCGCCCCTCCATCGACCCCGCGCAGCCGGGCGTCCGCGAGGCCGCCAAGCACGCCGGCGTCACGCCGGAGGAGTTCGCCGGCCCCTCCGACCTGTGGCAGCTGATCGCCGACCGGACCGACGGCGAGGGCCGTGAGATCGCCCTCGACGACCTGTCCGACGCCGACGCCGACGCGTTCGCCGACCGGCTGCTGGCCGCGCTCGCCGACCCCGACGCCGAGTCCACCGTGATCCTCACCGTGGCCGCGCACGACGTGCTGCGCCTGACCGCGCGCCCCGCCGGCGAGGGCTTCGCCTTCCTCGCCGCGGTGGTCCCGCCGCCCTCCGAGGGGACGCCCCCGCTGGAGGTGGAGATCGGCTCGGCGTCCGTGACGGACCTGCGGGCCGAGATCGAACAGTTCCGGAGGTCCCTCGGATGACATCGGCCGCCGAGGGAGTCCTCGGGTCCGGACCGGCGCCCGCCCCGCGGGCCGACGGCAAGGTGAAGGCCTTCCTGCGGCTCGTGATGATCGAGCACTCGATCTTCGCGCTGCCCTTCGCCTACATCGCCGCGCTCACCGCCATGTTCACGCTGGACGGGCGCATGCACTGGGGCGAGCTGCTGCTCGTCACCGTCTGCATGGTGGGCCTGCGGACCTTCGCCATGGCCGCGAACCGGATCATCGACCGCGAGATCGACTCCCGCAACCCCCGCACCGCCGGGCGCGAACTGGTCACCGGCGCGGTGTCGGTGCGGTCCGCCTGGACCGGCGCGGGGATCGCGCTGGTGGTCTTCCTCGGCTCGGCCGCGCTGCTCAACCCGCTCTGCCTGATGCTGGCGCCGATCGCCGTCGTGCCGATGGTGGTCTACCCGTACGGCAAGAGGTTCACGGACTTCCCGCACGCCATCCTGGGCCTGGCCCAGGCGATGGGACCGGTCGGGGCCTGGCTGGCCGTCACCGGTGAGTGGTCGTGGGACGCGGTCGTCCTCGGCCTCGCGGTCGGCGTGTGGATCGGCGGCTTCGACCTGATCTTCGCCTGCCAGGACGTGGCGGCCGACCGCGCCGAGGGCGTCCGTTCCGTGCCGGCCCGCTTCGGGATCCCGGCGGCGCTGTGGGGCGCCCGGGGGGCGCACGTCGTCACCACCGGCCTGCTGGTCTGGTACGGGGTCGCGACGGGCGCCGGGGCGTTCTTCTGGTTCGGCCTGCTGGTGGTCGTGGGGGCCTTCCTCTACGAGCACACCATCGTCAAGCCGCACGACCTGTCCCGCCTGAACCGCGCCTTCTTCACGGTGAACGGCTTCATCGGGATCGCGCTGTTCGTGTGCGCGCTCGCGGACCTGATCGTGCGGGGCCTGAGCCTCTAGACGGTGACGGGCCCGCGGGTGGGCCGGCGGTCGGGCCGGCGGTCGGGGCGGCGGAACCACAGGGCCGTCGCCACGCCCGCGAGCAGGCCGCACAGGTGGCCCTGCCAGCTGACCATGGTGTTCGTCGGGAGCAGACCGAGCAGGAACGATCCGCCCCAGTAGAAGCCGACGGCCACGCCCACCAGGATGCCGAGCACCCGGCGTTCGACGAACCCGCGCACCACCACGTAGCCGAAGAGGCCGTAGACGACGCCCGAGGCGCCCAGGGTCAGGGTGTTCGACGGGGAGATCAGCCAGGTGCCGATGCCGTCCGCCAGGGTGATCAGCGCGGCCACCACGAGGAAGCGCCGGATCCCGGACAGGGCCACGATGAAGCCGAGGACCAGCAGCGGGACGCTGTTGGAGGCGACGTGGTCGAAGCCGAAGTGGAGGAAGGCCGCGGTCACGACGCCGCCGAGGCTGTCGGGGTCGCGGGCCACGATCCCGTACCGGTCCAGGGCGTGCCCCGTGACGAGGTCGATCCCCTCCAGTGCCCACAGCAGCGCCACCCAGCCGAGCATCAGCATGCCGGCGGCCTTGGCGCGCTCGGTCCGGCTCCACTCCGGCACCGTGTCGGTCGTACTCATGTGCTGGTCCCCCCGAGGTGTGTCGTACGCCCCCCTCCGGGGCCGACGTCCGGGACACCTTAGCGAGTGCCCGCTCGGGGTGGCCGGATAGTCTCGGAGGTATGACTGAGCGCAAGCGCACCCCGTGGGTGGTCGGGGTTTCCGGGGCGTCCGGGACGCCGTACGCGGCGGCGGTGGTCCGGGGACTGCTCGCGGCGGGGGAGAGCGTCGACCTGGTGGTCAGCCGGGCTTCGCGGCTCACCCTGTTGGACGAGACGGGGATCGCGTTCCGCGACGCGCACTGGCGTACGGATCTGGCCGAGTGGCTGGGGCGGGGCGCGGACGGCAAGCCGGGGACCTTCGAGGTGCCCGCGCTGGAGGACGTGCGCCACTGGGCGGCCGGTGACCTGGCCGCCGGCCCGAGTTCGGGCTCGTACCCCGTCAAGGGGATGCTGATCGTCCCCGCCTCCACGGCCTGCGTGGCCGGTGTGGCGCTGGGACTGTCGAAGGACCTGCTCCAGCGGGTGGCGAGCGTGACGCTCAAGGAGCGGCGCCGGCTGGTGGTCGCGGTGCGGGAGACCCCGCTGAACGGGCAGACGCTGCGGCATCTGGTGGCGCTGGACGAGGCGGGCGCGGTCGTGCTGCCCGCCTCTCCGGCCTTCTACGCGGGTGCGACGCACATCCAGGATCTGGTGGATTTCGTCGCTGGGCGGGTGCTGGACGCGGCAGGGGTGCCGCACCGGCTGTACCGCCGTTGGGAGGGGGAGCTTGGCAGCGCCCGCCCTCGTGACTAGCGCTTCTTGTGGGTGCGCGGCTTGCGGGTCTTGTCGACGCGGTGCGCGGCGCTGGGCTGGTCGGTGCGGGATCGGTTGGCCAGCTCCTGGAGCTGTCGCATGTGCGCGTAGGCCATCTCGATCGTGTACACGGTGAACCACTCCTGAAGATCGTCATTGATCTGTTGAAAGATTCACAGGGTGTTGACCCTGCGTGCCTTTGATTCTATACCTAAACTTGCAGGAACGCCGAATAATGGAAGGCTCCACGTAATGGACACGGTGGACAGGCAGCTCATCCAGGCACTTCGTGAGAACGGTCGTGCCTCGTACGCGGAGCTGGGCCGTCTCGTGGGCCTCTCCGGCCCCAGCGTCACCGACCGCATCAACCGGCTGGAGAGCGCCGGTGTGATCACCGGCTACCGGGCGACCGTCGACTCGGCCTCGCTCGGCATGGGGGTCACCGCGCTGATCGGCATCTCCCTCTCGGACGCGGCCGACCACGAGGACGTGGCCCGTCGGCTGCGCGACCTCGCGGAGATCGAGGACTGCTGGTTCATCGCGGGCGACGACTCGTACATGCTCAAGGTGCGCGCCGGCGACGTCGACGGCCTGGAGAAGATCATCCGCAAGCTGTCCGGGACCAAGGGCGTCTCGCGCACCCGCACGACCATCGTGCTCTCCACGAAGTGGGAGAACCGGGTCGGGGAGCTGCCCGGCGAGGCCTGAGAGTACGGTGGGTGGCGGTTGCACACAGGTCGGGACACAGAGGCGACAGAGGAGACACCGGCATGGACGCTGGGCTCAAGCGTGAGCTGGAGGAGAAGGTCCGCTCCGGCGAGCGGCTGACCCGTGAGGACGGCATCGCCCTCTACGAGTCGGACGACCTGGCGTGGCTGGGAGGTCTGGCCCACGAGGTGCGCACGCGCAAGAACGGCGACGTCGTCCACTTCAACGTCAACCGTCACCTCAACATGACGAACGTGTGCACCGCCTCCTGCGCCTACTGCTCGTTCCAGCGCAAGCCGGGCGAGAAGGACGCGTACACGATGCGCATCGAGGAGGCCGTCCGCCTGGCCAAGGCCATGGAGAACGAGAACCTCACCGAGCTGCACATCGTCAACGGCCTGCACCCCACGCTGCCGTGGCGGTACTACCCGCGCTCCCTGTCGGCCCTGAAGGAGGCGCTGCCGAACGTCTCGCTGAAGGCGTTCACCGCCACCGAGATCCACCACTTCGAGACGATCTCCGGTCTCTCGGCGTCCGAGATCCTGGACGAGCTGATCGAGGCCGGCCTGGAGTCGCTGACCGGCGGCGGCGCGGAGATCTTCGACTGGGAGGTCCGGCAGCACATCGTCGACCACAACACCCACTGGGAGGACTGGTCGCGCATCCACCGCCTCGCGCACGAGAAGGGTCTGAAGACCCCCTCCACGATGCTCTACGGGCACATCGAGGAGCCGCGCCACCGCGTGGACCACGTGCTGCGGCTGCGCGAGCTCCAGGACGAGACCGGCGGCTTCCAGGTCTTCATCCCGCTGCGTTACCAGCACGACTTCGTGGACATGCAGGACGGCAAGGTCCGCAACAAGCTCCAGGCGCGCACCACGATGGCCACGGGCGCGGAGGCCCTGAAGACCTTCGCCGTCTCCCGCCTGCTCTTCGACAACGTGCCGCACGTCAAGGTCTTCTGGGTGATGCACGGCGTGCAGACCGCCCAGCTCGCGCTCCAGCACGGCGCGGACGACATGGACGGCTCGGTCGTCGAGTACAAGATCACGCACGACGCCGACAACTACGGCACCCCGAACAAGCTGGGCCGCGAGGACCTGCTCGACCTGATCCGCGAGGCGGGCTTCCGTCCCGTGGAGCGCAACACGCGCTACGAGGTCATCCGCGAGTACCCCGGCCCGGACGCCTCGCTGCGCGAGACCCCGCAGGCGATGCGCGTCTGACGCTCCGGCGGCGCCGGGCGGCGCCCGGCGGCACATGGCGCCGCCCGGCGCCGCATGACGTCGCGTGACGAGTGAACCCCGGTCCCGAGCGGACCGGGGTTTTTCGTTGCCCCCGCATCGAGTAATGGGTACTCTCGGGGAATGATCCTTACCTTCACCTTCGATCCGGTCGTCGACCCCGCCCTGCGCGACGGCATCGCCGAGCTGTGGGTCGACGTCACCAACGCCGGCGGCGCGGTGGGCTTCGTCGGCCCCGTCACCGCCGACGACGTCCGGCCGGAGCTGCTGAAGCACCTCGTCGCGCTGACCGAGGGCCGCCACCGGCTGCTCGTCGGGCGGGACGGGGCGGGGCGGGTCGCGGCCGTCGCCTTCCTCGCGCTCAACACCCACCGCCTGATGACGCACTGGGTCTGGGCCTACACCGTCATGGTCGACCCCGCCCGCCAGGGCCGCGGCGACGGGCGCGCGCTGATGGCGGCCCTCGCCGACGCGGCCCGCTCGCTGGAGGGCGTCGAGGCGATCCGGCTGAGCTGCCGGGGCGGCCTCGGACTGGAGCACTTCTACGCCGCGTGCGGCTACAAGGAGGTCGGCCGGGTGCCCGACGCCATTCGGGTGGCGCCGGGCGAGGACCGCGACGACATCACCATGCTGCTGCCGCTGCACTGACCCCGGCGGGCCGCGGCGCCGGGCCGGCGTGCTTCACTGGACGGGCACGTGCCCACGTAGACGACGAGAGAGAAGGGGTCACCGTGTCCCTCAAGACGAGCGCGACGATCCGCTACACCGCGATGCGCCTGGGCATCTTCGTCGGATGCCTGGTACTCGTCGCCGTCCTGGTCAACCTGGGCTGGGTGCCCTCCGGCCTGGGCGAGGCCAACCCCGCCTGGGTCGTCCTGCTCGCCCTCGTGCTCTCCGCCCCGCTCTCCTTCGTCCTGCTGCGCAAGCAGCGCGACGAGATGTCGACGCAGATCTCCGGACGCGTCGCGGGTGCGAAGCAGAAGCTCGCCGCGAACCGCAGCCAGGAGGACGCGGCCGACGACGCCGCCCGCGTGAACTGACCGGGAACCGGTTAGCTTCCTCACACACCGAACCGCCCCAGCGACGGGAACACCCCCGTTCCGCTGGGGCTTCGGCGTTTCCGGACCCGGCGCGGGGGTCCCGTACGCCCCGTGGCTGAAAGTACTACTTTGAGATTCTCAAAGTAGAAGTGTTAGCGTGTTCAACATGTTGACCTCAGCCGCGCACCCGATGACCACGAGCGTCCCGCTCGTGGGGCGCCTGCACGTCGACCTCTGCCGCCGCGTGTCCGCGGCCTGTTGCTGTTGCCATTGATTCCGTCCCGTACTGAGCCGAATCGACACAGCAGCGGTCCCCGGCCGGCCCGGCCCCTTTCCGGCTGCTGCCGCACCGCACCCCGCAGAACCAGCAGAAACCTTCCGCCGTACTTCTGTGCGTCACCCCCCGGAGAGTGTCCGTGTCCGCGTCCCCCCAGGCCCAGGCCCCCGCCAAGGCCGGCTTCAAGTTCCCCTTCTGGGCCCAGATCGTCACCGGTCTCGTGCTCGGCGTCCTGTTCGGCTGGCTCGCCCGCAGCCAGGACATCAGCTGGCTGAAGACCACGCTGGAGCAGGTCGGCGACATCTTCGTCCAGCTGCTGAAGCTGGCCGTCGCCCCGCTCGTCTTCTTCGCGATCCTGGTGTCCATCACCAACCTGCGGAAGGTCAACAACGCCGCCCGCCTGGCCTCCCGCACGCTCCTCTGGTTCATGATCACCTCGCTGATCGCGGTCGCCATCGGCCTCGCGATCGGCCTGCTGACCAACCCGGGCGCCGGCACCGGCCTCACCCCGGCCGACGGCAAGGAGCCCAAGCGGACCGGCTCCTGGATCGACTTCCTGACCGGCATCGTGCCGAAGGACATCGTCACGCCCTTCACCGAGCTGAACGTCCTCCAGATCGTCTTCCTCGCCGCCGTCGCCGGCATCGCGGCCCTCCAGCTCGGCTCCAAGGCCCAGCCGGTCCTGAACCTCGCCGAATCCGTCCTGGAGCTGCTCCAGAAGGCCCTGTGGTGGGTCATCCGCCTCGCCCCGATCGGCACCGTCGGCCTCATCGGCACCGCCATCGCCTCGTACGGCTGGGACCTCATCGGCAAGTACGCGACCTTCACCGCCGACGTCTACATCGGCTCCGCGCTCGTGATGTTCGGCGTCTACCCGCTCCTGCTGTGGACCGTCGCCAAGGTCAACCCGCTCCAGTTCTACAAGGGCGCCTGGCCCGCGATCCAGCTCGCCTTCGTCTCCCGCTCCTCCGTCGGCACCATGCCGGTCACCCAGAAGGTCACCGAGCGCCTCGGCGTCCCGAAGGAGTACGCCTCCTTCGCCGTCCCGTTCGGCGCCACCACCAAGATGGACGGCTGCGCCGCGATCTACCCGGCGCTCGCCGCGATCTTCATCGCGAACATCTTCGACGTGCAGCTGGGCATCAAGGAGTACCTGCTCATCGCGTTCGTCTCGGTGGTCGGCTCCGCCGCCACGGCCGGTCTGACCGGCGCGACCGTCATGCTCACCCTGACCCTCTCCACGCTGGGCCTGCCGCTGGCCGGCGTCGGCCTGCTGATGGCGATCGACCCGATCCTCGACATGATGCGCACCGCCACCAACGTGGCCGGCCAGGCCGTCGTCCCGGTCATCGTCTCCGCCCGTGAGGGGATCCTCGACAAGGAGGCCTACGCCGCCGCCTCGTCCTCCCCGCTCGACGAGGACGCCCCCGCCGAGCGCACCCCGGTCGCCGTCGCCGCCTGATCCCGGCGCCCACGACCCCGCGGCCCCCGCCCCCGTCCGGGCGGGGGCCGCGTGCGTGTGTGCGCGCGCCGGGGCCGCGGGCCCGGGGGCCGGTGGTTTCAGGCCGTCTGCGCCCGCCAGAACGCCACCGACGCCAGCAGGAACGGGAAGGCGTACCACCACCGGCCCAGCGTGCGGTGGAAGACGGGCACGGCGGTGATCAGCAGCCCCAGCAGGCACAGCCCGATCGACATCCCGGCCGTCACCCGGATGTCGTCGCGCGCCCGGTCGTACGGGGACGGCGACCCCGGCGTCATCACCAGGGCGATCCAGCACGCGTAGGCGGCCAGGAGGTAGATCAGCCCGAGCGGCGCCCCGAGGACCCAGCGCAGGCACCCCCGGTCGCCGGGCAGGTCGAGGCCCTCGCGTTCACGTCCCATCAGGTGATCTTCCACAGGCGGATCGTGCCGTCCCCGGAGCCACTGGCGAGGGTCTTGCCGTCGGGGGAGAAGGCCACCGACCACACGGGGGCCGTGTGACCGCGCGCGGGCGCCGGCGTACGGTCCCCGCCCAGGCTCCACAGGCGTACGGAGTTGTCCCAGCCGCCCGTGGCCAGGGCCCTGGAACCGGGCCGGAAGGCGATCGACGCGGCGCGGTGGGCCAGCCCGGTGCGGGTGGCGGTGGAGACGTGCGCGTACGCGTCCCAGGCGCGCAGCTCCCCGAGCCCCTCGGCCGTCTCCGTGGCTGTGAGCGGGTTCCCGCCCTGGTCCTGGTGTCCCGCGGTGCCGCCTCCCGCGCCGGCGACGATCGCGCCGTCGGAGCTGAACGCCACCGCGTTGACGTCGGCCGTGGGCCCGGTCAGCGAGTTGATCATCGAGGCGTTGGGCACGTCCCACAGCCGGAGCGTGCGGTCGGCGCCGCCGCTGGCGAGGACGGCCCCGTCGGGGCGGAACGCCACCGACCAGACCCCGCCACCGTGCCCGGGGAGGAGCTCCTTGCGCCGCCCCGAGGCCACGTCCCACAGCCGGATCTCGGCATCGGCGCCCGCGCTGGCCAGGACCCCGCCGTCCGGGGCGAACGCCACCGACCGCACGGAGGCGGTGTGCTCGACGAGCCGGGCGGCCACCGACCCCGACGGCAGGTCCCACAGCACGACGGCCCGGTCCTCACCGCCGCTCGCCAGCCTGCGCCCGTCCGGGGAGTACGCCACCGTCCGCACGGGCGCGGTGTGGCGGAAGGTCGCGCTGAGCGCGCCCGCGCCGACGTTCCACAACCGGACCGTGCCGTCGCGGCCACCGCTGACCAGGGTGCTGCCGTCCGGGCTGAACGCCACCGACTCCACCGACGACCCGTGCCCGCTGAGCACCGCCGCCTGTTGGAGCCGGTGCGACTCCCCGCCGGAGCCGTCGTCCCCGGTGAAGCGCAGCGCGGCCACCGTCCCGCCGGCCGCGACCGTCAGCGCGGCCAGCCCGCCGAGCACCACCGCCCGCCGGCTCGGCCCCCGCCCGCCGGGGGCGTGCGCGGGGGTGGGGTTCGGCGCCGGGGGCACGGCCGTCGTCGGAGCCGCCACGGGCACCGGCGGCGCGAGCGGAGCCGGGATCGGGGGCGCGACCGGCGGCGCGAGGTCGACCCGGGTCGCGGACAGCGGCGCGGGCACCGCCACGGGCTCCGCCGCCGCAACCGGGACCGGCACCCACAGCGCGCGCAGCCGCTCGGCGGTGGCCGAGGCGTCGGGGCGGTCGGCGGGCTCCTTCGCCAGCAGGGCGGAGACCAGCTCCGCGAGGGCCTCGGGCACGTCCGCCCGTACGGAGTCCACGGCGACGGGCGCGTCCTCCAGGTGGCGGCGCATCAACACCCAGGCCTGCTCGGTGCCCGCGAACGGCGGCGCACCCGTCAGCAGGGCGTGCAGCACGCACCCGAGGGCGTACAGGTCGCAGCGGGCGTCGACGTGCTCGCCCCGCCACTGCTCGGGCGCCATGTAGGACGGCGTCCCGAACACCCGGCCGGTGACGGTCAGGCCGCCCGTCGCGTCGGCGGTGCGGGCGATGCCGAAGTCACAGATCTTCAGCCGGCCGTCGGCGAGGAGGAAGAGGTTCGCGGGCTTCAGGTCACGGTGGACCACCTTGCGCTCGTGCGCGGCCGCCAGGGCCTCCGCCGCCTGGAGGGCGAGCCCGACCGCCTCGTGCAGCGCCAGCCCGCGCCCGGGGGTGCGGGCCAGCAGCTGGGCCAGGTCCTGGCCCTCCAACAGCTCCATGACGATGAACAGCCGGTTCTCGTGCTGCCCGATGTCGTGGACGACGGTGATCCCGGGGTGCTGGAGCCGCGCCCCGATCGCGGCCTCGCGGCGGAACCGGCGCAGCAGTTCGTCGGAGGCGTCGAACTCCAGGAGCACCTTGACGGCCACGGCCCGGCCGAGGTCGACGTCGTAGGCCCGCCAGACCTCCCCGATGCCGCCCTGCCCGAGCCGCACATCCAGCCGATACCGCCCGGCCAGCTGCTCTCCCGCCCGCATGGCACCCCCCGCGCTACGTCAACCCCCGTTGTGGCCAGGGGTCATTGTGTAACACGCGCGGCCGACACGAACCCGCTCCACGCATCGGGGCCGAAGCTGAGATGGGGGAGGGCGGTGTCCTTGGAGTCGCGGACGTGGATCAGGGCGGGCGTGTGCGCGACCTCGACGCAATCGTCGCCTTCGCTGCTGCTGCTGTAGCTGCTCTTGAACCAGTCCAGCTCGGGATTGTGGATCATGTCTCTCCTAGTAGTCCCTCGATGAAGTCCCGTGACTCCCGTGGCGTGAGCGCTTGAGCTCGGATGATGCCATAGCGCAAATCGAGGATCCGGAGTTGCTTCGGGTCGTGGACGGGGCGCCCTTGGAAGGCCCCTTCCGATCGCCCCACCGCCCTGCCGTCCGCGAACTTGAGCAACTCGATGAGTCCACCCATCCCCGCATGGTCGGAGACGTCGGTTGGCATCACCTGGAACTCCACATTCGGCAAGTGCGCAACCTCCAGCAGATGTTCGAGCTGCCGACGCAGAACCATTGTCCCTCCGATGGGCCGGATGAGGGTCACCGCTTCTTGGACGAAGCTGAGCGTGGGCGCCGGGACCCGCTCAAAGATCGAGTGGCGCGCCATGCGGGCGCCCAGAACGCGATCCATCTCGGCCGGCGAGTAAGCCGGTCGACGCATCGAGAACAGGGCAGAGGCGTACTCCCTTGTCTGCAAAAGGCCGTGAATGTTGTGGTTGTTGTAGATCCCGATCTCCACCGCCCTCGCCTCCAGCTTCGCGAGAGCGCGGACCGTCTTCGGGTAGCGGACCTGTTCCAGGTCCACCTTCATCGCCGCGATCCGGCCCCTCGCCGCGAGTACCTCGTCCGCCTTGTCCAGGTACTCCGGGCGCGGGATCCGTTTGCCCGCTTCGATCTTGCGGACCAGGTCTTCGCCGTAGCCCACCGCCGTGCCGAAGTCCGCCGCCCTCAGGCCGGCCTCCTCGCGCCACGCCCTGAGCTGGCGGCCGAGCGCGGCCAGGACCGCCGCGCCCTGCTCGTCCTCGGGGTCGAGCTCCCAGCCCGCGTCTTCCGTACCGTCACTGTCCACGCCCATGCGTGCCCACCTCCGACGCACCGAAAATGACTCGACACCCCCTGCCCGTACGGCCTTCGGGACAGCCCGGACAGCGCCGGACAAGCGGCGGACAAAGCCCGGACACGGGGGCGATCCCGCTTCTCACGCTACGCAGCGCGCTCCACGCTGGGTGACGTGAATAGTCAAATCGGTTACTTCGAGAACCAGTTCGTGGCGGTTCTGCCCGCCACGCCGCGCGCCGCCCGGCAGGCGCGGCGGCTCGCCGTGGAGCAGTGCCTCGCGTGGGGGTTGCCGACCGAAGGGGTCGCCCTGGTGGTCGGGGAGTTGGCCGCCAACGCGGTGACCCACGGCCGGGTGCCGGGGCGGGGGTTCCAGGTGGCGCTGATCCGGGGGGAGAAGGCGCTGCGGGTCGAGGTGACGGACACCCGGCGGGACCGGATCCCGGAACTCCGGGACGCGGATCCGGGCGCGGAGGGCGGGCGGGGGTTGGCGCTGGTGGTGGCGGTGGCCGACCGGTGGGGCGTGGAGGCGGGGCCGCCGCCCCGCAAGGTGGTGTGGGCGGAGTGGGACGTGCCCGGTGAGGGGCTCGCGCCGTGACGCGGGGAGCCGGGATCCGGTGATCCGGTACGTCCCCTCCGGGGGTGTACCGAAGGCAAGAACCAACCCCTCCCCACCCCACCGTCCCCGCACTCACTCGCGCGGGTGAATCGGCCCAACTGGGCTGGATTTCGCCAGGGTTGGCGGGCATATGCTCGCCCCGCACGCCATACGAAATGAGGCGGCCCCCGGCGGGACAGCAATCCCGGGCGAGGGCCTCACCAAGTAGGAAGCGAAACCCTTCCCCATGGCTCTTACGCAGCCTAGCGCGAGCTGTCGCGCGCCGTCCCCCGATCGGGGCGCGAACACCCCGTCCGGGGTCATGCACGTCAACGTCCGGCACCGCGATCACTACGTGGTGGTCGGCAACCACCTCGCCCGGCACCGGCGGTTGTCGCTCGTGGCCATCGGGCTCGGGGTGCACATCCAGTCGCTGCCGGCCGGCTCCCGGGTCGGGATCAAGGTGCTCGCCGAGCGGTTCCCCGAGGGGGAGGTCCGCATCGCCTCCGCCCTGCGGGAGCTGGAGGCGGCCGGTTACCTGGAGCGCTGTCGCGTACGGACGGCGGACGGCCGTCTGGTGACCCGGACGGTGTCCTACAACCGGCCGGACGGAGCCGCCCCCGAACCACCCGAACCCCCCGGGCCCCCCGAACCGCCCGGGCCCCCCGGGCCGGAGCCGGTTCCGGCCCGGGTTCCCGAGCCGTCCCCGCAGCCGGCCCCCGAGGCGGTGCGGGTCCCGGCCCGCGCGCCGGACCCCGCGCCCGCGCCGGACCCCGTGCCGCCCGGGGCGGAGGAGGCCGGGCGGGCCGCCGCCGACCTGCTCGTGCGGTTGCGCGGGGACGATCCGCGGCTGCTGCTCGGGGAGCGCGACGTACGCCGGCTCGCGCCCAGGGTGGACGCCTGGCTGGAGCGGGGCGCCGACCCGGAGGCGGTGCGGCGCGTGCTCGTGGCGGACCTGCCGGCGGACCTGCGCAGCGCCGCCGGTCTGCTCGGGCACCGGCTCGGTGCGGGGCTCCCGCCGCCCATGCCGCAGGCCCCGCCCCCGCCGTCCGTACGGCGGCCGGCGGTGGTCCCGATGCAGAACTGCGACGGCTGCGACCGGGCCTTCCGGGCCCCCGCGCCCGGCCGCTGCCGGACCTGCCCGCCCGAGGACGACCACCCGGGCGCCCCGGGGGCCGCCTGAGGCCTACTCCGTGGCCGCGCGTTCGGCCGCGCTGCGCTCCACGCAGAACTCGTTGCCCTCCGGGTCGGCCATCGTCACCCAGCCGGTGCCGTCGGGCCTGCGGAAGTCGCCGACCGTCCTCGCGCCCAGGGTGAGGAGGCGTTCCACCTCCTCGTCGCGGCCGCGGTCCTGCGGCTGGAGGTCGAAGTGGACGCGGTTCTTCACGCTCTTGCCCTCGGGGACCCGGATGAACAGCAGGGAGGCGCCCGCCGAGGTCACGGTCGCCTCCGGGTCGCCCGGGTGGTCGTCGTCGGCGAGGGTGCCGTCGAGGGCCTCCGCCCAGAACCGGGCGAGGGCGTAGGCGTCGGAACAGTCGACGGTGGTGTGGCGCACGAGAGAGCTCATGGCCCGCACTATCGGAGGCCGGGCGCGGGGCTGTCCATCCGTTCGTCCCCCGCCCGTCAGGTCAGCGGGCGTACGAGCCGAGACCGACGAGGCAGTAGACGTACTGGTTCGTGACGACGCCGCCGCGCGTGTAGCGGGCCGAGAAGGAGTACTCCGTCTTCGAGTTGGACTTGCAGCGGTCCATGTCGTCGGTGCCGGGGAAGGTCTCGATCACCTTGTAGTGGGCGTCGGACGCCGAGCAGGGCACCTCGTCCACGTCGTTGACGCGGGTCGGTGTCGTCGAGTCCGGCAGCGTGCCGTTCAGGCAGGTGCCCCGGTCGTACGGGCTGGGCTCGGCGGGGGAGGGGAAGACGGGGGTGGGGAAGGAGTACGTGGGGGCGTCGGCGGGTTCCGAGGTCGGCGTGGGCTCGGGCGTGGGGGCGACGGTCACCGTGGGCTGCGGGGCGGTGTCGTAGGGCGGCGAGGAGGACTCGGTGGGCGAGGGCGTGGCGGACGAGGAGGAGCCCGCCTTGTCGGAGGTGTAGTCGTCGCGACCGCCGATCGCGACGGCGGCGATGACCACGACGAGCGCCACCGCCCCGGCCACCAGGCAGCCGACCGCGCGGGTCCGGCCGCCCGGGGCGGGCCCGGCGGGAGGCGGCGCGGCGAAGGTCGCGGTCGCGGCGCCCGCCCCCGCGCCCGCCGCTGCCGCCGCCGTGGCGGCCGTGGCCGAGACCCGGATCCGCAGCAGCACCTCCTCGTCGCCGACGCGGGCCCGGACGAGGTCGCCGTCCCGGGCCGGCGGGATGCGCAGGCGGGTGGAGCCCGTCGGCAGGGGGACCGTGATGGTCACCCCGGTGGCGGCCTCCTGCGGGCTGAGGGTCAGGACGATTTCCTGCGAGGACACCGGCTGCTCCAAAGGGTGGGCTGCGGAGGCGAGTTGACGGACCACCGGGGATTCTGCCCGGTGCCCCCGCGTCGACGCAGCCGTTCCGGGGCAGAGGTTTCGGCGAGGGGGGCTCGGGTGCGGGGTGTGCAGGTGCGGAGGAGAACGCGTCCGAGGGGTGTTCGCCGGCGGTTACCCGTGCGTAGATTACCGGCGGTAACTCCCGAGCGACCGAGGAGAAGACGCCCGTGGACCTGGACACCTTCGAACCGAGACTCGTCGAGCCCGTCAAGACCACCGTCGACGGAGTGGTGCGCGAGGTCTCCGTACCCGCGCTCGTACCGCCGCCGACGAGCGGATCCCTCGGGGACCTCCCCTTCGTCAACGCCCGCGAGGACCCCGGCGCGATCGTCCTGTCCCGCAAGGAACGCGACGGCACCTGGCGGGACGTGAGCGCCGCCGAGTTCGCCGCCGAGGTGCTCGCCGTCGCCAAGGGGCTCATCGCCGAGGGCCTCGCCGAAGGCGACCGGCTCGCCATCATGGCCCGCACCACCTACGAGTGGACCCTGCTCGACTTCGCCGGATGGGCCGCCGGGCTGGTCACCGTACCCGTCTACCCCACCTCCTCCGCCCTCCAGGTCCGCTGGATCCTCCACGACTCCGGCACCGTCGCCTGCGCCGTCGAGGACACCGCCCAGGCCCGCATGATCAGCGCCGAGCGCGCGAACCTGCCCGGCCTCGCCCACCTGTGGGAATTCGACACGGGAGCCGTGGCCCGGCTCGTGAAGGCCGGGGAGCACGTGCCCGACGCCGTCGTGCACGCCCGCAGGGCCGCCCGCACCCCCGAATCCGTCGCCACCCTCGTCTACACCTCCGGCACCACCGGCCGCCCCAAGGGCTGCGTGATCACCCACGCGAACTTCTTCGCCGAGGTCGACAACGCCGTTGCCCTGCTGCACCCCGTCTTCACGTCCGCCAGCAAGGAGCCGGCCTCCACCCTGCTCTTCCTGCCGCTGTCCCACGTCTTCGGCCGGATGGTCGCCGTCGGCTGCCTGCGCGCCCGCGTCCGACTCGGCCACGCCCCCAGCATCCAGACCGAGGAACTCCTCGCCGACCTCGCCGGCTTCCGCCCGACCTTCCTCCTCGCCATCCCCTACGTGATGGAGAAGGTCTACAACACCGCCCGCGCCACCGCCGAGAAGATGGGCCGCGCCTCCTCCTTCGACCGGGCCGCCCGCATCGCCCGACGCTTCGGGGAGACCGTCGAGGGCAAGACCCCCGGCCTCGGCCTGCGCCTCGCCCGCGCCCTCTACGACCCCCTCGTCTACCGCCGCATCCGCGCCGCCCTCGGCGGGCACGTCCGCTACGTCCTCAGCGGCGGCTCCCCCCTCGGACGCCGCCTCGCCGCCTTCTACACCGGCGCCGGCATCGAGATCTTCGAGGGCTACGGACTCACCGAGACCACCGCCGCCTCGACCGTCACCCCGCCGCTGCGCCCCCGCCTGGGCACCGTCGGCTGGCCCCTGCCCGGCACGTCGGTGCGCATCGCCGACGACGGGGAGGTGCTGCTGCGCGGCGGACACGTCTTCGCCGGGTACTGGAACGTCGCCGCGCACCCGGGCGGCGGCTGGCTGGCCACCGGGGACATCGGCGAACTCGACGCCGACGGCTACCTCACCATCACCGGCCGCAAGAAGGACCTGATCATCACCTCCGGCGGCAAGAACGTCGCCCCCGCCCCCCTGGAGGACTGGCTGCGCGCCCACCCCCTGGTCGGCCAGTGCATGGTCGTCGGAGACAACCGGCCCTACGTCGCCGCCCTGCTCACCCTGGAACCGGACGGGCTCGCGCACTGGCGCAGGATGCACCGCAAGCAGGAGGTGCCCCTGCGCGAGCTGGTCACCGATCCGGAACTGCTGGCCGAGCTCCAGACGGCGGTGGACGAGGCGAACAAGCTCGTCTCGCGGCCCGAGTCCATCCGCCGCTTCACCGTCCTGACGGCCGACTTCACCGAGGCCCGCGGCCACCTCACCCCCTCCCTCAAACTCCGCCGGGACGCCATCGCCCGCGACTACGAGGAGCGGATCGAGGAGCTGTACCGCCGCGCGTAGAAGGACCCGAGGGGCGGGCACCGCCGCCAGGCCGGGCGGTGAGGCGGCCGGGCGGTCGGCGGTCGGGGGGCGCCCCGGGCGGGGCCCGCTTATGGTGGAGCGGACCGGTCCGGGGGGCCGCGCGAGGCACGAGGAGGTGCCGTGCACCGTTCCCGCCGCCCCCGCGCCGGCCGGCCCCGTACCGGCCCCGCGGCAGCGGCCTGCGCACTGGCCCTCGCCACCCTCGCCACCGCCCCCGCCGCCCCCGCCCCGGCCGCCCCGTCCCCGGCGCCGAAGGCCACCGGCCCCGCCGACCCCCTCGCCCGCTTCCACGAGCAGCGCCCCCGCTGGGGCCCCTGCCCCGAACGGCGCGCCCCCGCCGAGATGCGGTGCGCCACCCTGACCGTGCCCCTCGACCACGCCGACCCGGCCAAGGGCACCACCCGGGTGGTCCTCGCCCGCATACCCGCGACCGGCCCCGCCCACCGCCGCCTGGGCCCGCTCCTGCTGAACTTCGGCGGCCCCGGCGGATCCGGAGTCGCCGCGCTCGCCGCCGGGTCCGAGGACTTCGCGAAGCTCGGCGAACGCTACGACCTCATCGGCTTCGACCCCCGCGGCGTCGGCCACAGCGACGGCATCTCCTGCGGCGCCGGCCACGACCCGGCCGACGCCGTCCCGGCCGACGGGGACGCGGCCGAAGGGGCCACGGCCCCGGACGCCGCCGCGCAGTTGGCGGCCCTGCGCGCCCACGCCGCGCGCTGCGCGCGCCACTCCGGGCCCGTCCTCCCGTACGTCGGCACCGTCAACGTCGCCCGCGACATGGACGTCGTACGCCGCGTCCTGGGCGGTCGCAAGCTCGCCTACCTGGGCTTCTCCTACGGCACCCGCCTCGGCGCCGTGTACGCCGCGCTGTTCCCCCGCGACACCGGCCGGATGGTCCTCGACGGGGTCGACACCCTCTCCGAGCCGCTCGTCGAGCAGGCCCTCGTCTCGGCGCGCGGCCAACAACGCGCCCTCGACAACTTCCTCGTCTGGTGCGCGCACCGCCCCGGCTGCGTCTACGGCACCAACACCCGCACCGCCAAGGAGGAGGTCGACGCCCTCGTGGAGCGGCTCGACCGGGCGCCGCTCATCGGACAGGACGGCTCGCACTTCACCGGGGCCGACGCCGCCGCCGCGATCGCCGCCGCCCTGTACTCCCGCGCGCGGTGGCCCGCCCTCGCGGACGCCCTCGCCGCGGCCGAACACCGCGGCGACCCCGTCGGCCTCCTCGAACTGGGCGGCCCCGCCGAACCGCCGCCCGAGGACGACGACGACCCCTCCCCGGTGCCCGCCGACAACGGGGAGGCCGCCCTGACCGCCGTGAACTGCGCCGACGACCCGGACCGGAGCGGCGACAAGGCCACCCCGCAGGCCCTGGAGAAGGAACTCCTCGCCCTGCGCCCCGCGTTCCTGGAGGCGTCGAGGATCTTCGGCCCGTACCAGTTGGGGTCCGTCCTGGCCTGCCACGGCCGCCCCGCCGGCACCGACTTCATCCGCCGGATCGACCACCCGGGCGCCCCGCGCATGCTGCTCGTCGGCACCCGGGGCGACCCGGCGACCCCGTACGAGTGGACGGAGGAGACGGCCCGCCGGCTCGGCTCGGCGGTGATCATCGACAACAAGGGCGAGGGCCACACCGGCTACGGGCAGACCCGCTGCGTCACCGGCTACGTGAACGGCTTCCTCCTCGACGGCCGCCTCCCGCGCGGCACCCGCTCCTGCCCGGCGGAGGACTGAGCCCGCCGGGCACCGGGGGCGCGGCCGGGGGCCGGGCACCCCCGCCGGACGGGGCCCGTCAGCAGTCCGGGCGCGAGGGACGGTCCGCGAAGCGGTCCGCCAGCCAGTTCCCGACCGTCAGGGAGTGCGTGATGACCCCGCTGACGTGCTCACCGAGCCAGATCGTGTCGAACCGCACGTCCGCGCCCCGCGCGCACCACTCGGAGCGCAACCGCCGCCCCGTCGCGTACGGGATCAACTCGTCCCCGACCGCGTGGTACTGGAGCACGGGCGCCGCCGGAGCGGTCCGGCCCAGCCGGCTCTGGTTCAGGCGGGCCCGCCAGTCCGGCCGCTCCAGCGGGTTGCTCGTCGTCAGGTCGGAGATCCGCTTGAAGGCCCCGGCGACCGCGTCGACGGCGACGCAGTTCTCCTTCATCCCCGCCACCAGGGCCCGGCCCGCCGGATTCAGGTAGGAGTCGAGCTTCAGCTCGGGGAAGGCCGCGTCCTGCCCGGCCGCCGCCATGAAGATCAGCCCCGATCCGAAGGAGCCGTCGTTGAAGTCGGCCACCTCCAGGAGGTCCGCGGGGACCCCGCCCGTCGCCGTGCCCTTCACGTTCAGCTCCGGCGCGTACGAGCCCTGCAACTCGGCGGCCCAGGCGCTCGCCTGGCCGCCCTGGGAGTAGCCCACGATCCCCACGGGCGCATCCGCGGACAGGCCCGCCTCGGGGAGGCGTACGGCGGCGCGGGCGGCGTCCAGCACCGCGTGACCGGCCGAGGGCCCGACGGTGTAGGTGTGCGTGCCCGGGGTGCCCAGGCCCTCGTAGTCGGTGACCACCACGGCCCAGCCGCGCAGCGTGTACTGCTGGATGAGGTTGGCCTCCATGGAGGTGCCGTGCGGCAGGTTGGCGCTCGGCGCGCAGGAGTCGCCGAGGCCGACGGTGCCGACCGCGTAGGTGATGAGCGGGCGCGGGCCGGTGCGGCCGTCCTGCGGGACGATGACCGTGCCGGAGACCACGTTGGGGGCGCCGTCGGCGGTGGTGGAGCGGTAGTGGACCTTCCAGGCCTTGGTGCCGGTGGGCTGCCCCGGCAGGGGGTGGAAGGCGGACGGGGCGCTGGAGACCAGGTCGCCGGGGGCCTTGCCGGTGGTCGGCCCTGCGGCGGTCGTGCCGGCGGCGGTGGGGTCGGCGTGGGCGCCGGTCGCGGGGATCCAGGCCGTGACGGCCAGGACGACGGCGGTGGCCAGGGTGGTGCCGGTGCTTCGGACGCGCATGGCGGCTCTCCCGGGGGTCCGGTGTGGGGGTGGGTGAGGCGAAGGTAGTGACCGACCAGTCGGAATGTGTCTGACCGGACAGCTCACCTTTCCTGACCCGGACTCCCCACACCGGTCGGCCGCGCCGAAGCGGGCGGGCCGCTCGCCCGTGAGGACGCGGCCCGGGAGCCGTGGAGAGGCCCTAGAAGTGCGGCAGGACGAAGTCGTAGCCCTGCATGCCGTGCGCGTTGCCCGCCGGGCAGCGGCCGTTGGTCGGGTAGCCGTAGTAGTAGAGGCCGTAGCACTTCGGGCAGAACCGCCAGTTGCGCTGGGTGCCGGTCGTCTGCGGGACGTCGTGCGGCAGCACGAAGTCGTAGCCCTGCATGGCGTGCGCGTTCCCGGCCGGACAGCGGCCGTTGTCCGGGTAGCCGTAGTAGAACATCCCGTAACACTTCGTGCAGAAGCGCCAGTTCCGCTGAGCCGTCGCGGTCTCCGGCACGTTGTACGGGAGGTTGAAGTCGTAGCCCTGCGCGTCGTGGCCCGCGCCCGCCGGACAGGCGCCGTCCGTGGGGTAGCCGCGGAAGAACATGCCGTAGCACTTCGTGCAGAACCGCCAGTTCGACTGGTTGGCGCGGACCCCCGCCGCCGCCGGACCGGCCGCCGCGCCCGTCGCCAGGGCCGCGCCCGTCAGCCCGGCCGCCGCCACGCCCAGGGCGCGCGTCAGGACCGCCCTGCGACCCGGTCCCGCGCCGCTCCCGTGCCCGCTCGCGCCGTCGCCCGCGTCCTCGTCCTCGCTCCTCGTCAGGAAGCCCATGAGTCCACCTCTCCACCGGTGAAACCGTCTGCGAAGCCCGAGCGGGCGTTCGCCACGCCGAGTATCCGGGCCGTCGCTTTGCGTGGTCAACGGTGATCGGATGCGTGGGGGAGCGAGCCCGTACGGGACCCCGCGCGCCGCCGGCGCCAAGCCTTCGCCTACGCCCCCGACGCGATCCGGTACGCCCCCGGAGTCGTCCCCGTCCAGCGGCGGAAGGCCCGGTGGAAGGCGGTGTCCTCGGAGAAGCCCAGCCGGGCCGCGAGCTCCGCGATCGGCTCCCGCCCCTCGGTCAGGCCCGCGATCGCCGCGTCCCGCCGCACCTGGTCCTTGAGCCGCCGGAAGGAGGTGCCCTCCCCCTGGAGGCGGCGCCGCAGCGTCGCCGGGGACACCGCCAGACGGGCCGCCACCTCGCCCAGCTCCGGCAGCCGCGGCGCCTCGCGCAGCCGGTGCGTCAGGGTCCGGCGTACCTGCTCGGCGACCGTCGTCGCGTACTCGGGACGGGCCAACAGGCCGAACGGGGCCCGGCGCAGCATCGCGTCGAGCTCCGCCTCGTCCCGCACGAGCGGCGCCGTCAGGCAGCGCGCGTCGAAGGTCGCGCCCGTCCGGTCGGCGCCGAAGCCCACCGGGCAGCCGAACAGCGCCGCGTACTCCCGGGCGTGCGGCGGCGCCGGATGGGCGAACGACACCCGCTCCAGGGGGATGCGGCGGCCGATCAGCCAACTGCTCAACCGGTGCCAGATCGCGAGCACGCACTCGCCGATGAACCGCTCCTCGTCCCCGTCGAAGGCGTCGGCGACCGTGAACCGGGCCCGCACGCCCGCCACTTCGAGCGCGAGCGTCGGCCCGCCGGGGAACAGCCCGTAGAAGACGGCCGCCCGCCGCGTCGCCGCCTCCAGGTCGCGACAGCCCAGCGAGGCGTGGCACATCATCGCGAACGTGCCCGGCCGGCTGGGCAGCGGGGCCAGGCCGAGGAACTCGTCGCGCGTCGTGCGGTACAGGGCCCGGAACAGCCGGGCGAACTGCGCCGCCGTGAACCGCGCCCGGTCGTCGCCGAGCAACAGCGGCGCGATCCGCGCCTCCTGGAGCAGCGGCACCGGATCGACGCCCGCGCGCCGCACCCCCGCGAGGACGGCGCGGACGTGGTGCACGGTGACGGTCCGCCGGCCCATGGCGGCGCCGGCCGGTGTGGCGCTTCCCGCAGCCCTCTCCATGCCCCCGACGGTAGCCGCGATGAGCGCCGCGGTCAGCGGTGCCGACGCCTCCGGTCGCCGCGCCGCGCGGAGATCGCCCGCCGCTGCGCCGCCGAAATCGACGCGCTGTACGGCTGAGGCCCAGGGTTCAATGACCCCCATGACCGCCACGCACCCCACGGACCCCGTGAACCCCACGGACGCCGTGAACCCCTGGAAGACCCGCTGGACCTGGGAGCGGGAGATCCCCCTGCGCTTCGTCGTCGTCGTCGAGGAGCGGGAGACCCCCGAGGGGGACCCGGGAGAGCTGCGGGTGTTGGCGAAGTGCACGGCGGTCGAGGGGCTGTTCGCCGAGGTGCCGGTGCCCCCGAGGGAGGAACTCGTCCTCTTCGGGTGCGCCCCCGAGGGAGCGCTGCTCGCCGCGATCGAGGGCGCGAACGGCGGCCGGGCCGGCGACCTGTGCCTGGACGTGAGCCTGGGCGGCGAACGGGTGTGGGGGTGGAGCTACCTGCTGCACGACGTGGTCGTCACCGACTTCCGACGCGACCCGAAGGACCCCGCGCGCTTCGACGTGGCCGTCGAGGTCGGCGTCGAGGCCCCGGACTGGTCCTTCGGCCGCCCGTCCGCCTCCCGCCAGGAGCAGATGACGTACGTCCTGTACGACGCCTCCGGCCGGCGCGAGGAGCCGAACGGCACCTGCGAGGCGGTGCCGGGCCTGTTCGCCGGCGGCCCCGACCGCCGGGGCATCCCCGAGGACTCCCACGTGCTGCGGCTGCTGGGCTGCGAGGTGGACGACCGCGCGCTGTGGGAGTGGTCCGCGCGCGGGCGGGTGGAGATCCTGGCGGTCGACCGGGCGGGCCGCGTGCTCACGGGCCGCCACCTGTCCGTGCACGTCATGGAGGAGGAGCCGTGCGACCGGGGCGACGGCCTGCTCGACGTGACGGCGATCGGCCAGATCCAGGAGCGGCCGGTCCCGGAGGTCGAGGCGCTGTGGCGGCTGTGGGAGGAGGGGCGCCCCACCACGCCGGGCCTGTGGCGGGAGTTCCCCGACGCCCTGCACGGCGAGTGGCTCGACCTGGCGGTGCGGGAACCCGACGGGCCCCGGGCGGGCGACACCCGCCACCTCGACGGCGCCGCGGTGACCGGCCACCACGCCCTCTACTGCGCGCTCGGCGAGGCCGTCAACGGCCCCGGCGGCGCCTACGGGCGCTGCTGGAACTCCCTCTTCGACGCCCTGTCCGGCTGCTACGAGGCCTGCCCCACCCCGCCCTTCACCCTCGTCTGGCACGACTTCGAGGCCTCCCGAGCGGCCCTCGCCGACGCGGGCGCCACCCCGGACGTCTCCTACGCCGAGGAGGTCGTGGCCCGGCTGCGGGACTTCGGCGTGACCGTCGAACTCCGCTGACGGGCCACCGCCCGGGCCCCGCGGCCCGCGCCCCACGCCCTATCGCAGGGCCCGCCCCAGCCGGAGCAGGCCCTCGGCTATCTCCGCCGGGGTGTGGGTGGTGAAGGACAGCCGCAGCGTGCGCGGGTCGGGGGAGCCCGTGAAGAAGGGGGCGCCGGGCACGTACGCCACGTCGTGGGCGACGGCGGACTTCAGCAGCGCCCCCGCGTCGTACCCCTCGGGCAGACGGGCCCAGACGAACATGCCGCCCTCGGGGCGGTTCCACTCCGAGCCGGCCGGGAGCGCCCCGCCCAGTCCCGCCAGGAGGGCGTCGCGGCGCTCCCGGTAGGCCTCCTTGACCCGGGCGACGTGGGCGTCGAGGTCCCGGCCGGCGAGGTAGTGGGCGGCGGCCAGCTGGTCGACCGTCGAGGTGTGCAGGTCCGCCGCCTGCTTGGCGACCACGGCGGCACGGCGCAGCGCGGCCGGGGCCCGCAGCCAGCCCAGGCGCAGCCCGGGGGCCATCACCTTGGAGAAGCTGCCGAGCAGGGCGGTGCGGTCCTCGGCGCCGGGGTGGGCGGCGATCCACGGCTCGTGGGAGCCCTCGTAGCGCAGGTCCCCGTACGGGTCGTCCTCGATCAGCCACAGTCCGAGGCGGGCCGCGATCCGGGCGACCTCGGCCCGGCGCGCGCCGGGCAGGGTGCGGCCGGTCGGGTTCTGGAAGGTGGGCACGGTGTAGAGCAGCTTGGGCCGCTCCCGGGCGACGGTCTCGGCGAGGGCGTCGGGCAGCAGCCCCTGCGCGTCGCAGGGGACGGCCACGACCCGGGCCCCGGCGAGGGCGAAGCACTGGAGGGCCGCGAGGTAGGTCGGGTTCTCCACGAGGACGGTGTCGCCGGGCTCGATCAGGGTGGCGGCCAGGAGGGTCAGGCCCTGCTGGGAACCGGTGGTGACGAGGAGGTCGTCCGCCGTGCCGGCCAGGCCCCGGGCGCCGACGCGGGCGGCGACGGCCTCGCGCAGGGCGGGGGAGCCCTCGGTGGTGGAGTACTGGAGGGCGCGGGCGGCGTCGGGGCCGTCGAGGACGGCCCCGTAGGAGGCGCGCAGTCCGGCGGTGTCGAAGAGTTCGGGGGCGGGCAGGCCACCGGCGAAGGAGATCACCCCAGGGCGTTCGGTGAGCGCCAGGATCTCGCGTACGGGCGAACCGCCGGTGGAGCGCGCGCGGGCGGCGAAGGCGGGCAGTGCGGCGGCGGGGGCGAGGGGCATGGGGGCTCCTTCGGGTGGCGGGTGGCGGCAGCCTAACGAGGAAAGGTGCAGAGGGCACCTACCCGTCCACGGAGTGAACGGCGTCCGCCCCCTCCCCATCTGACGCCACATCAGTTAGACCGGTGCCATGACGACGACAGAGGGACAGGGGCGCCGCGCCGAGGGCCCCGGCGCCGAGGACACCCGCGCCGACGACTACGGGGAGCTGGCGGCGGTCGGCCCGTACGGGGTCCACCCGGGCCACGCGCTGATCACGATGGTGGAGCCGCACCCGGGCCACGAGTACGCCTACAACCGCTGGTACGAGGACGACCACTACTACGCCGGCGCCATGGCCATGCCCTGGATGTACGCCGGCCGCCGCTGGGTCGCCACCCGCGACCTCCAGGAGCTGCGCTACCCGGAGAAGTCGGCCGTCGCCCAGCCGGTCACCGCCGGCTGCTACCTGTCGACGTACTGGGTGACCGAGGGCCGCTACGACGAGCACATGAAGTGGACGGTCGGCATCAACAAGCGGCTGAACCGCGACGGGCGCGTCTACCGGGACCGCACCCACGTCTTCACGGCCTTCCAGGACCACGAGGCGACGGTCTACCGCGACGGCGCCGCCGGCCCCCGCGACTTCCACGCCCTGGACCACCCCTACGCCGGGCTCGTGCTCCAGGTCGTCGAAGCCGACGGGCCCGAGGGTCGGGCGGAGCTGCTCGAACGGCTGCGCTCGCGGATCCTGCCCCAGCGGCTGAACGATTCTCCGGCGGCGATGGTGACCGTCTTCCGGCCCACGCCGCTGCCCGGGGACCGGATGACCTACGTCAAGCAGGTCGAGGGGGTCGACACCCGCCTCACCCTGCTGTGGTTCCTCGAAGCCGACCCGCGCACCTGCTGGGACCGCTTCCAGGGCCTCGACGAGGAGATCGCGCGGTCCGGGTCCGGGTCCGGGTCCGGACCGGGGTCCGGATCGGGCTCGGGACGGGTGGAACTGGTGGCGCCGTTCATTCCGACGGTCCCGGGGACGGACCGTTACGTGGACGGCCTGCGCTGAACGCCGGGGCCGGCCCGCCTGGCGGTCGGGCCGGCCTTCACGACATCGGCGCCGCGGGTGTGGCCGAGCCCCCTCGGCCAGGACGGCGGGCCGGTCGAGAGGGCTTCGAAGGTGGGGATGTGGGGGGAGACGTTCAGACGAGCCGGCCCTCGGTGACGCCGGTGACGAAGGAGGACCAGGAGCCCGGCGCGAAGGTCAGCGCCGGACCGTCCTGCACCTTGGAGTCGCGGACCGCGACGGTCTCCATGACGGGGGACTTGACCTCGACGCAGGCTCCGTTTCCGCCGGAGTAGGAGGACTTGGTCCAGTTGTCCGTGGCGCCCTGACGAATAGCCATGATGTTCTCCGGTTCAGCGAGTAGTTCCGGTTGCGCCCGCCGGACCCTTCCCCGGCTGACGTGATCGACGCTACCCGCACCTCTCCACGGGTGACGGAGGCATTCACTCGACCGGGTGGCATATTCCATTCGGGCCTTCTGCGGCCGGGGAGTGACGGTGTACGGTGCCCGCCCCCCGCGACCCCACCGGCCACAGGGGCCCCTCCGCTTACGCCTTGGACGCGTACTGGTCGATGATCTCGGAGATGAACTGCCGGGTCTGATCGACGTTGAGGGCCTGCGCGCGCAGGTGCTCGTACATCACGCTGTACTTCTGGACGTCGTTGGCCTTCTCCAGGTACAGGTCGCTCGTGACGCCCTCGATGTAGACCACCGTCGAGTCCGAGGCGTCCGGGAACTCCAGGATCGCGTACTGGCCGTTGACCCCCGGGTGCGCGCCCATCGAGAACGGCATCACCTGCACGGTGATGTACGGCTGCTCGGACTGCTCTATCAGGAACTCCAGCTGCCGGATCATCAACTGCGGATCGCCCACGTGCCGGCGCAGGGCGGCCTCGTCGATCACCGCCCACAGCCGCAGCGGCCCGACCTCCGGGTTGTTGTTGTCCGTCTCGGACAGCCGCTTCTGGCGGTGCATGCGGACCTGGACGCGCTTGTCCACGTCGGCGGGCGCCGTCTCCGGCAGCGCGCCGCGGATCAGGGCCTGGGCGTAGTCGGGGGTCTGGAGGAGCCCGGGCACCATCTGGGGCTCGTAGGTGCGCAGGCTGGCGGCGTCCGTCTCCAGGCCGATGTAGACGCTGTACGGGATGTCCCCGAAGGCGTGCCACCAGCCCTGCTGGCGGGAGTCCTTGGCCATCTGCATGAGCGAGTCCACGAGACGGGGGTCCTCGACCTCGTACACCTCGCACAGGTCCCGTACGTCGCGCTGGCTGATGGAACGGCGGCCGTTCTCCAACCGGCTGATCTTCGACTGGGAGACGAGGAGGCGCTCGGCGACCTGCTCGGCCGTCATGCCCTTGTCCTCACGGAGCTTGCGCAACTCCATGCCCAGTCGGCGGCGTCGGACGGTGGGATTGACATTGGACGCCACGGGAACGGCACCTCCGCCTTCTTCTGTCGCTGTCTCGCTGCGTTTCTGATGTTCAGCAGACTGCCACCGAAGGGTGCGATACCGCTGGGGAACGGGAAATCGGGAACCGCGGGCGCACCGGCGCGAACGCGCGGGCGTACGGACGTACGGCGCGTGGGCGTACGACGGGCGTCCGGACGTACGGCGCGGCCGGCGCGTACGGCGCCGACGCGCCTACGCGCGGGGCGGTGGGACCGGAAGGTCGGCCCCACCACCCCGCGCGGTGGATCGGTGCGTGCTGAACCCGTGTGCGGTGGATCAGTGCGCGGCGACCCGCGCCATCGCGCCCGTACGACGCGGTTGCATCGGTACGCCGGCGCTCCCGGACGCGGCCCGGGCCGGCGGCGGGGCCGCGGCGCGGTCACGACGCGGCTGTGCCGCCACACCGTTCTGGACGTCCATGACGGCGTGCGCCACCAGACCGCCCATCGGGTCGTGCCGGATCAGGTCCCGCAGCCGGGACCTGGACGAACGCCCCTCGTTGCCGGGGTACAGGTGCTTGCCGAGTCCGACCGCGTGGGCCAGCGCGGCGAGCGCCGCGGTCCGCGGGTCCGGCGGTACGCCGGTGCGGATCGCACTGTCCAGCCGGGCACGGATCTCCCGGCTGATCGCCGTATCGGTCGCCTGGTAGCGAGTCGTCGGCAACACCCCGCACATCTGGCCCGCGACGGCATGCACCATGCCGCAGCGCTCCAGGTGCGCGAGGTAGATCTGGCGCAGCCCCAATCGGGGCCCGCCGATCCAGTGGACCGCCCGTACCGGGCTGCCGCGCCTGCGCAGCAGTTCCAGTGCGGAGTCCAAAGTCGGATCTCCTGTCGGCCGTGGCATCACCACGGCGATACGATCCCCGTCAGGGGCTATCCGTCCTGCCAGAGCCAGCTCCACTAGCTGTGCCCCGGCCAGGCCGAGGTCGAGCGACTGCGGCTGCGCCGTGGTACCCGTGGCCGGGTCCAAGGCGAGCAGCAGAAGCTCCTCCGGAATTGTTCTGCGGCTCCTGCCCATCCATGCCTCCCCGCGTGGATGAGTGACAGGGTGACGCCTCTCACATTCATCTGTCGAGAGTGCCTGGTCGCTTTGTAGGGGAACCAGCAGCTATGTCGTTCTCGTCTAGCACGTGGGCGATGCCCCCTAGACGGGACACTGTTAGACGGTTCGGACAGCGGCCGGACGGCGATCGAGGAGGAACGGTGGCGGGCGAGTCCCCCGACAAGTCGGTAGATGAGGGAGCGCCGGGGGCGGCGGAGTCCTCCGCGGAACAGGACCCGAGGTTCTCGGTCTTCCAGCCGCTGAAACGTCGTGACCCGCTGAAGGAGGCGGTGGCCGCCTGGGTGGCGACCGCCGAGCCGTCGCGGGCGCCGGCCGCGGACTCCGAGGGCGAGGCCGAAGCCGAAGCCGACTCCGAGGCCGGGTCGGGCACGCGCGCCGGGTCCGCCGAGGCCGCGGGCTCCGAGGCGAAGTCCGGGGCGGAGCCTGCGCCGAAGCCGGCCGGGGGCGCGGGTTCCGACGCGTCCTCCTCCCGGGCGGACGCGGCCCCCGCCTCCGCTCCGGCCCCCGCCGTGGTCCGCCAGTCCCCGGGCCCGGACCCGCGTACGGAAGGTTCCGCTTCCGTGGGATCCGGTGCGGCGGCCGCCTCCGGGTCGGGCGCGCCGAAGCCGGAGGCGGAGGATTCCGCTTCCGCCCCCGCGAAGGCGCCCGACACCGAACGCACGGCCGTTTTCCGCGCCGTGCGCCCGACCCCCTCCACCCCCGCGCCCGAGGCCGACGACGACGCCACCGAGGCCGACGACGCCACCGAGGCCGCCGGCGCTGCTGACGAGCCGACTCCGGCCGCCTCACCCGAGGCCGGGAAGAAGCCCGCCGCGGACGAGCGCACGGCGGTGTTCCGTACGGTCAGGCCGGGCTCGCCCGCACCGACCGCCGACCGGCCGGAGGGCGACGCGCAGGACGCGGGGAAGACCGACGCGCGCACCGCCGTCTTCCGCGCCGTGAAGCCGGGCTCGCCTGCGCCCGCCGAGCCCTCTGCGCCCTCCGCTTCCGACGCGGACGCCCCCGAGGCGGGGAAGAAGCCGGTCGACGGCGAGCGCACGGCGGTGTTCCGCACGGTCAAGCCGGGTGTGCCCGCGCCGACCGTCGACCGGTCCGACAAGCCCGAGGCGGCCGAGAAGCCCGAGGCGGCCGAGAAGGCGGAGAAGACCGAGAAGTCGGGGGCTGCCGACAGCGAGCGGACCGCCGTCTTCCGTACGGTGAAGCCCGGTCAGGCCGCGCCTGCCGCCGAGAAGGCCGAGAAGGCGGAGAAGGCCGCGAAGGCCGACACGACCGAGGAGCCCGAGAAGGCCGGGAAGGCCGAGAAGCCGGAGTCCGTCGACAGCGAGCGGACCGCCGTCTTCCGTGCCGTGAAGCCCGGTTCGGCGCCCGACCCGAGGGCCGCCGGCGGTCCGACGGAGGGTCCGAAGAAGCCCGCCGCGGGCGAGGACGACCGCACCACCGCCTTCCGCGCCGTCAAGGCCGACTCCGATTCCGCTTCCGCCGAGACGAAGCCCCCGTTCCCCGGCAGGCCGGCGGCGAAGCCGGCCTCCGGTTCGGCCCCCGCGGAGTCCGACGGCGAGCGCACCGCCGTGTTCCGCGCCGTCAAGCCGGGCGCGCCCGCGCCGACGGACGCGGACAAGGACCGGGGCAAGGACGGCAAGGCCACCGGGAACGCGGGCCGGGACGGCCGCGCCCCCAGCACCTTCGTACCGCTGCGCGGCGACGGCGAGAAGCCGGCCCCGCCGAAGCCCGCGCCCGCCCCCAAGGCCGCCGCGGGACCCGTGCCCACCCCCGCGGCCGCGCCCCCGGCGCCGCCCCGGATCGACCCCAGCGAGCGCACCACCCAGCAGCCGCTGCCGCCCAGGCCGCCGCTCGACATGCTGGCGGACCTCACCAACAACCCGCCCCCGCCGCCGTCCCCGATGCGGACCGCGCTGCGGCGGGTCAAGATCTACGCCCCGATCGTGGTGCTTCTGGCGATCGTGCTGGCCGTCGTGCAGTTGGTGCGCCCGCTGCCCGCGCCGAAGCTCGTGCTGACCGCGGAGTCCACGTACGCCTTCCCCGGCGGCAAGCCCGAGCTGCCCTGGCCCACCGAGGGACAGGCCTCCATGGCCGCCGCCGGCCTCGGCACGATCGGCAGCTCCGGCGAGCAGAAGCCGGTGCCGATCGCGAGCGTCACGAAGTCGATGACGGCGTACATCATCCTGCGCGACCACCCCTTCAAGAAGGGGGAGAAGGGCGCGATGATCGACGTCGACAAGACGGCGGAGATCGAGGGGCAGAAGGACAAGTCCGACAACGAGTCGACCCTCAACACCGTTCAGGAGGGCGACAAGATCTCGGAGTACGACGCGATCGCCGCCCTGATGATCCCGTCGGCCAACAACATCGCGCGGCTGCTGGCGCGGTGGGACTCCGGTTCCCAGGAGGCGTTCGTCAAGAAGATGAACGAGACCGCCAAGGAACTCGGCATGACCAACACCACCTACACCGACCCCTCCGGCCTGGACGCGACCACGGTCAGCACCGCCGAGGACCAGGTGAAGCTCGGCCTGAAGATCGTCGAGATGGACGCGCTGGTGGACATCACCCGCAAGCCGAGCTGGGTCGACCCGAAGGGCAAGACCTGGCCGAACTGGAACCGTCTGGTCCCGCTCAACGACTCGCTCGGCATCAAGACCGGTACGACGACCAAGGCCGGCGGAAACCTCCTCTTCGCCGCGCAGAAGAAGGTCGGCGACACCAACCAGCTGATCGTCGGCGCGGTCCTCGCCCAGCACAAGCCGCCGATCATCGACAGCGTCATCGCCGCGAGCCGCACCCTCCTGATCGCCACGCAGAAGGAGATCCAGGGCGCGCCGGTGGTCAAGAAGGGCGCGGTCGTCGGCTACGTCGACGACGGCCTCGGCGGCCACACCCCGGTCGTCGCCACCGCCGACGTGCAGGCGGTCGGGTGGCCGTCCCTGAAGGTCGAGCTCAAGCTGGGTGACGGCGGGACCCCGATCCCGGAGTCGGCCAAGGCCGGGACCCCGGTGGGCGTGCTGACCGTCGGCGAGGGCGCCAGCCAGGTGAAGGTGCCCGTGGCCCTCAAGAGCGAGCTGTCCTCGCCGGGCGTCGGCAGCAAGCTGACCCGGATCGGATGACGCGACGGGAACGGCCGCGGCGCCCCGGGCAACCCCGGGGCGCCGCGGCACGTCCGATGAGTCGGGATCCGCGACCGGGTCCCGCGTCCGTGGTCCGTACGTCGGGGAGGGAGTGCCGGTCGTGAGCACAGTCGAGCGTCGGGACCACCGGGCCGGCGACGACCGGCCGTCCGAGGCGTCCGAGGCGTCCGAGGTGTCCCGGGCGTCCGGGGCGTCCCCCGCCGGATCCGAGGACGGCACGGACGCCTCCGGGCAGCCCTCCGGGAGCTTCTCCCGGCTCTCCGGGGCGCTCGTGGTGGCCCACCGGCACCCGGTGGCCGTGGCGACGGCCTTGGCCGCCGTCCTGCACGTCGTCTGGTTCTTCTGCTTCGCCAACAGCGGCGGGGACCTGGCGGCGCAGGACGCGTGGGCGGAGTTCGTGGGCCGTCACCCCGACACCGCGTACAACCTGGCCTGGTACGGGGGCATGCACCCCGTCTCGTACAGCGTGATCTCCCCGTACCTCATGCACGTGCTGGGCGTGCGGACCACGATGATGATCGCCGGGACCGCCTCCGCGGCCCTCCTCGCCCTGATCCTCACCCGCTGCCGCGGCGCGGTCCGCCGCCCCCTGTGGCCGGCCCTCGCCGGGGTCTACGGGCTGTTCTGCAACGCCCTGTCGGGACGGGTCACCTTCGGCCTCGGCGTGCTGTTCGCGCTGGGCGCCGTCACCGCCGTGTTCTGCCTGCCGCGCCGGTGGGCCGGGCGCCGCTGGGCCAAGGGGGCGGTCGCGGCGCCGCTCGCCGCCCTGGCCACCGCCGCGAGCCCGGTCGCCGGACTGTTCCTCGGGGTGGTCGCGGCCGCGCTGTTCCTGAACCGGCGGCGGCCGGCGGCGTACGTCCTCGGGCTGCCGCCGGTGGTCGTGGTGGGCCTGTCGGCCTGGCTGTTCCCGTTCTCGGGGACCCAGCCCATGAAGCTGGGGTCGGCCTGGCTGCCGTTCCTCTTCGGGCTGGCCGTCGCGCTGCTCGTACCGAAGGCGTGGCGCACGGTGCGGGTCGCGGCCGGTGTGTACGCCCTCGGCGTGTTCCTGACCTGGGCGATCGACTCCCAGGTCGGTTCGAACGTCACCCGCCTCGTGATGCTCTTCGGCGGCGCCGCGCTGCTCGCGGCCCTCCCGCACACGGCCGCGCGCTCGTGGCGGCGGCGGGCGCTCGTGCTCGCCGTCGTCGGGCTGACCGCCTGGATCACCACCAACAGCGTCACCGACATCGTGCGGACCACCCCGGTGGCCGCCTGGAACCGGGAGCTGGCCCCGCTGGTCGACCAGCTGAGGAAGGCGGGCGCCGACCGGGGCCGCGTCGAGGTGGTCCCCGCCAGCAGCCACCGCGAGTCCTCGGCCTTCCCCGCGTACGTCAACCTCGCGCGCGGCTGGAACCGCCAGGCCGACCTGGAACGGAACCCGATCTTCTACGAGGCCGCCCTCACGGCGGACGCCTACCGGGCCTGGCTGGAGCGCTGGGCCGTGCACTACGTGGTCCTGCCGGCGGACAAACCCGACTCGGGGGGCGTGACGGAGGCGAAGCTCGTGCGCGGGGGGCTCCCGTACCTCCGGGAGGTGTGGGGCGACGCGAACTGGCGCCTGTTCGCGGTGGAGGACCCGACGGACCTGGTGTCCGGGCCCGCGAGCGTGGTGCGGGCCGGCGCCGACCGGCTCGTGATCGACGTACGGGCGCCGGGGCGGGTGCTGGTGCGGATCCCGCACTCGCCGTGGCTGGGGCTGGTGGACGCCGCGGGGAAGGCCGTACCGCCCCCGCAGGAGACGTTCGCGTCGAGGGCGCGCGGCCCGGCCGCGGTGCCGAAGGACTACGCGAACACGTCCGGCTGCCTCTTCAAGGCGGCCCCCGACGCCTCCGGCGACGTGTGGACGGAGCTGCTGGCCCCGGCCCCCGGCGAGTACCGGGTGGCCGCGAAGTACCAGCTCCCGCGGGGTACGCCGTGCCCCGACGAGCTGGTCAACCACACCCTGGGCACCCCGGAGCGGCCGACGCCGCCGCGCCCTTGATCGGCATTCTTTGCACACCGCCCGGGTGCGATGGGCGGGATGTCTGCATACGATCCCAGTAGTCCGATTGGGTGCTTCCCGAGGGAGTTGACGACGGGATGAGCAAAGAGCAGAAGCGGGACGTCCGCGAGGTCATCGCGAAGGCGGCGGAGCAGCTCCAGGTGCCGCGCGCGCAGGGCCACGGCTTCGAGGGGCCGGTCAGGAGCAAGGTCAAGGGCGGTGCCCACACGAAGGCGGCCCTGAAGCGGGCCGGCACCCCCCAGGGCGACCGGATCGGCGAACGCAGCAGGGGCCTGAGCTGACGCGACCGCGTGACGATCGGTCTCCGCCCTCCCGGCCCGCCGGGAGGGCTTTCGGCGCCCCGAGACCCTTCCGCCGCCCAATATCGGGACAACGGTTACATCCCCGACTGATCCCCTCAACGCACCCCTCGTAACGTCGTGCCCGTACCCCCCCCCGCACGACCCGAGGGACGGACGACCCACCCATGCGCGCCACTCTCCGCACCACCGCACTCCTCGCGGTCCTCGCGACCGGAGCCCTCACGGCCTGCGGGACGACCGCCGCGGCCGCGAAGCTCCCCCCGCAGCCCCGGATCTCCAGTACGGCCACCACCCCGGCCGCCCCCACCGCCGGGGCCCTGGACCGCTCGAAGCCCACCGGCCTGCGGATCGAGGCGGCGGGCGTGGACGCGCGGCGGATGGTCGACCTCTCCGTCGACCCGACCACCGGCGAACTCGGCGTCCCCGACGCCGACACCCAGGCCGACGACCCCGGCTGGTGGACCGGCGGCGTCACCCCCGGCGAGAAGGGCGTCTCCGTCCTGGTCGCGCACTTCGACACGAGGCACGGCCCGGCCCTGATGCGGAACGTCGAGAAGATCCGCCTCGGGGACCTGATCGAGGTCCCGCGCGAGGACGGCCGGACGGCCCGCTTCAAGATCCGCGAGATCGAGGACGTGAACAAGGCCGACTTCCCCACGGCGAAGGTCTACACCCCCACCGACCGCCCGGAACTCCGCCTCCTGACCTGCGGCGGCCCCCTCCACGACGGCCACCGCGCGAACAACGTCATCCTCTACGCCGACCTGATCGCCCCGGCCTGACGGATGCCGTCGATGTCGTCCGCGAATGCCGAAGGGCACCTACCGAAATCGGTAGGTGCCCTTCGCCCCTGTGCCCCCGGCAGGACCTGCGACACCCGCTTTACCGTAGACGTCATCTCATTTGGTGAGTCTGCGGTAGCAGATGAGGGTGCGGGCGATGCTGGTGAAGGCGAGGAGGTGCTCGGCTTTGCGTTCGTAGCGGCGATGGAGACGGCGGCAGCCGGCGAGCCAGGACATCGTCCGTTCGATGGTCCGGCGGTGACGGCCCAGGCGCTGGGATGACTCGATGCCTCGGCGTGCGATGCGGTAGGCGATGCCACGTCCGCGTAACCATCGCCGCAGGTGCGCGTAGTCGTATCCCTTGTCCGCATGGAGCTTGCCGGGCCTCCGCCGTCGACGTCCGCGTCTCGATCGGATGGGCGGTATGCCCCGGACGAGGGGCTCGAGGGCCTGGCTGTCGTGCAGGTTGGCGCCCGAGACCCCGACGGACATGGGCAGACCGGTCCTCTCGGTGATCAAGTGGATCTTTGGGTCGAACTTGCCCCGGTCGACAGGATTCGGACCTGTCAGGTCCTCAAGTCCCCTCACGCACCCCGCTGACGGAATTCCTCTGCGTCGGCCACGAAGGCGAGTCCCCCCACAGCCTGGCCCGCATCTACCCCCCCCGCGACCTCGTCGCCGCCGGGCCGCCCTGGTACCGCCAGCGGCCGGCGGAACTCCAAGACAAGGTCACCGCCCGCCTCCCAACCCCGGAAGAAGCTGCGACCCTCCGCATCACCCCGACCCTGGCCATCCTCGCCATCACCCGCGTCTCGACCGACATCACAGGCCGCGTCATCGAGGCAGCCCACCCGGTCCTCCCCGGCGACCGTGCCGAAGCCCTCTTCACCACTCACCACACGACCCAGGAAGGAGGTGCAATGGGATGACAGCCCACAACGGCCTCCGTCTCCTCCCGTGGACAACCCTCGACGGCAACCCCTGCTACCTGATCATTGGCGACACCAACAGCTATCTCTCCCAACTGGCTGACCGAACCGAAGCTGCTCAACTCGACGTCGGCGCCGAACTCCTGCAGCATGCCGTGGAGGTACTCGCAGACGAGCAGGCTGAGCCGGAAGAACTGCGTCTTGTGGCGATGGACCTCGCGACCGCCTTGCGAGACACACTCCGCGTAGCGATCAGCCGTGGCCACCTTGCGGTGCTGCATGCTGCGGATCGTGGCAGCGACGAGGGTCCGAAGCCGCCAGCGGGGGCCTTTGGCTAGCAGACTCCAGCTCAAAGGACAGAGAGAAGCCCCGGGCTCATTCCGGGGCTTCTCTGCTTCGATCGGGCTCGGCTCAACGAGGCTCGGGAGGCTGGCCAGTTGGGCTGATCGGCCGCGCGCCGATCGTCGGCGACAGTATCCTGCTTTGGCCGCAGTGATCCTGACCTGCAACCCAAAGGGCGAGCCATGACAAATCCTGCTAATGCTCACATCCTGAAGGAACTCGTATTCCCTGCACGTTATGAGTTCCTAATCGAGCACGTAGGATCTGAGGTCGCCCGACTGGTTGTAGCCCCTCCTTCGGAGACGCTCTACTCGATTGAACTAGCCGCGCAGAGTATTCGCGCGCGAGGTGAGGGGTTGTTCGTCCCGATGTATGCGCTTTCGGGTACGGGAAAGACTACTCTGGCCAGCAACCTGCGAACTTTCCTTCCTTCTCAGTTCTCGACAACCGTCCAACATAACGGCGCGGTCAGCTTTGATGAACTCAAAGCAGCAATTGAAAGTGCCGTTCAGTCTAGGCCGGCCAACGATGAACGCATCATCCCTCCCTTGTGGATCACCGTGAAAGCGCGCCTGCTGACACGGCGGAGCTGGCGGCCATTAAGCGTTTCCTCCGGGATCCGCTCGGCCGCAAGGTCATCCTCTGCTGGCCGGAGACCTCGGAATCAATGGCGAAGTCCATGTCGGCAGATTACGAGAGAATTGCGGGCCGACCCCCCATTCCGCTCCCGCTCCATATTGAGGGTCCACACCGGGATGCTTGGGTGGCGATCGCAACGAATACGCTGCAGCTGTCTAACAATGTGGAGTCGCTGGAGCTCTTGGGGGTTGATCCCCGCGATTACGACCCGGCAGAATTTGAGACGCTGGGTGGCTATCTCCGATCTATTTCCGACGATTTCACCAAGAATCGCCTAGATATTCTCCAGCGGACTAGGTTGCCCATCCGTTTGGCTGTAGTGGTCGTGTCGGCCAGCACGGACCCAGGTGTTCTCATGCACCTCACGAACAGCAGTCGATTCGGGTTCGTCGACGGAAACGCACTCCTCGCAGCAACCCCCGCAAGTGTGATCGGGAAGTGGTGGGCTCAGCGTCGCGGCCTGCTCACGCAGATGATTGTTCAGTTGGATGCTCGGGTCTTCGGGCTTCCCCCTGCCGTGACGATTCCGATTCTCCGGCGGTTCGGCCCGGAAGATGTCTCCGAAACACTCGCAAGTCTCGATGTTTCGGATAAGGGTGCAGCCTCGATCGCCCGCAATATGAAGCGGAGCGACTTCGGCAAGTATCTGCTGGGCATCGCAACGTCCACTTACGAAACCCGCGGAACTCCGTCCAACGTCTCTTCCCCTGCGTTTGACTTGCTAGCAGAGCGCGGCTTCACTCATGGCGCCGACAAGGAGCTCAACAAGGCCGTACTTCAGGCCATCGAGGCATTTCTTGATGTCAATGCGATGGAGGCATCCGAATTTAAGGCAGAAGAGAAGATGAGCTTCACCCCCCTAATTCCCGACACGTCCTTTGTTCTCAACAACGAAGCGGTGTGTCTTGAGTACACGTGGAGGTCGGGGGATTATCTCACCAACAAGAATCGTGCGGCGATTGCCGCGTACATCCTAGGGAAACTTCAAAATTACGCACGCGAGTTGGGCTACGTCGAGTAGGTCGGTGGAGCGGCTTTGGGCTGGAGCTGCCTTGGGGTAAGTGATCATGGCCCTGTAAGCTTCCGGCGCGTCGGGCAGTCTGTGGACCTGCCCGGCAAAGCACGACGTTGGGGCCATGATCTTAGAGGCTCGCCCCCTCACCGTTCCGGAGGTCATGGAGCGGCTCAATCTCGGCCGCTCGACCGTCTATGACCTCATCCGGTCCCGCCGCCTCACCTCGATCACTGTCGGCCGCGCCCGCCGCGTCCCGGTCGACGCCGTACGGGACTTCATCGACCGCGAGATCGGGGAGGCCGCCTGATGTCCGCCAAGAGCAAGCGCAACCCGAACGGCGCCGGCACCATCACCAAGCGGTCGGACGGCCGCTATCAGGCCGCCGTCTACGTCCTCCAGCCGGACGGCACCCGCGCCCGGAAGTTCGCCTACGGCAAGGCCTGGGAGGAGCGCGACGCCAAGCGCCGCGCCCTCCTCGACAAGGCCGACAACGGCATCCCCGTGCCGACCCGCTCCGCGAAGCTCGCCGAGTGGCTCCCATACTGGCTCGACACCTTCGTCAAGCCCCCGCGCCGAACGCTCGGCACGTACGACATGTACGACAAGTACGAGGCGCACGTCCGCCTCTACCTCGTCCCGGGGATCGGCTCCAAACGGCTGGAGTTCCTGAGCGTCGCCGACGTCCGGCGCTTCCTCGTCCAGCTGGAGAGGAAGACGACCGCGGCCACGGCCAAGGAATCTCACCGAGTCCTGCGGACCGCCCTCACTGCGGCCTGCCGCGAGGAACTGATCTCGCGCAACGTGGCCTCCCTCGTCGAGCCGCCCCGGACGAAGGCGCGGGAGCTGAGTCCGTGGTCCGTGGACGAGACGGTCACCTTCCTCGTGGCCGCCCGCCGTGACCCGCTGTACGCGGCCTTCGTCCTCGCCATGGGGCTGCGGCGGGGCGAGCTGGTCGGGCTGCGCTGGGCGGGCGTCGACCTCAACAAGCGGGTCCTCTACGTCCGCCAGCAGACCCAGCGCCGACGCGGGGTCCTGTACGACGACGATCCCAAGGGGCGCCGTCGTCGGGTCGTACCGCTGCCCGCCCTGTGCATCGCGCCCCTCCGGTGGCACCGGACGAAGCAGAACGATCAGCGAGTGAAGGCAGGGGAGAAGTAGCAGGAGGGCTCTTCACCACGAGCACCGGCCGCCCTGTTGAGCCGCGCAACGTGTACCGCTCCTTCACCCGTGTTGCCGCATGTGCCGGCCCCCGCGTGATCCGGCTCCACGACGCCAGGCACGGTACAGCGACGCTGCTCACAGCCGCTGGCGTCGCGCCCCGCGTCGTGATGGAGATCCTCGGACACAGCCAGATCAGCATCAAGATGGACGTGTACACGCACGTCGTCCAGGACACGCAGCGCGAGGCGATCAGCCGTATGGACCGGCTGCTCAGGAGGCGGCCCGGCCGTCAGTGACCGCCGCCGTTGATGTCACCTGTGGATGTCAAAGGGCACCTACCAAAAATGGTAGGTGCCCTTTTCCCATGTGCCCCCGGCAGGATTCGAACCTGCGACACCCGCTTTAGGAGAGCGGTGCTCTATCCCCTGAGCTACGAAGGCGCTGGGCCGCTGGTGAGGGCGGCCCAGGGGACAGGGTAGCGGATCGGGGCGGGGCTCCGTGGTGGGGTTTTCGCCGGAGTGGGGTGTGGTCGCGGCGGGTTCGGGTCAGACGGCCATCGGGGTGTGCAGTTCGACCGTGATCTCGACCTCGACCGGGGCGTCGAGGGGGAGCACCGCCACGCCGACCGCGCTGCGGGCGTGGATGCCGGCGTCGCCGAAGGCGATGCCCAGCAGCTCGCTCGCGCCGTTGAGCACTCCCGGCTGGCCGGTGAAGCCGGGGGCGCTCGCCACGAAGCCGACCACCTTGACCACGCGCTTCACGGCGGACAGGTCCCCGGCGACCGAGACGACGGCGGCCAGGGCGTTGAGCGCGCACTGCCGGGCGAGCGCCTGGCCCTGTTCCGGGGTGACCTCGGCGCCGACCTTGCCGGTCAGCGCGAGGGCGCCGTCCAGCATCGGCAGTTGGCCGGAGGTGTACACGCGGTTCCCGCTCCGCACGGCCGGTACGTAGACGGCGAGCGGGGCGGGGGTCGGCGGCAGCTTCAGTCCGGCCTCGGCGAGGCGTTCCTCGGGGGTGACGGGGGTGGCGGTCACGTCGGGCTCCTGGGGTGGGGCGGCGGGAGGGCGCGGGGGCAGGGGGTCAGGGGGTCAGGGGTCAGGGGTCAGGGGAAGCGGATCAGTGGTTTGACCATGCCCGGCTCCCGCGCCGAAAGCCGCCGAAATGCCTCCTCCACCCGGGTGAAGGGGAACGCGTGCGTGGTCATCACGGTCGGATCCAGCAGCCCGTCCCCGATCAGCCGGAGCATCCGGGTGACGCGCGCGCCCGAGCCGGGGCGGTCGCCCGTGGCGCAGCGGGCGTGGGTGACGCGTCCGGTCGGGGCGGTGGCCGTGCGGGCGGTGCGCGCGGCGCCCGGTGCGGCGGTGGCGACGACCGCGCAGTCGGCGCCGGTGCCGCCGGTCAGCTCCCTGATGCGCTCGGCGGAGTCCTCGTAGGCGGGGTCCACCACGACGTCCGCCCCGAACCGCAGGGCGAGCAGCTGGCGCTTGGGCTCCGGCTCCACGGCGATGACCCGCGCGCCGCGCAGTCGTGCGGCGGCGACCGTCGCGCCGAGTCCGACCGGGCCCTGTCCGAAGACGGCCACGCACCCGCCGGCCCGTACGCCCGCCTCCTCGGCGGCGGCGAAGCCGGTGGGGAGGGCGCCGGTGGCGTAGAGGGCCTGGTGGTCGGTGATCGCGTCGGGGAGGCGTACGAGCCCCGCGCCGCGCACGGGCAGCGCGAAGCACTCGGCGAGCCGGCCGCGGCCCTCGGCGGCGACGCGGCAGCCGAGGTAGGCGTCCGGTACGCCGGGGCCGACCTCCCGGACCACGCCGACCGCCTCGTGGCCGAGGCGGGCGGGGGCGTCGGCCCGGGCGTGGCCGGGCCAGGCGCAGACGAGGGCGGCGGTGGTGCCCACGAGGACCTCGCCGGGGCGCGGGCGCGGCGCGGGTCGGTCCACCACGGCCGGTACGCCGCCCGGGGGCAGTACGAACGCCTTCACGGGTCTCGGTCTCCTACGGTCGGGGGCGGTTCCCCCAGCCTCCCCGGCCGGGCACCCCGGGGCAGGGGGCCGGAGGTCCGGACCTGCGGGGCCGAGCGTCCCGGCGGACCACAGGCGTCCCGGCCCACCACAGCGGCCTGGGCCGACCACAGCGGCCTGGGCCGACCACGGGCGTCACGGCCCACCGCAGCGGTCCGGCCCCGGTGGCGGACCACGGCGGCACCGGCCGACCACGGGCGTCCCGGCCGACCACAGCGGTCCGGCCCCGGCGGCGGACCACAGTGGCCCCGGCCGACCGCGGCGGTCCCGGCCGACCGCAGGACCCCGCCCGGGCCCGGCCGGCCTCGCCTCGCCCCGCCCGCCCGCCCGGCCGGCCTCGCCTCGCCCGGCCGGCCTCGCCTCGCCCCGCCGCCCGCCTGGCCCCGCCGCCCGCAGGCGCCGGGCCCCCGCCTCACGGCCGCGTCACGCGCACCTGGTAGTTCCCGTTGCGCAGTTCGCCCACCACCGAGATGCTGACGCCCGACTTCTCGTCGGTGAAGGTGTCGCCCGGCCGGAAGGGCGCGTCCGACAGTTCGGCGTGCACGTTCGGCCTCCTCGTACAGCCGCCGCTGGCGACGGCGCTGTCCGAGACGGTCACCGGCCCGTGCCCGGTGTCCACGTCGGAGTCGACCTTGTAGATGAGCACCCCGGGTTTGCAGACGGCCTCGTCGTTCCCGGCGAGGGTGCGGACCTCCACCGCGATCCCGGCGCTCTCCGAGGTCGGGACGAAGGCCAGCTTGGTGCCGCCCGCGACGGCCAGCGGCGACAGCACGTGGTCGCTGATGCCGGGCGCGGAGGCGCAGCTGATCTGGTTGCCGTCGAGCCAGCCCAGCTTCCACTTGTGCCAGCCGAGGAGGTCGTTGTTGGCGCCCCAGTCCTCGCTCATGATGTCCCAGTGCCCGACGGTGCCGCCCCCGTCGGCGGTGTAGAGGTCGGGCAGGCCGAAGACGTGCCCGTTCTCGTGGGGCAGTACCCGGTAGCCGGTCTCGCGGTAGGTGCCGGACCCGTCGTCCTGCCGGCTGTAGACGAAGGACGTGTTCGCGAGCGGCACCCCGTCGGCCACCGGCGCCTCGCTGTTGCCGGAGAAGGTCACCGACAGGACGGTGTCGAGGGCGGAGGGGCCGGCGTTCGGCGTGACCAGGATGTTGATCAGGTCGTAGCGGCTGAAGTCCACCTCGGGGTCGGCGGCCTTCGCGATGTGTTCGACGAGCCGGCGGTAGCCCGGCTCGTAGGGGGAGCCGCGTTCGATCCCGTACGCGGCGAAGGGCATCGGCATCCGCAGCCAGTCCCGTATGGGCGCCTCGGCGTGGTAGGCGAGCCGTCCGTAGGAGCTGGTGCGGAACCAGTCGGAGGTCTGGGGGAAGAACTCCGCGAGCCGGTCCAGGGCGGTGCCCTCCCCCTTGGCGTCGGGGAAGTCGATCATCAGGTTGAGCGCGCGGACCTCGCCCGTCGAGCGGGAGTACCCGGGCGGGGTCGGCAGGCCCTCCGACATCTGCACGCCCATGGTCCCGGCGATCCGGCAGGGGGCGAGCACCGATTCGGCGGAGGTGGCGACGGGGCCGGAGGCCGAGTGGCCGCGGCCGGATATCCCGGTGCTGGCGGTCGCCGTGACGCCGAGGGCCAGCGCGGTCAGGCCGATGTACGCGCTGGTGCGGCAGGGTCTGCGTATCCGGTGGCGGGTCTGCGGCATGGAGATCGCCTTCGGGTCCGCGGCAGCCGGCCGGGTCCGGACTGCGCTCTGTTCGCCCACCCTCCGTCCGCCACGACACGCCCGCGCGCCGAAAGCGTCCAAACGGGATGAACCAGCATCTTTTCATGTGACTCAGCTCACACCTGCGAGTGAAATAACCGGGGACCGCATCCCCGTTTGCAAGAGAGTCCCCATGAAGCGGGGACAGACCCCCCGGTTCGGGAGGTCGCCCGTTCCCCGTCGTACGCGTCACCACCCCAGGGAGGCCCCGGAATGAAGAGCATCGGCCGCACCTCCGCGCCCGCCCCCCGGGTCGGCGTGGACCTCGCGGACCCCGCTCCCGCCCCGGTGCCGAAGCCGCGCGCGGACGCCGTGCGCAACCGCGAGCGCATCCTCGCGGCCGCCCGCGAGATGCTCGTGGAGTTCGGCTCGCAGGCGCCGCTGGACGAGATCGCCCGCCGGGCCGGCATCGGCAACGCCACCCTCTACCGCCACTTCCCCGACCGCGCCGACCTCGTCCACCACGTGGTGCTGTACGTGACGGACCGGGTCACCGCCCTCGCCGAGGACTCCCTGGCCAAGGAGCCCGACGCCTTCGCGGCCCTCTGTCGCTTCACCCACACCGCCGCCGACGAGCGGATCGGCGCCCTGTGCCCGATGCTCTCCGACGGCTTCGACCGCGACCACCCCGAACTCCTCGCCTCGCGCGAGGCGCTGGGGGCGGCCGTGGAGAACCTCCTCGCCGCCGGCCAGCGCGACGGCCTGGTGCGCACCGACATCGGCGTGGGCGACCTGATGGTCGCGCTCTCCCAGCTCAGCCGTCCGCTGCCGGGCAGTGCCTGCCCGGAGGCGGACCGGTTCGCCCACCGCCACCTCCAGCTCTTCCTCGACGGGCTGCGGGCCCCGGCCCGCTCCGAACTGCCCGGCGAGGCGGCCACGTTGGAAGACCTGCGCCGCAAGACCGTGACTCCATGAGGCCGTGATGGCCTTGGCCGTGCGGCGCCCGCCGCGCGTCGCGAGCCCGCCCTACGGCGCGCGTCGGTCGTACGTCCGCCGCGCGTCGGCCGGGCGCGCACGACCGACCGTGCCGCACAAAACCACATGACGTAACAAACCTTCACGAACTAGCTTTTTCTTACCTTCTTCCAGTCATTCCGCACCGTCACACAGTGAGTGGGTACCCCCATGTCCAAAACAGCCGTGAGCGCGCAGTCGCCGGCTGCCGCCCTCCCCGATCCGAACCGGTGGAAGGCACTCGTCTTCATCGCCCTGGCGCAGCTGATGGTCGTCCTCGACGCGACCATCGTGAACATCGCGCTGCCCTCCGCCCAGACCGATCTGGGCATCTCGGACGGCAACCGCCAGTGGGTCATCACCGCGTACGCGCTGGCCTTCGGCGGTCTGCTGCTCTTCGGCGGTCGCATCGCCGACAAGTGGGGCCGCAAGAACGCCTTCGTCATCGGCCTCATCGGCTTCGCCCTGGCCTCCGCGCTGGGCGGCGCCGCCACCGGCGAGGCGATGATGCTCGGCGCCCGCGCCCTCCAGGGTGCCTTCGGCGCGCTGCTCGCCCCGGCCGCGCTCTCCCTGCTGGCGGTCGGCTTCACCGACGCCAAGGAGCGGGCCAAGGCCTTCGGCATCTACGGCGCCATCGCGGGCGGCGGCGGCGCCGTCGGCCTGATCCTCGGCGGCTTCCTCACCGAGTACCTCAACTGGCGCTGGACCTTCTTCGTCAACATCCCGTTCGCGATCGTCGCGGCCGTGGGCGCCTGGATGATCATCCGCGAGCCGGCGGGCGGCCGTAACCGCGCCCCGCTCGACATCCCCGGCGTGATCCTCTCGACCCTCGGTCTCGTCGCGCTCGTGTACGGCTTCACCCGCGCCGAGTCGGCCGGCTGGTCGGACGCGGTCACCGTGTCGATGTTCGTCGCGTCGGTGCTGCTGCTGGCGGCCTTCGTGCTCGTCGAGGCCAAGGTGAAGTCCCCGCTGCTGCCGCTGCGCGTCCTGATGGAGCGCAACCGCGGCGGTGTCTACCTCTCCCTGGGTCTGGCCGTCATCGCGATGTTCGGCCTGTTCCTCTTCCTCACCTACTACCTCCAGGTCGTGAAGGGCTTCTCGCCCGTCAAGACCGGCTTCGCCTTCCTGCCGATGATCGCGGGCATGATCACGGGCTCCACCCAGATCGGCGCCCGTCTGATGACCCGCGTGGCGCCCCGCCTGCTGATGGGCCCGGGCTTCCTGCTCGCCGCCGTCGGCATGCTGCTGCTCACCCAGCTGGAGGTCGACTCCTCCTACCCGGCGCTGATCCTCCCGGCGCAGCTGCTGCTGGGCCTGGGCATGGGTACGGCGTTCATGCCGGCCATGTCCCTGGCCACCTACGGGGTGGACGCGGCCGACGCGGGCGTGGCCTCGGCCATGGTCAACACCTCCCAGCAGGTGGGCGGCGCGATCGGCACCGCCCTGCTGAACACGATCGCCGCCTCGGCGACCACCGCGTACCTCACCGACCACGCGGCTGAGGCCGCGGCGGGCGGCCCGGCCGCGCAGCTGGTGCAGGCGCGGGCCATGGTCGAGGGCTACTCGTCCGCGATCTGGTGGGCCGTCGGCATCCTCGCCGTCAGCGCGGCCCTCGCGTTCGCGCTGATCAACACGGGGCGTCCGAACTCCGGCGGCCCGGTGGCCTCCGGCTCGGGTGCGGGCGCCGACTCCGAGGACGCCGGCCTCAAGGTTCCGGTGATCGCCCACTGACGGGCGCACCCCCGCCCTCGCCGCCGGTACCGGTGTGGGAATGACTGAGGACCCCGCTTCGTTCAAATTTGAATGAAGCGGGGTTCGTCGTGTCCGCGGCAGGTCCACGGCGCCCCACACGGACGAACGAGGAGCGCCCCCGATGGCCACCGCCCACCCCGAGCCGACGCCGACCCCGGACGGGGATCCCGCCCGCATGCCGGCCCTGTACCTCAGTCACGGCGCCCCGCCCCTCGCCGACGATCCGATCTGGCCCGGCGAACTCGCCGCCTGGTCGCGCGCGCTGCCCCGCCCGCGCGCGATCCTCATGGTCTCCGCCCACTGGGAGGAGGCCCCGCTCGCCCTCGGCGCCACCGCGCCCGTCCCGCTCGTGTACGACTTCTGGGGCTTCCCCGAGCACTACTACGGCGTGCGCTACGACGCCCCCGGCGCCCCGGACCTGGCCGCCTCGGTCCGCGCCCTCCTGCGCGCCCCCGGAACCCCCGTCCAGGACCTCCCGGAGCGCGGGCTGGACCACGGCGCGTACGTCCCCCTCGTCGAGATGTACCCCGGGGCCGACATACCGGTGCTCCAGATGTCCCTGCCGACCCTGGACCCGACCCGGCTCATGGAGATCGGGCGCAGGCTCGCCCCGCTGCGCGACGAGGGGGTGCTGATCGTCGGCAGCGGCTTCTTCACCCACAACCTCGCGGCCCTGCGCCACACCGGCCCCGGCGTGCCCGGCTGGTCGGCGGAGTTCGACGCCTGGGGCGGCGAGGCCCTGGCCGCCGGCGACGTCGACGCCCTGCTCGACTTCGAGGTCAAGTCCCCGGCCGGCCGGCTGGCCCACCCCCGCACGGAACACTTCGCGCCGCTGTTCGTCGCGCTGGGCGCGGCCGGGTCCGATCTCGGCGCCCAGCGCACCCCGGTGGACGGCTTCTGGATGGGCCTGTCGAAGCGCTCCCTCCAGTTCGGCTAGCCGCTGCGGGAGGCCGAGGGCGGCGCGCCAGGTCCGTTTCAGGCGGAAAGTCCGACTCCTGGCGTATTCGGCGATTCGATCGCCAGTCCAGGCAACCGGAAGGCGGCGGGCGCCGTCTTCCGGGGTGGGAGGGCGTCGAGGGAAAGCGCTCCCGCGGGGTGGAGTCGGCCGTACCGCGCGTGCGTACCGCATGGACCGCGTGTGACGGCGGTCTCACAGCGGTTGTGTGCGCGAGCCTCCGGGCAAGCGGAAGGGACTGCCTTCACTTCGGGCCTGACCTGCGCCTCTTCGGGCTCTCGCGGCATCGCGTCGCCCCTGCGGCGGGGCAGGATACTGCAAGATCTCGGAAATAGCGGGGCAACGTGGGAATTCTGTCCTGATTCCAGTCGTTGTTTCCTTCGGACGCGGGCACTCGGGAGAGTGTCCACAGCGCCTCCGGGCGCTCCGCCGCACCGCCGGCGGTGTCCCGCAGCCGCACCGCGACCGAACTTCATCGCAAGGGAGCACGCATGGCAACCCGCGCCGTCGCCCGTCGTCAGTCCACGAGCAGCGCACGCGCTGTGGGCGGGGAGATAGCAGACCGCGACCTGGTCGGCATGTACCTGGACGAGATCGCGCGCACCCCGCTGCTCGACGCCGCCAAGGAAGTGGAGCTCTCCCAGATCATCGAGGCGGGCGTCTACGCCCGGCAGATCCTCGACGGTGAGGCCGAGCGCGCGGGGGAGAGCCCGGCGCGCGAGGAGCTGGAGGCCCTGGCCGCCGAGGGCGAGCGGGCCAAGGAGGTCTTCATCCGGTCCAACCTCCGCCTCGTGGTCGCCGTCGCCCGCCGCTACCCGCGCAGCGGGCTCCCCCTCCTCGACCTGATCCAGGAGGGCAACGCCGGCCTGGTCCGCGCCGTCGAGAAGTTCGACTACGCCAAGGGCTTCAAGTTCTCCACGTACGCCACGTGGTGGATCCGCCAGGCCATCACCCGCTCCATCGCCGACCAGTCCCGCACCATCCGCCTCCCCGTCCACCTCGTCGAGGAGCTCGGCCGCATCCGTCGGGTGCAGCGCGAGTTCAACCGCGAGAACGGCCGCGACCCGGAGCACGCCGAGATCGCCGCCGAGCTCGACACCACGGAGAAGCGCGTCGGCGACGTACTGGACTGGGCGCGCGACCCGGTCAGCCTCAACATGTCCGTGGACGACGAGGGCGACACCCAGTTCGGCGACCTGCTGGAGGACACCTCCGCGATCTCCCCCGAGCAGTCCGTGCTCTCCCTGCTGCGCAGCGAGGAGCTGGAGGACCTGCTCGGCAAGCTGGACCAGCGCACCGCGTCCATCATCAAGATGCGCTACGGCATCGAGGACGGCCGGGAGCGGACCCTCACGGAGGTCGGCAAGCAGCACGGCCTGACCCGCGAGCGGATCCGCCAGATCGAGAAGCACGCGCTGCTCGAACTCAAGCGCATGGCCCGCGACACCGGCTTCGACGCCGTGGCCTGACCGCCCCGCGCCGCCGCCGCGCGCGGCCCCGCCCCACCCCGTACGGGCCCCGGCACCCCCAGGCGCCGGGGCCCGCGCCGCTCCGCCCGCCCCGGGATCGTGGCTCGGGGCGGCCCCTACGCCACCCCGCCCGCCCCCGCCAGCCGCGTGCCCAGCTCCGCCGCCGCCCGAGCCAGGCGCTCCGGCCCGCGCACCGTGAACGGCACCCCCAGCAAGGCCAGGCGGGCGGCCAGCCACTGCGGGTCGTCCCCGCTCTCGAAGCGGGCCCGCACCCCGCCCCCGCTCCCGTCCGGCTCCGCGAGCGCGCGCAGCCACTGCGGCAGGTCCTGCGGCGGGGCGGCGAAGGAGACGTCCGCCGTGTAGGTCTCCCGGCCCCGCAGCCCGCGCCGCACGAACTCCGCCGCGTCCATCGGCAGCTCCCGCGGCGCGAACCGGGCGCCCGTGGGGAACGGCTCGCTCACCCGGTCCACCCGGAAGGTCCGCCAGTCCTCCCGTTCCAGGTCGTAGGCGACCAGGTACCACCGGCTGCCCGTGCTCACCAGGCGGTACGGTTCCACCAGCCGCCGGGACTCCACCCCGTCCCGCGCCCGATAGGCGAACCTCAGCCGCTCCGGGCCCGCCACCGCCCCCGCCATCGCCGTCAGCGTGCGCGGGTCCACGCTCGCCCCGTCCCCCCGGGTCACGGCCACGGTGGCCGACTGGAGCGCGCCCACCCGGCGGCGCAGCCGCGCCGGCAGGACCTGCTCCAGCTTCGCCAGGGCCCGTACGGAGGCCTCCTCGACCCCCTCGATCGCGTGCCCCGCCCCCGCCCGCAGCCCCACCGCGATGGCCACCGCCTCCTCGTCGTCGAGGAGCAGCGGCGGCATCGCCGCCCCGGCGACGAGCCGGTACCCGCCGACGGCGCCCATCGTCGCCTCCACCGGGTACCCGAGCTCGCGGAGGCGGTCGATGTCCCGTCTGATGGTCCGCGCGCTCACCCGCAGCCGCTCCGCCAACTCGCTGCCCGGCCACTCGCGCGGGGTCTGGAGCAGGGACAGCAGGGTGAGCAGCCGCGCCGGGGTGTCGTTCATGGATCCAGGTTGCCAGGGAAATAGGACACCGATTGACCTACATCCCGTCTAGGTTTCTCTCCATGAGCACCGAGACGTCCCAGACATCGCCCGAAAGAAAGAACGGGCCCGTACGAGAAGAGCGGAACGCGGCCGCCGAAGGATCAGGCCCGGCCCCCGCACCGGCCGCCGGCGCCGGCGGGGAAGCCCCCGGCGAGGGGGCGGACGACGCGGGCGCGGCCCCCGTCGACCGCCGCCGCTGGCTCGCCCTCGCCATCGTGATGACCGCGGCCTTCATGGACCTGGTCGACGTCACGATCGTCAACATCGCGATACCCGGCATGCGCCAGGACTTCGGCGCCTCCACCAGCGCGATCCAGTGGATCACCGCCGGCTACGCCCTCGCCTTCGCCGCCGGTCTGATCACCGGCGGTCGCCTCGGCGACATCTACGGCCGCAAGCGGCTCTTCCTCGTCGGCATCGCCGGCTTCACGGCCGCCTCGCTGCTCTGCGGCATCGCCGCCAACCCGTCCATGCTCGTCGTCTCCCGCATCCTCCAGGGCGGCATGGCGGCCATGATGGTCCCGCAGGTCCTCGCGATCATCCACGTCACCTTCCCGCCGCACGAGCGCGGCAAGGTCTTCGGCATGTTCGGCGCGATCGTCGGCCTCGGCGCCGTCTCCGGCCCGATGCTCGGGGCCCTGCTCACCCAGTGGAACCTCTTCGGTCTCGAATGGCGCCCGATCTTCCTGATCAACCTGCCGGTGGGCATCGCGGGCGTGATCCTGGGACGCAAGTTCATCACCGAGTCCAAGGCCCCCAAGGCGCTGCGCCTGGACCTGGTGGGCGTCGTCCTCGCCACCCTCGCGCTGGTCATGCTGATCTTCCCGCTGACCCACGGCCGGGAGAACGACTGGCCGGTGTGGGGCTTCGTCTGCATGATCGCCTCGCCCTTCGTCTTCGCCGCCTTCATCGGCTACGAGCGGTACAAGATCAAGAAGGACGGCTCCCCGCTGGTCGAGCTGTCCCTCTTCAAGGTCAAGAGCTTCGCGGGCGGCATCGCCGTCCAGCTCACCTTCGGCATCGCGACCGGCATCTTCTTCCTGGTCTGGACGCTCTACATGCAGATGGGCCTGGGCTGGAGCGCCCTGCGCGCCGGCACCACGGGCATCCCCTTCTCCATCGCCGTCTCGGTGGCCGCGGGCCTGTCCGTCCAGAAGCTCGTCCCGCGCTTCGGCCGCAAGGTGCTCCAGGCGGGCGCCCTGACCATGGCCGCGGGCCTGCTCCTCTACATCTGGGAGTCCGAGCACTACGGCATGGCGATCGCCTCCTGGCAGATGGCCGCCCCGCTGATCGTCATGGGTCTGGGCATGGGCCTGATCGTGGCCCCGCTCACCGACACCGTGCTCTCCCAGGTGCCGCGGGAGCACGCCGGTTCGGCCTCGGGCCTGATCAACACCACCGGCCAGATGGGCAACGCGCTGGGTCTCGGCCTGACCTCCGTCGTCTTCTTCGGACTGATCGACGACGACATGGTCTTCGGCCCGCCCTACGTCGAGGCCTTCCGCGGCGCCCTGTGGTGGGTGGTGGCGGTCCTCGTCGTGATCTTCGCGGTGATGTTCATGCTGCCGCGCAAGCAGGTCCCGATGGGTGAGCGCGAGGGCGCCGTCGCCGCGGGGGAGCCCGCGATCGAGAAGGTCCCCGTCGGCTAGCCCGTCGCCCCGGCACGGCCGCCGCGAACGGACATGCCCGCCCCTGTTGGCGGGTATGTCCGTTTTCCTTTGTTTTTGGGGGCCACCCCACGTAAGGTGGGGGAGAATCGTCAGAAACGGGCATGGAACGGACGTAAATCCACATGTACGCATCCGGGCACCAGGCTCGCATGATCCTCACCGTCACCCCGAACCCCTCCCTGGACCGCACCTACGAGGTCCCCTCGCTCGACCGCGGCGCCGTCCTGCGCGCCGCCGCCGAGCGGGTCGACCCCGGCGGCAAGGGGGTCAACGTCGCGCGGGCCGTCGCCGCGGCCGGCCTCCGCGCCACGGCCGTCCTCCCGCTCGGCGGCGCCCCCGGCACCCTCCTCGCCGAACTCCTCGGCGCGCAGGGCGTGGACGTCACCGCCGTCGCCATCGCCGGCCAGACCCGCTCGAACGTCGCCGTCGCCGAACCCGACGGCACCCTGACGAAGATCAACGCGGCCGGCCCGGAGCTGTCCGCCGCCGAATCGGCACTCCTCCTCGACACCGTCCGCACCTGCTCCGGCGCCCCCGCCTGGATCGCCGGCTGCGGCAGCCTGCCCCCCGGCCTGCGGCCCGAGTGGTACGCCGAACTCGTCGACCGCGCCCACACGGCCAAGGCCCGCTTCGCCCTCGACACCTCGGGCCCCGCCCTGCACGCGGCCCTGCCCGCCCGACCGGACGTGATCAAGCCGAACGCGGCGGAGCTCGCCGAGGCGGTCGGCCGCCCCCTGGCCACCCTCGGGGACGCCGTCAAGGCCGCCGAGGAACTCCTCGGGCGCGGCGCGGGCGCCGTCCTGGCCTCCCTCGGCCGGCACGGCCAACTCCTGGTCGGCCCCGAGGGCACCTTCCACGGCACCGCCCCCGTCACCGCCGTCCGCAGCGACGTCGGCGCGGGCGACGCCTCCCTGGCCGGCTTCCTCATCGCCGGCGGGACCGGCCCCGCCGCCCTCGCCTCCGCGCTGGCCCACGGCGCGGCCGCAGTCCAACTGCCCGGCAGCGCCGTACCCACCCCGGCGGACCTGCGCCCCGAGCGGGTCCGCGTCACCGAGGACCTCCCGCTGGACCTGCCGCTGGATCCGCCCGGCGCCGGCGCCTGACGCCCGACGCCTGACGCCCGACGGGATCCGCCCGCCCCGCGGCCCCGGCTCACCGCACGCGGGAGCGGACCTCCATCGCCCCGCGCGCCGCGGACTCGCTCGCGTACACCTCGCACATGTGCCGGCCGTCCGGGGTCGCGGTGTGCTCGACCTCCCACAGGCTGAACTCGCTGCCGTCCAGCAGGACGAAGGCGTGCTCGTAGAGGCTGAAACCGGCGTCCCGTCCGTCCGCCAGGGCCTGCCGGCCGCCGAAGGCCTGGGTGATGCGGTGCGCGTACGCCGAGCGCAGCAGCGAGGCGACCCCCTCGCCCGGACGGTCGCCGTTCTCCGCGCGACGCAGCACCCGACGGGCGTGGTCGGCGGACTGCTCCACCGTGTACTCGCGGTGGCGCGGGGCGGAGCTCGCGAACAGGGCGCCCAGCAGCGCCAGATCGTGGTCGGGGTCGCCCTCGACGTCGAGGCCGGACGGGATCGTCGCCGCCGCCCCGTCCGCCGGGAGGTCGCCGAAGCGGCGGGTCACCGCGAGCGTCAGATCGCCCTTGCTCGCGAAGACCTCGCACCGGACGCTCCGCTCGCCGCGCGTGCGGTAGGTCAACTCCCACAGGGAGACCGAGCCACCGTCCGCCAGGAGGTAGGTGTGCCGGTGCGTCTCCCGCCACACGCCCGCCGACGGGCTGTGGTGGGTCGTGTAGAGGGAGGAGCTGTGGGCGAGCGCCGTACCGATGCGCTCCACCAACGGGTCGGGGAGGTCGAAGGAGTTGAGGGCGCGGCCCAGGAGTCGCTCGAGGTGCGCCTCGGTTGTCTCGTACGGATCGCTCAAGGTGGGTCTCCAGGCCGTCGCAGCTTGTGACTTCGCGGAAGCTCAACGTAGCGCCCGGTTCTGACATCACGTCCGGGGTTCGGTAAAACGTCCGGGAAGTATCGGGGGTTCCCGCCACACCTTCAGGTCAACTTTCGTACCGGGTAAGCATGATTGGCCCCGTTCTGGGGCATTGGGCGGGACCATGGTCGGATGGCAACGCACACAGTGGACGTCCCCCGTCAACAGGTCCGGTCCCGGTCCGGCCCCGGGGCGGCCCCGACCCCCACGGCCCTGGCCTGGCTGCTGGTGGTCACCGGGGCCGCCGGGCTGCTGGCCTCCTGGGTGATCACCCTCGACAAGTTCCTGCTGCTGGAGGACCCGGACTTCAAGCCCGCCTGCAGCCTCAACCCCGTGGTCTCCTGCGGCAGCGTCATGCAGAGCGAGCAGGCCGCCGCCTTCGGCTTCCCCAACCCCATGCTAGGCCTGGCCGGTTACGCCGTCGTGGTCTGCGTCGGCGCGGGCCTGCTCTCGGGCGCCCGCCACCGCGGCTGGTTCTGGCTGGGGCTGAACGCCGGCACCCTCTTCGGCACCGGCTTCTGCGCCTGGCTGATGGTCCAGTCGCTCTACGAGATCAACGCCCTGTGCCTGTGGTGCTGCCTGGCCTGGGTGGCGACGCTGCTCATGTTCTGGGCCGTCACGGCGCACAACGTCCGCAGCGGCGTCCTGCCCGCCCCCGGCCCGCTGCGGACCTTCTTCACCGACTTCGCCTGGGCGCCGCCCGCCCTGCACGTCGGCGTGATCGGGATGCTGGTCCTGACCCGGTGGTGGGAGTTCTGGACGAGCTGAGCGGAGGCGACGGACACGCGTCAGGGCCCCGGCGGCCGAAGCGGCTGCCGGGGCCCTGACGCGCGGTGCGGGAGCCGGGATCAGCTGCCGACGGAGGCGTTGCCGGAGAGGACCGGGATGTTGCTGAGGATGTGCGAGAGCGGCTCGTCACCCTTGGCCTGGGTGGAGTTCTCGGTGCACTGCTGGTTCTGCGGGTTGGACAGGACGTTGATGTCCTGGACGCCGATGTTGAGCAGCGCCACCAGCGACTGGGCGTTGACCTTGGCGGGCAGGCCGATGCAGGGCTTGTTCAGGGTGCCCTGGACGAGGCCGAGCTGCGGGCTCAGGTCGCCGTGGGTGGTCTGGTTGCCGTACGCCTGGACGGCGCCGTTGCCGTTGACGGTGTTGACCCCGTTGTCGTTGCCGATGGCCATGGCCGGGGTGGCAACGGCCGCGCCCGCGCCGACGGCAACGGCGGAGACCGCGGCGGCGGTCATGATCTTCTTGAACATCATTCGGTCCTTCTGTCGCACGAGTGCCCGCGAGTGGAGCGCCCTGATCAACCGGGCCGCCCGCGGGTTGGTTCCGCCGCTTCACTCAAACGGCCCGTTCGCGCCGCGCTTTTCCCCGGCGCGGGTGAGGCCGCTGCGGACGCGTGCGCGAAGCCCGTACGCAGCCGGCACGGCCGCGCCGCCTCGCCTCCGGGCCCTGCGGCGGCGCCCGGAGGCCCGGCGCGGCCGCGGTGGGCGCGACGCGTCCGGTTGCGCTCCGTACGAGGTGTTCGCACGGTGGGTAAGGAAGGCGGATCGCTCTGGTCCGCTTCCGTGTCGTCTCGCGAAGGAAAGCCCATGCACCGCACCCAGCCCTCCCGCCTCCGTGTCCTCGTCCCGTCGGCCCTCGCCGTCGTCATACTGTCCGGCGCGGTCGCCCCCGCGGTGGCCGCCGACGGGGAGCGCGCCGCCGACCTCACCCGGCGGGCCGCTGCGGTGCGCGAGCAGATCGACGAGGTCAGGGAGTTCAAGCAGGAAGCGAAGGCGCAGGGGCGCGTCGCGGCGGGCCCGATCGACGACCTCCTCGCGAGCCTCGGCACGACCCTGGAGGGCATCCTCAAGTCCGTCACGGCCCTGCTGCCCGCGGGGGTGGCCCTCCCGCCGATCAACCTGCCGACGCTGCCGACCCTGCCCGAGATCCCGGGGCTGCCGGACCTCCAACTCCCCACCCTGCCCACGGTCCCCGAGCTCCCCGGGCTCCCGGCGACGCCGACGGTCCCCGAGCTCCCGGCCGTGCCGCAACTCCCGGCGACGCCGCAACTCCCGGCGACGCCACAGCTCCCGGCCGCGCCCGCCGCGCCCGCCGTGCCCGCGGTCCCCGCGGTGCCCGCGGTCCCGGACGTGCCCCTCCCGGACATCCCCGTCCCCTAGGACGGGCGGGCGGACCGGCGGCATGGTTACGACTATTGGGCTGAACAGGTCGGATTCACCGGTCGGCCGTGTCGTTCGGGAAGGCGGACCGTTTCGCTCGGTGTGAGCCCCGGGACCGGGGCAGGACATCGAACAGAAGGTGCACTTCCCATGAACTCTGCTGCCAAGAAGGCCGCCGTGGCCCTGGCCTCCGCTGGTCTCGCCGTGGCCGGTGCCGCGGGCGCCGCGTCCGCCGACTCCGCTGCCGAGGGCGCGGCCGTGGGTTCCCCCGGTGTCCTCTCGGGCAACCTCGCCCAGGTTCCGGTCCACGTCCCGGTCAACGTCTGCGGCAACTCCGTGAACGTCATCGGCGCCCTGAACCCGGCGTTCGGCAACATCTGCGTCAACGACTGACGTACGTCGGCCTGTTCGACGCGAAAACGACTGTGGGCGCCCCGGCCTCGCCGGTGGCGCCCACAGTCGTGTGCGGCGCCTCTCAGTGCGCGCCCCCGTTGAGCTTCACCCCGCCGAGGAGCGGGGAGGCCTGGGTCGCACCGTTGGCCAGCCCCAGCACCTCGCCGGGGACGTTGTTGCGGACCTCGTTGACCTTCTGGACGGTGCCGACGACCTTGTCGACGTTCTGGTTCTGCTCGGCCAGGCCGTTGCCCAGCGTCTGGGGGAGCGCCTCGCTCACGGGCCCGGTGGCGTTCAGCACCTCGGTCAGTCCGCCCGTCGCGCTCATGGGAGGCATGGCGGCCGGGGTGTCGGCGGCGAAGGCGGGGGCCGCGGCACCCAGGGCGGCGACGGATCCGGCGACGACAGCGGCGACCTTGGACAGCTTCATTATCGAAAATCCTCTTCTTTTCGTGGGCGAAGGCTCCGGCGGCGGCGACCGTCGCGCCGCTTTCGCCCTGCGTAACGATTACCGGCGGCCACGGAAACGCGTACGGGCCCCGCACGACAATGGCCGGAGAATCCGACAAGGGATTCTCCGGCCGATATTTCTTCCGATTACCGGTAATGCGGTCAGGAGACGGCCGAACGCCGGTAGAGGATCGCCCCGCCCAGGACCAGGGCCGAGGCGAGGGCCGTCAGCGCGCCCAACTCGCCCGCGCCGGTCGCGGCGAGCTCCGGGGCCGTGGCGAGCGAGGGCAGCGGCGCCGGTGCGGGAGCCGCCGGAGCCGGCCCCGGGGTCACCGGCGGGGCGAGCGCGGGGGCGGGTGCCGGAGCGGGCGCGGTCGGCGCCGGGGGCAGGTGGACGGGGACGTCGCCGGCCGGAGCCGCCGGGGGCTGGTCCGCGGGGCGCTCGACCACCGGGGCGGGCTGTTCGACGGGCCGCTCCACAGGTTGGCTGCCGTGCGGCGGGTGCGGCGCGGGGCCGTCCTCCATCACGGGCGGCGCCGGCGTCGGGGCCTGCGGCGCGGGGGCCGGCAGCGGCTTCGGCTGCTCCTCGGGCTGCGGGACCTCCTGGACCGGAGGCGGCGCGGGCAGCGGGGCGGGGAGCGGCTTCGGCTGCTCCTCGGGCAGCGGCGCGGGCGCCTCGGGGGCCGGCGGCAGCGGCGGCATCGGCGCGGGGGCCGGCTGCTCGGCCACGGGCTCGGGCTGCGGCCACGGCACCGGCTCGGGCTTCGGCTCCGGGGCGGGGCGCGGCGGGGCCGGGGGCGCCGGGTGCGGGGTCGGGTGGTCGGCGTGCGGGGGCCGCTCCTCGTGCAGCGGCGGGTGGTCGTCGCACTCCTCCTCGCCGCGCGGGCCCCGCTCCTCGTCGCCGCCGTAGCCGCCTCGATCGGAGGCCTCGCGGGGGCCCTCCTCGTGGCGGGGGGCCGCGTGCTTGGGGGCCGCGTGCTTGGGGGCGTGCGCGCGGGGGGCCTCGTGGCGGGGCTCCTCCTCCCGGCGCTGCTCGGGCAGCGCGTGGCGGCCGCCCGGGCGTTCGGCGAGGTAGCGCTCGAAGGCCTCGGCGTGCTCGGGGCTGAGGTAGCGGTCGTAGTCGACGTCGGAGCCGTGGGAGCCGCTCGTGCCGGCGCACGTGTTGCCCATGGCGGGGTTGAGCGCCGCACCCGCGTCCACGCTGTTGCCGCACACGTTCGGCGAGAACGTGATCGGTACCGAGACGCTGTTGCCGGCCAGCACGCCCGGCGAGTGCGAGGCCTCGGCCATCGCCCCGGGGTGCGCGTACGCGGCGCCGGCCGCGATCGACAGCAGGCTCGACGCGGCCGCGGCCGTGAGTACCCCCTTGCCCAGTACCTGTCGGCTCAGTACCTGTCGCATGGGTCCTTCCCTGTCTACCGGCGCGGGGGCCGGTGGCTGAATCGAAGGTGGCCTCGGAGTGCACCGCCGTGCACTCCGAGGCCACCCCGAGGAGGTCTGCCCTTGCGGGCGCAGGCGCTTCGTCAGGCGTTGACGCAGGTGTTGCCGAACGCGGGGTTCAGCAGCGCGATCACGTTGACGGTGTTGCCGCAGACGTTGACCGGGACGTGCACGGGGACCTGGACGAGGTTGCCCGAGAGGACACCGGGGGAGCCCACGGCCTGGCCCGCGGCACCGGCGTCGGCCATGGCGGGGGCGGCGCCACCGGCGGCCATCAGAACGCCGGCGGCGAGCACCACTGCCTTCTTGTACGTCATTTCTTTTCTTTCCTTCCCGCAGAGGTCTATCCGCTGCACTGATAACAACGAGCAGTCGGAGAAAAAGAAACCGAGAAATTCCTCGAATTCAGGAGCGGTGGTGGGTCGGCGGCACTTCGGATTTTCCGCCCATTTCGCTTCGGGAATTTCCGGGCCCACACGCGGCGAGGCCGCCGCGACCCGAAGGTGCGACGGCCTCGCGGGAGTGGTGCGCGATCAGCTGCCGGAGGAGACGTTGCCGGAGAGGATCGGGATGTTGCTGAGGATGTGCGAGAGGGCCTCGTCGCCCTTGGCCTGGGTCGAGTTCTCGGTGCACTGCTGGTTCTGCGGGCTGGACAGGACGGGGATGTCCTGGACGCCGACGTTGACGAGCGCGAGCACGGACTGCACGTTGGCCTTGGCCGGCAGGGCGATGCAGGGCTTGTTGAAGGAGCCCTGGATCAGCGCCATCTGGGGGCTCATGTTGCCGTAGGTGGCCTGGTTGCCGTAGATCTGCGCGGCGTTGTTGCCGTTGGCGGTGTTGATGCCGTTGTCGTTCCCGATGGCCATCGCCTGCGGGGCCATGGAGGCGCCCAGGCCCACGACGGAGGCGGCAACCGCTGCGCCGGCCGCAAACTTCTTGATCATTATCGTCCCTTTTTTGCAGGATTGCCCGGTACTGGAGCACCCGGATCAACGGTCCGGTTCGCGATCGGGTTGCGTGACTTCACCCGGATGCCGCCGTTTCGGACGTCGTGGTTGACGCTCAGGCGTTCACGCAGGTGTTGCCGAACGCCGGGTTGAGGAGGCCGACCAGCTGCGCGGTGTTGCCGCAGACGTTGACCGGGACGTGGACCGGGACCTGGACCAGGTTCCCGCTCAGGACGCCGGGGGAGCCGGCGGCCAGGCCCTCGGCGCTCGCGCCGCTCCCGCCGTTCGCGGAGGCGAGGCCCGCGCCGCCCGCGAGCATCGCCGCGCCGGCGACCGCGATGGTGGTGCCGCGCATCAGGGTCTTCTTCATCTCCGATTTCCTTTCGATTCGAACGATGGTGCCCTCATAACGACCCGCCCGGGGTGAGGGTGCGTGTTATCGCCCAAAAGGCGGTACGAGCGAGTCCGGCGTGATTTCCAGCCTGATTTCTGACAAAGTGCACTCCTGTTTTGTCCCCTTGATCGGAAAATGGAGACAGGATCATGGGTTCCTCCCGCAGAATCCTCGGCACACTCGGCCTGCTGTCCTGCCTCACGCTTTCCGCGCAGTCGCCCACCGCCGCGGCGGCGCCCCCGGAGCCGCCGGCGGCGGCGCGGGAAATGGCCCGCGTCCCCTTCGTCCAGCGTTATCAGGCGGTGCAGCACGGCGGCCTGGTCCGGGCCTCCAACTCCGGGATCAGCTGCCGCAGGGCGCAGGCGGCGGACGCCGAGCCCTGCGCCGAGGTCAAGGCGGGCGCGGCCGGGGTCAACGGTGAGTTCGAGATGTTCTACAGCGAGGTCGACAAGGACCCCGACACCTACAACTCGACGCGGGCCGAGCTGAAGGTCCCGCAGGGGGCGAAGGTCTCGTACGCCCGGCTGTACTGGGGCGGGAACCTGCGGGTGGGCGAGCAGAAGCCGCCGGAGGACAACGGTCGGGTGCTGGTCGCCGAGCCCGGGGGCGCGTACAAGGAGGTGCTCGCCGACACCGTGATCGGGCACCGCAGCGACGCGGGCAGCGATGCCTACCAGGCCTCCGCGGACGTCACCCCGATGGTGCGCAAGGGCGGCGCGGGGATGTGGACGGTCGCCCAGCTCAACATCGCCATGGGGCACTCGGAGGTGGGTGCCTGGGGCGGTTGGACGCTCGTCGTCGCCTACGAGCACCCGCGGGAGCCGATGCGCCGGCTGTCGCTGTGGGACGGCTTCGAGGGCCTCGCTGCGGGGGCCGGGGAGGCCTCCGGGGAGACGGTGGAGATCACCGGCCTGGACGCGCCGGCCGGTGCCTCGGGGCGGGCCGGGGTGGTCGCCTACGACGGGGACCGGGGCGTCCTCGGCGACTCGCTCACGGTGACCGCCGACAGCGGGCGCCGGATCGATCTCAGCGATGCCGAAAATCCGTTCAACGACGTACTGAATTCCACGATCACGGAATTCGGAAATCCCTCACCAGTACGACAGCCCGAACATATGAATAATCTCGGATATGACGCGGACGTGTTCGACCTGAGCCCCGCGCTGTCCGGGGGCGCCCGCAGCCTGAGCTTCAGGTTCGCCGGCGAAAGCCAGGGTCAATTCCTCGGTGTGCTCTTCGTTCAGACAGACGCGCGCCGCTGAACGCAGGAGACCACTCCACGTGCCGACGCAACCCCCACCCCCGTCCCCCTCCTCCTCCCCGTCGCCGGCCGCCGTGCCGTCACCGAGGTCCCTCACCGTCCTCCACCTGGTCCAACCCGTCGACGGGGGCGTCGCCCGCGTCGTCGTCGACCTCGTACGCGCCCAGAGCGCCCAGGGTCTGCGCGTCCTCGTCGGCTGCCCGGCCGGCGGGACCCTCGCCGAAGGCGCCCGCGCCGCCGGCGCCGAGGTCCTCCCCTGGCGCGCCGGCCGCTCGCCCGGACCCGCCCTGCCCGCCGAAGTGGCCTCCGCCGCCGGACTCGTCCGCCGCGCCCGCCCCGACCTGCTGCACGCCCACAGCGCCAAGGCCGGACTCGCCGGACGCCTCGCCGTCCGCGGCCGGACGCCCACCGTCTTCCAACCGCACGCCTGGTCCTTCGACGCCGTCGGCGGCGCCACCGGCGCCCTCGCGCTGCGCTGGGAGCGCTTCGGCGCCCGCTGGGCCGACCGGGTGCTCTGCGTCAGCGAAGCCGAACGCCGCGCCGGCGAGACCGAGGGCATCACCGCCCGCTGGACCGTGATCCGCAACGGCGTCGACCTCGGCCACTTCCGCCCGGCCCACCCCGAACCCGACCGCGACCGGGCCGAGGCACGCACCGAACTCCCGTTCCCCGAAAACCTCCGCGGCGACGGCCCGCTCGCCGTCTGCGTCGGCCGGCTCTGCCCGCAAAAGGGCCAGGACGTCCTGCTGCGCGCCTGGCCGGAGCTGCTCGCCACCGTCCCCGACGCCCGCCTCGCCCTCGTCGGCGACGGCCCCGACGCCGACCGTCTGCGCCGCGCCGCACCCCCCGGGGTGTTCTTCGCCGGAGCCGCCGCCGACATCCGACCGTGGCTTCGGGCCGCCGATCTCGTTGTACTGCCGTCGCGGTGGGAAGGCATGGCGCTCGCCCCGCTCGAAGCCATGGCCTGTGGCCGACCGGTCCTGGTCTCCGACGTCAGCGGGGCTCGCGAGAGCCTGCCCTCCGGCCAGGGACGGCTCTGCCTCGTGCCCCCGGAGGACCCGACGGCGCTGGCCAAGGCCCTGGGACGGCTCCTCGCCACACCGCGGCTGCTCACCGAACTCGGGGAGCAGGCCCGGCAGCACGCGAGGACGGAGTTCGACGTGCGGCGGACCACGGACGCGGTCACCGGCCTGTACCACGAACTGCTGGGCAGGCCCCGGCCCTTGAACCAGGAGCGCATCAGCCGATGACGATGGACAGCGCACCCGCCCGGCACACCGGGCAGGGCGGATCGGGGCCCGCAGGCAGCACCGCCGTCCGCCGTTCCGTGACCGCCATCCACCCCCCTCGGGGGCCCCGGGCCGAACAGGCCCGCACCGCGGTCCGCCCCCGGCGGGCCCACCGCCGCGCCGGCCTCGCACCGCTGCTCACCGCCGACGCCCTGGCCGCCGTCGCCACCACCCTGGCCCTGCCCCTGGCCCTGCCCGCCGCCGCCGCGCTGCCACCGGAGACGGCCCTGCCCGCCGCCGTCGGCCTCGCCGCGCTGCACGCCCAGGCCGGCCTCTACCGGCCCCGACTCGCCCCCTCCGCCCTCCTCGAACTGCCCGCCCTCGCCGGGCGGGCCGCCGTCCTGTGGTGCGCCGTCGCCGCGGCCCTCGCCACCACCCCCGCCGGCCCCACCCTCGCCTGGGGCGCGCTGCTCGGCGCCGTGGCCCTCCAGAGCGTCCTCGGCTGCGCCGCACGCGGCCTCGTCCACCTGCTGCGCCGCCGTACGGCCCTCGCCCGCCCGGCCTCCACCCTCGTCGTCGGACCCGGGGAGGGCGCGGGCGCCGTCTGCGCCGCCCTGCACGGCCGCCCCGAGTACGGACTGCTGCCCGTCGGGATCGCCGACACCGCCGTGCGTCCCGACACCGAGGGCGGCGCCCTCCCCGTACTCGCCACCCACGAGGACGTCCGCCGCGCCGTCATCCAGAACTCCGTGCGCCACGCCGTCTTCACCCGCCCGCCCGAGGCCGACGAACGCACCGCCTCGCTGGTCCGCCTCTTCCACGACCACGGCTGCCGACTGTGGCTCGCCGACCCCGCCGGCACCGCCAAGGTCACCGGCATGCGCGTGGCGCAGCCCGCCGACCACCTGTGGGGCCACGCCGTACAGCCGCTGCTGCCCCGCCCCGCCCGCACCCCCGAGCGGTACGCCAAGCGCGCCATCGACTCCGTCCTCGCCGCCCTCGCCCTCCTCGTCGCCGCCCCCGTCATGGCCGCCTGCGCACTCGCCGTACGGCTCGCCGACGGACCCGGAGTGATCTTCCGTCAGGAACGCGTCGGCCTCTACGGACGCCCCTTCACCCTGCTCAAGTTCCGCACCCTGCGCGCCGACGAGCACGAGTCCGCCACCCGCTGGACCGTCGCCGGCGACCGGCGCATGAGCCCCGTCGGGTCCTTCCTGCGCAAGTCCTCCCTCGACGAACTGCCCCAGCTGTGGAACGTGGTCCGGGGTGACATGAGCCTGGTCGGCCCGCGCCCCGAACGGCCCTTCTTCGTCGCCAAGTTCAGCAGCGTCCACCCCGGCTACGAGGCCCGCCACCGGATGCCCGTCGGCATCACCGGACTCGCCCAGATCAACGGACTGCGCGGCGACACCTCCATCGAGGACCGGGCCCGCTTCGACAACCACTACATCGACACCTGGTCGCTGTGGCAGGACCTGTGGATCCTCGCCCGGACCGCCGCCTCCTTCTTCCGCTTCCGGCTGGGGGGCAGCTGACCATGAGCCTCGCCGCGACCCTGCCCACGCCCGGCCCCCACCGCCCCCACCGACTCGCCGACGCCCTGCGCCGGCACTGGCCGCTGCTGCCGCTCGCCGCCACCGTCCTGTTCCTCCTCGCCCCCCTGCCCGCCGGCGACGCGACCGCCTCCGGCAAGGTCGGCCCCGCCGACGCCGCCTCGCTCGTCCTCGTCCTCGTCTGCGCCGCGCAGGCCCTGCGCGGACGCGTACGGACCCTGAGCCCGCTCGGGGTCCTCGTCCTCGGGGCGCCCGCCGCGGGGCTCGCGGTCGCGACGATGACCGCCGGGGACCCGTACGCCGCCCTGCCCGGCTTCGTGCGCTACCTCCAGGTGTTCGTCCTCGTCCCCGCCGCCGTGGTGCTCCTGGTCCGCGACGCCCGCGAGTTCCGGCTCGCCGCCGGGTGCTTCGTGGTGCTCGCGCTGGTCCAGGGCGCCGTGGGCGTCGTGCAGTACGCCACCCACACCGGAGCCTCCTACCAGGGCGAGGACGTCCGCGCCGTGGGCACCTTCGGCCCCGGTGACGTCATGGGCATGGCCACCGTCGTCGCCTACGGACTGGTCGTCGCGACCGCCGCCGCCCTCGCGCCGGGACTGTCGCGGCGCCTGCGGCGGGCCGCCGGCGCCTCGGCACTGGTCCTGGTGGTGCCGCTCGTGCTCTCCTTCAGCCGCGGAGCCTGGATCGCCACCCTCGGCGCGGCCGTCCTCGTCATGGCGATGGCCGGCATCCGCCGCGCCCTGAAGGTCCTCCTCGCCCTCTCCGCCGCCGGCGTGGTCCTGGTCGGCGGCCTCGGCGTCGGCTCCGAGATGGTCGCCGAACGCCTCACCTCCATCACCCAGGTCTCCAGCGCCCCCGACCAGTCCGTCACCGACCGCTACACCATGTGGGCCGCCGCCGGCTCGATGTGGCGCGAACAACCCGCCGTCGGCGTGGGCCTCAAGGGCTTCCCCGCCCACCGCGACGGCCACTCCTCGATCGGCCTCTCCGCCGGCAGCGACACCGCCGGCGCCGGCCAGGCCTTCATCAAGCAGCCCCTGCTCTCCCCGCACAACATGTACCTGCTGATCCTCAGCGAACAGGGCCTCATCGGACTGACCGCCCTCGCCGGCGGCTGGCTCGCCCTGCTCGTCGCGGGCCTGCGCCGGTACGCGAACGGCACCGGCGCCGCCCGGGACTGCGGACTCGTCGCCACCGGCCTGTTCGCCTGGCAGCTGACCGACTTCCTCTACGCCGACATCGGCGGCCCCTCCACCGTCCTCACCGGCGTGATCATCGGACTCGCCGCCTGGTGGGCCCTGCCCTGCGCCCCCGCGGGCCCGCACCCCGCCGACGGGCCGGCGGTCCGGTGACGGACACGACCCCCTGGCGGCGGCCCGCGGCCGCGGCGACCGACGTCGCCGCGGCTGCGGGCCGTTCGGCCGGCGGCCCCGCCGCCCCCGCCGGGGACCCCCGCACCACCGAGCGGACCGCCCCGACGGCCCCCGCCGCCACCGGCACCGCCCACCCCGCCCCGGGCCGGCCGGCCGCACCCCCCGGCGCCCCCGGCACACGACCCGGCGCCGGCACCGGGATCCGCGCCGACGCCCCGCCCGCCCGCGCCCGCGCCGGCCGCCCCGCACCCGCCGACCCCGAACCCCCCGACGCGGGAGGCGACGCACCCGCCCCGCTCGGCCGCTTCCTCGCCAAGGCCGCCGCCGTCACCGCCGGACTCACCGCCGCCGGCGCCGTCCTCGGACTCCTGCGCGACCAGACCATCGCCCACCTCTTCGGCGCCGGACACGACAGCGACGCGTTCCTCATCGCCTGGACCGTCCCCGAGATGGCCTCCACGCTCCTCATCGAGGACGCCATGGCCCTGCTGATGGTCCCCGCCTTCAGCCACGCCCTCGCCCGCCGGGCCGCCGGCCGCGCCGGCCTCACCCGCAAGGAGGCCCGCGAACGCGACCCCGTACGCCTCCTCGTCGCGGCCACCCTGCCCCGCCTCGTCGTCTTCCTCGCCGCCGTGGCCACCGTCCTCATCGTGGCCGCGCCGCTCGTCGTCACCGTCCTCGCACCCGGCCTGCCCGACCCCGAACTCGCCGTCCAGTGCACCCGCCTGACCGCCCTGACCGTCCTCACCTTCGGCGTCGCCGGCTACTTCAGCGCCGCCCTGCGCGCCCACCGCTCCTTCCTGCCCCCCGCCGCGATCTACGTCTCCTACAACATCGGCATCATCGCCACGATGATCACCCTCCACCACCTGTGGGGGGTCCGCGCCGCCGCCGCCGGCGTCGCCGCCGGCGGACTGCTGATGGTCCTCGTCCAACTCCCCGCCTTCCTGCGCAACGTCGGCTTCGGACCCTCCCGCACCGGTGGCGCGGCGCCCCGCAGCCAACGCGACCGCGACCGGCCCACCCTCCTCGCCTTCGGCCTGATCGCGCCCGTCATCTTCTTCGCCGTCTTCCGCCAGTCACAGGTCCTCGTCGAACGCTTCCTCGCCGCCTCCCTGCCCCCCGGCGCCATCTCGCACCTCAACTACGCGCAGAAGGTCGCGCAGATGCCGATGGTGCTCTCCCTGATGATCTGCACCGTCACCTTCCCCGTCGTCGCCCAGGCCATGGCCGCCGGGGAACGCGACAAGGCCCGCCGCCGCGTCGAACAGGACCTCGCCCTCGCCGCCCTCGCCGTCCTGATGGGCAGCGCCCTCGTCATCGGCTACGCGCCCCAGATCATCGAGGTCCTCTTCGAACGCGGCGCGTTCACCGCCGAGGACACCCGGGCCACCGCCGGCGTCATGCGGGTCTACGGCCTCGGCCTCCTCGGCCACTGCCTCGTCGGCGCGCTCTCCCGGCCCTTCTTCTCGACCGCCCGGCCCACCTGGTTCCCGGCGCTCGCGATGGGCGCCGGGCTGCTCGTCAACATCGCCGCCGGAGCCCTCGCCGTCGGCTGGTGGGGCACCTACGGCATCGCCGCCGCCAACGCCCTCGCCATCACCACCACCGCCGTGCTCCTCCTCACCGGACTCGGCTCCCGCATCGTCGCCATCCAGGTCCGCCGGGTCGCCGTCAGCATCGGCCGGCTCGCCGTCGCCGCCGCGACCGCCTGCGCCACCGGCTGGATCGCCGGCCCCATGATCCCCGACCCGCTCCTGAGCGCCGCCCTCGGATGCCTCCTCGTCCCCGCCATGTTCGGAGCCACCGGGATGGCCATACGGGCCCTCGAAGTCACCGCCCTGTCCAACCGCGTCGACCGGCTCGCCACACAGACCGCCGGCCGGCTCACCCAGCTCACCCAGAGGTTCCGCAATGTCCGCTGACACCGACACGGCCCCCGCCGCCGTCGCCGTCCCCGCCCGCCGGACCGCATCACCGTGGGTCCTGATGTACCACTCCGTCGCCGAGTTCACCGACCCCGCCGAGGACCCGTACGGCATCACCGTCACCCCGGCCGCCCTCGAAGCCCAACTGCTGTGGCTGCGCTCCCGCAAACTGCGCGGGGTCTCCGTCGGCGAACTGCTGCGCGCCCGCGCCGCCGGCCGGGCCCGCGGACTCGTCGGCCTCACCTTCGACGACGGCTACACCGACTTCCTCACCCACGCCCTGCCCCTGCTGCGCCGCCACGACTGCACCGCCACCCTCTTCGTCCTGCCCGGCCGGCTCGGCGTCGACAACGTGTGGGACCCGCTCGGCCCCCGCAAACCCCTCCTGACCGCCGAGCAGATCCGCGAGGTCGCCGCCTCCGAAATGGAGCTCGGCTCCCACGGCCTGCTCCACCAGGACCTCACCGCCGCCGGCGACGACGTCCTCGGACAGGAACTGCGCGGCAGCCGCGACCTGCTGCGCGAACTGACCGGGACCCTCCCCGAGGGCTTCTGCTACCCCTACGGCCACCTCGACGCCCGCGTCGTCGACGCCACCCGCGCCGCCGGCTACACCTACGCCTGCGCCATCTCCCCCGGCCGCCTCGCCGGCCCCCACGCCCTGCCCCGCACCCACGTCAGCCAGGCCGACGGCGGCGGCCGCCTGCGGATCAAGGAACTGCGCCACCGGGCGCGCGAACAGCGGCGGGTGATCCTGCCGTGAAGGCCCTGCACATCATCACCGGCCTCGGTGTCGGCGGCGCCGAACAACAACTGCGCCTCCTGCTCCGACACATGCCCATGACCTGCGACGTCCTGACGCTCACCAACCCCGGCCCCGTCGCCGAGGGACTGCGGGCCGACGGCGTCCGCGTCGTCCACCTCGGCATGAGCGGCAACCGCGACCTCGGCGCGCTGCCCCGCCTCGTCGGCTTCATCCGACGCGGCCGCTACGACCTCGTCCACACCCACCTCTACCGGGCCTGCGTCTACGGGCGCCTCGCGGCCCGCCTCGCGGGCGTACCGGCCATCGTCGCCACCGAACACTCCCTCGGCGAGGGCGAGATCGAAGGCCGCCCCCTCACCCGCGGCGTACGCGCCCTCTACCTGGCCGGCGAACGCCTCGGCGCCGCCACCGTCGCCGTCTCCGACACCGTCGCCGGCCGCCTCGCCGACTGGGGCGTGCCCCCCGCCCGCGTCCACGTCGTCCCCAACGGCATCGAGGCCGCCCGGTTCCGCTTCGACGAGGGCGTACGCCGCGCCACCCGCGCCCGCACCGGCCTGCCCGAACGGGCCTTCGTCGTCGGCGGCGTGGGACGCCTCGTACCCGGCAAGCGCTTCGACGTCCTCGTACGGGCCGTCGCCGCGCTCCCCGGCGCGCACCTGCTGCTCGCCGGGGACGGACCGGAGCGGGCCGCACTGCGCTCGCTGGCCGCCGAACTGGGCGCCCAGAGCCGCATCCACCTGCTGGGGGAGCGGGACCCGCTCGGCGACAGCCCCGACGGGCGCACCCCCGGCATCCCCGCCCTGCTGGCCGCCATGGACGTCTTCGTCTCCCCGTCCAAGGAGGAGGCGTTCGGACTCGCCGTGGTGGAGGCCCTCGCCGCCGGCCTGCCCGTCCTGCACGTCACCTGCCCCGCCATCGACGACCTGCCCGCCGCGCAGGCCCCCGGCGCGCGGCGGATCGGCACCGGCACGGAGGAACTCGTCGCCGCCCTGCGCGGGCACATGGAGGCCGGCGCCCGCCGGCTGCCGCCGCCCCCCGTCGCCCGCCGCTACGACATCGCGAGCAGCGCCAGGCGCCTGCTGGACGTCTACGCCCTCGCCCTGCCCGCGCCCGCGCCCGCGTCCGTCCCGGGCACGGCCCCGGACCGGGAGCCGGACCGGGCCCCGGACCGGGAGCCGACGACGCGGGCCGGGGACGGCGGCTCCGTACCGGCGCCCGCCGGCGCGCCCGCCCCCGGCGCCGGCCCCCTCACCACCCCCCTCACCACCCCCCTCACCACCCCCCTCACCACCCCCCTCTCCGCGCCCGCGCCCGCCGGGGACGCGGTGCCCGCCGAGACCGACGCCGGGGCGCGCACACCGGCCCGGGGCGCCTGACCCCCCTCACCACCGCCCCGCCACCGCCCCGCCCCCGCCCGGCCCCGGAGCCGGCCGGGAGACCGACGAACTCCCCTCCACCCAGGAAGCGAGCACGCACATGGCCGACACCGTCGACACCGACAAGCCCGAGCCGAAGAAGGCCGAACAGAAGAAGACCGAGCAGCGCCGGTCCGACCACCGCTCCGGCAAGCGCCGCGGCCTCCTGCCGCCCCCCGCCTGGTGGCCCCTGCCCGCCTGCGCCCTGCTGGGGCTGGCCGCCGGCGGCACCTACGGGGTGCTCAAGGCCCCCGAATACGCCGCCACCAGCTACGTCGTCGCCGTCCCCGACGAAACCACCGAACCGGCCACCGCCCTCGGCTTCGCCCAGGCCTACGCCCGCATCGCCACCAGCAGCTCCACCCTCGCCTACGCCCAGCCCCGCGCCGGCATCCCGGCACGGACGCTGCGCACCCAGGTCCGCGCCGAGACCTCTCCCGAGTCCCCGATGATCGCCATCACCGGCACCTCCCGCAGCGCCGGCGAGGCCGCCGACATCGCCAACGCCGTCGCCGACGCGCTGTCCCTCAGCAGCAACCAGGCCGCCAAGAACACCGGCGTCCAACTGCTGCTGTTCAACCAGGCCGTCGCCCCCACCGAGCCCGCCTCCCCGTCCGCCGCCATCAGCGGCGCCGTCGGACTGTGCGCGGGCGGCCTGCTGGGCGGCCTGTGGCTGCTCGCCCGGCCCACCGCCCGCCGCAGGCCCGAGCAGGGCGCCGGGCGGCAGGGGGCGGACGGGCAGCGGACCCCCGTGGGGGAGTACGCCTCCCTGCCCGCCCAGGGTGAGCACTCCGAGACCAAGGAGAAGGAGTCCGTGCGATGAGCGGGGGCTCCGCCGGGGCCCTGTCGGTGACGCTGTGCCGCGACCCCCGGCAGTTCGCCGCGCTGGAGGAGCCGTGGACCCGGCTCGTACGCGGCTGCCCCACCGCCACCCCCTTCCAGAGCCACGGCTGGCTCCACTCGTGGTGGCTGTCCTACGGCAAGGAGGGCCGGCTGCGCCTCCTGCTCGTGCGGCGCGGCGACGAACTCGTCGGCGCCGCGCCGCTCATGCTCGTCCACCGGCCGCTGCCGCGCCTGGTGCCCCTCGGCGGCCCGATCACCGACCACTTCGACGTGCTCGTGGCCGCCGAGCACGCCGACCAGGTCGTGCCCGCCCTGGCCCGCGGGCTGCACCGGGCCGCCCGGGCCGCCGTCGTCGACCTGCGCGAGGTCCGGCCGGGAGCCGCCGCCGAAGCGCTGTACGAGGCGTGGCCCGGGGCGCGCGGCCGGCTGGCCGACTCCACCTGCATGGAACTGCCCGTGCTGCCCTTCGACGAGCTCGTCAAGCGGATGCCCGCATCCGGCGCCCAACGGGTGCGCGCCAAGCTGCGCAAGACCGACGCGGCCGGCATCGAGGAGCACGACGTCACCGAGGAAGAGGTGCCCCAGGCCGTACGCACCCTGCTGCGGCTCCACGAGAAGCAGTGGCGCGGCCGCGGGGTGACCCCCGAACACCTGCGGCCCCGCTTCGCCGAACACCTCACCCGGGCCACCCGCCGCATGGTGCGGACCGGCGAGGGCCGGTTGACGGAGTTCCGGCTCGACGGGAAGGTCGTCGCGGCCAACGTCACCCTGCTGTCCGCGGCCTTCAGCGGTGGCTACCTCTACGGGGCCGACCCCGACCTGCGCGGCCGCAAGGTGGACGTCGCCACCCTGCTGCTGCGCCACGAGGCGGGCCGAGCCTTCGCGGAGGGCCGGGGCGTGGTGAGCTTCCTGCGCGGCAACGAGCCGTACAAGAACCACTGGCGTCCGGAGACGGTCGTCAACCGGCGACTGTTGCTGGCCACGCACGCGCTCGCGCCCCTGCTGCGGCTGCACGAGTCGCAGATCACGGGGCGCGAGCGGGCGGTGGACGCGCTGCGCGAGGCGCTGCCGGCCGCCCGGGACTGGCGGGCGCGGCTCAACGAACTGCGGGTGCGATGACCCGGCTAGAAGGGCCAGAAGTCGAAGTCGTCGCCCCAGTCGAGCTTGAAGCAGACGGACTGGTTGCCGACCAGCCCGGACATCCACTCGCCGAAGTTGAGCGGCACGCACCACTGGGTGCCGTTGGTGGGCGGCCGGGGCGGGACGGGCGGCGCGGGCGGCTCCGGCAGGGGTACCGGGGTCGGGGTCGGCGGGACGGGGGCCGGCGGGAACACCGGCGGCACCGACACGTCGGGCTTCGGGGTCGGGGTCGGGGTGGGGGTCGGCTCCTCGGGCAGGGGTTCGACGGGCGGGACGCTGACCTCGGGCTCCGGCAGCGGCTCCGGTCCCGGGTCCACGGGCGGCAGGGACGGCAGGGGCTGTGCGGGGGGCTCCGGCACCGGCGTGGGAGCCGGGGCGGGCGTGGGCACCTCGGGCTTGGGCACCTCGGGGGTCGGCACCTGGGGGGTCGGCACCTGGGGCGTCGGGACCTGGGGGGTCGGGACGACCGGGGGGGTGGGCACGACCGGCGGCGTCGGGACCACGGGCGGCGTGGGCACCACGGGCGGGGTGGGAACGACGGGCGGGGTCGGGTCGACCGGCGTCGGGACCTGCGGGGTCAGCGCGTCGCGGAAGACCTTCGAGGACTGCGGATTCGCCTTGCACTGCCACACGCCGTGCGGGCAGTAGTCGGTGATGGTGTGGTAGATCGGCTTGTGCTGCTCGATCCACTTCAGCATGCGCCGCACGTACTCCGGGTTGTCCCCGTTGCGGAACAGCCCCCACTCCGGGTAGGAGATCGGCTTCCCGTGCGCCTTCGCGAAGTCGACGTGCGCCTGGAGCCCGTACGGCTGGCTGACCTGCTCGTCGAACGTGCGGCCCGGAGCCTGGTCGTACGAGTCCATGCCGACGATGTCGACGAAGTCGTCGCCCGGGTAGCAGCGGGTCCAGGCGATGTTGTCCGTGCCCCGGCTGGGCGCGAAGTCGAACCGGAACTCCTGGCCGGGGACGGCCCGCATCGTGGTGACGATCCGCCGCCAGTACGCCTTCCAGTTCTCCGGGTCCGGACCGCAGCGGTGGGTGTAGGTGGTGCCGTTCATCTCCCAGCCGAGCACGATCACCGTGTCCGGCACGCCCAGCGACACCAGCCGCTCGGCGAGGCGGCGGAAGTGGTGGTCGTACTGGCCCTCCGCGCCGGCCCGGATCAGCTGGGCGACCTGGTAGTCCGGCACCCGGGCCTCGTTGCGGGCCTGCATGGGCACGTTGAGGACGAACATCCTGTCGTCCTCGGCCTGTCGCCAGGCCGCCCAGGACGACAGGAAGTTCACGTTGCCCTCGATGGCGGGCCACACGTCACCGGGCAGATACGTGTGCCCCACCCGGATCTCCCGGCCGCCCAGCCAGCCCGACAGGTTCGGGATCCGGGCGACTCCCGCCGTCCCGGAGTCGAGGAAGGCCCCCATCGCGATGTCGGAGCCCTTCGACGCCTCCTCCTCCGGAGCCGCGAGGGCGGCGCCGGTCGCCAGGATTCCGGCCGTGACCGTACCGACGCAGGTGCTCGCCAGTCGGCGGTGTGGTCTGGGCATGGCGTCTCCCGAACGTTCCTGAACCGGTGTGCTTGCCACAGACGTTAGGCATCAGATCCGACTAATGGCCTGTTCGCCGGCCGCTGCGTAGGCCATTAGCAGGTGCCCATCCATCCCGCTTGGTCCGACTAGGTGAAAGACACCGTTCCCATGCACGCGTTCGACGGCCATGTGCCCGCTGTCCTGCTCAGACTCGATCGCAATCCGTTCCACCACGGAACCCTCGGCGCCGTCAGATCCCTGGGGCGCAGGGGAGTGGAGGTCCATGCCGTCGTCGAAGCCGGGGGAGGTCCCGTGGGACGTTCGCGCTATCTGCGCGCCGTGCACACCGGGCCCGACGGAGGACTCGACCCCGAGGCCCCGCAGGCCCTGCTGGAGTGCCTGACCCGGGTCTCCGAACGGATCGGCCGGCCCGCCGTCCTCGTCGCCATGGACGATCTGAGCGCCATCGCCGTGTCCCGCGTCGGGGCGGGGCTGACGGACCGTTTCCGGATCCCCCATCAGCCCGACAACCTGCCCGCCCGGGTGGCCGACAAGGCCGAACTGTCCCGCCTGTGCGCCCGCTGGGGCGTCCCCCACCCCGAGACGGTGATCCCCGCGAGCGGCGCCGAGGCGGCCGAGGCCGCCTGGCGGCTGGGACTCCCGGTGGTCGCCAAGTGGAGCCGGCCCTGGCTGCTGCCCGCCGGCGCCGGACTGCGCAGCACCACCCTCGTCCACAGCGCCGGCGAGGCGCGCGGCCTGTACGAACGCTCCGCCGAGGCCGGCAGCCGCCTGCTGCTCCAACGCTTCCTGCCCGCCGGAGGGGACACCGACCGTTTCTTCCACGGAGCCTTCGCCCGGGGCGGGCGCCCCCTGCTCACCGGGTCCGGCCGCAAGGAACTGTCCTGGCCCGTGCGGACGGGGCTGACCGCGGTGGGCCGCTGGCTGCCCGACCCGGCGGTGGAGGAAGCGGGACTGCGGCTCGCCGAACGGCTCGGCTACCAGGGGATCCTGGACCTCGACTTCCGCCGCGACGAACGCGGCACCTTCCGGCTCGTGGACTTCAACCCCCGCCCGGGAGCCCAGTTCAGACTGTTCACCGACGACTCCGGCCTGGACGTCGTCCAGGCCATGTACCTCGATCTGACGGGGCAACGGGTCCCGGAGCCGACCGGAGGCCCCGGTCGGGTCTTCGTCGCCGAGAACTACGCCCTGCTCGCCGCCGTACGCGGACGCTCGCTGCCGCGCCGGCAGGCCCCGGCGCCCCGGACGGACGCGCCGGGCGGGTCGGACGCGGCGGGCGGGGCGGCCGCTTCGGGTGGGGCGGCCGCTTCGGGTGGGGGCGCGGCGCGGGTCCCCGTGGTGCCGGCCGGGCGACGCCCCGGCCCGGGGCCGGACGGGCCGCCGCGGGGCGGCGTACGGCCGGCCGGCGCGACCCCCGGGAAGGCCGGGCCGGCGCGGACGCCCGACCCGGTGCGGCGGGGACGTACGGAGGCGGCCTGGTTCGCCGCCGACGACCTCGCGCCGTTCCTCGCGATGCTCGGCGCCTTCCTCGGGCGGGGCCTGGGCAAGGGCGCGCGCGCCCTGCGGGACGTGCCCGCGCAGGGTCGGCGTACGGCGCGGGCGGTACGCACCCCGCGCCAACGCGGCGGCGACGAGGCGGTGGGCGGCGGCCCTGCGACGGCGAGCGCGACCGCGAGCGCGACCGTGTCCGCGTCCGATCGGGCGTCGGGCCCGGACCGGCCGGCGCCGGGCCGGTCCTCGGGGGCGACCCGCCCGGCCGAACCGGACGAGCTGGTCAGCCGGTGAGCGCCCCCCGACCCCCGATGGACCGCGACGAGCTGGAGGAAGACCCGTGACGCGCATGGACGATCTCGTGGTGATCGGCGCGGGCCCGTACGGCCTGTCGATCGCCGCGCACGCGGCCGCGGCCGGGATCGGCGTACGGCTGCTGGGGCGCCCCATGGCCTCCTGGCGCGACCACATGCCCGAGGGCATGTACCTGAAGTCCGAGCCCTGGGCCTCGAACCTGTCGGCGCCCGGCGGCCGGCACACCCTGGAGGAGTTCTGCGCCGCCCGGGGACGGCCGGCCGTGCACGGCAGGCCCCTGCCGATCGGCACCTTCAGCGAGTACGGGCTCTGGTTCGCCGCCCGCGCCACCCCCGAGGTCGAGGAGGTGACCGTCACCGAGGTCGCCCCTCAGGGCGAGGGGTTCCTGGTCCGCACCGCCGAAGGCCCGCCGCTCGTCACCCGGACGGTCGCGCTCGCCGTCGGCGTGATGCCGTTCACGCACAGCCCCGAGGCACTGCGGGAGCTGCCTCCCGGCCACTGGTCGCACAGCAGCGGCCACCGGGACCTGACCCGGTTCTCCGGTCAGGACGTCGCCGTCCTCGGAGCCGGCCAGGCCGCCCTGGAGACCGCCACCCTGCTCGCGGAGGCGGGGGCCCGCCCGTCCCTGGTGGCCCGCAGAGCGCGCCTGAACTGGAACACCGTCCCGCAACCCCTGAGCCGGCCGCCGCTGCGGGCCCTGCGCGAACCCCACAGCGGGCTGGGCACCGGGTGGCGCAGCTGGGTGTGGGCGGAGCTGCCGTGGGCGGTACGGCACCTGTCCGCGGCGCGGCGGGAACGGATCGCCGCGACGGCCCTGGGGCCCGCCGGGGCGTGGTGGCTGCGGGAACGCTTCGAGGGGCGGGTGCCGGCGCTGCTGGGCCACCGGCTGCGGCGGGCGGTGGCGACCGAGGGCGGCCGGATCCGCCTCGGGCTGACCACCGCCTCGGGGGAGTCCCTCGTCCTGGACACCGGGCACGTCATCGCCGCCACCGGTTTCGCCCCGGACCTGCGCCGGCTGGCGCTGCTCGACGCCGGACTGCGGGCCGCGCTGGTCACCGTGGGGGACGGGGGGACGCCGGAGCTGGGGCCCGGCTTCGAGTCGTCGTGGCCGGGACTCTTCTTCGCGGGGCTGCTCACGGCTCCCTCATTCGGCCCTTCCATGCGATTCGTGCACGGTGCGGGGTTCACGGCGGGGAGACTGGTGAAAGGAGTCCGGGGGCGCCTCGGCGCCCGGGGTCCGCTGCCGGGCTCCACCGCCGGCGCCCGGCAGGACCGGGACGCCGCCGGGCAACCGAATCCGAAGACGACGTTTCTACGCTGACATCCACCGTGAGAGGGGTCCGCGATGGGCGCGGAGCGAGCACAGGGCGGCCGTGGCTGGGTGCGCATCCCCGCCAGCCGCGCGGAGCAGTCCCCGGCGCGACCGGCGGCGCCGACGCCGCCCGGGCCGGGGCCGTTCGCGGCCTTCGGCTCCGGCGATCAGGCCGCGATCTACCTGTCCCTCGTCAAGCGCTGGCGGGAGGCCGGACGCACCCTTCCGGGGCATCCTGACGAGGAGTGGGAGCGGCTGATCTCCCAGCCGTGCTGGCCCGGCCGTTAGGTGGTGTGACTCGTGGCAGCGGCGGAGCACGACGGGCCGGAGCGCGAGCGGCCGGAGCAGGGCCGACCGGGGCGCGACGCGCCGCCGGCGGGTGGAGCGCGGGCGGGCGGGGAAGCCGCGGCGGAGGCGGCGGGCGCGGCGGCGGGTGCGGCGGAGGCCTCCGTGTCCCCGGATCCGGCCGCCGGGGCCCCCGTGCCCGCCCCCGCGCCGGAGGCCGCGGACGCCGGGGCCGGGCCGCTGACCGGGCCCGGGGAGCGGCTCGCCCTCAACGGCATGGGCAGCTTCGAGTGGGACCTGGTCGGCGGGACCCTGAACCTGGACGAGGCGGGGATGGCCGTCTTCGACCTGGAGCCGGCGGAGTTCGACCGGACCCCGGAGGGCCTCGGCCTGCGGATCCCGGCCGACGACGCGGCCCGCCTGGCCGACACCGTGCTCGGGGTCCTCGACGGCGGCGGGAACACGTACGGCTCGTACTTCACGGTGCGCCGGCGCGACGGCGTCGACCAGTGGACCCACACCCAGGGCCGGGTGCTGCGCGATCCCGACGGGCGAGCGCGCCGGATCGTCGGCATCGTGCGCGACGCGACCGCCGAACTCGCCCACGCCACCGTCCTGCGCAAACTGGAGTCCGCCCGCGCCCAGCAGGCCACCATCGTGCAGCGCACCACCGAGGCCCTGTCGCGGGCGGTGACCGTGGACGACGTGACGGCCGCCCTGACCGGCGCGGGAGCGCTCGAACGCCTCGGCGCCGACGGACTGGCCCTGGGCCTCGTCGAGAACGGCGCCATCAAGATCATCGCCCTGAGCGGCGAATCCCTGGAGATCCTCAGCGAACGCCGCTTCACCCGCCTGGACGGATCCCTGCCGCTGTCGCAGGCGGTGATCACCAGGAAGGCACGTTTCGCCACCTCCCTCACCGAGCTCGCCGGCGAGTTCCCGCTGCTCGCCGACTACCTCAACCGCATCCGCTTCGACGCCGCCGCCTACCTGCCGCTCATCGCCCAGGCCAAGGCCATCGGCGGCCTCGTGCTCTTCTACCGGCGGCGCACCGACTTCAGCCCCGAGGAACGCAACCTCTGCCTCGGCCTCGCCGGCATCGTCGCCCAGTCCCTCCAACGGGCCCTCCTCTTCGACCAGGAACGCGAGTTCGCGACCGGCCTCCAGGCCGCCATGCTGCCGCGCCGCATCCCCGACATCAGCGGCGGCGAGATCGCCGTCCGCTACCACTCCGCCTGGAGCGGACGCGAGGTCGGCGGCGACTGGTACGACGTCATCGCCCTGCCCCGCGACCGCGTCGGGATCGTGGTGGGCGACGTACAGGGCCACGACACCCACGCCGCGGCCATCATGGGCCAGCTCCGCATCGCCCTGCGCGCCTACGCCGGCGAGGGCCACCCGCCCTCCACCGTCCTGGCCCGCGCCTCCCGCTTCCTCGCCGAACTCGACACCGAACGGTTCGCCACCTGCATGTACGCCCAGGTCGACCTGGAGACCGGCGGCGTACGGGCGGTCCGCGCGGGCCACCTCGGCCCGCTGATCCGGCACACGGACGGCCGTACCGGCTGGCCCAACGTGCGCGGCGGCCTGCCGCTCGGACTGGCCTCGATGTTCGAGCAGGAGGACTTCCCCGAGACCCGCCTCGACCTGGTCCCCGGGGAGACCCTCGTGCTGTGCACCGACGGGCTCGTCGAGGAACCCGGCACCATCATCACCAGCGGCATGGACGCCCTCGCCCACGCGGTGCGCAGCGGCCCCCAGGAGGCCGGCGCCCTCGCCGACCACCTCTCCGACCGGCTCTGGGAGCGCTGGGGTTCCGGTGACGACGTCGCCCTGCTCGTCTTGCGCCGCGCCCCCGACCCGGGCACCCACCGGGCCCCTCGCATCCACCAGTACGTCCACCAGGCCGACCCGGAAGGCCTCTCGGAGGCCCGCTACGCGCTGCGCCAGGCCCTGCGCGACTGGGGCATGCCCGAACTGGCCGACGACGTGGAACTGGCGGCGGGGGAACTGCTGGTCAACGCCCTGCTGCACACCGACGGCGGAGCGGTGCTGACCATGGAGGTGCTGCCCGAGCCGGTGCGGCGGATCCGGCTGTGGGTCAAGGACCGCTCCAGCGTGTGGCCGCGCAGGCGCAGCCCCGGCGAGGCGGCCACCACCGGGCGCGGGCTGCTGCTCGTGGACGCCCTGGCCACGCACTGGGGCGTGGAGTCCCGGGGCGACGGCAAGGCCGTGTGGTGCGAGTTCGACGCGGCGGGTGCGGCGGGTGCGACCGGTGCGGCGGGGGCGGCGGGTGCGACCGGTGCGACGGGGGCGGCGGGCGGTCCGCGCGGCCCGCTCGGTTCCCGATGAGCGCGCCCGGTCGGCTCCCGAGGGTGAGCGGGGCCTCACTCCCGGTTGTGGGCGGGCGGGCACGGGGCGATGATGCGGCCATGGAAAGGATCTGTCGGGACGTGCGGTGCGCCGCCTGAGCCGGGGCGCGATCACCGGCCTGCTGGCGGCCCTGCTGCTGGTGGCCGGGGTGCCGAAGGTCGTGGACTGGACGACGGGCCGGCCGCACGCGGACCCCGGGTGCCAGACGGTGGCGTTCATGTCCATGACGGGCGTCGCGCCCGAGTGCCGGTAGCGGCGGCTACCGGACTGCGGGACGTGCGGGGCCCGCGGTGCCTGCGGGACCTGTGGTGTGCGCGGGCCTGCGGTGCGCGCGGACCTGTGGTGCTCACGGGGCCCGTGGGGCTGCGGTGCGCGCGGGGCTGCCGGACTAGCGGAGCGAGTGGCTCAGGGTGACCTCCCGGCCGTCCTCCGCGAGGTTCGAGGCGTGCACCGCGCGCGGGATGAGCCCGGTGCCCGAAGCGCCGACCCGCTGAAGACGCGTTTCCGCGCGGGCCGCCCCCGGGTGCACGCCCGGCGTCATGCGCAGGGTCCCCGAAGCCGTCCACTCGTGCTCCTCGCCGTCACAGTTCGGGGCCTGGTCGCCGCCGAAGGTGAGGCGGGTCCCCTCCTGGATCAGCGTCGCCGAGATCTGAACCGTCCCCACGGGTGACGTCGGTGCGCACCGGTAGGTCCCGGAAAGGGTGACGGTGTTGTCCGGGTTCAGGTGCGCCTCTTCCCGTACGGAAATCCCATTTCCGTACGCGGCCGCCCCCGCCGGTGTGCTGAAGGCGGTCGCGGCGACCACCGCGGAAAGCGCCGCAAGGGTCAGTCGGGATACGGAAACGGCCATGGTTCCTCCAGGTTGACGCGGTATCTGCCCGCTCGGGTGGGGGTGACGGATTTCGTCGGCGGAACCCGTCGCAAGGCATTGTGGGGGCAGTTGCGCGGCAAGTGGCCGCGCGTGCTCGTGTCGGTGTGTGCAATTCCCCGCTCGGGCGCGTGAGACTGGCCGGAATAATCCCCGCGCCGAAGATCCCCGAAGGGGTTCCCGTATGCGTCAGTCCGTTTCCGCTTTCGCCTCCGCCGCCGTCCTGCCCCTCCTGCTCCCCGCCCTGCTGTTCGGCGCCACGGCCTGCTCCGGCTCCTCCGAGGGGGCGGCGGTGGCCCCCGCCGCCGTGCCCGCCGTCCCGGTCGACGACGCGGCCCCGGGCGCGGAGGCGGACCCGGCCGCCCCCGACGGCGCGGCGGCGCGCCCCGGCGCGAAGGATGCCCATGTGGGTGACTCCGTACGGGTGCGGGGGCGGCAGGTGGGCCGCCACCTCCAGGTGGTGCTGGCCGCGTTCGTGGACCCGGCCGTCAGTGTCGAGAAGAACTTCGTCCCGCCCGCCGGCAGGCGCTGGGTGGCCGCCTCGATGTCGTTCGTCAACGTCGGCGGGGCCTCGTACGGGGCGCTCGGGCGCATGTGGGCGTACGACACCGCCGGCAAGCGCCACCCCGCCGTGCGCACCGGGGAACTCACCACCGGCAAACCGCTCGTCTTCGATTCCCTGGAGGTCGGTGAACGGGCCGAAGGCTGGGTCGTGTTCGAAATCCCGGAAAACGTGCGCATTGCGCGCCTCCAGTACGTGGACGCGAACATGCAGGCGAATTCCGGAGGTGGATTCTGGGCGGTCTAGCCCGCCCGGGTGAAAGGCCGTGAAAGGGTCGGGGCCGCGGCCACTAAGGTGCGGCGCATGACTTCAACGCAAGCCGAGACCGACCGTTCCCAGCTCGGCACCCTTTCCGTGCTCGCCTGGATCGGAGACCCCTCCGAGGGCCACGACATGCCCTACCTCCTCGCCTACCCGCTCGGCGACGGCCCGCAGGGCCCGCAGGGCTCGGAAGGGGCCGCGCGCGGCCTGCTGGCGGACATGGGCCTGCGCATCGGCGACGTCGTCGAGGACGGCACCGCCAACCCGCACAAGTTCCAGGTCAAGGTCGTCCTCGCCGACAACCAGATCGCCCTGACCCTCCCCGGCCTGAACGTCACCTGCACCGCGCCGGACGAGTGGGTGGAGGCGGCCCGCGAGAGCGGCCGCGCGTACTTCCTGTTCTCCACGCGCTCCTGGCCCGAGGCCGTGCCCGGCCGGCCCGTCACGGAGGAGGCCCTGCGGGAGTTCGCCGGCGACGAGGCGGTGCTGAACGACTGCGCCCACTGCCTCGTCACGGTGCAGAGCCTGCAGAAGTAGCGGCCGTACGGCGCCCCCCCCCGGCGCCCGCGCACGCACTCCGGCCGCCGGGCCCCCAGCCTGCCCGGCGGCCGGTTCCGTCGTTCGGCCGCCTCGCCGGTTCCGGCGGCCGGGGCGGACGCGGGGGCCGGGCGGCGGAGTCAGGCGGTGGGCTGTTCGAAGGCGAACCGCAGCGAACGGACGCGGTTGTCGAAGTTGGACCCCGCCAGATCCGGCAGCCCCACCGCGCGCAGCCCCACGGGCCGCGTCAGCAGTTCCCGGAACAGCGCCTTCATCTCCACCCGGGCCAGGTGCGCCCCCAGGCAGAAGTGCGGCCCGCCCCCGCCGAACCCCAGGTGGGGGTTGGGGGAGCGGGTGATGTCGAAGGCGTCCGGGTCGGGGAAGACCGCCTCGTCGCGGTTGGCGGAGGCGTAGTACAGCACCACCTTCTCGCCGGGCAGGAACAGCCTGCCGCCCAGGGTGTGTTCGGCGATCACCGTCCGGCGGAACTGGATGATCGGCGTCGAGTGCCGGATCATCTCGTCGACGGCGCCGTCGGCGTACTTCTCGAAGTCCGACAGCAGCAGGTCCCGTTGGTCGGGGAAGTCCGTCAGCAGGGTCAGCCCGTGGGTGATCGCGTTCCGGGTGGTCTCGACGCCGGCCACCATCAACAGGCTGAAGAAGGCCCCGAGTTGCCGGGCGCCGAGCGCCTGCCCGTCGACGTCCGCGCGGACCAGCGCCGAGATCAGGTCGTCGGTGGGGTTCCGGCGCCGTTCCCGCCCGATCCCCGCGACCATCCGCTGCATGCGGGCCAGCGCCCGCAGCCCGCGCCCCGGCATCCGCAACCGGGACGCCAGGCCCCGCTCGACGCCGATGTTCTCCGAGGCGTGGTCGACCCGGGCGGCGATCTCCGCCCGGTGGCGCTGCGGGATCCCCATCATGTTGCAGATGACCTCCAGCGGCAGCCGGGAGGCCACCGCCGAGACGAACTCGTCGGGGCGGTCCGCCAGTACGTCGTCCACGATCCGGGCCGCGACCGCGTGGACGTCCGCCTCGGCCGCCGCCAGCAGCCGGGGCGTGAACGCCCGCTGCACGATCTTCCGCAGCCGGGCGTGGTCGGGGCCGTCCAGGTTCACCATCGAGTCCCCGAACAGGGCCCGCACCCAGCGGGCGGGCTCGGGCGTGGTGACGCCGGGGGCGCTCGCGAACACCTTCGGCAGCCGGCTCGCCTCCTGCACGTCCGCGTGCCGTACGAGGGCCCAGTGGCCGGCGCCCTCGGGGACGAACACCGGGGAGTCCAGGGCGCGCAGGCGGGCGAAGGCCGCCAGCCGGTCGGCGGGGGGCCGCTGCCAGAAGCCCGGCTCGGCCAGTTCCCGGCCGGGGCCGGACGCGGCGTCGGGACCGGGGTCGGCGCCGGGGTCGGGCAGGTGTCGCTGGGCCGGGAGTGTCATGGGCGTCGCTTCTTCCTTCTGTCGCTCGCCGCCGGCCTTCGCCCGCCGCCGGAACGCCGCCGCCCTCGCGCCGGCCGCGCGCGCCGGCGGGGGTCGACCGGGAGGCCGTGGGTTCGTGGTGCGTGATGCGTGGTGCGTGGCGTCCCGTGCTGGAGAACGGTGGGGGCGGCGCCGGGGTGACGGCCGGCGCGGTGACGGTCCGCGCGGCTTCGGTGGTCCCGGTGGTTGCGGTGGTTCCGGTGGCCTCAGTGGCCGGTGAGGGGGCCGCCCGCCGGCCGGCCGCGTACCGCGAGGGTCATGCCCACGATGACGGAGGCCGTCGCGACCAGACCCGCGTACAGGACCGCGTACGGGCCCGCCCACGTGCAGGCCAGCAGCGCGAGCGCGGTGACCGGCAGCACCAGTTGCTGGGCCGCCCCGCGCTTGAAGTGCCGCGAGTGCAGCAGCCACACCATCAGCAGGAACACCGCCGAGGGGACGGTGACGGCGGCGTTCGCGGCGACCTGCGAGATGTGCGCCTTGCCCACCGCGTGCTCGACCGCGACCTCGATGCCTGCTCCGATCGCCGCACCGGACGCGAAGATCAACAGGTGGCCGTAGCCCCACGGGATCGCTTCCCGGTTGCTGGTCAGCCGCTCGTGCATCGGCACCGCGAAGTAGATCCACCACGCGGCGAAGACGATCAGGAGCCCGCCGGCGGCGATCGGCAGCAGCTCGCCGAGGGCCTCGTGCTCGTCCAGCGCCGACTTCACCGCCACCGTGCTCGCCGCGATCGTCTCGCCGAGCACGATGATCGTGAACAGGCCGTACCGCTCCACGATGTGGTGGGCGTGCCACGGCGTCTGGTGGTGCCGCTCCGCCAACACCGGAACCATCAGTTCCGCACAGACCAGCACCAGGAACAACCACCGCTTGAGGTCGTTCGGCGCGAACAGCAGCGCCACCCAGCCCGCCTGGCAGATCACCAGACCCGCCGCGTAGTACAGCGCCGCCGTGCGGGCCCCGCCGCTCTCGCCGGCCGCGGCCCGCAACCACTGCGCGGTCAACGCCACGCGCATGATCAGGTAGCCGATGACGGCCACCGTCCAGTCGTTCTCGTCGAACGCGCGACTCACGCCCGCCGCGTAGACCAGCACACCGGCGATCTGGACGAGCGTCGCGATCCGGTACGGCACGTCGTCACAGTCGTAGGCGGACGCGAACCACGTGAAGTTCATCCACGCCCACCACACCCCGAAGAACACGAACGCGTAGCCGATCACCCCGGTCCCGGGATGCCCCTCCGCCAGCGCGTGCACGAGGCGCTGACCGGCCTGCGCGATCGCGACGACGAAACAGAGGTCGAAGAACAGCTCCAGCGGGGTCGCCGCCCGGTGGTCCTCGTCGCGACTGCGGGCGGTCATCGGTACGTACGTCATACCGCCCAGCACAGCAGTGCCCACGAGGCTACGAGGCGAGGCGCGCGGCTCGAAGCGCCCGCGTACCCCGGGCGGAGGCTCCCCCCGGAGCCTGTCGTCAATCTCCCGTCGGCCCCGCGGCGCCCGGCACGCGCTCTCGCCGCACCGGGCGCAGGCCCGCATACGTCCCACCAGCACGCGGGCTTCCCTCCGGCACGCCGAGAGCACGCACCGGACGCCGCGGGGCCGCCCTCCGGGCGACGACGGGAGTTCGACGACGGGCCATGGCGGACGCGTACCGCTCCAGCACCAGGCGCGCGATCCGCGGATGGTCGGCCAGCGGATCGGAGACCACCCACGCACCGGCCCCGGCCAGGGCGCGCGTGAACCGGCCCGGGGCCAGCAGGTGCGCCGCCACCGCGATCCGCTCGTGGCCCGCCGCGCGCAACGCGGCCACCGCCTCGGGCACGGTCGGCCCGGCCGAGGTCAGGTACGCGGCCACCACGGGAACGACGCGGGCGGTGGGCGCGCCGGGGGTGACCGCAGCGATGGGTGTGGCGGGAGCGCCGGGCATGACGGGAGTGCCGGGAGCGCCGGACATGACGGGAGTCATGGGAGCCCCGTGGGGGACGTGCGCGATGGGAGCGGCGGGGGCGATGGGCGCGATGGGACCGTTCGGCGCGCCCGCGCCCGCGCCCGCGTCCGCCCCGCGCGGGAAGCACCGGCCGGACACCCCCGCCGGACCCGAGCCCGCTGTGCCGGCCGGGCCGGAGCCTGCTGTGCCGGCCGGAGCGGGGCCGGGCGGGACGGCCGGACCCGAGCCCTGCGGGCAGGCCGGATCCGGACCGGTCGGGCCCGCCGGGCCCGGCGGGCCCGGCGGGCCCGCCGGGGCTCCCGGGCCGCCCAGGTCTGCCATACCCGGCAGCCCCGGCAGCCCCGGCAGCCCCGGCAGCTCCGGTGTGTCAGGCGGGCCCGGCAGGAATCCCGGCTCGGACGGGATCGCGAACCCCGGCGGGATCGCGGGGTCGGGCGGGGTGGTCGGGGAGGGAGGGCCGCTCGGGCGGCGCGGGGCGGTCGGGCGGGTCGGCGCGGACGGCGGGCGCCCCGGGGCGCGGTCGTACGCGAGCAGCGCGGACAGCCGCTCCGTACAGTCCCGCGTACCGGCGTCGCCGCCGGGGCGGGACGAACCCGCGCCGGCCACGACCACCGCGTCGGCCCGCTCCAGGCCGCCCCGCCGACGCTCGGCCTCCCGCAGGCGTTCGTAGAGGGCGAGCGCCACCTCCCGCTCACCGCCGAGGCCCTCCGTCAGCACGCAGCCCGTCCCCTCCAGCACCCGCGGGACGTCCACCCGACGGTGGTAGCCGTCGCCGAGCAGCAGCGGCACCACCACCGCGTCCGGGTGCTCCCGGACGACCTCGGCGAGCGACGGCCGCTGCACGTCCAGGTGCCCCACCAGCGGGCGGACCCCGCCGCGCGCCTCGATGAGGGCGCAGAGTCGGGCGATGGCCGCGGCGGCGGCCGGGACCGCGCTGCCGTGCACGGCGAGTACGAGCATGGGGTGCCTCCGGCGACCGGGCCCTCGGCGGACGCCCCCGCGACGCCGCCCGCGACACACCGACCCGGAGGGGCCGGGCCGGCGGCGGCCCGAGGGAACCCGGGGCCGACCCCTCCACGCTAGGGCGCGGCGAGCCCCCGCGGCCCCCGGCCAAGGACCCGCGCCGCAGGCCGCAGGTCCCCCTCCGGGCGGGCCGCCCGACCCCTTCCCGAACAGGTCCGCGGGCCCCCGCCACAGGGCCTTTCACGGACCCCCGCGCCCACCCCGCGCGCCTACCGTCGATAGGGCCACAACGCCCGCACGCACGTACGACGGAGTGAGACCCATGGCGCAGACGCTGGTTGTCATCGGCCACGGCATGGTGGGACACCGCCTGCTGGAGGCACTCGCCGAACGCGACGCGCTCACCACCCCCGACCACCCCGACGGCCCCGGCTGGCACGTCGTCGTCCTCGCCGAGGAGGACCGCCCCGCCTACGACCGGGTGCACCTCTCCGCCGCCTTCACCGGCGCCGGCGACAGCGAACTCGGCCTCGTGGAACCCGGATTCCTCGCACGCCACGGCATCGACCTGCGCCTCGCGGACCCGGCGACCGCCATCGACACCGCCACCCGCACCGTCACCAGCCGCACCGGGGCCGTCCTGCGCTACGACGCCCTCGTCCTCGCCACCGGCTCCTACCCCTTCGTACCGCCCATCGACGGCGCCGACGCCGACGGCTGCTTCACCTACCGCACCCTCGACGACGTGGAGGCCCTCACCACCTACGCCGCGGCCGACCACGTCCACAGCGGCGTCGTCATCGGCGGCGGACTCCTCGGCCTCGAAGCCGCCGGAGCCCTGCGCACCCTCGGACTGACCACCCACGTCGTCGAGTTCGCACCCCGACTGATGCCGCTCCAGGTCGACGACGGGGGCGCCGCCGCACTGCGCGCCACCATCGAATCCATGGGCGTCGCCGTCCACACCGGCGTCGGCGCCGCCGCCGTCGGCACGCACACCGACGGCCGGGCCCGGACGCTGCGCCTGACCAACGGCGAGGAGATCAGCTCCGACGTCGTGGTCTTCTCCGCCGGCGTCCGCCCCCGCGACCGCCTCGCCCGCGAGTGCGGGCTGGCCGTCGGCGACCGCGGCGGCGTCGTCGTCGACGCGCACTGCCGCACCAGCGACCCGTACGTCTACGCCGTCGGCGAGTGTGCCCAGAGCGTCGACGGCAAGGTGTACGGGCTCGTCTCGCCCGGCTACCGGATGGCGGAGACCGTCGCCGACGCCCTCGCCGGCGCCGGCGAGCTGACCTTCACCGGCGCCGACACCTCCACGAAGCTGAAGCTCATGGGCGCCGACGTCGCCTCCTTCGGCGACCCCTTCGCCCCCGAGGGCCGCGACGGGGCCGTCTCCGTCGTCTTCTCCGACACCCGCGAGGGCGTCTACAAGAAGCTCCTGCTGGGCCCCGACGGCGCCCTGCTCGGCGGGATCCTCGTAGGCGACGCCCAGGCCTACGGCTCCCTCCAACCGCACGCCGGCAGGCCCCTGCCCGCACCCCCCGAGGCGTTCATCCTGCCCACCGGCGAAGGCACGCCCCCGCCCGGCGCGGACGCCCTCCCCGACGACGCCGTCGTGTGCTCCTGCCACAACGTCACCAAGGGACAGGTGCGCGAGGCCGTCACCGCCCGGTCCCTCACCGACATCGCCGGGATCAAGAAGTGCACCAAGGCCGGCACCGGCTGCGGAGGCTGCCTCGGCACCCTCCAGGACGTCCTCGACACCGAACTCGCCGCCGCCGGCGTCCACAGGCCGCGCGGCCTGTGCGAACACTTCGCCCTGACCCGCTCCGAGATCTACGAGAAGATCCGCACCGAACGCATCCGCGGCTTCGGCGAGCTGCTGGAGGCCCACGGGCGGGGCGGCGACGGCTGCGCCGTCTGCAAGCCCGTCGTCGCCAACATCCTGGCCACCCTCGCCCCCGACCTCGGACTCGGCCACGTCCTCGACGGCGAACAGGCCACCCTCCAGGACTCCAACGACCTCTTCCTCGCCAACCTGCAAAAGGACGGCAGCTACTCCGTCATCCCGCGCGTCGCCGGCGGCGAGATCACCGCCGAGCAGGTCATCGCCCTCGGCGAGATCGCCCGCGACCACGACCTCTACACCAAGATCACAGGCGCGCAGCGGATCGGACTCTTCGGGGTGCGCAGGGAACAGCTCCCCGACATCTGGCGGCGCCTGGGCGCGGCCGGATTCGAGTCCGGACAGGCCTACGGCAAGTCCCTGCGCGCCGTGAAGTCCTGCGTCGGCGCCCGCTTCTGCCGCTTCGGCCAGGGCGACTCCATCAGGCTCGCCGTCGACCTCGAACTGCGCTACCGGGGCCTGCGCACCCCCCACAAGTTCAAGGGCGGCGTCTCCGGCTGCCTGCGCGAGTGCGCCGAGGCCCGAGGCAAGGACGTCGGCGTCATCGCCACCGCGAAGGGCTGGAACCTCTACGTCGCCGGCAACGGCGGCGCCAGCCCCCGCCACGCCGACCTGCTGGCCGCAGACCTCGACACCGCCGAACTGTTCGCGCTCGTCGACCGGTTCCTCATGTACTACATCCGCACCGGCGAGCGCCTCGAGCGCACCGCCGCCTGGATCGAACGCCTTGACGGCGGCCTGGACCACCTCAAGGCCGTGCTGGTCGAGGACTCCCTCGGGATCGCCGCCGAACTCGAAGCCCAGATGGACCGGCACGTCGCCGCCTATCGGGACGAATGGCAAGCCGTCCTGGAGGACCCGACGGCCCTGGAACGCTTCGGCCCCGTCGACCTCGCGGACGTCGACTTCGGCGCGACCGGGGCGGGCCTCGACGCCGCCGCCGGGGTCCTCGAACCGGGCCGGGGCCGCAGCACCGTCCTGCCCGACGGAACCCGCGCCGCCCTCTTCAGGACCCGCGAGGGCGCCGTGTACGCCGTCGGCGACCGCGACCCCTTCTCCGGCGCGGACGTCATGGCCGGCGGCATCATGGGATCGCGCGACGGCGTGCCCGTCGTCGCCTCCCCGATGCACAAGCAGGTCTTCGACCTGCGCACCGGAGTCTGCCTCGACGACCCCGAGGTGGCCCTCCCCGTGGTCGACGCGACCGACCTGCGCCCGACCCAGGAGCCGGCGGACCGCTGATCGGCCCGCCCGCAGGGCGCCGAAGGCACCGTGGGCGGCGGGACCTTGTCCTGTCGCCCACGCGACGTTCGCCCCTGACGCCGACCACCCGCGGCGGCGGACTCTGGATAGGTCAGGACCCGTCTCAACGTTCAGGACCACGCCATGAGTTCCACCACGCAACAGGCGCCGGCGAAGGGGACACTCGCCGACCCGGCGCAGTACCGCCCGGGACGCACCATCACGCAGTGGACGCCCGAGGATCCCGCCTTCTGGCGCACCACCGGGAAGAAGGTCGCGACCCGCAACCTGTGGATCGCGGTACCGGCCCTGCTGGTGGCCTTCGTGGTCTGGCAGGTCTGGAGCATCACGGCGACCAACCTGAAGGACGTCGGCTTCGGCTTCTCGCAGTCGCAGCTGTTCTGGCTGACGGCCGTCCCCGGGATCACCGGAGGCACCGCCCGCATCTTCTACACCTTCCTCGGACCGAGGATCGGCCAGCGCCGCTTCACCGCGCTGTCGACCGTGGTGCTGATCGTGCCGCTGCTGTGGCTCGGCTTCGCCGTGCAGAACCCCGACACCTCCTACGGCACCATGGTCGCCATCGCCGCGCTCTGCGGCATCGGCGGCGCCAACTTCTCCTCCTCGCTGGCCAACATCGGCTTCTTCTACCCGAAGGCCGAGAAGGGCAACGCCACCGGCATCAACGGCGGCCTCGGCAACCTCGGCGTATCCGTCGTACAACTCCTCACCCCCATCCTGATCACCGCTTCCGTCCTGGCCATCGGTGCCGGCCAGAAGAAGGCCGACGGCTCGGAGATCTACCTTCAGAACGCCGCCTTCGTCTGGGTCCCCGTCCTGATCGTGCTCGCCGCGATCGCCTGGTTCGGCCAGAACGACCTCAAGGTCGCCTCCACCCCCTTCAGCCAGCAGAAGGTCATCTTCAAGCGCAAGCACAACTGGGTGATGACCTGGCTCTACGTCGGCACCTTCGGTTCCTTCATTGGCTTCGCCGCGGCCCTCCCGCTCCTGATCAAGACCACCTTCCCGGCCTACTCCGTCGCCACCTACGCCTGGATGGGCCCGGCCCTCGGCGCACTGGCCCGCTGGGCCGGCGGCTGGATCGCCGACAAGCTGGGCGGCGCGCGGGTGACGATCCTGTCCTTCGTGGGCATGGGCGCCTCCATCATCGGCGTGATCAACTTCCTTCCCGGCGGCTCCGACGCCGGCTCCTTCCCCGGCTTCTTCCTCTGCTTCCTCGCGGCCTTCTTCTTCTCCGGCATCGGCAACGGTTCGACCTTCCGCCAGATCCCGGTCATCTTCCGGGGCCTGCACCTCAAGGGCCTCGACGAAGGCACCCCCGAGTACGCCGCCGCCCTCAAGCAGGCGGAGATCGAGTCCGGCGCCGTCACCGGCTTCACCGCCGCCATCGCCGCCTACGGCTTCTTCTTCATCCCGGCGATGTTCGCCAACTTCGCCGTCACCAGCGCCATGTGGGGCTTCGTGGCCTTCTACGCCAGCTGCGTGGTCGTGGCCTGGTGGTTCTACGCCCGCAGGAACGCCGAAGCCCCCAGCTGACCCCCCGGGCCGCGACCGCCCACCGCCCGCGGTGGGGCCGGCCGCGGGCCCGCCCCCACCGCGGGGGTGCCCCTGGAGGGGCGCCCCCGCCCGGACCGCCTCCCACTCAGGCCCCCGCTCGGCCTGCTCCGGCTCGGACGTCCCCGCTCGGCCTCCTCCCGCTCGGCCTCCTCCGGCTCGGACCTCCTCCCGCTCGGCCTGCTCCGGCTCGGCCTCCTCCGGCTCGGGCCTCCTCCCGGCCCAGGGCCCCGTCCTGCCGGCCCAGGGCCCCGTCCTGCCGGCCCAGGGCCCCGTCCTGGCCCCTGGCTCGGCCTGCCCCGACTGGCCGGCTCCACCCGGCGGACCCCCGCCGAGGCCGTGTCCGGCCCCGGCCGGGCCCCGGCTCGGATCCGCCCGGGCTCGGCCTGGCTCCGCCCCCACCTCGGCCCGGCTGCGCCCTGGCCCGGACCGGTCGCAACCCGGCCCCGGCCAGGTGCCGCCCCGGCCCCGACGCCCGGCCCACCCGGCTTCCGGCCAGGCCTCGACACCTCCCCGACGCCCCGCTCCGGCCGGCCCCGGGGCCTCCCCTCCCGCGAAAGGCGACGCCGTGCTCGGCATGTTCCTGCAACTCGCCGTGATGGTCGCGGCCATCGCGATGGGCTCGCGCAAGGGGGGAGTGGCCATGGGGCTGTGGGGGGCCGTGGGCGTCCTCGTCCTGGCGACCGTGTTCAAGGTCGCCCCGGCCGACACCTCCGGCATCGTCGACGTGATGCTGATCATCCTCGCGGTGATCACGGCCGCCGCAGCGATGGAGGCGGCCGGCGGCATCGACCACCTCGTGGGCGTCGCCGAACGCGCGATCCGACGCAACCCCCGCAGGGTCGTCTACGTTGCCCCCCTCGTCTCCTGGGCCTTCACCCTCGGGGCCGGCACGGCCCACGTCTTCTACCCCCTCCTGCCCGTCATCCACGACGTGGCCCGCGAGGGAGGCGTCCGACCCGAGCGCCCCATCGCCGCATCCTCGATCGCCGCCACCTTCGGTATCACCGCCTCACCCGTGTCCGCAGCCATGGCCGCCATGATCGTGCTGTTCGACGGCGACGGCTGGAACCTGCCGCGCATCATGGCCGTCGCCGTCCCCGCGACCCTCCTGGGCATCCTCGTCGCCGCCACCGTCCAGTCCCGGATCGGCAGGGAGATCGACCAGGACCCCGCGTACCTGCGCAGGGCCGCCACCGGCGACATCGACCTCCCGGCCCCCGCCGAAGCCGGCTCGCGGCCGCGCCCGCGGCCACGGGCGCGCCGGTCGGCGTACCTCTTCCTCGGCGGGACCGTCGCCGTCGTCGTCAGCGGTCTCTTCCCCGGGCTCCGCCCCACGGTCGGCAACGCCCCGCTGTCCATGCCCGCGACCATCGAGATCCTCATGATGTCCGTGGCCGCGCTGATCCTGCTGTGCTGCCGCGTCGACGCCAAGCGGATACCCGGTACCGAGGTCGCCCGCTCCGGCCTCGTCGCCGTCATCGGAGTCTTCGGCCTGTCCTGGCTCGGGCTCTCCTTCATCGGCGCCAACGAACACCGGATCACCGGCGCCCTCGGAGGGATCGCCCGGGAACACCCCTGGTTCTTCGCCGTCATGCTGCTGCTCCTCTCCGCACTGTTGTTCAGCCAGGCCACCACCACCAAGGCCCTGATGCCCCTCGGGCTCGCGCTCGGCATACCCGCACCCCTCCTGATCGCCATGTGGCCCGCCGTCAACGGCTACTTCCTGCTGCCGACCTACGGGACCTTCATCGCCGCCATCAACTTCGACCGGTCCGGCACCACCCGGGTGGGCCGGTTCGTCGTGAACCACTCCTTCATGTTGCCGGGGCTCGTGACGACCGTCGTCGCGATATCCACAGGCTTCTTCATGGTTCGGATCGTCTGATTTTCGGCCCCGCTCCCCATTTCTTGTGAATACATTCACAAGCGCACGATGGACCTTGGTCCTCCGTGAACCAGCAGGTCAAACGGGTCAATGCCGCACCGTGGCCGGAACCCGCAGGACTTTCGGGTTCCACCTCAGGACCAATGCGGCCCCAAATGATCGATCAAAGGGCGTGCAATGGATACAAGCAATGAGGCGACTCGGAAGGTGCCGGCGATGACTGCCACTCCTGCGGAATCCACGAAGAACGGCCAGGCCTGGGAGGGCTTCAAGGGCGGCCTGTGGCGCGACGCCATCGACGTCCGCGACTTCATCCAGCAGAACTACGCGCCCTACGAGGGGGACGACTCCTTCCTCGCCGGCCCCACCGAGCGCACCACCGCCGTGTGGAAGGCGATCACGGACAAGTTCCCGCAGGAGCGCGAGAAGGGCGTCTACGACATCGCCCACGACGTCCCCTCGTCGATCACCGCCCACGCCCCCGGCTACATCGACCGCGACAAGGACCTGATCGTCGGCCTCCAGACCGACGCCCCGCTCAAGCGCGCGATCATGCCCTACGGCGGCTGGCGCATGGTCGCCGGCGCCCTGGAGACCTACGGCTACCCCGTCTCCGGGGAACTGGAGAAGGTCTTCACCGAATACCGCAAGACCCACAACGCCGGCGTCTTCGACGCCTACACCCCCGAGATCCGCGCCGCCCGCAAGGCCGGCATCGTCACCGGCCTCCCCGACGCGTACGGCCGCGGACGCATCATCGGCGACTACCGCCGCGTCGCCCTCTACGGCGTCGACCGCCTCATCGCCTTCAAGAAGGAGGAGAAGGAGGAGCTCAACGCCCTTCCCGCGGGCAACCGCCCCCTGGAGGAGACGATCCGGCTGCGCGAGGAACTCGCCGAACAGATCCGGGCACTCGCCGAACTCAAGGCCATGGCCGCCTCGTACGGCCACGACATCTCCGCCCCCGCCCGCACCGGCCGCGAGGCCATCCAGTGGCTGTACTTCGCCTACCTCGCCGCCGTGAAGGAGCAGAACGGCGCGGCCATGTCCCTCGGCCGCACCTCCACCTTTGTCGACATATATCTTCAGCGTGACATCGAGGCCGGCGTCCTCACCGAGGAGCAGGCCCAGGAACTCGTCGACGACTTCATCATCAAGCTGCGCATCGTCCGCTTCCTGCGCACCCCCGAGTACGACGAACTGTTCTCCGGCGACCCCACCTGGGTCACCGAGTCGATCGCCGGCATGGGCGAGGACGGCCGACCGCTGGTCACCCGCACCTCCTTCCGCTACCTCCAGACCCTCTACAACCTCGGCCCCGCCCCCGAGCCGAACATGACGGTCTTCTGGTCGCCGCGACTGCCCCAGGGCTTCAAGGAGTTCTGCGCCCGCGTCTCCATCGACACCTCCTCGGTGCAGTACGAGTCCGACGAGCTGATGCGCCCCCGCTTCGGCGACGACACCGCCATCGCCTGCTGCGTCTCCGCCATGCCCGTCGGCAAGCAGATGCAGTACTTCGGCGCCCGCGTCAACGTCGCCAAGACCCTGCTGTACGCGATCAACGGCGGCCGGGACGAGAAGTCCGGCGCGCAGGTCGGCCCCGAGACCGGCGCGCTCACCGCCGAGGTCCTCGACTACGACGAGGTCATGGCCAAGTTCGACCGCCAGATGGAATGGCTGGCCGCGACCTACGTCCACGCGCTCAACGTCATCCACTACATGCACGACAAGTACGCCTACGAGCGCATCGAGATGGCCCTCCACGACCGCGACGTCCGCCGCACCATGGCCTGCGGCATCGCCGGCCTCTCCGTCGCCGCGGACTCCCTCTCGGCGATCAAGTACGCGAAGGTTACCGCCGTCCGCGACGAGACCGGCCTCGCCACCGACTACACCATCGAGGGCGACTACCCGGCCTTCGGCAACAACGACGACCGCGTCGACGACATCGCCGTCTGGCTCGTCGAGGAGTTCATGAAGAAGGTCCGCAAGCACGAGACGTACCGGGGCGCCGAACACACCCAGTCCGTGCTGACCATCACCTCGAACGTCGTCTACGGAAAGAAGACCGGCAACACCCCCGACGGCCGCCGTGCCGGCGAGCCCTTCTCCCCGGGCGCCAACCCGATGAACGGCCGCGACACCCACGGCTACGTCACCTCGGCCCTGTCCGTCGCCAAGCTCCCCTACGAGGACGCCGAGGATGGCATCTCGCTGACCAACACCGTCACCCCCGACGCCCTCGGCCGCACCCCCGAGGAGCGGATCAAGAACCTGGCGGGCGTCCTCGACGGCTACATGGCGGTCGACGGCTTCCACATGAACGTCAACGTCCTGAACCGCGACACCCTCAGGGACGCCATGGAGCACCCCGAGAACTACCCGCAGCTGACCATCCGCGTCAGCGGCTACGCGGTGAACTTCGTCCGCCTCACCCGCGACCAGCAGCTCGACGTGCTGAACCGCACCTTCCACGGCTCGCTCTAGAGCCGGCCGCCCCCGCCACCCGCCCGCCACCGCGAGCGGGGCGGCGGACCACCGGACCGCGCGGCCCGGGACCGGGCCTCACCCCGGGCCCCGGGGCCGCGCAACCCGACCGCCCCCGGCCCGCGCCCCCGGGCAGTACGACGGCCGACAGACCGACAGACCGACAGACCGCCCACGACGACCGGAGCATCCGCCATGACCGTCCTCTTCGGTACGAGCCTGCCCATCGGCCCCGCCGCGGCGGTCCCCGTCAGCGCCGGACAGACCCCGGCCGCCGCCGCGACACAGCGCCCCAGCGAAGGCTCGGTGCACTCCTGGGACCTCTCCACCGGAGTCGACGGCCCCGGCACGCGCTTCGTCACCTTCCTCGCCGGCTGCCCCCTCACCTGCCTGTACTGCCACAACCCCGACACCATGCGGATGCGCAACGGCAAGCGCACCTCGGCCGACGCCGTCATCGCGGAGGCCCGCAAGTACACCCGGTTCATCTCCGCATCCGGCGGTGGCGCCACCGTCTCCGGCGGCGAACCGCTGCTCCAGCCCGTGTTCGCCGGCGAACTGCTGCACCGCATGAAGAACGAACTCGGACTGCACACCGCCCTCGACACCTCCGGCTTCCTCGGCGCCCGCGCCACCGACGCCCTCCTGCGCGACGTCGACCTGGTCCTCCTCGACATCAAGTCCTGGGACCGCGAGACCTACCGCCACGTCACGGGGCGCCCGCTGGAACCCACCCTGGACTTCGCCCGCCGCCTCGCCGACCTCGGCAAGGAGGTGCACCTGCGCTTCGTCCTGGTACCGGGCCTGACCGACGCGCCCGACAACGTCGAAGGCGTCGCGGCCTTCGCCGGCACCCTCGGCAACGTCTCGCGGGTCGACGTACTGCCCTTCCACAAGCTCGGCGAGAGCAAGTGGGAGGCGCTGGACATGCCTTTCACCCTCCGCGACACGCCCTCGCCCAGCGCCGCACAGCTGACCGAAGCCAAGGCGATCTTCGCGGCGCACGGACTGACGGCCGTATGACCCGCACGTCCCGCCCCGTACGCCCACCTCGACCGCCTGCCCCGTTCGGAGTAACCGTAAGGTCCACATAACGGGCCGAACCGCACCTTTCCGCCTAGCGTGGTGCTGTGTCCGAGCCCGCAGAAGTCCTCGCCGAAGCCCCGCCCCCCACGCCGGGGCCGTCCGAGACGCCACCGCCGGCCCCCACCCGGAACGTCACCGCACGGGCCACCCTCGCCGGCGTCGTCGTCTCCCTGCTGCTCATCGCCGCGATCGTCCTCGGCAGCCGCCTGCTGCGCGACTTCGACTCGGCCCTGCTGCCCTACGCCGTCGCCACCGTCTTCCTCGCCTTCGGCGTCGCCTACCGGTACACCGTCTGGGTCTCCGCCCCCGGCGCACGCCGACTCTTCAAGAAGGGCTTCGGCAGCTTCTTCTCGGTCGCCAACTTCAAGAAGGCACCCACCGCCCTGCCGAGGATGATCGCCACCTACCTCGGCTTCCAGAAGTTCCTCGGCGCCCGCTCCCGCTCCCGCTGGGCCGCCCACCAGCTCATCTTCTGGGGCTGCCTGCTCGCCGCCGCGATCACCTTCCCCCTCACCTGGGGCTGGTTCACCTTCACCTCCGCCACCGGCTCCGGCCCCGGCTACGAGATGAGGATCTGGGGCTTCAAAGTCCTCGGCTTCGACTCCCTGAACATCGTCGGCTGGCTCATGTTCCACGGCCTGGACGTCGCCGCCGTCCTCGTCATCCCCGGCGCCTCCTACTTCCTGTGGCGCCGCATGAAGGACCGCGGAGCCATCACCGGACAACGCTTCGCCTACGACCTGCTCCCGCTGATCTGCCTCATCGTGATCTCGGTGACCGGCCTGCTCCTCACCTTCTCCTCGATCTTCCTGCACGGCGGCGGCTACGAGTTCCTGGCGATCCTGCACATGGTCTCGGTGGTCTTCACGCTCATCTACATCCCCTTCGGGAAGTTCTTCCACATCGTCCAGCGCCCCGCCGCCGTCGGCATGCAGCTGTTCAAGTACACGGCCCGCCAGGACGAACAGGTCTTCGCCTGCAAGCGCTGCGGCGAACCCATCGACACCACGCCCTACGTCGAGAACCTCCGCGGCACCATGAGCGACCTGAAACTCGACTTCAACGCCTTCGTCGAATACTGCCCGCGCTGCAAGCGGGTACTGCGCGGCAACGCCTACCTGAGCCACGTCAAGAAGGGCTTCAAGTGACCGCGACGGACCCCGCCAAGCCGGCCGCCCACCTGCCGCTCGACCCGGCCATCGCCCCGCCCGGCACCCGCAACTTCCGCGACGCCGGCGGCATCCCCGCCGACCAGTGGCACGCCGACCAGAACGGCGAGACCCTCGTCCCCACCCACTGCTGCTTCTGCGGCGTGCAGTGCGGCATGTACCTACGGGTCGACCGAGCCGGCAAGGTCTTCGGCGTCGAACCCCGCAACCACGACATCAACCGCATGCGGCTGTGCCCCAAGGGCATCAACGCCTACCAACAGGTCAACCACCCCGACCGGCTCACCGCGCCCCTCATGCGACGCTCCCGCGACGAGGAGTTCCGCGAGTGCTCCTGGGACGAGGCCCTCGACTTCACCGTCTCCGAGATCCGCCGCATCCAGAGCGCCCACGGCAACGACGCGTTCGGGCTCCTCGGCGGAGCCAGCCTGTTCTCCGAGAAGACCTACCTCGTCGGCAAGTTCGCCCGGGTCGCCCTCAAGACCAAGCACGTCGACTACAACGGCCGCCTGTGCATGGTCAGCGCCGCCGGCGCCAACAAACTCGCCTTCGGCATCGACCGGGCCGGCAACCCCTTCTCGGACATCCTCCTCACCGACTGCCTGCTCATCGCCGGATCCAACGTCGGCGAGTGCTTCCCCGTGATGACCCAGTACCTCTGGGGCGCACGGGACCGCGGCGCGACCCTGATCGTCGTCGACCCCCGCGAAACGGCCATCGCCCGCACCGCCGACATCCACGTCGCCCTCAAGCCCGGCACCGACTCCGCGTTCTTCAACTCGGTCCTGCACGTGATCGTCGCCGAGGGACTCACCGACGAGACCTACCTCGCCGCGCACACCACCGGCTGGGACGAGGTCAAGGCCACCGTCGCCGACTACCCGCCCGCCCGCGCCGCCGAGATCTGCGGCACCCCCGCCGACCAGATCGTCCTGGTGGCCCGCACCTTCGCCGGCGCCGGCAAGGCCATGGCCTGGCACGCGCGCGGCATCGAGCACCACTCACAGGGTGTGGAGAACTGCCTCTCCGTCATCAACCTGTGCGTCGCCACCGGCAACATCGGCAAGCCCGGCGCCGGCTACGGCACCATCACCGGCCAGGGCAACGGACAGGGCGGCCGCGAACACGGCCAGAAGTCCGACCTGCTGCCCGGCGGTCGCTCCATCACCAACCCCGAGCACCGCGCGCAGATCTGCCGCATCTGGGGCATTGAGGAATCCGAACTTCCCGGAGCCGGAACCTCCATGATGGAGATGGTCTGGCAGATGCAACGCCGCGAGATCCGCGGCCTCATCGGCATCTGCAACAACCCCTTCGTCTCCCTGCCCAACTACGCCGTCGTCAAGGACGGCTACGACACCGCCGAGTTCCACGCCCAGTTCGACTTCTTCCTCTCCGAGACGGCCGCCAACGCCCACGTCGTCTTCCCCGTCACCACCTGGGCCGAGGACGAGGGCGTGATGGCCAACGCCGAGGCCCGCGTCGTCAAGCACAACAAGGCCCAGGAGCCCCCCGCCGGTGTCCGCACCGACACCTGGGTCATCTGCGAACTCGCCCGCCGGCTCGGCGCGGGCGACCACTTCGCCTTCCCCGGCTCCCGCGAGGTGTTCGAAGAACTGCGGATCGCCTCCGCCGGCACCGTCAACGACTACTACGGCATCACCTACGACCGCCTCGAAGCCACCGGCGGCATCGCCTGGCCCTGCCCCTCCACCGAACACCCCGGCACTCCGCGCCTCTTCGAGGACGGACGCACCTACCACCCCGACCGCAAGATCCACATGCAGGTCGTGGAATGGCACCCGCCGATGGACGCCTACACGGAGGAGTTCCCGCTCTCCCTGACCACCGGCCGTACCGTCGCGCACTTCCTGTCCGGCAACCAGACCCGCCGCCTCGGCGCCCTCGTCGAACAGACCCCGCGCCCCTGGGTCGAGGTCCACCCCTCGCACGGCTTCAGCAACGGAGACCCCGTGCGGGTCGTCACCCGCCGCGGCAGCGAGGTCTTCCCGGCCCTGGTCACCGAGGCCATCCGCCCCGACACGGTGTTCATCCCCTACCACTGGCCCTTCCCGACCTCCGCGAACGCCCTGACCATCGACGCCCTCGACCCCCGCTCGAAGATCCCCGAGTACAAGGTGTGCGCCGCCCGCATCGAGTCGGCCGAGCGCGTCGACGACGTCCCCGCCCCGCCGACGGCACCCGGCCGGCAGGCCTACCCGGAAACGCAGGTCTCGCGCGACGACCCCCTGCCGCCCACCTCCCCACAGGGCCGCGGCACGGCGGAGAGGAGCTGACGCCGCCATGATGGGACGCACCATCTTCATCGACCCCGGCCGCTGCATCGGCTGCCAGGCCTGCGTCTCGGCCTGCCGCGAATGCGACTCCCACCGCGGCAAGTCGATGATCCACCTCGACTACACCGACCCCGGCCAGTCCGTCGCCTCCCTCCCGACGGTCTGCATGCACTGCGAGGACCCCGTCGCCCCCTGCGCCGAGGTCTGCCCCGCGGACGCGATCCTCGTCACCGCCGACGGAGTCGTCCAACAGGCCGACACCACCCGCTGCATCGGCTGCGCCAACTGCGTCAACGCCTGCCCCTTCGGCGTCCCGAAGATCGACCTCCAGGCGAAGCTCCAGATGAAGTGCAACCTCTGCTACGACCGCACCGCCTACGGCCTGGCCCCCATGTGCGCCACCGTCTGCCCGACCGGGGCCCTCTTCTACGGAACGCTGGAAGAGCTCCAGGCCGAGCGGCCCGGCGTGCAGGTCGCCGACTCCTTCGCCTTCGGCGACGTCGTCGTCAGCACCGGTGTGGCGATGGTCGTCCCCGCCGACAAGGTCCAGTGGCCCGTGCCCGGCGGGCTGCCCGTCGTCGAGATCAATGGGGTGGATGTGCGATGACCCTCACCGACCAGCCGGCGCCCACCCCCGGCCCCGACGGCCCCGACGGCGACGAGGCGGCCGAGCGGTTGCGCGACCGCATCAGCGCCGATTCCCTCACCACGCGCCGCGACTACCTCCGGATCGTCGCCACCGTCTCCGGCGGCCTCGCCATCGGAGGCATCGGAGTCGCCGCCGGCATCCTGCACCGACACGGCGACAGCGAGGGCGCGCCCGAGGCCAAGAAGGTCGCCGACCAGCTGGCGCCCGGCCAGTCGATCGCCTTCCGCTTCCCCGAGGACGAGGACCGGGCCCTGGCCGTACGCCTCGCCGACGGCACCCTGGTCGGCTACTCGGCCGTCTGCACCCACCTGGCCTGCGCCGTGCTCTGGCGCGAGGACCGCGGCGCCGACGGCGAGCTCTACTGCCCTTGCCACGAAGGCGTCTTCGACGCCCGCACCGGTGAGGTCACCGCGGGCCCCCCGCCCCGCCCCCTCCCCAGGATCTTCCTGACCGAGCAGCCCGACGGCAGCGTCTGGGCCATCGCCACCGCCCGGTCGGGAGAACCGGTCAGAGAAGCCCTCTGCCGGCAGTTCGCCGAGACCCGGCCCGAGACGGCCCGCCGACTGGGCTGCCCCGGGGCCGACCTCGCCACCACGACCGAGAGGGGACAGACGTGAGCCAAGCGCAGCCACCTCCCCGCCCCGAGTACCGGCCCGGCAGCGCCGACCCGCGGCTGAACCGCCCCGTACGCGAGCGGTACCCGCAGATCCGCCCCACCAGCGGCTACGGCGACCCCCGGATCCGACACACCGGCCCGGGGCCGGGCGCCGGCACCGAACAGGAACCGGAGCGTTCCTCGAAGCTGAACGCCCGTCTCGCCCTGGCCCTCACCGTCGTGATCGGACAGCTCTGGGCGCTGACCGTCACCGTCAACGAGTGGATGAAGGGCAACACCGGAACGGCCTGGTGGGGGGCTGGATTCCTGGTCCTGTCGTTCCTCGTCGTGCTCGGCCTGTGGCTCCTCGACCCGAAGGACCGATGACCATGTCGATACCCACGCCCACCCCGCCCACGGTCCGATCGCACCGCGCCGAGACCTACAAGCCGGGCGCCACCATCGGAGACTGGCGCCCCGAGGACGACGCCTTCTGGCAGTCCACGGGCCGCCGGGTCGCCCAGCGCAACCTGTGGGTGTCCATCCCCGCGCTGATGCTCGGCTTCGTGGTCTGGCAGGTCTGGTCGGTCACCGTCGTCAAGCTGAACGACGTGGGCTTCGCCTTCTCCCAGTCGCAGCTCTTCTGGCTCACCGCCATCCCCGGCATCACCGGCGGCACCTTCCGCATCCTCTACACCTTCATCGGACCGATCTTCGGCGAGCGGAAGTTCACGGCCTTCAGCACGCTGATCCTCGTCGTCCCCATGCTGTGGCTGGGCTTCGCCCTCCAGGACTCCGGCACCCCCTACTGGGAACTGGCCCTCATCGCGGCCGTCTGCGGCATCGGCGGCGCCAACTTCGCCTCCTCCATGGCCAACATCGGCTTCTTCTTCCCCAAGCGGGAGAAGGGCAGCGCCAACGGCCTCAACGGCGGCCTCGGCAACCTCGGCGTGAGCGTCGTCCAACTCGTCGCGCCGCTCGTCATCACCGCGGCCGTGCTCGGCGCCCCGGCGGGCGGTCCGCAGCGCGACACGAAGAACGACACGGACATCTGGCTCCAGAACGGGGCCTTCCTGTGGGTGCCGCTCCTGGTGATCATGGCGGTGCTCGCCTGGTTCCTGATGAACGACCTCAAGGTGGCCGCCGCCCCCTTCAGCCAGCAGAAGATCATCTTCAAGCGTAAGCACAACTGGCTGATGACCTGGCTCTACGTCGGCACCTTCGGCTCCTTCATCGGCTTCGCCGCCGGCCTTCCCCTCCTCATCAAGAACAACTTCGAGGCGCAGGGCTACCAGGCGACGACCTACGCCTGGATCGGGCCGTTCATCGGCGCGCTCATGCGCTGGGGCGGCGGCTGGCTCTCCGACCGTATCGGCGGCGCCAGGGTGACCATGCTGTCCTTCGTCGGCATGGCCGCCGCGCTGGTCGTCGTCATCTTCGCCCTGCCCTCCGGCAGCGACCAGGGCAGCTTCTGGGCCTTCTTCATCGGCTTCCTGGTGGCCTTCGCCTTCTCCGGACTGGGCAACGGCTCGACCTTCCGGCAGATCCCGGTGATCTTCCGCGACCAGCACATGCGCCAGGTCCAGGGCCAGGGCCCCCAGGAGCAGGCGGCCGCGCTCAAGCAGTCGGAGATGGAGGCGGGCGCGGTCACCGGCTTCTCCTCCGCCATCGCCGCCTACGGGTTCTTCTTCATCCCCGCCATGTTCGCGGCCATGGCCGTCACCAGCGCCCTGTGGCTGTTCATCGGCTTCTACGCGACCTGCCTCGCCGTGTGCTGGTGGTTCTACGCCCGCAAGGGCGCCGAGGCCCCCAGCTGACCCGGACCGGGACCGGGGGCGGTCGTACCCTTGAGGCATGAGCACCGCCGCCCCCTCCTCCGACCCGCAGCCCACGCCCGCCGCCGCGGCCGGGTCGAAGCCGGAATCCACCGGCCGCCCGGAGTCCGCGCCCCGGCCCAGGCCGCGGCTCGTATTCGACGACCCGCTGGACCAGCAGTCCTCGGACGACACCGACCGGGGCTGGGGCGAGCGGCCGCCCGCCGGCGGAAGCGCGGCCGACCTGGCCCGATTCCTCGACGAGAAGCCCCCGCACCACATCTGAACCGGAGGAACGGTCAGAACGCGTCGCGCGCCCCCGGCGTCGGGCCGCCGTTGGCCCCCCGCTGGGAGACGACGGCGTCCCGGATCTCCTTGAGCACCTCCAGCTCGGTGATCTCCATCGTCTCCTGCACGCCTTCCTTCGCCTTGCGGCGCGCCTCCTGCTTGGCGAGGTACTTCGCCATCGGCAGGACCATCAGGAAGTACACGACCGCCGCGGTGATCAGGAAGGTCAGCGTGGCGTTGAGCACGGAGCCCCACATGATGTTCACGCCGGTCGGCTCGCCCTTCGCGTCGACCCCACAGGGTGCTTTCAGACACGAGGTGTAGACATCCAGGTTTTTTGTGCCGATGGCACCCACGAGAGGGCTGATGATGCCCTTCACGATCGAGTTCACGATGTTCGTGAACGCGGCGCCGATGACCACGGCCACCGCCAGGTCCACCACGTTGCCGCGCATCAGGAAGGCCTTGAAGCCCGCCAGGACGCTCTCCTTCTTCTTCTCGCTCACCACTGAGCCTTTCCTCGGAACTGCCGATCTCGGAACCAACGGTTCCGAAAACTACGGCAGTCCACGCACGGCGTGTCCAATCGATGCCCACGCCAAGGTGACTTGACTGGGTTTCTGTGCGAATCAACACAACGCCACCGCCAGCCGTGCCACCGCGCCGGCGCCCACCAGGGCCCGCGCCGTTTCCCTGGGCACGGACAGCACCACCAGCGCCCCACCGTCCCCGACACCCGCTTCCGGAGCGGGCACTTCGGCCACACGGGCTCCCGCCGCCACCACCTTCGGCACTCCGCCGCGCTCCACCGCGACCACGTCCACGCGAGCGCCCGCACGCAGCAGCCGCACCGTCGCCGCGTCCGCGATCCTGACCGGGGCCGACACCATCCGCACCGCGGCGGGCGGCGGCTTCACCACCGGCGGGGCGGCCGCACCGCGCGAGGCCCGTGCCTCCGCCCCGCCCACCGCGAGGGCCGCCGCGACCACCGCCAACCCGGCCGAGGCGACCCGCCGCCTACGCCGCACCGCGCGCCGCAGCCGCCCCGCACCCCGGCCCACGCCCAGCGGGGGGAAGGGCGGAACGGGCCGGCAGGGGGGACACGTACGCGAGGGCGGGCACGTGGGGGAGGGGGCCGCGTCGGAAGCCGAAGGGAACGGAGACGGGGAGGGGGACGCGGAAGGGGAAGGGGTCCTGGACATGAGGTCACCGCCGGGTGGGTCGAGATCCGATGTCCGGGCAGGCGCCCGGACATCTCCCACGTTCCGCCTTTTCGCCGGCCTCCGGCGGGGCCTGTGGACGATCCCCAGGTTGTGGACAACGCCGTCACCCTGGGAGGTGAACCTCCCGGCAGACCAACCGCCTTGGGCGCGGAATCCGCCTCAGGCGCGAACGCCCCGCACCCGGCAGGCCTCCGAAAACCCCTGGCTGGTCAGCCCCAGGGCGCTGTTGATCCGCGACCGCCAGTTCTCCAGCGCGACCACGGCCGTCAGCTCGACGAACGCCTCCTCGCCGAGCCGCGCGACCAGCTCGGCCGCGAGCTCGTCGGTGACGGCCGGCTCGGTCTCGGTCATGGCCTCCGCGTACTCCATGACCAGCAGTTCCAGCCCGGTGAACACCTCGCGGTGCTCCCTCCACCGCGGAACCCGCTCGATCTTCTCCGGCGCCAAGCCCCGCTCGTGCCCCTCCCAGTAGCCGAAGTCCATGCACCACGAGCAGTTGATGCGGGCGGCGCAGGCCATCACGGCGAGGTGCCCCAGGCCGGCGTCGAGCCTGTTCCACTTCGCGACCCCCCGTTCGAGCCGAAGGTAGGAAACCAGCACGCGCGGGTTGTGACCGAGCGCCAGTCCGGGGTCCAGGACCTTGCCGTAGGTACGGCGCGAGTACCAGGACAGGACACGCATGAGGAGGGTACGGGGCGGGGTGAGCGAGATGCGCGGCATGACGGCTTCCTTCGATCCGGAAGGCTCTCGAACGTCCTTCACCCACGCAGACAAGCCGGCACCGGCGGATGTGACACCGACGAGGAAGCCGGCGCGCAACCGCCTCGGAACCGCCTCGGATCCGGGACGGCCGCTGCTATGGCAACGGCGACCCGTAGGGCGGGGGAGCCCACACCGTCAGCCGCAGCAGGGCCGCGCCGATCAGCAGCGCGGGCGGCCACAACCACCAGGACCGCAGTCGACCCGTCGCGACGAACGCCCAGGTCACGAGCGCTGCGAGGGCGCCGGTGAACAGGCCGAGTCCCGCGCCGATCGCGGAGTGCGCCCGGGTGTCGGTCCGGCCCGGCTCGGCCAGGTAACCGACGGCGAGGAAATATCCGGAGACCACCCCGAGCAGTACGACCACCCCGGCGGTCACCACCCGCACCGCCCACCCCGCACGGCCGGCGCGCCTCGCGCGACCCGCCTGCCCCTCACAACCCACCTGCCCCCCCCCCACGACCCGCCCGCTCCGCGCGCGGGGAGCGGGCGGAGCGGGGACGAGGCGGTGGACCGCCGCGGCCCGTCCGTCACGGGAGCTCGATGCCCAGGTCCCAGCCGTCGTGGGCGTGCGTGCACAGGCAGTCGCGCGACGCGGTCGCCGGAAGCGCCGCCACCGCGTCGAAGAGGACCTCGCGCAACCGGCCGACGTTCTCCCCGAACACCTTCAGGACCTCCGTGTGCGAGACCCCCTCACCCGTCTCGGCGCCCGCGTCCAGGTCCGTGACCAGCGCCATCGACGTGTAGCAGAGCCCCAGCTCACGCGCGAGGACCGCCTCCGGGTGCCCGGTCATGCCGACCACCGACCAGCCGGCCGCCGCGTGCCAGCGCGACTCGGCGCGCGTGGAGAACCTCGGTCCCTCGATGACGACCATGGTGCCGCCGTCCACCGGCTCCCAGTCGCGGCCCCGCGCCGCCGCGAGGGCGACGGAACGCCCGACGGGGCAGTAGGGATCGGCGAAGGTCGTGTGCACGACGTTGGGGACCGTGCCGTCGGGCAGCGGTTCGCCGTCGAAGAAGGTCTGGGCGCGGGACTTCGTACGGTCGACCAGCTGGTCCGGTACCAGCAGCGTGCCCGGACCGTACTCGGCCCGCAGGCCGCCGACCGCGCACGGGCCGAGCACCTGGCGGACGCCGACCGAACGCAGCGCCCACAGGTTCGCCCGGTAGTTGATCTTGTGGGGCGGCACGGTGTGGCTCTTGCCGTGACGCGGCAGGAACGCCACCTGGCGCCCGGCCAGCTCGCCCACGTACAGGGAGTCGCTCGGGGCGCCGTAGGGCGTCTCGACCCGGATCTCGGAGACGTCCTCCAGGAAGGAGTAGAAGCCCGAACCGCCGATTACGCCGATCTCTGCGTTCACCATGGCGCCACCCTAACGGGGCATCCCGACGGCACACACGGGCCCGGGTACGCGCGAGGCCCCGCAAGCCCGGAAGGGCGTGCGGGGCCTCGCGGAAAGGCGTACGGAACGGCCTGCCTCAGGCGGCCGAGGTGGAGCTGCTGCTCGTGCCGGCCGACGTCGAGGAGGACGAGGAGGCGGGAGCGGCGGTCGACGTCGTCGTCGTGGACGTGGCAGACGACGACGAGGACGACTTCGAAGCGGGCGTGCTGCTCGACGAGGCGCCACGGCTGTCGTTCCGGTAGAAACCGGAACCCTTGAACACGATGCCGACGGCGGAGAACACCTTCTTCAGGCGTCCGTCGCAGCTCGGGCACACGGTCAGCGCGTCATCGGTGAACTTCTGCACGGCCTCAAGGCCCTCACCGCACTCGGTGCACTGGTACTGGTAGGTCGGCACGAATTTCCTCCTGGCACTCTGACTCGATGAGTGCTAACGACGCTCCATGGTGACGTATTCCGGCGGATCAGTCCACCGTCACCGGCGTGCGGTGACCGATGCCACGCTCGTTCACCCGGTTACGCTCGGCGGCCGGCGCGGCCGCGGGGGCGGTGCGCGCGGACGAGTTCACGACCCGGCTCGGGGCCTTCGGGGCCAGCTTCGAGCGCAGCGTCAGCAGCGTGGCCAGCGCGAGCGCGGTCGCCACAAGGGGGACCAGGAAGCCGTACGAGGACCCGTGGGCGTCCGTCAGGCGGCCGGCCACGATCACGGCGACGGCCTGCCCGAAGGCGACGGCGCCGGTCAGCCAGGTGAAGGCCTCGGTGCGCGAGGCGGCCGGGATCAGCTGCTCGACCATGGTGTAGCCGGTGATCAGCGCGGGGGCGATGCACAGACCCACGACCAGGCCGAGGGCGCCCAGCAGGACCACCGAGTGCGCGGCCCACAGGACCGACGCGGCGGCGGTGAGGCCGATGTACCCGAGGATCAGGCGACGGCGCGGGCCGATCTTCCAGGCGATGGCGCCCATGGCGATGCCGGCGGTCATGTTGCCCGCGGCGAAGACGCCGTAGAGCAGGCCGTTGGCGCCCGGGTTGCCGATCTCGCTGGAGAAGGCGGCCAGGGAGATCTGCATGCCGCCGAAGACGGCGCCGATCCCGAGGAACGCGACGATCAGGACGCGCAGGCCCGGGTAGGACAGCGCGGAGGCGTGCTGCTCGCCGTTGGCGGCGGCCGCGGCGAGCTTCGGCTCGGTGGCGCGCTGGGCGGCGAAGAACAGGCCGCCGAGCAGCGTCAGGGCCGCCTCGGTGGCCAGGCCGGCCGCCGGGTGGATGCCGGTGCACAGCGCGGTGGCGAGCACGGGGCCGACGACGAAGGTGAACTCGTCGGTGACGGACTCGAACGCGGCGGCCGTCGGCAGCAGCGGCGAGCCCTCCAGCTTGGCGGCCCAGCGCGACCGGACCATGGGGCCGACCTGCGGGACCGACGCGCCGGCCGGGACGGCGGCCAGCGCGAGCGCCCACAGGGGGGCGCCGAGGAGCGCCAGCGCGGTCAGAGCGGAGACCGCGGTGGCGTGGACGAGGACGACCGGGACGAGGACGGCGCTCTGGCCGCGGCGGTCGGTGAACTTGCCCATGACCGGCGCGAACAGGGCCATGGAGACGCCGGTGACGGCGGAGACGATGCCGGCGTCGCCGTAGGAGCCGGTCGCGTGCTGGACGAGCAGCAGGATGCTGATCGTCAGCATGCCGAAGGGCAGGCGGGCGGCGAAGCCGGGGAGGACGAAGCCGAGGGCGCCGGGCGTGCGCAGCAGCTGCCCGTAGCCGGGGCGGGTGGACGTGGCGGACTTGTCGGTCGTGACCGCGGATGTCACGGCCTGGCCTTTCCGCTGCCTGGTAGAGCGTCCCCGTCTGCGGACGATGGGCCGCCTTGTGAGCGACCGCACCCGTACATGTGGGAGCCCCGAGAGCTGTCCTCTTGCGCAGAACCGAGTGATACCTGGGCGCCCCACTGCGGGAGGGTGCCACGGCCGCTTTGCGGTCGCGCCAGCTCTGCGTCAGGCAGAGTTGGTTCGATGTGGTGTGCCTTCATCGTACAGGGGGATTCGCTACCACGCCCTGTGATTGCGCTGACAACTCGTGTCTTCACCTGCGATTAACTGGAGCTTCGCATTCCCTGACCCTTGATATGGGGGCAATCCGGCCGAGACGCCACCGAAAATGGCCGAATTAGAGCGTCGCTCTAACGGAAAATCTTCGCCGATGCCACCATGGGGCCGCAAAAACCTCCGACCGCAAGGGGTATTTGTCACCCAAAGTGACGCCGCGCACCCAGGGTGACGCCTCCCGGGGGCGGTTCCGCCCCGATCGGAGGCCCCGGGAGGCCCCGGGAGGATGCGACGAACGAATGAACGGCCGGTGAGCGACCGACCGGCCGCCCGGCCGACCCGCATGCTCCGCCGCCGCGCCGCCGCGCCGCCGCGCCGCCGCGCCGCCGCGCTGCCACGCCGCCCCGCCGAAGCGGCGATCGACCTGCCGCCCACCCATCCCTCCTCGGGCGTCTACAGGGACGTCGCCCCGCCCGTCCCCAGCCACCCCGCGAGCTTGCCGCCGCGCGCCACCGCGCGCAGCCGCGCCTCCGCCGCGTCGCGCACCGGGTCGGTGGCCACCACCAGCAGCTCGTCCCCGCGCCGCAGCACGGTCGACGGCGACGGCACGAAGCTCTTCGCGTCCCGCACCACCAACGTCACCGACGCCCCGGCCGGCAGGCGCAGCTCACCGACCTCGACGCCGTGCATCCGCGACGCGGGCGGGATCGCGAACGACAGCAGGTGGCCGCGCAGTTTCTCCAGCGGCGCCGACTCGATCCCGAGGTCGGAGGCGGTCTCGTCCGTGTCGCCGAGGTTCAGCTTGCGCGCGAGCCACGGCAGCGTCGGCCCCTGCACCAGGGTGTAGACGACGACGAGCACGAAGACGATGTTGAAGACGCGGTCGCTGCCCTCGATCCCCGACACCATCGGGATGGTCGCCAGGATGATGGGCACGGCGCCGCGCAGCCCCGCCCAGGACATCAGCGTCTTCTCCTGCCAGGGCAGGCGGAACGGGATCAGGCTGACGAACACCTCCAGCGGCCTCGCCACCATCGTCAGCACCAGTCCGATGATCACGGCGGGCCAGAAGTCGTTCACCAGCTCGTGCGGGGTCACCAGCAGGCCCAGCAGCACGAACATGCCGATCTGCGCGATCCAGCCGAGCCCGTCCGCGAACCCGCGCGTGGCCGGCCAGTGCGGCAGCTTCGCGTTCCCCAGCACCATCGCCGCCAGGTAGACCGCGAGGAACCCGGAGCCGTGCGCCATCGCGCCGGCCGCGTACGCGGTCACGGCGATCGCCATCACCGCGATCGGGTACAGGCCCGAGGCGGGCAGCGCCACGTGCCGCAGGCCGTACGCCCCCAGGAAGCCCACCGCCAGACCGATCGCGGCGCCGATGGTCAGTTCCAGCGCGATCTTGCCGAGCAGCAGGTACCACTCGTCCACCGGTCCGACCGTCGCGAAGGCCACGACCAGGATGACCACCGGGGCGTCGTTGAATCCCGACTCCGCCTCCAGCACGCCCGTCACCCGCGAGGGGAGCGGGACCTTGCGCAGGACGGAGAAGACGGCCGCGGCGTCGGTCGAGGAGACGACCGCGCCGATCAGCAGAGCCTGGCGCCACTCCAGCCCCACGAGATAGTGCGCGCCCGCCGCCGTCACGCCCACGCTGATCGCGACGCCGACCAGCGACAGCACGATCGCCGCCGGCAGCGCCGGCTTGATCTCTTTCCACTTGGTGCCCAGACCGCCCTCGGCGAGGATCACGACGAGCGCGGCGTAGCCGATGACCTGGGTCAGCTCGGCGTTGTCGAATACGACGTTGCCTATGCCGTCCTGGCCTATCGCCACGCCTATGCCGAGATAGATGAGCAGGCTGGGAAGGCCGCTGCGTGAGGAGATGCGCACCGCCGCGACGGCGACGAGCAGGACGAGCGAGCAGACCAGCAGGAGCTCATTGAGCGTGTGGACAGTCAGTGGGCGGCCTTTCCTCGTGGCGCCGGGGCGGATGGATCCTCGCGGGCGCGGTCGGCAAGTACTTCGTTACCTTACCTAATAGTTGACGATTTCTTGACGCGCTCCTCACATTGTGAAACGCCCACCGGCCCCTGTCCTCGGCAGCCCGACCCCTGGCGGATCACCGGAGCCGGTCCTGCGCCTATGGTTGCTCCCAGTACTGCCAGGACCACCCTGCCCCTCTAAGGACAGCGATGCCCGCCACAGAATCCGGACCTCCCGTCAAGAAGAAGGGACGACGCGCACGCGCACGCCTGCTCGTGCTCGTCATGGTCCTGGCGCTCTTGGCGGGCCTCGGCTACGGCGCGTACTGGAGCGCGGACACCGTGCGCGCCTCCTTCCCGCAGACCACCGGCTCCCTCAAGGTCCCCGGGCTGACCGGGACCGTCGACGTCAAGCGCGACGAGCACGGGATCCCCCAGCTCTACGCCGACAACGACGACGACCTCTTCCGCGCGCAGGGCTTCGTCCACGCGCAGGACCGGTTCTGGGAGATGGACGTACGCCGTCACATGACCTCCGGCCGCCTGTCGGAGATGTTCGGCTCCGGCCAGGTGGAGACCGACGCCTTCCTGCGCACGCTGGGCTGGCGTCAGGTCGCGCAGGCCGAGTACGACACCAAGCTCTCACCCGAGACGAAGAAGTACCTCCAGGCCTACGCCGACGGGGTCAACGCGTACCTGAAGGGGAAGTCCGGCAAGGACCTCTCCGTCGAGCACGCGGCCCTCAAGCTCACCGACGACTACGCGCCCGAGAAGTGGACGCCGGTCGACTCGGTGGCCTGGCTCAAGGCCATGGCCTGGGACCTGCGCGGCAACATGCAGGACGAGATCGACCGCTCGCTGATGGCCTCGTCGCTGTCGCAGCAGCAGATCGACGAGCTGTACCCGCCGTACCCCTTCGACCGGAACAAGCCGATCGTCGAGGGCGGTACGGTCGCCGGCGGCAAGTACGCCCCCGCCGGCACCCCCGGCGCCTCCACCGGCGGCACGGGCACCGGCACCGGCACGGGCACCGGCACCGGCGGCACCGGCGCAGGCACCGCCGGCAACGGTTCCCCCGGCCTCGCCGGCAACTCCACCGCCCAGGGCGCGAGCGCCGGTCTGCGCACGCAGCTGACCGCCCTCTCCAAGACCCTGGACGAGATCCCGGCGATCCTCGGCCCCAACGGCAGCGGCATCGGCTCGAACTCCTGGGTGGTCTCGGGCAAGTACACGACCACCGGCAAGCCGCTCCTCGCCAACGACCCGCACCTGTCCCCGCAGCTCCCCTCGGTCTGGTACCAGATGGGTCTGCACTGCCGCACCGTCTCGGCCCAGTGCCAGTACGACGTCGCCGGCTACACCTTCTCGGGCATGCCCGGCGTGGTCATCGGCCACAACGCCGACATCGCCTGGGGCCTGACCAACCTCGGCGCCGACGTCACCGACCTCTACCTGGAGCAGGTCAAGCCCGACGGCTACGTCTACGACAACAAGACGCTCCCCTTCACCACCCGCGAAGAGGAGATCAAGGTCGCCGGCGGCGCGAGCAAGAAGATCACCGTCCGCAGCACCAACAACGGACCGCTGATCTCCGACCGCAGCGACGAGCTCGGCACGGTCGGCACCCGCGCCCCCGTCCCCAGCTCCGCCCCCGACCGCGGCAACGGCTACGCCATCGCCCTGCGCTGGACCGCCCTGGACCCCGGCCGGTCGATGGACGCGATCTTCAAGCTGGACCGCGCCAAGGACTTCAACGGCTTCCGCGCGGCGGCCGCCGACTTCGAGGTCCCCTCGCAGAACCTGATCTACGCCGACAACAAGGGCGCCACCGGCAACATCGGCTACCAGGCCCCGGGCCGGATCCCGATCCGCACCCAGGGCGACGGCCGCATGCCGGCGCCCGGCTGGGACCCGAAGTACGCCTGGAAGGGCGGCAAGGACGGCAACGCGGGCTACATCCCGCAGAACGAGATGCCCTGGGAGCTCAACCCGGCCCGCGGCTACGTCGTCACCGCCAACCAGGCCGTCGCCGAGTCCGGCACCGGCCCCGGCAAGTACCCGTACGTCCTGACGACCGACTGGGGCTACGGCGCCCGCAGCCAGCGGATCAACGACCTCATCGAGGCGAAGATCAAGGACAACGGCAAGATCTCCACCGACGACATGCGCACCATGCAGATGGACAACAGCAGCGAGATCGCCGCGCTGCTGACCCCGATGCTGGCCAAGATCCAGGTCTCCGACCCGGACGTGCGCTCGGCGCAGAAGCTCCTCGACGGCTGGAACTACACGCAGGAGCCGGACTCGGCGGCGGCCGCGTACTTCAACGCGGTCTGGCGCAACATCCTCAAGCTCTCCTTCGGCGACAAGATGCCCAAGGAACTGCGGGTCGAGGGCAGCTGCGTCAACGTCAAGGAGGCCAACGGCCCCAACGACGACCTCTCCGACGTGGTCCGAGAATGCGGCGAGCGCGGCCCGGACTCGGCGCAGCCCGACGGCGGCGACCGCTGGTTCGAGGTCGTCCGTCGACTGGTCAAGGACGAGAAGTCCGCCTGGTGGAAGTCGCCGGCCCGCAAGCTGGGCGAGAAGGAGACCACCACCCGCGACGAGCTGTTCGCACGGGCCATGAAGGACGCCCGCTGGGAGCTGACCGCCAAGCTCGGCAAGGACCAGTCGACCTGGAGCTGGGGCCGACTGCACCAGCTGACGCTGAAGAACCAGACCATCGGCAAGGAGGGCCCCGGCTTCATGCAGTGGCTCCTCAACCGCGGCCCGTGGAACCTGGGCGGCGGCGAGGCCACCGTCAACGCGACCGGCTGGAACGCCTCCAGCGGTTACGGCGTCACCTGGGTGCCGTCGATGCGCATGGTCGTCAACCTCAACGACCTCGACAAGTCGCGCTGGATCAACCTCACCGGCGCCTCGGGTCACGCGTACCACTCCAACTACACGGACCAGACGACGCTCTGGGCCAAGGGCGAGCTGTTGGACTGGCCCTTCGGCAAGGAGGCCGTGGACAAGGCGACGGTCGAGACGCTCACGCTGAAGCCGTAAAGCGCACCACCCCCGAGGGGGTGGCCACCGCCCGGACGGGGTGGTCGTGCGGTTCCTCCGGGACCCGCGCGACCACCTCTTCGTCGTAGAGGAGCACCACCAGGGCGGGATGCGCGCCGGCCCGTTCCAGTCGGGCCAGGACGCGGTCGTACGATCCCCCGCCGCGTCCCAGCCGCATCCCGCGCCGGTCCACGGCCAGGCCGGGCAGCAGGACGGCGTCGGCGTCCGTGACGGCGTCCGGGCCCAGGGCCGGCCCGGCGGGCTCCAGCAGCCGCATCTTCCCCGGGTGCGCGGCCTCGACGAGGCCGTCGGGGCCGTCGTAGGGCGCCCAGTCGAGGTCGTCGTCGGGGAGCAGCAGCGGCAGCAGTACCCGCTTGCCGGCCGCGCGCAGGGCGTCGAGGAGGTCACGGGTGCCGGGTTCGCCGCCGACGGAGACGTACGCGGCCACCGTGTGCGCGTCGGCGAGTTCGGGCAGGGCCAGGGCGGTGCGGGCGAGGTCGCGTGCCGCGCGGGCGCGGGCCTCGGGGGACAGGGCCCGGCGGGCGGCGAGGAGTTCGCGGCGCAGGCCCCCCTTCGCGGCGGCGGCCGGGTCGGGTGCTGACGGGTCGGGTGCGGACGGGCCGTGTGTCACGATCGGGTCACATATCCTCTGCTATTGGTATGTACCTGGGTGTATTTACCGGAAGGGACCGGGCGTTCGATGTGACCCACTATCGTTCTGCCCATGACTCAGTCGCACCCCGTGATCAAGAAAGCCGTCATTCCGGCTGCGGGCCTCGGCACTCGGTTCCTCCCGGCGACCAAGGCGACCCCCAAGGAAATGCTGCCGGTCGTGGACAAACCGGCCATCCAGTACGTGGTCGAGGAGGCCGTCTCGGCCGGCCTGGACGACGTACTCATGATCACGGGACGTAACAAGCGGCCCCTGGAAGACCACTTCGACCGGAACTACGAACTGGAATCGGCCCTCATCGCCAAGGGCGACGACGACCGACTGAAGAAGGTCCAGGAGTCCAGCGACCTCGCCACCATGCACTACGTGCGCCAGGGCGACCCCCGCGGCCTCGGCCACGCCGTCCTGTGCGCCGAACCGCACGTCGGCAGCGAACCCTTCGCCGTCCTGCTCGGCGACGACCTCATCGACCCCCGCGACCCGCTCCTGCGCCAGATGGTCGACATCCACGCGCGCACCGGCGGCACCGTGATCGCGCTCATGGAGGTCGAGCCCTCCAGCGTCCACCTCTACGGCTGCGCCGCCGTCGAGCCCACCGACGAGCCCGACGTCGTGCGCGTCACCGGCCTCGTGGAGAAGCCGGACGCCTCCGAGGCGCCCAGCAACTTCGCCGTCATCGGACGCTACGTCCTCAATCCCGCGATCTTCGGCATACTGCGGGAGACCGAGCCGGGCCGCGGCGGGGAGATCCAGCTCACCGACGCCCTGCAGAAGCTTGCCGCCGACGAGAGCGTGGGCGGCCCGGTGCACGGCGTGGTCTTCCGGGGCCGCCGCTACGACACCGGGGACCGCGGGGACTACCTGCGGGCCATCGTCCGACTCGCGTGCGAGCGCGAGGACCTCGGCCCGGAGTTCCGCACCTGGCTTCACCGTTACGTCACGGAGGAGATGTAGGACCTTGAGCAGTTCCGCGCCGCAGGACACCGGCCACCACCGTCTGTGGTCGGTGGACGAGCACCTCGCGGACGTCCTCGCCACCGTCCGGCCGCTGGAGCCCATCGAGCTCCAGCTGCTCGACGCCCAGGGCTGTGTCCTGGTCGAGGACGTCACCGTGCCCGTCGCCCTCCCGCCCTTCGACAACAGCTCCATGGACGGGTACGCCGTCCGCACGGCGGACGTCCAGGGCGCCAGCGAGGAGTTCCCCGCGGTGCTCGCCGTCATCGGCGACGTCGCGGCGGGCAGCGGCGAACTGCCCACCGTCGGCCCCGGCCAGGCCGCCCGCATCATGACCGGCGCGCCCCTGCCGCCCGGCGCCGAGGCGGTCGTCCCCGTCGAGTGGACCGACGGCGGCGCCGGCGCCGGCGCCGCCACCGGCATGGTCCCGGCCAGCGAGGCGCCCGAGGGCGCGGCCGGCGAGGTGCGCGTGCACCGCCCCGCCGAGGCCCGCGCCCACGTCCGCGCGCGCGGCAGCGACGTCGCCGCCGGCGACCTCGCCCTGGCCGCCGGCACCGTCCTCGGCCCGCCGCAGATCGCGCTGCTCGCCGCCATCGGCCGCGGCACCGTCCGCGTCCGCCCCCGCCCCCGCGTGGTCGTCCTGTCCACCGGCAGCGAGCTGGTCCAGCCCGGCGAACCCCTCACCGCCGGAACGATCTACGACTCCAACAGCTTCGCCCTGGCCGCCGCCGCCCGCGACGCCGGCGCCATCGCCTACCGCGTCGGCGCCGTCGAGGACGACGCCGAGGGCCTGCGCGCCACCATCGAGGACCAGCTGATCCGGGCCGACCTCCTCGTCACCACCGGCGGCGTCAGCGTCGGCGCGTACGACGTGGTCAAGGAGGCCCTGACCACCCTCCCCGGCGGCGAGGACGACGTCACGCCCGGCGGCGTCGACTTCCGCCGGCTCGCCATGCAGCCCGGCAAGCCCCAGGGCTTCGGCACCGTCGGCCCCGACCACACCCCGCTCCTCGCCCTGCCCGGCAACCCGGTCTCCTCCTACGTCTCCTTCGAGCTGTTCGTGCGCCCCGCGATCCGCGCGCTGATGGGCCTGCCCGAGCGGACGCTCAGCCGGCCGTCCGTGCGCGCCACCCTCGTCGCCGACAAGCCGCTCGGCTCCCCGGCCGGCCGCCGCCAGTTCCTGCGCGCCACCTTCGACGAGGAGAACGGCACGGTCGCCACGGTCGGCGGATCCGGCTCCCACCTGATCGCCGCGCTGGCCCACGCCGACTCGCTGCTCGTCGTACCGGAGGAGGTCACCTCGGTCGAGCCGGGCACCGAGCTGGAAGTGATCCTGCTCGGCTGACCACCGCCCGGTGGCGGTAGCGTGTTGCTCCACAGGCCCCAGGGCTCCAGGGGCCCGGAGCGGGAGCGGCACGAAGACATGAGTACGCAGAGCAGGCTGACGCACATCGACGAGGCGGGCGCGGCCCGAATGGTCGACGTGTCCGAGAAGGACGTCACCACCCGTACGGCCCGGGCGAGCGGACGGGTCCTCGTGTCACCCCGGGTCATCGAACTGCTGCGCGGCGAGGGCGTGCCGAAGGGCGACGCCCTCGCCACCGCGCGGATCGCCGGGATCATGGGGGCCAAGAAGACCCCCGACCTGATCCCTCTGTGCCACCCGCTCGCGGTGTCCGGGGTCAAGGTCGAACTGACCGTCGCCGACGACGCCGTCGAGATCCTCGCCACCGTGAAGACCGCCGACCGCACCGGCGTCGAGATGGAGGCCCTGACCGCCGTCGCCGTCGCCGGGCTCACCGTCGTCGACATGGTCAAGGCGGTCGACAAGGGCGCGGTCATCACCGACGTCCGGGTCGAGGAGAAGACGGGCGGCAAGTCCGGCGACTGGAGCCGGCAGTGACCCCGCGCGACGGCGAGGCCCACGGCCACGGCCTCGGCGACGGGGGTCGAGGCGCGTCCGCCGAGGGCGACCCCCGGCGGGCGGCGGAGCCCACCGCGCCCGCCCCGCGCGGGCTCGTCGTCACCGCCTCCAACCGTGCCTCGCAGGGCGTGTACGCCGACCGGGGCGGGCCCCTGCTCGCCGAGGCGCTCGCGGAACTCGGCTTCACCGTCGACGGCCCGCGGGTCGTCCCGGACGGCGATCCCGTCGAGCAGGCGCTGCGCGAGGGCGTCGCCGCCGGGTACGACGTCATCCTGACCACCGGCGGCACCGGCATCTCGCCGACCGACCGGACCCCGGACGCCACCGCCCGCGTCCTGGACTACGAGATCCCCGGCATCCCCCAGGCGATCCGCGCCGAGGGCCTGGCGAAGGTGCCGACGGCCGCCCTGTCGCGCGGACTGGCGGGCGTCGCCGGCCGCACCCTGATCGTGAACCTGCCCGGCTCCCCGGGCGGGGTGAAGGACGGCCTGGGTGTCCTCGCCCGGATCCTGCCGCACGCCGTCGACCAGATCCGCGGCGGCGACCACCCCAGAGCGTCGGCGGAGCCCGGGAGCCGGAGCTGAACGGCCCGTCCTGGCCGGTGGTGCTGACCGACGGCCCCGTCGTGCTGCGTCCGATAAAGCTCCGCGACCAGCGGGCCTGGCGCGAGGTCAACCGGCGCAACCGCGACTGGCTGCGGCCCTGGGAGGCCACCATCCCGCCGCCCGCACCGTGGGGGCCGGTGATCCAGCGCCCCACGTACCGGCAGATGGTGCGCCACCTGCGGGCGGAGGCGAACGCGGGCCGCATGCTGCCCTTCGTCATCGAGTACGAGGGCCGGCTCGTCGGTCAGCTCACCGTCGCCGGCATCACCTGGGGCTCGATGTGCGCCGCGCACGTCGGCTACTGGGTCGACCGCGACGTCGCCGGGCGCGGGGTGATGCCGACCGCGGTCGCCCTCGCCGTGGACCACTGCTTCCGCAAGGTCGGGCTGCACCGCATCGAGGTGTGCATCCGCCCCGAGAACGGCCCCAGCCGGCGCGTCGTGGAGAAGCTGGGCTTCCGCGAGGAGGGGCTGCGGCCGCGCTACCTCCACATCGACGGCGCCTGGCGCGACCACCTGGTGTTCGCGCTGACCGTCGAGGAACTCCCGGAAGGACTGCTGCGCCGCTGGCACCGCACGCGCGGACAGGTCGTCCCGGGGGAGGGGCCGCGCACGCAACCCCCGCCGGCCGGACCGTCCGCGCACCCGCCGGCGCATCCGCCGGCCGGACCGGCTTCGGGTCCGTCGGCGGAGCCGCGTTCACCGCAATCCCCGCCACCCGATCGGTAATCGTAAATGCGTTCGAATTAGGGGCCCTATTCGCCCGTCACCTGATCTCCTGATCCGAAGAATCACAAAAAAAGTCCGTGATATCAGCCTGATCGTGCGACACACCGGCCCAATTGGCTGATCCCCTCGGCCGCACCCCTCTACGGTGTGGGGTGTGAGCAGCAGCGGCCTCATCTACGCAGTCATTGTCGGGGCCTGGGCCGCCTACTTGGTGCCCATGTGGCTCCGGAGGCAGGACGAGCTGAACGAAGCGCGTCCGACGGAACGCTTCTCCACCGCCATCCGGTTGCTTTCCGGCCGGGCGGGAATGGAGCGCCGTTACGCCAAGGGACTGCGTGAGCGCGGTGAGGAACAGGCGGAGCCCCAGCCCCTCGTGGACCCGGACGCCTCGACGGAAACGGTGAATTCCGTGGACGCCGACGCCCGGGCCATCGGCGTGTCCCCGACCAGGGCCGAACCGAGGGCCGTCGAGGCCGAACGGGCCCGGCGTCGCCAACGCCTCCAGGTGCTCGCGCGCCGCCGCCGCACCACCGCGCTGCTCTTCCTCGTCTTCAGCGGCGGGGCGATCGTCGCGGCCGTCGGCGGTTTCCGCTACCTGTGGGCCCCGGCCGTGCCCGCGCTGCTGCTGAGCGCGTACATCGTGCACCTACGGGTCCAGGAGCGACGCCGCTACGAGTTCACGATGGACCGGCGGCGTGCCGAGGCCGCCGCCCGCAGCCTCCGCGAGAACCGCCCGCGCCGCCGCCTCGCCGAGGACACCGCCGCGGGCGCCGAACCGGACCCGGCGCCCCCCGTCTCCCCGCAGGAGGCCGGCCGGCGCGCGCTCGTCGAGCAGACCGACCACGCCGAGTGGGTGGACCAGCAGCGCGAGCGGGAGCGCGGACCGGCGCGCGGCGACAGCTGGGAGCCCGTACCCGTACCGCTGCCGACCTACGTGACGGCCCCCGTCGCCCCCCGCGCCACCGGTCCGGCCGCACCCGACGCCTGGAGCGCCACCCGTTCCAGCGCCGCCGAGCCGACGGACCCGCGCCTGCGCGCCCAGCCGTCCGTCCCGAAGCCCGACCGCGGCACGGACCGCGCGGCGGCGGACCGGGTGGCGGCGGACCGCGCGGCGGAACGCCTGCCGGACCCGGACCGGGACGCCAAGGCGCAGACCGCGCCCCGGCCGCGGGGACAGGGTCGGGGGCGTACGCCGCTCTTCGACCAGTACGAGAGCGACGACCGGCCTCGCGCCGCGAACGAGTGATCACCGTCCCGCGCCCGGCGCTCGCCCGCGACCTGCGGGGACGTTCGGGAGAACCCGTTTTGGAGCACCGGCGCGGGGATGCTAATGTTTCACACGTCGCAAGGGCCTGTGGCGCAGTCTGGTAGCGCACCTCGTTCGCATCGAGGGGGTCTGGGGTTCAAATCCCCACAGGTCCACAGACGACAGTTCGCGAGTAGCTCTCGGGAACGTCACGAGATCCCGTCCGGTCGAAAGACCGGGCGGGATCTCGGCGTTTCCGGGAAGCATGGCAGCCGTGGCCGAAAAGCGCCCCTAGGATGATCAGCTGATGATCACTCAACGGGGAGAAGCGTCATGCGATTCGGTTGGCAGGACACACCGGGGCAGGTTCGGGACGCGGCCACCTTCATAGGTCTGCCGAACCCCGCGCTGTGGTCCGGCCCCCCGGTCCGGGAGGGCGACCTCGCCGGGTGGATGGACGAGGTCAAGTACTTCACGCAGATCGAGATCGACTCCGTCATCACCCTGCACAGCCGCTCCGGAACCCCCTTCGAGCTGTACGGGCGGGGCAGCGACTTCCTCAACCCGGTGCGGATGGCGCGCTACGTGCCCTGTGTGATCGAGGCGGAGAACGCCGAGGAGAACCCGAACGTCCTCGCCCTCGCGCGCACCGCGTGGCGGGAGCACGTGGACGCCGTCGCGCAGCGCTTCGGCGATCCCGTCCGCGTCACGCAGGACGACGACGACCTCCTGGAGGCGATCTGGCGCCTGGCCGACGGCGAAGGCCCGGACCTGCGCCTGTGGTTGAACGCCACGCAGGTCCTGGTCCCGGACAGCCCGCTGTACACCCGCCTGCCCGGCCGCGCGCTGATCCGCCTCGACGCGCACGCCCCGGAGGACATGGCCGGCGTCACTCCCCGCCCGGTGGACGAGGCCAACGACGTGCCGGAGTGGATCCCGGACTGGTACCAGAAGCACGCGGTCGATCTGGCGCGGGCCGAGTACGAGGCGTTCGAGGACGAGGACCGCGCCGTCGACCGGGTGCGGCACGCCCTCGCCGGCGCCGTCGCCGGCGGCGGATCCGTCCTCGACCTCCTCGGGACCCTCGTCGACACTCCGTTCGAGGTCCGGCCGGAGGTCGAGTCGTACAGCTCGCGGCACGTGTTCCGGCACCCCGACGCCCCCCAGGGCCGGCTGCCCGCCCTCCACATGGCGTACGTGATCACCGTCCTCGCCAACCACGAGCGGACGGGCTCCGCCCGCACCGCGCAGTCGGTGGAGCCGGGCATGACCCTCCACCACCTCGACCTGTTCAACCCCCGCGTGCAGAATTCCCTCGGCGTCACCGGCCGGGAGGCCTGCGGGGTGTGGCGGCTGACGCGCGCCGGGTTCGAGAAGTCGATCGCGGGCAAGGCGTACATGGTCACCCCGGCGGACGTGCTGGAACGCCTGCGCGCCGGAGCGCTCGCCGACCGGGCTCCCGAGGAGGGTGAGTCGCCGTCAGAATGACGGTATGACGAGCCATGACGGTGGGACGGTCCAGGCGTGGCAGGCGCTGGGCGGGGCGGCGGATGCGGTCGGGCGGGTGCGCTACCGGGGTGCGGGCGGCCTGGAGGGCCCGCTGCCGGTCCGGGAGTTGGCGCGGGCCGCGGTGGGGGTGTGCGGGCTCGCGGCGGCGGAGCTGGCCGCCGTACGGGCCGGCCTGCCGGCCGGTGACGCGGCCCCCGTGGTCGTCGACGAGGGGGCCGTGGCGACCGCGTTCGTCAGCGAACGACACCTGAGGGTCGAGGGGCGGGCGCCGGTGTCGTTCGCGCCGCTGTCGGGCTTCTGGCCGGCCGCCGACGGCTGGGTGCGGACCCACGCCAACTACCCCCACCACGAGGCCGCGCTGATAAGGGCGTTGGGCGTACCCGAAACCCCGTACGCCGTACGTAACGCGTTGGCCCTGCTCGACGCCGTGGAGGCGCAGGAGCGGGTGTACGCGGCCGGGGGGCTGGCCGTCGCCGTGACGGAGGAACTCGGGCCGCCGCAGCCCCTGGTGGAGAACGTCCGGGGTCACGGCGTCGGGGACGGGCGGGTCCTGGACCTGCCGCCCGGCCCGCTGCCCGCCTCGGGGGTACGGGTGTTGGACCTGACCCGGGTTATCGCCGGCCCCGTCGCCACCCGCACGCTCGGGGTGCTGGGCGCCGACGTGCTGCGGATCGACGCGCCGCGGCTGCGGGAGGCGGACGACGCGTACGCCGACACCGGATTCGGGAAGCGGTCGGCGCTGCTGGACCTCGCCGACGCGGGGCACCGGGCGGTGCTGGAAGGGCTGCTGGACGGGGCCGACGTCGTGGTGACGGGGTACCGGCCGGGGGCGCTGGAGCGGTTCGGGCTGGACGGGGAACGACTGCTGGAGCGCCGGCCCCACCTGGTCGTGGCCGAGCTGTGCGCGTGGGGTCGGCGGGCCTGGGGCCCGTGGGCGGGCCGGCGCGGCTTCGATTCGCTGGTGCAGGCCGGCTACGGGATCTCCGCCGCCTGCGGCGAGGACGGCCGGCCCGGGGCGCTGCCCGCGCAGGCCCTGGACCACGGGACGGGCTACCTCATGGCGGCCGGCGTGCTGCGGGCGCTCGCGGAGGGCGGCGGACGGCTGCTGCGGTTCTCCCTCGCCGGGACGGCCTCGTGGCTGACGCGCGACCTGCCCGCGCACGCGGACGCGGATCCGGACGCGGGGGACGGGGCCGGCGCGCGGGAGTACGAGGCGGCGGCCTGGCTGCGCGAGGGCGACTCGGCGTACGGGTCGCTGCGGTACGCGGCGAGCCCGTTCGGGGAGTGGCGGCGGGGGCCGTCGCGGTGGGGGAGCGACCGGGCGGTGTGGCTGGAGCGGTGACCGCCGGCCCGCTCGGGTGACCGCGGCCCGCCCCGACCGGTGAGCGGGCCGGGATGGCGATCCGTCGATCAGTCGATTCGTCGACTCTGTGGCTCACGACCCCGTGGCCCGTGGCTCACGGCCCCGTGGCCTGCGGCTCGCGATTTCGCGGCCTGCGGCTCACGGCCCGCGGCCCCGGTTGTGCGGGGCCGGGGGCGGGCCGGCGGTGGGGTGGTCAGGGGTGGAGGGGCTTGCTCATGCAGCGGCTGGAGTCGTGGAAGCGGTAGTAGCCGAACTTCTCCGACATGGCGTAGCCCGAGGACAGGTACAGGGCGATGGCCTCCGGCTGCTGGTCGCCGGTTTCGAGGACCATGCGGACGCGGCCGGCGGCGCGGGCGTCGTCCTCCAGCTCCGCGAGGATGCGCCGGGCCAGACCCGTACCGCGGGCCTCGGGGACCACGTACATGCGCTTGAGCTCGGCGTCGCCGTCCGAGTAGCCCTCTTCGTTGTGGTCCTGGCGGCGCCAGCCCCCGCTGGCGACGGGGGTGCCCGAGGCGTCGTAGGCCAGGAGGTAGAGGCCGTTCGGCGGGTCGAACATCGCCGGGTCGAGGTGGGTGGCGTCGCCCTCGCCCTCGTAGCGCGCCTGGTACTCGACCTGGACCTGGGCCTCGAGCTTGACCGCGTCGGGGTGGTCGTACGGCACGGCGCGGAGGTTTATACCGTGAGACATTCGAATAGCGTACGGAAAGGTCCCGCTATGGTGCAGGGATGCTGACCGTTACCTCCGTGAACGTGAATGGGATCCGCGCCGCCGCGAAGAAGGGCTTCGTCGAGTGGCTCGCGGGATCCGGCGCCGACGTCGTGTGCCTCCAGGAGGTGCGGGCCGAGGAGGCGCAGATCCCGGTGGAGGCCCGGGAGCCCGAGGGCTGGCACACCGTGTTCGCCCCGTCCGTGATCAAGGGCCGGGCCGGGGTCGCGCTGTACGCGCGGCGGGCGCCGGAGGCGGTTCGGGTGGGCTTCGGGAGCGAGGAGTTCGACGCCTCCGGCCGCTACGTCGAGATCGACCTGCCCGGTGTGACCGTGGCCAGCCTGTACCTGCCGTCGGGCGAGGCGGGCACCGAGAAGCAGGACGAGAAGTACCGCTTCATGGCGGAGTTCCTGGAGTACCTGGGCAAGCTGCGGGTGCGGGCCGCCGCCGACGGGCGGGAGGTGGTGGTGTGCGGTGACTGGAACATCTGCCACCGCGAGGCCGACCTCAAGAACTGGAAGACCAACCGCAAGAACGCGGGCTTCCTGCCCGAGGAGCGGGAGTGGCTCGGCAAGGTGTACGGCGAGGCCGGCTACGTCGACGTGGTGCGCGGTCTGCACCCCGACCAGGAGGGCCCGTACTCCTGGTGGTCCTACCGGGGCCGGGCCTTCGACAACGACGCCGGTTGGCGCATCGACCTCCAGGTCGCGACGCCGGGGCTGGCGGCGCGGGCCGTGAAGGCGTACGTGGAGCGGGCCGAGACGCACCCCGAGCGCTGGTCGGACCACGCGCCGGTGACGGTCGTCTACGAGTCGGCGGTCTGAGGCCCCGGGCGGGCCGGCGGGCCGGCCGGTCCGGGAAGCGCGGTGGGGCTCGTGGTGCGACGGTCCGTGGTGCTGGGGCGCGTGGTGCCGCGGCTCGTGGTGCCGGGGTCGGCGGTGCGCCGGCCCGTGGTGCGCCGGCCCGCGGTGCTACGGCCCGTGGTGCTACGGCGCGTGACGGGGCTGGGGTGACGGGTGCTGTCGTTGCTGGTGCAGGCGGTCCATCGCCATCGTGAGCTCCGCCTCGACCACGCTCTTCGCCAGGGGGCGCAGGCGCGTCAGGGCGTCGTCGCCGATGTGCGTGGAGATCAGCTCGGTGAACAGGGCCGCCAGGGTGTCGGCGTGCTCGCGCACCATTCGGCCCGTCTCCAGGACGGCCGGGAGCGGGACGCCCTCGCGCACCAGCGCCGAGGAGACCTCCAGGAGGCGACGGCTGACGTGGACGATCGCGTCGCCGTCCGTGGCGATGTAGCCGAGGTCGAGGGCGGCCGCCAGGTTCTCCGGGGTGACCTCGCCCTCGAAGTGGTCGGCGAGGGCCTCGGGGGTCAGCCGTACCGGGGTCTCCTCCGACCAGCCGATGCCGAGCAGCTCGCCGAGCTGGCCGACGTCGCGGCCGTTCTCGAAGGCGGCGGTGAGCTCGGCGATGCCGCCGAGGGTGTGGCCGCGTTCGAGGAGGGCGGCGATGGTGCGCAGCCGGGCCAGGTGGTGGTCGTCGTACCAGGCGATGCGGCCCTCGCGGCGGGGTGGCGGCAGGAGCTTGCGCTCGCGGTAGAAGCGCAGGGTGCGCACGGGGATGCCGGCGGCCTCGGCCAGTTCCTCCGTCCGGTATTCGCGCACCGTGTTCCCTGTCTGCGTCGTCGCCTCGTCGTCCACCACACCGGCAGCCTAGGGCGTACCCCCGGTAACTTTCCGGGCGCGACCCCTACCCATGGGTACGGAGCTGTTCTACCCTCCCGATTGTGCCAGTGATTGCTGGCAGTGTTGCGGGTGTGGTGGCTGGGACGACTGCGGAAGCGGAAGGCGGCGGGCATGGGCAGCGGCGGGGACGGCAAGGTCAACACGGACGGACGCGACCACGTACGGGTGGCGGTGATCGGGTCCGGATTCGGCGGGCTCGGGGCGGCCGTACGGCTGCGGCGCGAGGGGATCACGGACTTCGTGGTCCTCGAACGGGCCGACTCCGTCGGCGGCACCTGGCGCGACAACAGCTATCCGGGATGCGCGTGCGACGTGCCGTCCCACCTCTACTCCTTCTCCTTCGCCCCCAACCCCGACTGGCCCCGCACCTTCTCCGGGCAGCCGGCCATCCGGGAGTACCTGGAGCACGTCGCCGACACCTTCGGGCTGCGCCCGCACATCCGCCTGCGCCACGAGGTGCGGATGATGCGCTGGGACGAGCGGGAACTGCGCTGGGAGATCGAGACCTCCGCCGGCGACCTCACCGCCGACGTGGTCGTCTCCGCCACCGGGCCGCTGTCCGACCCGAAGCTGCCCGACATCCCCGGCCTCGCCGACTTCCCCGGCAAGGTCTTCCACTCGGCGCGCTGGGACCACGACTACGACCTGCGCGGCAAGCGCGTCGCCATGATCGGTACGGGCGCCTCCGCGATCCAGATCGTGCCCGCCATCGCCCCCGACGTCGAGCACCTGACGCTCTTCCAGCGGACCCCGCCGTGGGTCATGCCCCGCACCGACCGGGCCATCAGCGCGCTGGAGCGCGGCCTGCACCGCCGACTGCCCTTCACGGGGGCGGCGCGCCGCGGGCTGCTGTGGGGGATCCGCGAACTCCAGGTCAGCGCGTTCACCAAGTACCCCGACCGGCTCGGACTGATCGAATCGCTGGCCAAGGCCAACATGGCGCGGTCGATCAAGGACCCCGCGCTGCGCGCCAAGCTGACGCCGTCCTACCGCATCGGCTGCAAGCGGATCCTGCTCTCCAGCGAGTACTACCCGGCGCTGGCCCGCCCCGACGTGGACCTGGTGGCCTCCGGCCTCAAGGAGGTCCGCGGCTCGGTGCTCGTCGCCGCCGACGGCACCGAGACCGAGGTCGACGCGATCATCCTCGGCACCGGCTTCCACGTCACCGACATGCCGATCGCCGACCGCGTCGTGGGCGCCGACGGCCGCACCCTCGCCGAGAGCTGGAAGGACGGGATGCAGGCCCTGCGCGGGGCGACCGCCGCCGGCTTCCCCAACTGGATGACGATCATCGGCCCGAACACCGGACTCGGGAACAGCTCGATGATCCTCATGATCGAGTCCCAGCTGAACTACATGGCCGACTACCTCCGCCAGCTCTCCCTCCTGGACGCCGGCGGCACCCGGGGCCGCACCGCCCTCGCCGCGCGCCCCTCCGCCGTCAACCAGTGGAACCGCCGGGTCCAGGCCCGCATGGAACGCACCGTCTGGAACACCGGCGGCTGCATCAGCTGGTACCTGGACGCGCAGGGCCGCAACACCACCGTCTGGCCCGGCACCACCGGGGAGTTCCGCCGCGAGACCCGCGGCGTGGACCTGTCCGAGTACGAGGTCGTACGCCGCCGCGAACCCGCCCACGCGACCGCCGCCCGTACGACCGCCGCCCGTACGACCGCCACCGCGACCGCCGCCCACGCGACCGCCGCCCCCGGGACGGACACGGCCGCGGCCACCGCCGCCGGGAAGCCCGCCGCGGCGACGGCCGCCGCCACGACCCGTACGACCCGCCGCGCCGCCGGCGGCGGGGAGGGCGCCGCGTGAGCCGCCCCGGGCACGTCACCTCCGGGCCCTGGGCGCCCCCGGTCGCGGCGCGCGAACTGACCGCCACGTCCGCCGACGGCGCCCGCCTGCACGTGGAACTGCACGGCCCCGAAGGAGCCCCGGCCGTGGTCCTGTCCCACGGCTGGACCTGCTCCACCGCCTTCTGGGCCGCGCAGATACGGGAACTGGCCGTCGACCACCGCGTCATCGCCTACGACCAGCGCGGCCACGGCCGCAGCCCCGCCGCCCCGGCCGGCGCCGACGGGTACAGCACCACCGCCCTCGCCGACGACCTGGCCGCCGTACTGAAGGCCGGCCTCGCCCCCGGCGAGCGGGCCGTCGTCGCCGGCCACTCCATGGGCGGCATGACGGTGATGGCCGCCGCCGACCGCCCCGAGTTCACCGAGCACGCCGCTGCCGCCCTGCTGTGCAGCACCGGCAGCTCGCGGCTGGTCGCCGAGTCCACCGTCCTGCCGCTGCGCCCCGGACGCGCGCGGACCCGCGTCACCTCGGCCGTCCTCGGATCCCGCTTCCCCCTCGGCCCCGTCACGCCCCTCACGCGGGCCGTCCTCAAGTACGCGACCATGGCCGCCGGCTCCGCGCCGGACCGGGTCGAGGCCTGCGCCCGCATCGTGCACGCCTGCCCCGCCGACGTACGCCACGCCTGGTCCCACGTCCTGGAGGGACTCGACCTGGACGCCGGGCTCGCCCGACTCACCCTGCCCACCGCCGTCCTCGCGGGCCGCTCCGACCGCCTCACCCCCATCGCGCACGCCCGCCGCATCGCGGCCGCCCTGCCGCGGTGCGTGGGCCTGACCGAACTCACCGGCGCGGGCCACATGACCCCCGTCGAAGCGCCGGAGGCCGTCACCGCCGCCGTCCGCGAACTGACCGCCCTGTACCTTTCCGCCCCCGAGAAGGAGAAGACGCAGTGAGCGCTCGCAGGAGTCTGGAAGGCCAGGTCGTCGTCGTCACCGGGGCGGCCCGCGGCGTCGGGGAACTGCTCGCCCGCAAGCTGTCCGCGCGCGGCGCCCGGATCGCGCTGGTCGGCCTGGAGCCCGAAGCCCTCAAGGAGGTCTCCGAACGGCTCCACGGCGAGAGCGGGCACTGGCACGCCGACGTCACCGACCACGAGGCGATGGCCCGCGTCGCGGGGGAGGTCAAGGAGCGGTTCGGGAAGGTCGACGTCGTCGTCGCCAACGCGGGCGTCGCCGCCGGCGGCCCCTTCGGCGACTCCGACCCGGTGGCCTGGCGCCGCGTGATCGAGGTCAACCTCATCGGCGGGGCCGTCACCGCCCGCGCCTTTCTGCCCGTCCTCACCGAGAGCCGCGGCTACTTCCTCCAGATCGCCTCCCTCGCCGCGATCACCCCCGCGCCGATGATGACCGCCTACTGCGCCTCCAAGTCCGGGGTCGAGGCGTTCGCGCACTGCCTTCGCGCGGAGGTCGGGTACAAGGGCGTCGGCGTCGGCGTCGGCTACCTCTCCTGGACCGACACCGACATGGTGCGCGGGGCGGACGAGAACGACGTCATGCGCGAGCTGCGGCAGCGGCTGCCCTGGCCCTCGAACCGCACCTACCCGCTGGGCCCGGCCGTCGACCGGATCGTCGCCGGCATCGAGCGGCGCTCGCCGCACGTCTACGCGCAGTGGTGGCTGCGCGGCATGCAGGGCACCCGGGGTTACCTGCCGGGGATCATCGCGGCCGCCGGCAAGCGGGAGATGCGGCGGTTCGAGCCGAGGCTCGCGGGCGTCGCCAAGGGGCTGGTGGGGGCCGGGGGCGCCGCCGACGAACGGGAACGCGCCCGGCGCCTCCCGTAGCCGACCGGCCGAAATGCGCGGAATGTCGCTGCGTGCCAGGCTGGGCGGGGCCACGCCCCGACACCCTCCAGGAGGTAACGCCATGGGTCTCAAGGACCAGTTCCAGGACAAGGCGAGGCGGCTCGCCGAGCGGGCCGAGGCCGCCGCGCGCGAGGGTCGGGAGCAGGTCTCCGCCTCCGCCGACGCCGCGTCGGCGCCGGTCGGGACATCGGCCGCCCCCTCCGCACCGCGGGCGACCGAGCGCGCCGACCGGGCCCGGGACGTCTTCGACGACCGTTTCGAGGACTGAGGGAAGAACGGGAACCGACGAGAACCGAGGGGCGCCGTCCGTGTCGTGCACGGGTGGCGCCCCTTCCTCGTCCCGCCCTTCCTCGTCCCGCTCGCCGCCCTCGTCCCGCTCGCCGCGCTCGGTCTACGGGCGCGGCGGCAGCTTCGGGCGGCGCCGGTCCGGTACGTCCGTGTAGCCGGGCGGGACGGCCGCCGGGTCCTGCTCCAGCAGTTCCAGCGCCAGGTGCACGGCGTCGTCGAGCTGCGCGTGCCGGCCCTCCGCCCAGTCCAGGGGGGTGCGCAGGATCGCGAGGTCGGGCTCCACGCCGTGGTTCTCGACGGACCAGCCGTACTCGGGGAACCAGGCCGCGTTCATCGGCACCGTGATCACGGTGCCGTCCCCCAGGGTGTGCCGGCCGGTCATCCCGACCACCCCGCCCCAGGTGCGCTGGCCCACCACCGGGCCCAGCCCCAGCAGTTTGAACGCGGCGGTGATCATGTCCCCGTCGGAGGAGGTCGCCTCGTCGGCCAGGGCCACGATGGGTCCGCGGGGCGCGTTGGAGGCGTAGGAGACGGGCTGCGCGCCCCGGGTCAGGTCCCAGCCGAGGATCGAGCGGGTGAGCTTCTCCACCACCAGCTCGCTGATGTGACCGCCCGCGTTGCCGCGCACGTCGACGATCAGGGCGGGCCGTGACACCTCCAGGCGCAGGTCGCGGTTGAACTGTGCCCAGCCGGAGCCGCCCATGTCGGGGATGTGGAGGTAGCCGCAGCGTCCGCCGCTCAGCTCGCGGACCACGGCGCGGCGCTTGGACACCCAGTCCTGGTAGCGCAGCGGCCGTTCGTCGATGAGGGGGACGACCGCGACCCGGCGGGCCCGGCCCTCGCCCTCCGCCGGCCGGAACGTCAGCTCGACGGTGGTGCCCCCGGCCGCCGACAGCAGCGGGTAGGGGCCCGCCACCGGGTCCACGGGGCGGCCGTCGACGTGGGTGAGGATCGCGCCCTCGCGGATGCCGGTGCCGGCGAGCGGGGAGCGGGCCTTGGAGTCGGAGGACTCGCCGGGCAGGATCCGCTTGACCATCCAACCGTCCTCCCGGCACACCAGGTTCGCGCCGAGCAGGCCGATCGCCCGCTGGTAGTGGGGCGGGCCCTCGTTGCGGCGGGCGGGGGAGACGTAGGCGTGCGAGGTGCCCAGCTCGCCGAGGACCTCGCGCAGCAGGTCGGCGAACTCGTCGGGGGAGGCCACCGATTCGACCAGGGAGCGGTACTGGCGCAGCACCCCGTCCCAGTCGATGCCGCACATCCTCGGCTCCCAGAAGTAGGCGCGGATGATCCGGCCGGCCTCCTCGTAGGCCTGGCGCCACTCGGCGGCCGGGTCCACCTCGTGCAGGATGCGCCGCAGGTCGAGGTAGACGGTGGAGTCGCCGTCGCCGGACTCGGTGGCGGGGACGGCGCGCAGGTCGCCGTCGTCGTTGAGGACGAGGCGGGTGCCGTCGCCGCTGACCGCGAACCAGTCCAGTCCGGAGGCCAGTTCGCTCTTGCGGGCCTTGGTGATCTCGAAGTGTTCCAGGGTGGGTTTGCCGCTGGTGTCGGTCGGGTTGGCGAAGGTCTCGCCGAGCGCGCCCGAGATGGGCCAGCGCAGCCACACCAGTCCGCCGCCGCTGACCGGGTGGAGGGCGGAGTACTTCGACGCCGTCACCGGGAAGGGCGTGACCCGGCTTTCGAGGCCCTCGACCTCGACGGTCACCGAGCCGTCGCCCTCGCCGGGCTCGCCCTCGACGGGGTCCAGGCCGCCGGCGGCGGGCCTGCCGTCGGGGGTGAAGGCGAAGGGGGAGGGCGTGGCCGAGGAGAGCGGCACCAGGTAGGGGCGGCAGCCCAGCGGGAAGGACAGGTCGCCGGTGTGGACGTCGTAGACCGGGTCGAAGCCGCGCCAGGACAGGAAGGCGAGGTAGCGGCCGTCGCGGGTGAAGACGGGGCTCTCGTCGTCGAAGCGGCCGTTGGTGACGTCGACGATCGTACGGGCGCCGGGGCCGGCGATCCGGGCCATCTTGATCTGCCGCAGGGAGCGGCCCACGCCCGGGTGGGACCAGGTCAGCCAGCAGCCGTCGGGGGAGAACGCGAGGTCGGTCACGGGCCCGTTGATGGACCGGATCAGCTCGGTCACCTCCCCGTTGGACTCCTCCGTCGCGTCGAGGAGCAGGAGGCGGCCGTCGTCGGAGGCGACGGCGAGGCGTTCCCCGTCGGGGTCGGAGAGCAGTTCCTGTACGCGGCCCAGCTCGCCGGAGGCCAGCCGGCGCGGTTCGCGGTCGCCGGAGGCGCGGGGCAGGTAGGCGATCTCGATCGCGTCCTCGCCCTCGGCGTCGGTGACGTAGGCGATCTGGCCGCCGCTGCCGAGCATCTCGGGCAGGCGCACCCGCACGCCGGGGGTGTCGGCGATGGTGCGGGCGGGGCCGTCGCGGTGGGTGAGCCAGTACAGGCTGCCGCGCACGACGACGGCGCTGGCCCGCCCGGTGGTGTCGACGGACAGCGAGTCGACGTGGCTGGCGGCCGGCACCTGGTACGTACGCCGCCCCGCGCGCGGTCCGCCGAGGCGGACGGGGAGCCTGCGGGGGAGGGCGTCGGGGGCGAGGGAGTCGACGAGCCAGATGTCGCCCGCGCACTGGTACACGACGCGGGAGCCGTCGCTGGAGGCGTGCCGGGCGTAGAAGGCGTCGTGGTCGGTGTGGCGTCGCAGGTCGGTGCCGTCGGGCAGGCAGGAGTAGAGGTTGCCGATGCCCTCGTGGTCGGAGAGGAAGGCGATGCGGCCGTCCACGAACATCGGGGAGTCGAGGTGGCCCTCGATGTCCTCCAGCAGGCGCTGCCCGTGCAGCCACAGCCGGCCGGTGGCGCCGCCGCGGTAGCGCTTCCAGGCGGCGGGTTCGTGCGGGGGCTTGCCCGTGAGCAGGAGGGTGCGGCGTTCGCCGTCGGCCCCGTCGTGGACGGCGATGTCGGAGACGGGGCCCCAGGGCAGGCGGCCGCCGGGGCTGCCGTCGGTGGGCAGGCTGTGGGCCCAGGAGAAGTAGGAGAAGGGCTGGCTGTGCGAGGAGACGGCGAGGATGTCGCTGCGGCCCTCCTCGTCGGGTGGGGTCCAGCCGCAGACGCGGGTGTCGGTGGCGCCCCAGTAGGTCAGCCGGCGGGCGGGGCCGCCGTCGACGGGCGCGAGGTGGATCTCGGGGTCGAGGCTGCGCCAGGTCGTGAAGGCGATGTGCCGCCCGTCCGGGGAGAACCGCGGGTGTCCGACGCGGGTCCGGTCGACGGTGATCCGCCAGGCCCGGCCGGGGGTTCGGCCGTCGGGGACGAGCGGGGCGACCCAGAGGTCGTCCTCGGTGGCGAAACACAGCAGGTCGTCGTGCAGGTGCGGGAAACGGAGGTACGCGACGTCGTGACTCACCCCCCAATGCTTTCCGTGCCAGGGGGGCGCGGCAACTCGTACAGGTGATCCACGCGTCGCGCGCGCGGGTGGCGGCGCCGCGCCCGCGGCGTGGGTCGCGGGCGGCGCGTGGCGTGCCTCGCGGCCCGACGCGTGGCCTGATCGGGGAGGGGGCTTCGTGGCGTGATCCATACCACTGCCCTATCGAAACGGAACGGTTTCGTTTCGCTTGGTGGCCGGGTATCGTCTGTGGAGTACGGAACGGCCTCGCTCACCCATCCGGGTGGACGGGTCCGCGCGCGACGCGAAGGGGAAGGGGCGGGCATGACCGAGCCGATGGCGGGCCGGCGCAGCCGCATCACCCCCGAGCGCGAGGCGGAGCTCCACGGCGCGGTCCTCGACCTCCTGCGCGAGGTCGGCTACGAGGCCCTCACCATGGACGCCGTCGCCGCCCGTACGAAGTCCAGCAAGGCCACCCTCTACCGCCAGTGGGGGAGCAAGCCGGAGCTGGTCGCGCGGGCCCTGCGATGTACCCAGCCGGTCTCCCTGCGGGAGATCGACACGGGCAGCCTGCGCGGGGACTTCGCACTCATGGTCGAGCGTTCGGACGACGCGCAGATGGCCAAGGACACCGCGCTCATGCGGGGTCTGGCCCATGCCGTCCACGAGAGCCCGGAGCTCCACAGGGCGCTGCGCGACCTGTTGGTCGACCCGGAGATCAACGGTCTCCAGGCCATGCTCCGGCGTGCGGTCGACCGGGGCGAGATCCGGTCGGACTGTCCGGCCCTGGATTTCGTGCCGCACATGCTCATCGGGGCGTTCATCGCGCTCCCGCTGATCGAGGACCGGTCCGTCGACCGGGCGTTCCTCGGTGAGTTCATCGACGCCGTGGTCTTCCCCGCCCTCGGTGTCTGAAGCACGGACAGAACAACCCCGTACGTCGTACCTCGTACACCGTACGGTCCGCACGTCCCCGCACCGTCTCCCCACCCGCTGTTCCTGACACGCCGCTCTCGTCGTCGGGCCGGCTCCTCACGCCCTGATCCGTCCCGGATCCATCCCACGACCTGAAACGGGAGAACCACGACGTGGCCACCTTCCTCTATCGGCTCGGCCGCGGCGCCTTCCGGCGCCGCGGTCTCGTCGCCCTGCTGTGGGTGGCGCTGCTGTTCGCCGCGGGCTTCGGCGCCGCGACGGCCTCCGCGCCCACCTCCGGCTCGTTCTCGATACCCGGCACGGAGGCCCAGAAGGCCTTCGACCTGCTGGACAAGAAGTTCCCGGGCATGTCCGCCGACGGCGCGACCGCCCGCATCGTCGTCAAGGCCCCGGCGGGCGCCAAGGTCACCGACCCGGGCACCAAGGCCGAGGTCGAGAAGATCATCTCGGGGCTGAAGGGCGGCGCCGGCGCCGACCAGGTGGCCTCCGTCGAGGACCCGTACCAGACGCAGGCGGTCAGCCAGGACGGCTCGACCACCTTCATCAGCGTGAAGTACAAGGTCAGCGGGATGGAGCTGAAGGACGACACCCGCGACGCGCTGAAGGACTCGGGCCACGCCGCCCAGCAGGCCGGTCTCCAGGTCGAGATCGGCGGTGACGCGCTGATGGCCGCCCCCGAGACCGGCTCCGGTGAGATCATCGGCATCCTGGTCGCCGCGATCGTCCTCGTCATCACCTTCGGTTCGCTGGTCGCCGCCGGGCTGCCGCTGCTGACCGCGCTGATCGGCGTCGGCATCGGCGTCTCCTCCATCACCGCGCTCGCCAACGTCCTCGACCTCGGCTCCACCACCTCCACCCTCGCGATGATGATCGGCCTCGCGGTCGGCATCGACTACGCCCTCTTCATCGTCTCCCGCTACCGCGCGGAGCTCGCCGAGGGCCGCGCGCGTGACGAGGCCGCCGGCCGGGCCGCCGGTACCGCCGGTTCCGCCGTGGTGTTCGCCGGTCTGACCGTGGTCATCGCCCTCGTGGGCCTGGCCGTCGTCAACATCCCGATGCTGACGAAGATGGGCGTCGCGGCGGCCGGCACCGTGGTCATCGCCGTACTGGTGGCCCTCACCCTGGTCCCGGCCATCCTCGGCTTCGCCGGCAAGAAGGTCCTGCCGGCGGGCGAGAAGAGCAAGATCTTCGGCAAGGGCGGCAAGGGCGGCAAGGGCGCCCAGGCCGGCGAGGCCGGCGAGGGTGTCGAGGGTGTCGAGTCGAAGCCCAACGGCGGCACCCGCTGGGCCCGCTTCGTCCTGCGCCGCCCCGTCATGGTGCTGCTGGTCGGTGTGATCGGCCTCGGCGCGATCGCCATCCCCGCGAGCAAGCTGGAGATGGGCCTGCCGGACGACGGCGCCCAGCCGGTCTCCACCACCCAGCGCAAGGCGTACGACCTGCTGTCCGAGGGCTTCGGCCCCGGCTTCAACGGCCCGCTGATGATCGTCGTCGACGGCGACAAGGCGCTCGCCGACAAGACCGCCGAGCGGATCAAGGGCCTGGAGGGCGTGGTCGCGGTGACCCCGCCGATGCAGAACCAGGCCAAGGACGCGGCCGTCATCAGCGTGATCCCGAAGGACCGTCCGTCCTCCAAGCAGACCGAGGACCTGGTCCACACGATCCGCGACGGCAGCGGGGACGACGTGTTCGTCACCGGCGCCACCGCGATGAACATCGACTTCTCGCAGAAGATGAACGACGCGCTGCTGCCCTACCTCGCGCTCGTCGTCGGCCTCGCCTTCCTGCTGCTGATGCTCGTCTTCCGCTCGATCCTGGTCCCGCTCAAGGCGGCCCTCGGCTTCCTGCTGTCGGTCGTCGCCGCCCTCGGCGCGGTCGTCGCGGTCTTCCAGTGGGGCTGGCTCGGCTCGCTCTTCGGGGTGGAGCAGACCGGTCCGATCATGTCGATGATGCCGATCTTCATGGTCGGCGTGGTCTTCGGTCTCGCGATGGACTACGAGGTCTTCCTGGTCACCCGCATGCGTGAGGCGTACGTCCACGGCGAGCGTCCCGGCCAGGCCGTCGTGACCGGCTTCCAGTACAGCGCCCGCGTGGTCGTGGCCGCCGCCGTCATCATGATCGCGGTGTTCGCCGGCTTCATCGGGGCCAGCGAGCAGATGGTGAAGATGATCGGCTTCGGTCTGGCCGTCGCCGTCTTCTTCGACGCCTTCGTGGTCCGCATGGCCATCGTCCCGGCGGTGCTGGCGCTCCTCGGCCACAAGGCCTGGTGGCTGCCGAAGTGGCTCGACCGGATCCTGCCGAACGTGGACGTCGAGGGCGAGAGCCTGCGCAAGCACCTCGGCGAGTCCGACTCCGGTTCCGGCGACGGCCACGGGCCGGACAAGGACCGCGAGCTCGTCAACGCGTAACCGGCGGGGCGCGAACGTCGGCGGGCGACCGCCGACCCGGCCCGCCGCGACACCGCCGGCCCCGCACCCGACCTCGGGTGCGGGGCCGGCTCCGTCGTGCCCCGTCCCGCCGAACGGGTGAGGGACCCGCCGTACGGGTGACGCCCGCGTCGTCCGGGTGCGGCGCGCCTAGCGACCGACGGCCGCGCCCGCGCCGGCTGCAGCGCTCGCACCCGCTCCGGCTCCCGCACCCGCGCCGGCTCCCGCACCCGCTCTGGCTCCCGCGGCCGTTCCCGCGTACGTACGGCGCAGGAAGCGGCGCAGGGAGGCGATGTCGAACTGGATGACCGCGACGCCCTCGGGGGAGTGGAACTCCACGACGGCCTGGACCCGTCCGCACGGCCAGACGCGTACGTCCCCGGTGCCCGTCGGGGCGCTCAGGCCCGCCTCCAGGAGGGCGCGGGGGAAGACCCACTCGTTGTCGGTGCCCTCCGGGGACAGCTCGGCGGGGAAGACGACGCGCACGGCCAACGGTTCCTCGGGCGTGAAGCGCAGGGCCACGGGAATGGCCCGGTAGAGGGGGTCGTCGGTGATCACACGGGCGCGTACCCGCACTTCGACGGCGGAGGGGGTCGCCGTGGACGGTGGATTCTCGGCGGTCGCTGGCATCGGAACGACTCCTCGAAATCGGAACAATTGAGTCCGTTTGTCCGTCCAGCCTCGCACATTCCGACGAAACCGCGCGTTCCTATTTGTGATGCGGGCGCTCTTGCCAACGGTTTGCAACTGAGCACTATTCTTGAACGGTTAAAGACTGTGTGAGAAGCGGAGCCCTTCATGCATGTGCCCGACGGATTCATCAACGCGCCCGTCTCGGTGGCCGCCGGAGTGGTGGCCGTCGGAGCCGTCGCCGTCAGCCTGCGCGGCGCACGCCGCGAGCTCGACGAACGCACCGCCCCCCTGGCCGGACTCGTCGCCGCCTTCATCTTCGCCGTGCAGATGCTGAACTTCCCCGTCGCCGCCGGCACCAGCGGCCACCTCCTCGGAGGGGCCCTGGCCGCGATACTCGTCGGCCCCTACACCGGCGTGCTGTGCGTCTCCGTCGTCCTGCTCATGCAGGGCATCCTCTTCGCCGACGGCGGCCTGACCGCCCTCGGCGTCAACATCACCGTCATGGGCGTCGTCACCGTCCTCGTCGCCTACGCCGTCTTCCGCGGCCTCCTCAAGGTGCTCCCGGCCGGCCGCCGCACGGTCACCGTCGCCGCCTTCGTTGGCGCCCTGCTCTCCGTGCCCGCCGCGGCCGCCGCCTTCACCGCCGTCTACGCCATCGGCGGCACCACCGACGTACCCCTCGGCAAGGTCCTCACCGCCATGGTCGGCGTCCACGTCCTCATCGGCATCGGCGAGGCCCTCATCACCGCCGCCACCGTCGGCGCCGTCATCGCCGTACGCCCCGACCTCGTCCACGCCGCGCGAGGCCTGGCCACCCCCCTGAAGCTGCGCGTCGGCGGCGAACTCGTCGACGCCCCCGCCGCCGGCGCCCCGGCGGCCGTGCCCGCCGCCGGCCGCTCCACCCGCCCCGTCTGGATCACCGGCCTCGTCACCGCCCTCGTCCTCGCCGGCTTCGTCTCCTTCTACGCCTCCGCCAACCCCGACGGCCTGGAGAAGGTCGCCGCCGACAAGGGCATCGACCAGAAGGTCGAGGAGCACGCAGCCGCCGACTCCCCGCTCGCCGACTACAGCGTCAAGGACGTCGAGGACGCCCGCCTGTCCGGCGGCCTCGCCGGCGTCATCGGCGTGGGCGCCACCGTCGCCGTCGGCACCGGCATCTTCTGGACCGTGCGCCGCCGCCGCGCGGACGACCAGGCCGCCTCCGCCACGAACGTGCCCGCCCCCCACTGACATGGGAGCGGGCCACGCACACCGGCTCTACCGGCACGGACACTCGCCCGTGCACGAGCTGCCGCCCCACTGCAAGATCGCCGCGACCTTCGCCTTCGTCCTCGTCGTCGTCTCCACCCCGCGCGAGGCGATGTGGGCCTTCGGCCTCTACGCCGTCCTCATCGCCGCCGTCGCCGCGGCGGCCCGCGTCCCCGCCGGCCTCCTGCTGCGCCGGCTGCTGATCGAGGTCCCGTTCGTCGCCTTCGCCGTGCTCATGCCCTTCGTGGCCGAAGGCGAACGGGTCGACGTGCTCGGCATGTCCCTCAGCGTCTCCGGACTGTGGGGCGCCTGGAACGTCCTGGCCAAGGGCACCCTCGGTGTCGCCGCCTCCGTCCTGCTGGCCTCCACCACCGAACTGCGCGCCCTGCTGCTGGGCCTCCAGCGCCTGAAGCTGCCGCCCCTGCTCGTCCAGATCGCCTCCTTCATGATCCGCTACGGCGACGTGATCGGCGGAGAGCTGCGCCGCATGTCCATCGCGCGCCGCTCGCGCGGCTTCGAGGCGCGCGGCATCCGCCACTGGGGCGTCCTGGCCAAGACCGCCGGCGCCCTGTTCATCCGCTCCTACGAGCGCGGCGAGCGGGTCTACCTCGCGATGGTCAGCCGCGGCTACGCCGGCTCCATGCCGGTGATCGACGAAGTGACGGCCACCCGCGCCCAGTGGGCGTACGCTGCCGCGCTCCCGGTGACGGCCCTCGCCGTCTGTCTGATGGGATGGACGCTGTGACGACCCCCGCCGCCTCCGCCGCCCCTGCCGCCGCCCCCTCCCTGGAGGTGTCCGGCGTCGCCTACGCCTACCCCGACGGCCACCAGGCCCTCTTCGGCGTCGACCTCACCGTCGGCCACGGCGAACGCGTCGCCCTCCTCGGCCCCAACGGCGCCGGCAAGACCACCCTCGTCCTGCACCTCAACGGCATCCTCGGCGGCGGGGTCGGCACCGTCACCGTCGCCGGCCTGCCCGTCGAGAAGCGCAACCTCGCCGAGATCCGCCGCCGCGTCGGCATCGTCTTCCAGGACCCCGACGACCAACTGTTCATGCCCACCGTCCGCGAGGACGTCGCCTTCGGCCCGGCCGCCGCCGGCCTGCGCGGCGCCGAGCTGGAGACCCGCGTACGCGAGGCCCTCGACCAGGTGGGCATGACCGCCTGGGCCGACCGGCCGCCGCACCACCTCTCCTTCGGCCAGCGCCGCCGGGTGGCCGTGGCGACCGTACTGGCGATGCGCCCCGAGATCCTCGTCCTCGACGAGCCCTCCTCCAACCTGGACCCGGCCTCGCGGCGCGAGCTCGCCGACATCCTGCGCTCCCTGGACGTCACCGTCCTGATGGTCACGCACGACCTGCCCTACGCCCTGGAGCTGTGCCCGCGCGCGGTGATCCTCAGCGAGGGCGTCATCGCGGCCGACGGCCCCACCCGGGACCTGCTCTGCGACGAGAAGCTGATGGGCGCGCACCGCCTGGAGCTGCCCTTCGGCTTCGACCCGCGCTCGGTGCCCGCCCCGCCGGCGGGCGGGGCCGTGACGGGGAGCGGGGTCGTGACGGGGGCCACCGCCGCGGCCGGCGCGGCATAAGCGCAGGCCGCGCGTTGTTGGGCTGCTCGTGAACATCCAGGGTGTGGTGGCCGACGGCTTCGAGCCGGTCAAGGACGCTTTCGTACGCAACTTCGAGGTGCTCGGCGACCGGGGCGCGGCCGTCGCCGTGTACCGCGACGGCCGCAAGGTCGTCGACCTGTGGGCCGGCGCCAAGGACGCCGACGGCGACGCCGCGGGCGACCCCTGGACCGAGGACACCGCGCAGATCGTCCGCTCCGCCGGCAAGGGCGTCGCGGCCGCCGTCCCGCTGCTGCTGCACCAGCGCGGGCTGCTGGACCTCGACGCGCCCGTGGGCTCGTACTGGCCCGAGTTCAAGGCCGGCGGCAAGGACCGGGCCCTGGTTCGCCACCTCCTCGCGCACCAGGCCGGCGTCCCCGCCCTGGACCGGGCCCTGAGCGCCGGCGAGGCCGCCGACGGGACCACCGGGCCGCGCGCCATCGCCGCGCAGCGGGCCTTCTGGGAGCCCGGCACCGCGCACGGCTACCACGCGCAGACCTTCAGCTGGCTGCTGTCCGAGCTGGTGCTGCGGGTGACCGGTCGCACCCTGGGCAACTTCCTCGCGGAGGAGATCGCCGAGCCGCTGGGGTTGGACCTGTGGATCGGCCTGCCCGACACTGAGGCGCACCGGGTGGGCCGGGTGGCGCCCGTGGAACCGCCGCAGAGCGCGGGCTCGCTGAAGATCAGGCCGAAGAGAAACGTTTCGGAGGCGTACGCCGACCCGAACTCCCTCACCCGCCGCGCCTTCGCCGCCATCGACCCGCAGCCCGACGAGAACGACCCCGCCTACCGGGCCGCCGAACTCCCCGCCTCCGCCGCCATCGGCACGGCACGCTCCCTGGCCCGCTTCTACGCCGCCACGATCGGGGTCGTCGAGGACGGCGGCCGCGTCTTCACCCCGGCGACCACCGCGCTCGCGGGCCGGGAGCTCGCGGCCGGACCCGACCGGGTGCTCGTCGTCAACACCCGCTTCGGTCCCGGCTGGATGCTGCACGGCCCGGCGTCGCCCCTGCTGTCCCCGGCCTCGTTCGGGCACCCGGGGCGGGGCGGCTCGCTGGCGTTCGCGGACCCGGAGGCGGGCGTCGGCTTCGGCTACGTCACCAACGCCCTGGCCAAGTCCGTCACGGCGGACCCGCGCGCCCAGGCCCTGGTCCGCGCGCTTCGGGCGAGCCTGGCGAAGGCGCGCTGAGGAGCCTTCGCCGCCCGCTGGTCACGGCCGACGGCTCACGGCCGGCCCACCATGCCGTACGCCGTACGCCGTACGCCGTACGTGTCACGGTCGCGCGGAGGGTTCCCGTACGTCGGCCAGCGCCGCGCCCGCGTGGTCGATGAGCTCCGCCGGGGCCATGGGGAACACCGTGTGCGGGGTGCCGGCCGCCGCCCAGACCACCTCGTGGGTCAGCAGGGCGCGGTCGGCGACCACCCGGGTGCGGGTGCGGTGGCCGAAGGGCGGAACCCCGCCGATGGCGTAGCCCGTCGTCTCGCGGACGAGCGCGGCGTCGGCGCGGGTCACCCGTTCGGCCCCGAGCTCGCGGCGGACGGCCTCCACGTCCACGCGGGAGGAGCCGTCCATGAGCACCAGCACCGGGACCCCGTCGGCGGCGAAGATCAGCGACTTCACGATCTGGCTCAGCTCGCAGCCGATGGCGGACGCCGCGTCGGCGGCGGTACGGGTCCCCTCGGGGAAGGTCCGCACGTCGAGGGCGTCGAGGCCGAGGTCGGCGAGCGCGCGGGCGAAGAGGGGATGCGGGGCGGGGGAGGACGTCGTCATGCGGGGACGCTAGCGCCGCCGAGGGCGCCCGCGCGAGCCGGTTTCGCGGGCCGGGACGGGGCGGGACGGGGCGGGGCGGAATGAGCCGGGCCGGGTCGGGCGGCGCCGGCCCGGCTCCGCGTCGCCTCGGTCAGGAGCCGGACAGGACGCCGGCGACGATCCGGCCCGCCGTGTCGGCGCCGTGCCCGCCGCCCTCGACCATCGCGGCCGCCGCCACGTCACCACTGAAGGCGGTGAACCAGCTGTCCGGGCTCGCCGCGCCGTCCACCTCCGCCGAACCCGTCTTCGCGCCCTTGTCGGAGCCGGGGACCGCCGCCATCGCCCCGGCTGCGGTACCGCCGCTCATGGCGGCCTGCCGCATCATCTGGGTCAGCTGCGCCGACACGCCCGGCCGCAGGCTCCGCGGAGCGCGCGCGAGCGGGCGGTCGTCCAACGAGGCCTTCACGAGCACCGGCTGACGGAACACCCCGGTGCGCGCCGTGGCCGTGATGGACGCGACGTTCAGCGGGTTCATCAGGATCGGCCCCTGCCCGATGTACTCGGCCGCCGCGGCCGTGCCCGAGGTCTCGGGCACCGAACCGTCCTGCGAGGGCACGCCGGTCTTCCAGTCCAGCCCGATGCCGAAGACCTCCTTGGCCTCGCGCGGCAGCGCGGCGTTGTCCTTCACCTCGTCGATCAGACCGATGAAGGCGGTGTTGCAGGAGCGGGCGAAGCTGGTGGAGAAGGGCTTCCCGTCGAGGCTGAAGCCGCCCTGGTTGCGGAAGGCCTTGCCGTCCCAGGAGACGGAGGGCGGGCACGCGGCCGTCCTGTCCGCCGCCACCAGCCCCTTGTCGAGCAGCATCGCCGCCGTCACGATCTTCATCGTGGAGCCGGGGGCGCGCCGGCCCTGCATCGCGGCGTTGAAACCGTCGCGGCGGTGGTTGGCCACCGCCAGGATGTCGCCGGTGCTCGGCTGGACGGCGACGACGGAGGCCTCCGCGTACGCGGCCACCGCCTTCTCCGCCGCCGCCTGCACGTCGGCGTCGAGCACCGTGCGGATCTCTCCGGGCTTGCCCTGCACCAGCGTCAACAGGGTCCGTTTGGCGGCGTCCCGGCCGTCGCCCTCCGCGGGTGCGGTCGTGGACGCGGTCGCGGCGTCCGGTTCGATCCACAGCTCGACGCCGGGGGTGCCGCCCGTCTTCTGCCCGTAGGTCTTGCGCAGCGCGTCCAGTACGGGCCGCAGCGACGGGTACAGCTCGGCCGTCAGCTCCCGGCCGTCGCGGTCGACGGCCTTGACGGGCGGGCTCGTCGGGACGCCGGCGCGTAGCCTCTCGCCCGCCCGCAGGTCCGGGTGGACGATCGACGGCTGCCAGTCGACGAGCGCCCTGCCGGTGCTGACGCCGCGTACGACGGTCAGGCGCGAGTCGTAGACGAGGGGCTTGGTGGTGCCCTCGTAGGTGACCTCGGCCTCGACCTTGAAGGGGACGGCGGTGCCGTCCGGGGCGCCGGGGGTGATGACGGCCTTGGAGACGTAGGCCTTGGCGCGGTAGTCGGCGACCGCGGTGCGGGCGGCCTCGGCGTTGTTCGTCAGGTCGGCCGCCGCGCCGTCGTCGCCGGCCGCCCAGGCGGCGAGGAAGGCCCGTGCGGCCTCGGCCGCCTCCTTCTCGGTGACGGGCCCGGTCTTCCCGGGAGCGGAGGCCGAGCGGGTGCCGGCGGCGCCGTCGTTCCCGCCGGTCTCGTCCTCGACGAGCGCGTACACGCCGTACCCGGCACCGCCGACCATGGCGAGGAACACCCCGCCGATGATGGCACCCTTGGCCGCCCCGTTCATCCCATCCCCCTGAACATGTTCAAACTTCCCCGTAGTCCGGACCCTACGCTGTGCGACGGCTCCGTTCCAAGTGCCCAACCCCGGCCGCCCCGACGGGATTCCCGCGACGGAGCCGCGCGAGGGGGCGCGAACGCGCGACGGGCCGATACCGCGCGGTGCCGGGCCGTCTACTCCTGTTCCCTTCGCCGACGATCGCCAGCGTGTGCGGGCGTGTGCCGGCGTAGGCGGGTCGGGCGGAGCAGCCCGCGGGCGACCGTGGACGTGCCTGAACGGCCGCGCGGACGGCTCACGTTCGTGCTGTCCCTGCCGGGACCATCCCTGCGGGTGCGGGGAGCGGTTCCGGAGGTAGTCGCGTGGCCGGTCGCCGTGAGGACCATCCCCGCGGATGCGGGGAGCAGGCTGCCCATGACCCCGTGGTGAGCCCGCCCGCAGGACCATCCCCGCGCGGGTGCGGGGAGCGGGCTTTCTGAGCCGGCACTCCATCCGGGGCGTCAGGCGGCCCGGCCCGACTGCGTCGAATCCGGATGAACGCCTCATGGGGGGCAATCCGTCACGCGGCCGAGGGGACCCCTCCGAGAGCTGCCGCGCGGTTCGGCTTCGCATGCCGTGGCCCGGGCGACGAGCGGTTCGCCGGGCCGTCCGTGGGCCGTCGGGAGACGGCCCACGATCCCTGACGACCGCCGACGACGGCCACGAGGGGCTGGGGGCGAAGTCGAGCGGTGGCCCCTGAACCCGCTGCTAGATCCAGGTGTCGAACCACATGCGGGCCCGCCACGAGTCCATCGGCAGGGTCTGGCCCGTGTAGATCGGCCAGAAGTAGATGAAGTTCCAGACGATCAGCAGCACCAGGACGCCGGCGCCGATCGCGCCGACCGCCCGGCGCCGCTCCGACGAGCCTGCCGGGCCCAGCAGGGCGCCGATCATCATGGCCACGGCCAGGCACAGGTACGGGACGAAGACCACCGCGTAGAAGTAGAAGATCGTCCGCTCCTGGTAGTTGAACCAGGGCAGCAGACCCGCGGCCAGCGCGCACGCGATGGCGCCCGCCCGCCAGTCGCGGCGGAAGAACCACCGCCACAGGACGTACAGCAGCGCGAAGCAGCCCGCCCACCACAGCAGCGGCGTGCCCAGCGCCAGGACCTCGCGGGCGCACTTGCCGGCCTCGCCGGCGGGGCAGCCGTCGGTGCCGGGCGCGGGGGACTCGTAGAAGTAGGAGACGGGCCGGCCCAGGACCAGCCAGCTCCACGGGTTCGACTCGTACGTGTGGCCGGAGGTCAGGCCCACGTGGAACTTGTAGACCTCCGTCTCGTAGTGCCACAGGCTGCGCAGCCACTCGGGGAGGAAGGACAGCGCGCTGCTCTGGTCGTACTTGGCGGCCCAGTCGCGGAAGTAGCCGCCCTTGCCGTTGTCGGGGGAGAGGATCCAGCCGAGCCACGAGGCCAGGTAGACGGCGATCGCCACCGGGACCGTCGAGAGGAAGGCGGGCAGCGCGTCGCGGCGCAGCATCGCCGCGTACGGGGCGCCCGCGCCCGCGGTGCGGCGTGCGGCGGCGTCCCACAGGACGGTGAGGATCCCGAAGAACGCGAGGACGACGAGGCCGTTCCACTTGGTGCCGAAGGCCAGGCCGAGACAGACGCCGGCCAGGATCCGGTACGGGCGCCACCCCAGCTTCAGCGTCCGGGCGATGTGGGGGTCGGGGCGTGCGCGGCCGTCCTCGTCGAGCGGCAGCGCCGCGGCGAGTCTGGCCCTTGCCCTGTCCCGGTCCACGACCAGCGCCCCGAACGCGGCGAGCACGAAGAACATCAGGACCAGGTCGAGGAGCGCGGTGCGGCTCATGACGAGGTGGAGGCCGTCGACGGCCAGCAGGGCGCCGGCGAGGCAGCCGAGGAAGGTCGAGCGGAACAGGCGCCGGCCGATCCGGCACAGCAGCAGGACGGACAGGGTGCCGAGCACCGCCGTCATGAACCGCCAGCCGAAGGGGGTGAGGCCGAACATCCATTCCCCGAGGCCGATCACCCATTTGCCGACGGGCGGGTGGACGACGTAGCCCGGATCGAGGGGCAGGGTCACCGAGTTCGGGTCGGCGAGGATCGACTTGTCGACATCCTTGGGCCAACTGGCCTCGTAGCCCTGCTTGACCGTGGCCCACGCGTCCTTGGCGTAGTACGTCTCGTCGAATATCACCGCCTTCGGGCTCCCCAGATGGGTGAACCGCAGGACCCCGGCGACCAGTGTGATCAGCAGCGGCCCCGCCCAGGCCATGACGCGCTCCCAGGACTCCCGGCTCCCTCGCGGGACGCCGAGCGCCGTCCACAGCGACGCGGAGGGGCGGGCGTACGGGGGCACGAGGCGGGTGCGGACGTCCACCCCCGGCGCCGGCGGCACGTAGCCGAAGCCGCGCAGGCGGCGCAGCCATCCGGGGCTCTCGGGGTCGAGGTCGCGCCCGCCGGGGGGGACGGGCGGGGCCCCCGCGGGGCTGGGCGGCGGCGGCGCGGTACTGGTCACCGGGTCATCGTAGGGAACCCGCCTGTGGGAACCCCAGCCTCCATGGGGTGCGGGCGCCGGCCGTGTTCCCGCGCAATTCCGGCCGTTCCGGTCCCTTCCCGCCCCTTTCCCGTCCCCTCCCGGGCCGGCGCGGACGTCGCGGTACCGCTTTCCGGAGCCCCGCGCGCCCCGCGCGCCCGGCCCGTGCGCGCCGTTCGCCGCCGCGCGGGCTCGCGGAGGGGCCCGGCGGCGCCCGGGGACGGTGCGGGCGCCGATGAGACAATGCACCGGTGACAGATGAGCAGCCGCGCCGCACCGAAGCGTCCCCCTCCACCCCGTCCGGCGCCGGCGGGTCCGACGGATCCGGCGTGCTCGTCCTCGCCGGGACCCCGATCGGCGACCTCGCCGACGCGCCGCCGCGCCTGGGCGCCGAGCTGGAACGCGCCGACGTGATCGCCGCCGAGGACACCCGACGGCTGCGCCGCCTGACGCAGGGCCTCGGCGTGTACACGACCGGGCGCGTCCTGTCGTACTTCGAGGGCAACGAGTCCGCCCGCACCCCGGAGCTGGTGGAGGCCCTGGAGGCCGGCAAGCGGGTGCTGCTGGTGACCGACGCCGGGATGCCCTCGGTCTCCGACCCCGGCTACCGGCTCGTCGCCGCCGCCGTCGAGAAGGACATCCGGGTCACCGCCGTCCCCGGGCCCTCCGCCGTGCTCACCGCGCTCGCCCTGTCCGGGCTGCCCGTGGACCGCTTCTGCTTCGAGGGCTTCCTGCCGCGCAAGGCGGGCGAGCGCCTCGGCCGGCTCCGCGAGGTGGCCGACGAGCGGCGCACCCTCGTCTACTTCGAGGCCCCGCACCGGCTCGACGACACCCTGGCCGCCATGGCCGAGGTGTTCGGCGCGGACCGGCGGGCGGCCGTGTGCCGGGAGCTGACCAAGACCTACGAGGAGGTCAAGCGCGGCGGGCTCGGCGCGCTGGCGCAGTGGGCCGCCGAGGGCGTGCGCGGGGAGATCACCATCGTCGTCGAGGGGGCGCCCGCGGCGGTCCCCGGCGATGTGGACGCGGAGGAACTCGTGCGCCGCGTACGGGTACGCGAGGAGGCGGGCGAGCGGCGCAAGGAGGCGATCGCCGCCGTCGCGGCCGAGGTCGGCCTACCCAAGCGCGAGGTCTTCGACGCGGTCGTGGCGGCAAAGAATGCGGCACAAAAGGTGCCGTAAGTCGGTAAAGAGCTAACCTGAATGGCAAAGCTCAGACCGCGCACCGGGCGTTTTGGGAATGAGTCGCCCAAAGACCGTCCAACAGTAGACAGGGCCTGATGCGCTCCCGCCCGAAGAGGCGTCCACTGGCAGTGGCACCAGTGGAACAAGAGGAGCTGGCATGAGTGAGATCGCAGAGACCCCGGTACCCGCGTCCGTACCCGTTCCCGCGCCCGCCGTCGCGCCCGCCACGACTCCCGCGCCGGCCGCGGGCGCCGTGCCGACCGTGCACGAGGCCTACTCCTTCGCCTGCATGAAGTGCGGCTACGCGTGGGAGCAGGGGTACGAGATCGAGCACCACGTCGACGCGCGGGGCGAGGCGTTCATCGTCTACACCGCCGACGGCGAGCGGGTCCCGTCGCCGCTCTCCAACCCGACCTGCATGAACTGCGGCGGCCACATCGTGCGGATCATGCGCGAGGGACAGGTCTCCTCGGTGCTCGGCACCCTCGACCGGCTCTACCACCACCGCGTGGCCCCCGGGATAGCCGGTCCGGTGCCGGCGGGCGCCTCCGAGCCCCGCGCGCCCAAGGCGCACAAGCCGCCGAAGGCCCACCCGCAGCACGACTCCCCCGGGCCGGTGGCCGTCGACGCCTCCCAGGAGCGCCGCGGACCCTTCGCCCGCCTGCTGGGATTCCTGCGCCGCGGCTAGTCCCGCAGGTTCTCTCCGGGCGGTGTACGACGTACGGTGCACGACGTGCGGTGTACGACGTACGGCGCACGGGGTGCCGTGCGGATCCTCGGCCCCGACGGGCTCGTGCGGCCGGTCATAAGATCGGCCGTATGAGCCCCAGCCCTTCCTCCTCCCCTTCTTCCTCCGGTTCCGCCGGCGCCCCCGCCTCCTCCTCGAAGGCCTCCAAGGACACTCCGCCGCCGCTCCCCGAGCCGTTGCGCGTACCGGTCGCGGACTCGCACACCCACCTCGACATGCAGGCCGGCACCGTCGAGGAGGGCCTCGCGAAGGCCGCCTCCGTGGGCGTGACCACCGTGGTCCAGGTGGGCTGCGACGTGAAGGGTTCGCGGTGGGCCGCCGAGACGGCCGCGGCCTGGGACAACGTCCACGCGGCGGTGGCCCTCCATCCGAACGAGGCCCCCCGGATCGTCCACGGCGACCCCGACGGCTGGTCGCGGCAGGGCGCCCGACCCGGCGGCGGCCAGGCGGCCCTGGACGAGGCCCTCGCCGAGATCGAGGCGCTGGCGGCCCTCGACCACGTGAAGGCGGTCGGCGAGACCGGCCTGGACCACTTCCGCACCGGTCCCGAGGGCATGGCCGCGCAGGAGCGTTCCTTCCGCGCGCACATCGAGATCGCCAAGCGCCGGGGCAAGGCGCTCGTCATCCACGACCGCGACGCCCACGCCGACGTGCTGCGCGTCCTGCGCGAGGAGGGGGCCCCCGAGCGGACGATCTTCCACTGCTACTCCGGGGACGCGGAGATGGCCCGGGAGTGCGCCGCCGCCGGCTACTACCTGTCCTTCGCCGGCACCGTCACCTTCAAGAACGCGGGCGCCCTGCGCGAGGCCCTCGCGGTGTCCCCGCTGGACCGCGTCCTGGTGGAGACCGACGCCCCCTACCTCACCCCCGCGCCGTACCGCGGTCGGCCCAACGCGCCGTACCTCATCCCGCTGACGGTCCGGGCGATGGCCGCGGTCCGCGGGATCGACGAGGACGCCATGGCGACGGCCCTCGCGGCCAACACGGCGCGCGCTTTCGACTACTGACACGCCCGTTCGCCCGACACGCTGGGTAGTCGAACGGCTTTGGCGCGTGACGGTCGCTCCCGCTAGGGTGCCGTGCCCCAACCCGCCGGGGCCGGACCAGTGGAGCGAGCGACGTGAGCGAAACCCAGGGCAGTCACCGCCGTGCCTCCTGGCCGGGGACCGCACCGGACCCCGGCCCCCTGCCCCACCCCGACGGGGCGTACGGCCCCCGCTCCGGCGACGGGGGCCGGCCCGGCCCGCTCCTGACCCCGGACGCGCCCGCCTTCGACCCCGCCTTCGACCCCGACCCCGGCTCCGGCTTCGAAGCCGACCCCGACCCCGGCCTCGGCTCCGACCCCGACCCGGCCGGCCCGGACCCCGCCCCCGCCGAGTCCGCCGTGCCGGCCCCCCGCGGCGAGGGCCGTGCCGCCCGCCGCCGCAAGGCCCCGGAACCCGCGCCCCGCCGCCGCCGGGCCGCCCCGGCCCCCACCCCCACCGCCGCCGAACCCGAACCCGAAGCCGAAGCCGCGCACGCGGCCGGCGACGGGCAGGCCGACGTACGCCGCCCCTCCGGCCGGCGCCGCGCCCCGCGCCCCACCCTCGGCCCGCCCGACGCCACCACCGACCGGGACCCCGCCGCACCCCCCGCCCCCGCGGCCGGTACCGTCCCCGGCCCCCGCGCCGGCGGCCGGCGCAAGCGCGCCGGCCGCACCCGCACCGGCCGTCCCCCCGGCGCCGGAGCCGGCGACCACTGGCGACGCCTCGTCCCCCAGGCCCTCGTCGTCGCCTTCCTCGCGGGCGGCACCAGCGCCTTCGTCGCCGCAGACAAGGCCGTACGCCTCTCCGTCGACGGGGTTCCGCGCACCCTGCACACCTTCGCCGGCAGCGTCGACGAACTCCTCGCCTCCGAAGGCCTCGGCGTCGGCCCCCACGACCTCGTCGCCCCCGCCCGCGGCTCCGCCCTCGACGACGGCGAGGAGATCGTCGTCCGCTACGGCCGCCCCCTGCGCCTGACCCTCGACGGCACCTCCCGCCAGGTGTGGACCACCGCCCGCACCGTCGACGGCGCCCTGCGCCAGCTCGGCGTACGCGTCGAGGGCGCCTTCCTGTCCGCCCCGCGCACCGCGCCCGTGCCGCGCTCCGGGATCGACCTCAGCGTCCGCACCGAACGCGGCGTCACCTTCATGGCCGACGGCCGCGAACGCACCATCCGCACCAACGCCGCCACCGTCCGCGAGGCCCTCGACCAGGCCGGCATCAGCCTCCACGGCGAGGACACCACCTCCGTCGCCCCGGACTCCTTCCCCCGCGACGGCCAGACCGTCACCGTCCTGCGCATCACCGGCGCCCGCGAGGTCCGCGAGGAACGCATCCCGTACACGACCGAACGCGTCGAGGACGACACGGTCTTCGCCGGCACCGAGGTCGTCGAACGCGCCGGACGACCCGGGGCGCGCCGCGTCACGTACAGCCTGCGCACCGTCAACGGGGTGCGCCAGCAGCCGCGCAAGGTCGCCGAGGAGGTCGTGCGCGAGCCCGTGCACCAGCTCGTCAGGGTGGGCACGAAGCAGCTCCCCACCTCCGTCGCCGGCGCCGACGGGCTCGACTGGGCCGCGCTCGCCCAGTGCGAGTCCGGCGGCCGGGCCTCGGCCACCGATCCGTCGGGCACCTACGGCGGCCTCTACCAGTTCGACGTCGCCACCTGGCGGTCCCTCGGCGGCGACGGCCGCCCGCAGGACGCGTCGGGCAGCGAGCAGACGTACCGGGCGAAGAAGCTGTACGTGCAGCGGGGGGCGAGTCCGTGGCCCCACTGCGGCCGTAGGCTTTACCGGTGAGCACCGCAGAGCAGCAGTCAGCACAGCCGTCCGACGAGACGTCCGGCCAGAGCGGCCCGGCGTTTGGCCCGACGCCCGGCCAGAGCGGCCCGACCGGCCAGGCCGAGCCGTCCGGGCAGGGCGGGGAGAGCGCCTTCGAGGCCCTCCTCGGACCGGCCGACATCCGGGAACTGGCCGAGGTCCTCGGCGTACGGCCGACGAAGCAGAAGGGCCAGAACTTCGTCATCGACGCCAACACGGTCCGCCGGATCGTGCGCACCGCCGGGGTGCGGCCGGACGACGTGGTCGTCGAGGTCGGCCCGGGCCTCGGTTCGCTGACGCTCGCCCTGCTGGAGGCCGCCGACCGGGTGGTCGCCGTGGAGATCGACGACATCCTCGCCGCCGCGCTGCCCGCCACCATCGCGGCGCGCATGCCCGAGCGCGAGGACCGCTTCGCGCTCGTGCACTCCGACGCGATGCTGGTGACCGAGCTGCCCGGCCCCGCGCCGACCGCGCTCGTCGCGAACCTGCCGTACAACGTGGCCGTGCCCGTGCTGCTGACCATGCTCGACCGCTTCCCGAGCATCGAGCGGACGCTCGTCATGGTGCAGTCCGAGGTCGCCGACCGGCTCGCCGCCGAACCGGGCAACAAGGTCTACGGCGTGCCCTCCGTGAAGGCCAACTGGTACGCGCACGTCAAGCGCGCCGGGGCCATCGGCCGCAAGGTGTTCTGGCCCGCCCCCAACGTCGACTCCGGCCTGGTCTCGCTGGTGCGCCGGTCGGAGCCGATCAAGACCACCGCCTCCAAGGCCGAGGTCTTCGCCGTCGTCGACGCCGCCTTCGCGCAGCGCCGCAAGACCCTGCGCGCCGCGCTGGCCGGCTGGGCCGGTTCGGCCGCGGGCGCCGAGGAGGCGCTCGTCGCCGCCGGGATCTCGCCGCAGGCCCGCGGGGAGTCCCTGACGGTGGAGGAGTTCGCGGCGATCGCCGAGCACAAGCCGGCGGCGGAGAGGCCCGCGCTGTGAGCGACCGCGCCGACGCCCCCCGCGCCGTGAACGCCGACGCCGTGAACGACGACGCCGTGAACGCCGACGCCGTGAACGACGACGCACCCCGCGGCGTGACCGTACGCGTCCCCGCGAAGGTCAACGTCCAGCTCGCCGTGGGCGCCGCCCGCCCCGACGGCTTCCACGACCTCGCCAACGTCTTCCTGGCCGTCTCCCTCTTCGACGAGGTCACCGCCACGCCCGCCGACGCGCTGACGGTCACCTGCGCCGGACCCGACGCCGACCAGGTCCCCCTGGACCGTACGAACCTGGCCGCGCGGGCCGCCGAACTGCTGGCCGCCCGCCACGGGCTGGCCCCGGACGTGCACCTGCACATCGCCAAGAACATCCCCGTCGCCGGCGGCATGGCCGGCGGCAGCGCGGACGGCGCCGCCGCCCTGCTGGCCTGCGACGCGCTGTGGGGCCTCGACACCCCCCGCGCCGAGCTCCTCGCCATCTGCGCGGAACTCGGCAGCGACGTGCCGTTCAGCCTCGTCGGCGGGGCCGCGCTCGGCACCGGGCGCGGCGAGGTCCTCACCCCCGTCGAGGCGGGCACCTTCCACTGGGTGTTCGCGGTCGCCGACGGTGGGCTGTCCACCCCGGCCGTGTTCCGCGAGTTCGACCGGCTGACCGAGGGCACCGCCGTCCCCGCCCCCGAGGCCTCCCCGGCGCTGCTGGCGGCCTTGGCCTCCGGCGACCCGGACGCCCTCGCCGCCACCCTGGCCAACGACCTCCAGCCGGCCGCCGTCTCGCTGCGCCCGCGGCTCGCCGACACGCTGGCCGCGGGCACGGCCGAGGGCGCGCTGGCCGCGCTGGTGTCCGGTTCCGGGCCCACGACGGCGTTCCTGGTGCGCGACGCCGAGTCCGCGGCGAAGGTCGCGGCGGCGTTGGAGGCCTCCGGCACCTGCCGGGCCACCCGTGTCACGTCCTCGCCCGCCCCGGGGGCGACCGTCCTGACCTGAGGGGTACCCAGGCGGAAATGAGTACGAGCGCCCTGTCGGCGGGAGGGCGTCGCGGGCGACCGTGGCGCCATGACAGTCAGCGCACGCGCCATGGCCGCGGCCACGCCCGCCTCCCGGGACCGCTACGTCGACCTGCTGCGGGTCCTCTCCCTCGCCACGGTCGTGCTCGGTCACTGGCTGATGGCCGCGGTCGGCGCCGACGGCATAGGGAACCTGCTCGCGCTCGTCCCGCCGCTCCAGGTCCTCACCTGGGGGTTGCAGGTCATGCCGGTGTTCTTCTTCGTCGGCGGGTTCTCGCACGCCCTGTCGTACCGTTCGACGGAGCGTCGCGCCGAGGGCCGGCCCGTCTACGCCGCCTTCCTGCGGGCGCGGCTGCGCCGACTGCTGGGGCCCACGCTGGTCTTCGTCCTCGTGTGGACGGCCGGCGCGCTCCTCGTGCAGCTCGCCGGCGCGGACGACGGCCGGCTGGCCGGGGCCGCGCTGCGCATGGTCACGCAGCCGCTGTGGTTCATCGGGATCTACCTGGCGATGGTCGCCCTCACCCCGCCGATGCTGAGGCTGCACGCCCGCCACGGCTGGGCGGCCTTCGCGGCCCTGGCGGGCGCGGCCGCGCTGGTCGACGTCCTGCGGTTCGCCTACGGGGTCCCGTACGTGGAGTTCCTGAACTTCGCCCTGGTGTGGCTCGCCGTGCACCAGCTCGGCTTCCTGCGCGCCGACGGGCGCCTGCGCCGGCCCGCGCTCCTGGCGGTCGCCGGTCTCGCCGGCGCCGTGGTGCTCGTCGCCCTCGGCCCGTATCCGCTGTCCATGGTCGGGATGCCGGGGGAGAAGGTCTCCAACATGGCCCCGCCCACGCTGGCCCTGCTGTGCCACGGCGTGTGGCTGGTGGGCGCCGTGCAGCTCCTCGCCCGGCCCGCCGGGGCGTGGCTGGAGCGGCCGCGGGTGTGGCGGGGCGTCGTGGTCGCGAACGGGGTCGCGATGACCGCCTTCCTGTGGCACCTCACTGCCATGCTGGGCGTGTACGCCGCCCAGCTCGCCCTGGGTCTCGCCCTGCCCGAGCCGGCCACCGCCGGCTGGTGGGCGCAGGTGCCCGTACGGATCCTGCTCGCGGCGGCCCTGACCGCGCTGCTCGTGGCCTGCTTCCGGCGCTTCGAGAACCCCGTCCACCGGGACCGGCGCACCTCCGCCCCCACCCCCGGTCGCGGGTCGGGTGCCGGCTCGGGTCGCGGTTCCGTCGCCGCCGTCGGGGTGACCCTGTGCCTCCTGGGGATCCTGGGCCTGTCCATGACCGGACTCGGCGGCCTGCTGGAGGGGCACAGCGCCACCCTGATCGCCTTCCCGATCACCGCGCCGGTGGCGATCGCGATGGCGGTCGGCGGCCGGCTCCTGGTGGAACGGTCGGGGCCCCGCGCGGAGGGTTAGGCTGAGGGGCTGATCCACACCCCTTCCCTGGAGCGCGTCTGATGGCCGTCAATCTGGTCAATGTCGAGGCAGTCAGCAAGGTGTACGGCACCCGTACCCTGCTCGACGGCATCTCCCTCGGCGTGTCCGAGGGGGACCGGATCGGTGTCGTCGGCCGCAACGGCGACGGCAAGACCACCCTGATCCGCATGCTGGCCAAGCTGGAGGAACCCGACACGGGCCGGGTCACCCAGAACGGCGGCCTGCGCATGGGCGTGCTCACCCAGCACGACTCGCTCGACCCCCGGTCCACGATCCGCCACGAGATCATCGGCGACATGGCCGACCACGAGTGGGCCGGCAACTCCAAGATCCGTGACGTGCTCACCGGTCTCTTCGGCGGCCTCGACCTGCCCGGCTTCGGCCAGGGCCTCGACACCGTCATCGGCCCGCTGTCCGGTGGCGAGCGCCGCCGCATCGCCCTGGCCAAGCTCCTCATCGCCGACCAGGACCTGCTCGTCCTCGACGAGCCCACCAACCACCTCGACGTCGAGGGCATCTCCTGGCTGGCCGGCCACCTCCAGACCCGTCGCTCGGCCCTGGTGTGCGTCACCCACGACCGCTGGTTCCTCGACCAGGTCTGCACCCGTATGTGGGACGTCCAGAGGGGTGACGTCTTCGAGTACGAGGGCGGCTACAGCGACTACGTCTTCGCACGCGCCGAACGCGAGCGGATCGCCGCCACCGAAGAGGTCAAGCGGCAGAACCTGATGCGCAAGGAGCTGGCCTGGCTGCGCCGCGGCGCCCCGGCCCGCACCTCCAAGCCGCGCTACCGCATCGAGGCGGCGAACGAGCTGATCGCCGACGTGCCGCCGCCGCGCGACAAGTCCGAGCTGATGCGCTTCGCCAACGCCCGCCTGGGCAAGACGGTCTTCGACCTGGAGGACGTGACCGTCCAGGCCGGGCCCAAGACCCTCCTCAAGCACCTCACCTGGCACCTGGGACCCGGTGACCGCGTCGGTCTCGTCGGCGTCAACGGCGCGGGCAAGACCTCCCTGCTGCGGGCCCTCGCCGAGGCCGCCCGCACCCAGGGCGAGACCCAGCCGGCGGCCGGCGAGATCACCGTCGGCAAGACCGTCAGGCTCGCCTACCTCTCGCAGGAGGTCGGCGAACTCGACCCCTCGCTGCGCGTCCTGGAGGCCGTCCAGCGCGTCCGCGACCGGGTCGACCTCGGCAAGGGCCGCGAGATGACGGCGGGCCAGCTGTGCGAGCAGTTCGGCTTCACCAAGGAGAAGCAGTGGACGCCCGTCGGCGACCTCTCCGGCGGCGAGCGGCGTCGCCTTCAGATCCTGCGCCTGCTGATGGACGAGCCGAACGTCCTGTTCCTCGACGAGCCCACCAACGACCTCGACATCGAGACCCTGACCCAGCTGGAGGACCTCCTCGACGGCTGGCCCGGCTCGATGATCGTGATCTCCCACGACCGGTTCTTCATCGAGCGCACCACCGACACGGTGATGGCGCTCCTCGGGGACGCCACCCTGCGGATGCTGCCGCGCGGTCTCGACGAGTACCTGGAGCGCCGGCAGCGGATGATCGAGGCGGCGGCCCCGGCGCCCGCCCCGGCCGCCGCGAAGACGTCCTCCTCGGGCGACTCGCGCGCCGCGAAGAAGGAGCTCCAGAAGATCGAGCGGCAGCTCAACAAGATGTCGGACCGCGAGTCGAACCTGCACGCGCAGATCGCCGAGAACTCCACCGACTACGACAAGGTCGCCAAGCTCGACGCGGAGCTGCGCGAACTCATCGCGGAGCGGGACGAATTGGAGATGCGCTGGCTGGAACTGGCCGAGGAGGCCTGATTTCCGGCGCCCCGGAGCGTCCGCGAGGACGTCGAGGGGCGTGATAACGGCCGCGTCACGGGCCGGTCCGACCTTGGGAACAGGGGTGCGACCGGCCCGTCGCATGTCGGCCACCAGTGATAGAAAGGTTCGGTTCTTCTCGACCCCCGTGCCCTTTCCGATCACGCCGAAGCCGAAGGTATGCGCTGATGACCGAGCCGCCCCAGCCGCCGAACCAGCCGCCCACGCCTTCCGGTTACGGCCACCTGCCGGGTCCGCCCCAGCAGGGTTACGGCTTCCCGCCGCAGGGCGCCAACCCGTACGCGCAGCCGCAGCCGCCGACGGTGCCGATGGCCCAGCAGCAGGGCGGTTACGGCTTCCCGCCTCCCGGTACGCCGCCCGGCATGCCCCCGGGTCCGCCGGTTCCCGGCGCTCAGGGCGGCCCCGGTGGTCCGGGCGCCGGCCGGCGCAAGACCACCGTCGTGATCGCCGCGGCCGTCGCGGGCGTCCTCGTCCTGGGCACCGGGGCCTGGTTCGCCTTCGGCGACTCCGGCTCCGACAAGCCGGTCGCGCAGGCTCCGGCCTCCGCCGACCCGCAGCCGTCCGCCTCCCCGAGCGTCGACAAGGGCGACGGCAAGGGCGGCAACGGCTCCGTCGAACAGACCGACCTCAACGCCGGCCGCAAGCCCGGCGAGGACAAGGTGCTGTGGCTGAAGACGGCCGCCCTCCAGGGCCCCGGCGCCGGCATCCCGACCAAGGGCATGTGGGTGCTCGGCGACACCGTCATCAAGACGGTCGACAAATCGATCGTCGGTTACGCGGTCACCGACGCCAAGGAGAAGTGGAAGCTCGACCTCAAGGCGGAGATCTGCGGGATGACCGACCAGATCACGCCCGACGGCAGGACCGTCGTCATGGTCCAGGACGGCGGCGAGGGCGCCAACGCCAACTGCAACCAGATCAAGCTCGTCGACCTGAAGGCCGGCAAGGAGGTCTGGACGAAGCTGCTGGAGAAGGAAGGCATCTTCGACGGCGACATCAACGCCGACGTCACCCTCACCGGTGACACCGTCGCCTTCAACCGGATGGGCGGCACCAGCGCCTACCGGATCAGCACCGGCGACAAGCTGTTCGCCGGCAAGGACGTCAAGGAGGGCTGCCGCCCGGACCGGTACGCCGCCGGCAACGGCCGGATGCTCGGCTTCTCCTACTGCGCCGACGCGGACCGCACCGTCGAGATCCAGGACGCCGACCCGGTCACCGGCAAGAAGACCTGGTCCTACAAGCTGCCCAAGGGCTACGACGTCGCGGGCGTCTACTCCGTCTCCCCGCCCGTCCTCGACCTGCGCGACCGCGACGCGAACAAGCGCGCCGTCCTCGCGCTGACCGACACGGGACAGAAGCGCGCCAGCATGGACGCCCAGGGCTCCTTCGAGATCAACTGCGGTGTCGGCAGCAGTGAGGACCTCCAGGCCTGCGGCACCTCCGCCGTCGACGGGGACACGCTCTACCTCAACACGACCACGGACAACGGCAAGAACAACGAGGTCGTCGCCTTCGACATCGGCTCCGGCAAGGTCAAGTGGCGCCACGCGGCCGGTGAGAAGAAGAGCATCTTCAACCTGAGCGCCGGCAACGGCCAGGTGACCGCCTACCGCCTGGGCGCCTACAACGAACCCGGCGAGATCGTCTCCCTGGCGGCGGCCGGGGGCGCGCCCAAGACGCTCCTGAAGCTGCCCTCGGGACCGGCCGCGAAGATCGAGAGCTCCTTCATGTTCTCCCGGCGGGCCTACGTGGACGGGCGCTTCTTCCTGTCCGTCACCGATCTGACCGCCAACGGCAAGGACGAGAAGCTCCTCATGGCCTTCGGCAAGTGAACGAGCCCACCGAGTCCGCCGCGCCGACCGAGCCCACCACGCCGACCCAGTCCGCCGAGTCCACCGCGCCGACCGAGCCGACCACCGCGCCGCCCACCGAGAGGCAGTACACCCCCCGATGAGTACCCCGAGCACCCCGCCGCCCCCCGGGCAGCCCCCGAACCAGCCGCCCTCCGGCGGTTTCGGCGGGCCCCCGCCGGCGCCGCCCGCCGGTGGCTTCGGCGGCCCCACCCCGACGCCGCCCGCGCAGCCGCCCATGCCGCCGGCCGCGCCCCCCGTCCCGCCGACGGTCCCGCAGCCGACGGCGCAGCCCGCGTACGGCTACCCGCAGGACCAGCCCGGCTACGGCTACCCGCAGCAGCCGGCCACGGTGCAGGCCCCGCCGGTGCCGCCGGGCGGCGGTACGTCGGGCGGCGGCGGTGACAAGCGCACCCAGCTGATGATCGTCGGCGCGGCGCTGCTGTCCATGGTCCTGATCGTCGGCGCCGGCTTCTGGTACGTCTCCGGCGAGGAGTCCGGTACCGACCGGCCCTCCGCCGACGGCGGTCCGAGCGGCGCGCCCGACGGGGACAAGCCCCCGGCCGGCGCGCCCGGCACCGAGAAGGTCCCGGCGAACCCCAAGTCGAAGACGCTGGTCAACGTGCCGAGCCCGACGCCGGCCGAAGTGATCTCCGTGGACGGCTCCTGGCTGACCGACACCACCTACATCAAGTCGGACATCGGCAAGGTCGTCGGCTACAACCTCGTCGACGGCGGCAAGAAGTGGGAGACCCCGCTCCCCGCCAACGTCTGCGGCGCGACCAAGCACATCAGCGACAACAAGTCGGCCATCCTCTTCGAGGAGGGCCCGCCGACCGAGCAGCAGAAGTACCCCCAGTGCACCCAGGTCGGCGTCATCGACCTGAACACCGGCAAGCTGCTGTGGTCCGCCTCCGCGAAGTCGGCCACCGGCGGCGACAAGCCGGTGCGGCTGAACGAGGTCACCATCAGCGGCCAGACCGTCGCCGCCGCCGGCACCAGCGGCGGCGCCGCCTGGAACCTCGCCGACGGCAAGTCGCTGTGGCTGCCCAAGGTCGACGGCGAAGGCTGCTACGACATGGGCTACGCGGGCGGCGAGGCCCTCGCCGTCCTGCGCAAGTGCGGCCGCTCGCCCAACCAGAGCCTGCTGGCGCAGGTCCTCGACCCGACCAGCGGCGCTCCGAAGTCCTCCTACAAGCTGTCCCCGGGCATCGAGTGGGCGAGCATCATCTCCACCAAGCCGCTCATCGTCGCGGCCGACGTCGGCAAGACCGCCAAGAACGCCACCGGCGTCAGCGACCTGTTCGTCGTCGACGACGCCGGTCAGCTGAAGACCCGCATCGGCCTGTCCGAGGGCAACTACGCCCCCGAGTGCCCGGCCACCGAGGTCGAGCAGTGCCGCAACATCGTCGTCGGCAACGGCAAGGTCTACCTGCCCTCGTACGAGCACCAGGGCGCGACCTCCTCCGGCCGCACCAACGAGATCGTCTCCTTCGACCTGGAGACCGGCAAGGCCACCACCGACCGCGCCGACGCCGGCGAGCGGTACACCATGTACCCGCTGCGCATGGACGGGTCGCAGATCATCGCCCACAAGCTCGCCCCCTACAACGCGGGCGGTCAGGTCGTCAGCATCGACCCGGTGACGATGAAGCAGACCCTGCTGATGCAGAACCCGGCCGAGAAGGCCAGCCAGCGGGCCGAGTCCGGCTTCTCCCTGAACCACTCGGAGTTCCGCTACCACAACGGCAAGTTCTTCATCTCGCGCACCAACGTGCGCAAGCCGTACTCCGACAACGGCGATCCGGAGTTCCTCTTCATCTCCTTCACCGCCAGCTGACGGAGCACCGTCGAACACGCGCCACGAAGCCCCCGGAAGGTCAGCCCTTCCGGGGGCTTTCGCGCGGTATCGGGCACGCTCCGTCGAACAAGCGTGTAGCTTGCCGGGTCAGAAGGATCTGGGGTGGGAGCCTTGATGGGCGTACGGGTCATGGTGGTCGACGAGCACCGGCTGCTGGCCGAGGCGCTCGCCTCGGCCCTGAAACTGCGCGGGCACCGGGTGCTCGCCGCCGCGGCACCGGCCGCGGGCGCGGCCGAACTGGTCATCAGCCGGGCCCCCGAGGTCTGTCTGTTCGGTACCGCGACCCCCGCCGAACCGGGGGTGTTCGAGCCCGTCGTCCGCATCAGACGCGAACGCCCGCAGATCGCCGTCGTCGTCCTGGGACCCGTCCCGAGCCCGCGCGGGATCGCGGCCGCCTTCGCCGCCGGGGCCTGCGGCTACGTACGCCAGGACGAGCGCATCGAGGGCGTCGAGCGGGCCCTGGCCAAGGCGCGGGGCGGAGAGGTGGCCATCTCCCCGCCGCTGCTCCAGGCGGCCTTCGCCGAACTGCTCAACCCCTCCGCCCAGCCCGACGACGAGGGCAGCCGGCTGCTGCGGCTGCTCACCCCGCGCGAGGTGGAGGTGCTGGTACGGGTCGCGGAGGGCGAGGACACCCGACTCATCGCCGCCGGGATGGAGATCGCGCCGAGCACGGCCCGTACGCACGTCCAGCGGGTCCTGATGAAGCTGGGCGTGGGATCGCGCCTGGAGGCCGCCGCGCTCGCCGCCCGTACGGGGCTGCTGGAGCGGGCGGTGCTGCCGGGGCGGGAGCAGAGCGCCGAGCCGGCGCGGGACGGGGTACCGACACGGGACAGGGTACCGGCACGGGACGGGGCAGCGGCGCGCGACGGCGTGCCGCGGCAGGCGCGGCCTTCGGGCGTGTGAGACGCCCCGACCGCGAATTTCCCCGGAGGCGCGTCATCCGGTAAGCCAGTGCGTGCACGCGCGTCCGCGTGCGTCCGCGAACAGTGGGAGTGCGAGTGAGCAAGTACCTGGTCACAGGCGGCGCCGGTTACGTGGGCGGCGTCGTCGCGGCCCACCTCCTGCAGGCCGGCCACGAGGTCACCGTCCTCGACGACCTGTCCACCGGCTTCGGCGAGGGCGTACCCCCCGGCGCCCGCCTGGTCAACGGGCGCGTCCAGGACGCCGCGGCCCACCTGGACCCCTCCTACGACGCGGTGCTGCACTTCGCCGCCTCCTCGCAGGTCGGCGAGTCCGTGGTCAACCCCGGCAAGTACTGGGACAACAACGTCGGCGGCACCCTGGCGCTGCTCACCGCGATGCGGGAGGCCGGCGTGGGCACGCTCGTCTTCTCCTCCACCGCGGCCACCTACGGCGAGCCCGTCGACGGCGTGCTGACCGAGGACTCCGTCACCGCCCCCACCAACCCCTACGGCGCCTCGAAGCTGGCCGTCGACCACATGATCGCGGGGGAGTGCGCGGCGCACGGCCTCGCCGCCGTCTCCCTGCGCTACTTCAACGTGGCCGGCGCGTACGGCGGGTTCGGCGAGCGCCACGACCCCGAGACCCACCTGATCCCGCTGGTCCTCCAGGTCGCGCTGGGCGAGCGCGAGTCGATCTCGGTGTTCGGCGACGACTACCCGACCCCCGACGGCACCTGCGTACGCGACTACATCCACGTCGCCGACCTCGCGGAGGCCCACTTGTCCGCGCTGCGCGTCGCGGCCCCGGGCGAGCACCTGGTCTGCAACCTCGGCAACGGCAACGGCTTCTCGGTCCGGGAGGTCATCGAGACCGTCCGCAAGGTCACCGGCCGGGAGATCCCGGAGGTCGTCGCCCCGCGCCGGGCCGGCGACCCGGCGGTCCTCGTCGCCTCCGCGCGCGCCGCCCACGAGCGCCTCGGCTGGACGCCGACCCGTTCCGACCTCACCCGCATCGTCACCGACGCCTGGGAGTTCGCCCGCCGCCGGCGCTGACCGCGAACGGCTCCGCACCCCGCGCCCCTCGTACTGCGGTACGGGGGGCGCGCGTGCGTGCGGCGGGCGCGGTGGTCGGGCGCCGTGCGCGGGCGCCCGGCGTGCGTACGCCGGGTGAATCGGCCTCCGTGCAACTGCCCGCGGCACGCGCCGGTCGACGTATCGCCCCCGGTATTCGCCTGACCGACGAAATCCGGCCACCCGGGCGGCTGTTGCGTACCCACCCACGGGAAAATCGCTGGAAAAACTTCTGCTATTCGGCCAACCGCGAGACGCGGGCGGCTCTACGCTGATGCGTGACACCGGTGGGGGCCGGTGTTGATTCAGGGGTCGAGACACGCCGGGTACGGCGTCCGGTCCGGGGTAGTTGCACAGATGTCTCGGCGGCGGCCGCGACTCCTTGTGGGCCACCTGGTCCGGGCGTCGTACCCGTAGTCGTCCGTTCCCCGACCCTTGGGGGTTTTGTGGTTCGTATCCGGGTCCTGGTGGTCGACGACCACCGCATCTTCGCCGAATCTCTGGCAGCCGCGCTCGCGGCCGAGCCCGACGTGGACGTGTCCGCGGCGGGCAGCGGTCCCGCCGCCTCGCGCTGCCTGGATCGCGCAGCGGCCGAAGGGCGCCGCTTCGACGTGCTGCTCGTCGACGCCGACCTCGGCGCGGCCGTGGCCGCCGTCGGCCTGCCGATCCAGCGCGCGCCCGGCTCCGGCCCCGTGCCGGGTCCGGGGCCCGCGCCGCCGTCCGACGGGATCGCGCTGGTCGCGGGCGTGCGCGCGGCCCATCCGGGCGTCCGTACGGTGGTCCTCGCCGAGCGCGACGATCCCCGGCGGGCGGCGCTCGCCCTCCAGGCGGGGGCCTCCGGCTGGGTCGCCAAGGACTGTTCGCTGTCCCGCCTGCTGGCCGTCGTACGCGGGGTGCTGCGGGAGGAGACGCACCTGCCGCCCGCGCTGCTCACCGGGGTGCTGCGGGAGCTGACGGCCGCGCGCAAGCACCGCAGCGACAGCGAACGGCTCGTGGAGTCCCTCACGCCGCGCGAACACGAGGTGCTGCGCTGCATGGTGGCCGGGCTGGGGCGCAAGGACGTGGCCGCGCGCCTGTTCCTGTCCCCGCACACCGTCCGCACCCACATGCAGAACGTGCTGGGCAAGCTCGGCGTGCACTCGACGCTCGCCGCCGTGGCGCTGGCCCGCAGGGCGGGCGTGCGGCCGGCGGAACTAGCCGGGGATGTTGTCGAACGGAGCGGTCAACTGGCGTAGCAGTCCCGCGAGGTCGACCCGTTGGGCCGTGGAGAGCTGGGCCAGGATCGCGCGTTCCTGGGCCAGCAGCCCGGCGAGCGACTGGTCGGCGCGGTCGCGCCCCTCGGGGGTGAGCCGCACGAGTACCCCGCGCCGGTCACTGGGGTCGGGCAGGCGCTCGACCAGGCCCTTCTTGGCGAGCCGGTCGATGCGGTTCGTCATGGTGCCCGAGGTGACGAGCGTCTGCGTCAGCAGTTGGCCGGGGGAGAGCTGGTAGGGCGCTCCCGCGCGCCTCAGCGAGGTCAGGACGTCGAACTCCCACGGTTCCAGGCCGTGCTCGGAGAAGGCCAGCCTGCGGGCGCGGTCGAGGTGGCGCGCGAGCCGACTGACCCGGCTGAGCACTTCGAGCGGTTCCACGTCGAGGTCAGGGCGCTCTCGCCGCCATGCCGCGACCAGTCGGTCGACCTCGTCCTCCATGCCGATCAGTGTAAGGGGTCTGTCGATGTGAAGTCTCTTGAAGTCGAGAATCTTGACATCGAGATATAGTCTGGGCGACCATGGGGCATGGAGGGTGCCGGAAACGCTTCCGCTTCCGACCGCCCCACCAGTAGGGAGGCTCGAACATGCATTCCGACATCGCGCCGGCCGTGCCGCACCCCACGGCATTCCAGGACTCCGGCCCTTCCGCGCCCGTCTGGGACCCCCAGCAGTACCTGCGACACGCGGGTCACCGGACCCGCCCCTTCCTCGACCTGCTGACCCGGATACCCGAGCTCCCCCACGCCGCCGCGGGCGCCGACCGCTCCGCGCGCATCGCCGACCTCGGCTGCGGCCCCGGCAACGTCACGGCCCTGCTCGCCGAGCGCTGGCCCGACGCCCGCATCACCGGCTTCGACCTCTCCCCGGAGATGCTCCACCGCGCCGGTGCCGAGTACGGGGGCCCCACCCCCGGCGGGGGTCGGCTCGACTTCCGCCACGCCGACCTCGCGCACTGGATGCCCGAGGAGACCTACGACCTCATCGTCTCCAACGCCGCCCTCCAGTGGGTGCCCAGCCACCCCGGCTCCTTCGCCGCCTGGATCAACGGGCTGCGCCCCGGCGGCACCTTCGCCTTCCAGATCCCCGGCAACTTCACCGCCCCCAGCCACCGGCTGCTCGCCGAACTGTGCGACACCCCCAGGTGGCGCGACCGGCTCGCCGGGCACGGCGCCCGCTACGTCCACCTCCTCGAACCGGCCGAGTACCTCGCCCGGTTCACCGAGCTGGGATGCGCCGTGGACGTCTGGGAGACCACCTACCACCAGCTCCTCCAGGGCGCCGACCCGGTGCTCGACTGGGTCAAGGGGACGGCGCTGCGGCCCGTGCTCACCGCCCTCGGCGAGGACCACGAGGCCGTGGAGGGCTTCCTGTCCGAGTACCGGGACCTGCTGCGCCAGGCCTACCCGACGGGGCCGCGCGGCACCGTCTTCCCGTTCCGGCGGATCTTCGCCGTCGCCCGCAAGGAGGCCTGACCGTGCTGATCGCCGTCGACCACGTCCAACTCGCCGCGCCACCGGGGTCCGAGGACGGGCTGCGCGCCTACTACCGCGACGTCCTGGGCATGGCCGAGGTCCCCAAACCGCCCGTGCTCGCCGCGCGCGGTGGCTGCTGGTTCGCCGCGGGCGACGTCCGGCTGCACCTGGGGGTGGAGGAGGACTTCAGGCCGGCCCGCAAGGCGCACCCCGGGCTGAGGGTGGTCGACATCGAGGGGATCGCGCGCAGACTCCGGGAAGCCGGCGTCGCGGTCCTGTGGGACGACAACCTCCCGGGTGAGCGCCGGTTCCACACCGAGGACCCCGTCGGCAACCGGCTGGAGTTCCTGGAGGCGGTCGCGCGCTGAGCGCCTCCGCCCGACGCGACGGCGCCCCGCCACCGGACCTCCGGTGACGGGGCGCCGTCGCGTTCGGGCGCGCGGTGGTTCCCGTACGCGCGCGGGTCGCCGTACGAGCGGGTCGCCGTGCGCGCCCGCCGGCGCGCGGCGTGCCCGCCGCCCTCGCGTCCGCTCAGCTCTTGCGGTGGCCCACCAGGCGGGGCTTGGCCTCCAGGTTCTCCAGCCCGTGCCAGGCCAGGTTCACCAGGTGCGCCGCGACCTCGGCCTTCTTCGGCCGCCGCGTCTCCAGCCACCACTGCCCGGTCAGCGCCACCATCCCGACCAGCGCCTGCGCGTAGAGCGGGGCCAGCTTGGGGTCGAAGCCCCGGGCCTTGAACTCCAGCCCGAGGATGTCCTCCACCTGCGTGGCGATGTCGCTGATCAGCGAGGCGAACGTACCCGTCGACTGGGCCACGGGCGAGTCCCGGACCAGGATCCGGAAGCCGTCCGTGTAGTTCTCGATGTAGTCGAGCAGCGCGAACGCCGCCTGCTCCAGCAGCTCACGCGGGTGCCCCGCCGTCAGCGCCCCGGTCACGCCGTCCAGCAACTGGCGCATCTCGCGGTCCACGACCACCGCGTAGAGGCCCTCCTTGCCGCCGAAGTGCTCGTACACCACCGGCTTGGACACCCCGGCCTTCGCCGCGATCTCCTCCACCGAGGTGCCTTCGAACCCCTTCTCCGCGAACAGGGTGCGGCCGATGTCCAGCAGTTGCTGGCGCCGCTCGGCGCCCGTCATCCGGACCCGGCGGCCCCGCCGGGGCTTGTCGCTGCTGGAACTGCTGCCGTCGATCGCCACGTCCCCCATCATGCCGCGTTCGACGTCTTTTCCTTGCGCCGGGCGTCGATGCGCGCCTCGGACGGCCACCGCACGTCCGTGGCCCAGCCCAGCTGTTCGAACCAGCGGATCAGCCGCGCGCTGGAGTCGACCTGACCGCGCAGCACCCCGTGCCGCGCCGAAGTCGGGTCGGCGTGGTGCAGGTTGTGCCAGGACTCGCCACAGGACAGCACCGCCAGCCACCACACGTTGCCGGAGCGGTCGCGGGACTTGAACGGCCGCTTGCCCACCGCGTGACAGATCGAGTTGATGGACCACGTCACGTGGTGCAGCAGCGCCACGCGCACCAGCGAGCCCCAGAAGAAGGCGGTGAACGCGCCCCACCACGACATCGTCACCAGACCGCCGACCACCGGCGGGATCGCCAGCGAGAAGATCGTCCAGAACACGAAGTCGCGCGAGATCCGCCGGATCGCCGGGTCCTTGATCAGGTCGGGCGCGTACTTCTGCTGGTTGGTCTGCTCCTCGTCGAACAGCCAGCCGATGTGCGCCCACCACAGGCCCTTCATCAGCGCCGGCACGGTCTCGCCGAACCGCCACGGCGAGTGCGGGTCACCCTCGTGGTCGGAGTACTTGTGGTGCTTGCGGTGGTCCGCCACCCAGCGCACGAGCGGCCCCTCCACCGCCATCGAACCCATGATCGCCAGCGCGATCCGCAGCGGCCGCTTCGCCTTGAAGGAACCGTGCGTGAAGTAGCGGTGGAAGCCGATGGTGATGCCGTGGCAGGCCAGGAAGTACATGAACACCATCAGGCCGACGTCCAGCCAGCTCACCCCCCAGCCCCAGGCCAGCGGGATCGCCGCCAGCAACGCCAGGAAGGGCACGGTGATGAACAGCAGCAGCGCGATCTGCTCGACGGACCGCTTCTGCTCACCGCCGCGGGTCGCGGAGGCGTCGTCCGCCGCGCCCGGGGTCGGGGAGGACGACGAGGCGTCCTCGATGAGATCGGGACTGATGGTCATGGGGGTCCCCTGGGGGGTGAGAGTCGGCAGGTGCCGGGCCCACGGACCCTACGGATCCGTAACCTACGGCATCGTAAGTATGGCAAAGCTCCGGCACCCGGCAAGAGGACCCGCCCCCGCACCACCCCCCTGCCGCGCCCCGCGCCGGGACCGCGCCGGGACCGCGCCGCACCCCCGTCGCGACCCGCGCCGGGCCCGGACGGGCGGGCTCTGCCGGGGCACAGGTACGGGACACCTATCCTGGTGTCGTCGGACAGCGCGGTCCGCACGGGTAGTCCGGGCTGCACATCGAAGCGGCGCCGCCGCGCGCAGCCGGGAACCCACCGCCCAGTAGCGCTCGAACACTGCAAGGAGCCGCACCTGTGAGCAGTGCTGACCAGGTCCCCGCCACCCCCGCCGCACCGTCGGCGCCGACGACCTCCGCCGAGAACGCGAACGCGGAGCTGCGCGCGGACATCCGTCGCCTCGGCGACCTCCTCGGCGAGACGCTCGTACGACAGGAGGGGCAGGACCTCCTCGACCTCGTCGAGCAAGTACGCGCCCTGACCCGCACCGACGGCGAAGCCGCCGCCACGCTGCTCGGCGACACCGACCTGGAGACCGCCGCCAAGCTGGTGCGCGCCTTCTCCACCTACTTCCACCTCGCCAACGTCACCGAGCAGGTGCACCGCGGCAAGGAGCTGCGCGCCCACCGCGCCGCCGAGGGCGGCCTCCTGGCCCGCACCGCGGACATGCTGAAGGACGCCGACCCCGAGCACCTGCGCGACACGGTCCGCAACCTCAACGTCCGGCCCGTCTTCACCGCGCACCCCACCGAGGCCGCGCGCCGCAGCGTCCTGAACAAGCTGCGCCGCATCGCCGCCCTGCTGGAGGAGCCCGTCTCCGGCGCCGGCGAGCGCCGCCGCCACGACCTGCGGCTCGCCGAGAACATCGACCTCGTCTGGCAGACCGACGAGCTGCGCGTCGTGCGCCCCGAGCCGGCCGACGAGGCCCGCAACGCCATCTACTACCTCGACGAGCTGCACGCGGGCGCCGTCGGCGACGTCCTGGAGGACCTCGCCGCCGAGCTCCAGCGCGTCGGCGTCGAGCTGCCCGCGGGCACCCGTCCGCTGACCTTCGGTACCTGGATCGGCGGTGACCGCGACGGCAACCCGAACGTCACCCCCGAGGTCACCCGCGACGTCCTGATCCTCCAGCACGAGCACGGCATCACCGACGCCCTCGAACTGGTCGACTTCCTGCGCGGCCTGCTGTCGAACTCGATCCGCTACACCGGCGCCACCGAGGAGCTGCTCACCTCCCTCCAGGCGGACCTGGAGCGCCTGCCGGAGATCAGCCCCCGCTACAAGCGGCTGAACGCCGAGGAGCCGTACCGGCTCAAGGCCACCTGCATCCGCCAGAAGCTCCTCAACACCCGCGAGCGCCTCGCCAAGGGCATCCCGCACGAGGAGGGTCGCGACTACCTCGGCACCGCCGAGCTGCTCACCGACCTCACGCTGATCCAGACCAGCCTGCGCGAGCACCGCGGCGCCCTGTTCGCCGACGGCCGCATGGACCGCACCATCCGCACGCTGGCCGCCTTCGGCCTCCAGCTCGCCACCATGGACGTGCGCGAGCACGCCGACGCCCACCACCACGCCCTCGGCCAGCTCTTCGACCGGCTCGGCGAGGAGTCGTGGCGCTACGCCGACATGCCGCGCGACTACCGGCAGAAGCTGCTGGCGAAGGAGCTGCGCTCGCGCCGCCCGCTGGCCCCCACCCCGGCCCCGCTCGACGCCGCCGGCGCCAAGACCCTCGGCGTCTTCGGCGCGATCAAGGACGCCTTCGAGAAGTTCGGCCCCGAGGTCATCGAGTCGTACATCATCTCGATGTGCCAGGGCGCCGACGACGTGTTCGCCGCCGCCGTCCTCGCCCGCGAGGCCGGTCTGCTCGACCTGCACGCCGGCTGGGCCAAGATCGGCATCGTCCCGCTCCTGGAGACCACCGACGAGCTGCGCGCCGCCGACGTCATCCTCGACGAGATGCTCGCGGACCCGTCCTACCGCCGCCTGGTCTCGCTGCGCGGGGACGTGCAGGAGGTCATGCTCGGCTACTCGGACTCCTCCAAGTTCGGCGGCATCACCACCTCGCAGTGGGAGATCCACCGCGCCCAGCGCCGGCTGCGCGACGTCGCCCACCGCTACGGCGTGCGCCTGCGCCTCTTCCACGGTCGCGGCGGCACCGTCGGCCGCGGTGGCGGCCCCTCGCACGACGCGATCCTCGCCCAGCCCTGGGGCACCCTGGAGGGCGAGATCAAGGTCACCGAGCAGGGCGAGGTGATCTCCGACAAGTACCTGGTGCCGTCGCTGGCCCGGGAGAACCTGGAGCTGACCGTCGCGGCCACCCTCCAGGCCTCCGCCCTGCACACCGCTCCCCGCCAGTCCGACGACGACCTGGCCCGCTGGGACGCCGCCATGGACACCGTCTCGGACGCGGCCCACGCCGCGTACCGGGCGCTCGTCGAGGACCCGGACCTGCCGGCGTACTTCTTCGCCGCGACCCCGGTGGACCAGCTCGCCGACCTGCACCTGGGTTCCCGGCCCTCCCGCCGGCCCGACTCGGGCGCCGGCCTCGACGGCCTGCGCGCGATCCCGTGGGTGTTCGGCTGGACCCAGTCCCGCCAGATCGTCCCCGGTTGGTACGGCGTCGGTTCCGGCCTGAAGGCGCTGCGCGAGGCCGGTCAGGACGGTGCGCTGGCGGAGATGGGCGAGCGCTGGCACTTCTTCCGCAACTTCCTGTCCAACGTCGAGATGACGCTGGCCAAGACGGACCTGCGGATCGCCCGCCACTACGTCGACACGCTGGTGCCGGAGAACCTCAAGCACGTGTTCGCCCGCATCGAGGCCGAGCACGAGCTGACCGTCCGCGAGGTGCTGCGCATCACCGGCGGGGAGAAGCTGCTGGACTCCCAGCCCGTCCTCCAGCAGACCTTCGCCGTCCGCGACGCCTACCTGGACCCGATCTCCTACCTCCAGGTCTCGCTGCTGGCCCGTCAGCGTGCCGCCGCCGCCCGCGGCGAGGAGGCGGACCCGCTGCTGGGGCGCGCCCTGCTGCTGACCGTCAACGGTGTCGCCGCCGGTCTGCGCAACACCGGCTGACGCTCCCCGTACGCGCGAAGGCCCCCGCACACCCGGTCTCCCGGGGTGCGGGGGCCTTCGCGTCTCCCCGTACGGCGTACTTCGTACACTGTACGTCGTACGCCGTGCGGGGAGGTGGGCTCAGGAGTTGTACGTCGACTGCGCGCGCTCCAGGCCCTCCGCGAGGAGGCACTCCACCGCGTCGGCGGAGCGGTCCACGAACCAGTCGAGGTCCTTGCGCTCCGTGGAGGAGAAGTCCTTCAGCACGAAGTCCGCGACCTGCATGCGGCCCGGCGGGCGGCCGATGCCGCAGCGCACGCGGTGGTAGTCGGGGCCCATCGCCTTCGTCATCGACTTCAGCCCGTTGTGGCCGTTGTCCCCGCCGCCCAGCTTCAGGCGCAGGGTCGGGTAGTCGATGTCGAGTTCGTCGTGGATCGCGAGGATCCGGTCGGTGGGCACCTTGTAGAAGTCGCGCAGCGCCGTGACCGGGCCGCCCGACAGGTTCATGAACGACATGGGCTTGGCCAGCACGATCCGGCGGCTCGCCGGCCCGGGCGGGCCGATGCGGCCCTCGACGACCTGGGCCCGTGCCTTGCCGTGGGCCTTGAACCGGCCGCCGATGCGCTCGGCCAGCAGGTCCGCGACCATGAACCCGATGTTGTGGCGGTTGCCCGCGTACTCCGCGCCGGGGTTCCCGAGGCCGACGATCAGCCAGGGTGCCGCGTCGTCCGACATCAAAAGCTCCTCAATACCGTGAACGAGAACGACCGCCGTCCCGCTCCAGTGGAGCCGGACGGCGGTCGGTCGGCAACTGCTGAGGGGGTGGGGCGAGGCTCAGGCCTCGTCGCCCTCGGCGGCCTCGGCGGCCGGCTCCTCGGCCTGCGGGGCGACGACCTGCAGGACGGCGGTCTCGCCGTCGACGGCCAGGGTGGTGCCGGCCGGCAGGACCAGGTCGGAGGCGTGCACGGTGGCACCGGCCTCCAGGCCCGCGATGGAGACGGTGATCTCGGTCGGGATGTGGGTGGCCTCGGCCTCGACGGAGACGGTCGTCAGGAGGGTCTCCAGCAGGTTGCCGCCGGCGGCCAGGTCGCCCTCGGTCACGACGGGAACCTCGACGGTGACCTTCTCGCCCTTCTTGACGATGAGGAAGTCGACGTGGCTCAGGGTGCGCTTGACGGGGTGGCGCTGGACGGCCTTGGGGATGACCAGCTCGGTGCCGTCGCCCGCGATGTCCAGGGAGAGCAGGACGTTCGGGGTCTTCAGGGCCATCATCAGGCCGTGGCCCTCGACGTCGACGTGCTTCGGGGCGGTGCCGTGACCGTAGATGACACCGGGGACCAGGCCGTCGCGACGGGCCTGACGGGCGGCGCCCTTGCCGAAGTTGGTGCGCGTGGAAGCGGAAAGCTTGATCTCGGACATGCTCACTCCTCGTGGGGTGACGGAACGGACGAAAGTCACCCGGCCTGAACGGCCTGCTACGAAGAGCGCGTCGATAACGGAGCCTCCGTACCGGAAAACGGTACGGCCTCCCTCGCCGAGCAACTCACAGAGTGTACCCGGCGGGGGAGGCCGCACCAAAAGGATCTACCGGGGGCCGATCAGCCCTGCTCCTCGAAGAGGCTCGTGACCGAACCGTCCTCGAAGACCTCGCGCACCGCGCGGGCCACCATCGGGGCGATCGACAGGACCGTGATCTTGTCGAGCTCCAGGTCGGAGGGGTCCGGCAGGGTGTTCGTGAAGATGAACTCGCTGACCTTGGAGTTCTTCAGACGGTCGGCGGCCGGGCCGGAGAGGATGCCGTGCGTGGCCGTGACGATGACGTCCTCGGCGCCGTGTGCGAACAGCGCGTCGGCGGCGGCGCAGATGGTGCCACCGGTGTCGATCATGTCGTCGACCAGGACGCAGACGCGGCCCTTGACCTCACCGACGACCTCGTGGACGGTCACCTGGTTGGCGACGTCCTTGTCGCGGCGCTTGTGCACGATGGCCAGCGGCGCGTCCAGGCGGTCGCACCAGCGGTCGGCGACGCGTACGCGGCCGGCGTCCGGGGAGACGATCGTCAGCTTGGTGCGGTCGACCTTGGCGCCCACGTAGTCCGCCAGGACCGGCAGGGCCGAGAGGTGGTCGACGGGGCCGTCGAAGAAGCCCTGGATCTGGTCGGTGTGCAGGTCGACCGTGAGGATGCGGTCGGCACCCGAGGTCTTCAGCAGGTCGGCGACCAGGCGGGCCGAGATCGGCTCGCGGCCCTTGTGCTTCTTGTCCTGACGGGCGTAGCCGTAGGAGGGGATGATCACGGTGATGGAACGCGCCGACGCGCGCTTCAGCGCGTCGATCATGATCAGCTGCTCCATGATCCACTTGTTGATCGGAGCCGTGTGGCTCTGGATCAGGAAGCAGTCCGCGCCGCGAGCCGACTCCTGGAAGCGGACGTAGATCTCACCGTTCGCGAAGTCGAAAGCCTTGGTCGGCACGAGGCCGACTCCCAGCTGGTGTGCGACCTCCTCGGCCAGCTCGGGGTGGGCGCGGCCGGAGAAGAGCATCAGCTTCTTCTCGCCGGTCGTCTTGATCCCGGTCACAGCACTGTCTCCTCAGACGTGTGGAAAGCTGCTCGCCCCCGTGTGCGTCCGTCCCGCACACGGTGAGCCAGCCGAATTGCGTGCACCTATCACGGTACGCCGTCCCGGGCGTACCTGTTTCCGGTCAGTTCACCTCAACGGCGTCCGGAGTCCTCGTCGGCCGACGACTGCGCGGCCGTGGCGGCCGCGCTGCCGGGGCGCTTGCGGGCCACCCAACCCTCGATATTCCGCTGCTGGCCACGGGCCACGGCCAGGGCGCCGGGCGGCACGTCCTTGGTGATCACCGAGCCGGCGGCCGTATAGGCGCCGTCCCCGATGGTGACGGGAGCCACAAACATGTTGTCCGAACCCGTCTTGCAGTGTGAGCCGACGGTGGTGTGGTGCTTGTGCTCGCCGTCGTAGTTCACGAAGACGCTGGCCGCGCCGATGTTCGTGTACTCGCCGATGGTCGCGTCGCCGACGTACGACAGGTGGGGGACCTTGGTGCCCTCGCCGATCGTCGCGTTCTTCATCTCGACGTAGGTGCCGGCCTTCGCCTTCAGCCCCAGGTTGGTGCCGGGCCGCAGGTAGGCGAAGGGGCCCACCGAGGCGGACTCGCCGATCACCGCGCCGTCCGCCACCGTGTTGTCCACGCGGGCGCGGGCGCCCACCCGGGTGTCCTTCAGGCGGGTGTTCGGGCCGACCTCGGCCCCCTCGCCGATGTGGGTGTCGCCGATCAGCTGGGTGCCCGGGTGGATCAGGGCGTCCTGCCCGAAGGTGACGGTGACGTCCACGAAGGTGCCGGTCGGGTCCACGACGGTGACGCCCGCGAGCATCGCCCGCTCCAGCAGGCGCGCGTTCAGCAGGGCGCGCGCCTCCGCGAGCTGCACGCGGTTGTTGATGCCGAGGATCTCGCGGTGGTCGGGGCCGACGGCCGCGCCGACGCGGTGGCCGGCCTCGCGCAGGATGCCGAGGACGTCGGTGAGGTACTCCTCGCCCTGGCTGTTGTCGGTGCGGACCTTGCCGAGGGCCTCGGTCAGCAGGGCGCCGTCGAAGGCGAACACCCCGGAGTTGATCTCCGAGATGGCGCGCTGGGCTTCGGTGGCGTCCTTGTGCTCGACGATGGCGGTCACCGCGCCGGTGGCGTCGTCGCGCACGATCCGCCCGTAGCCGGTGGAGTCGGGGACCTCGGCGGTGAGCACGGTGACGGCGTTGCCGTCGGCCTCGTGGGTCGCGGTGAGGCGGGCGAGGGTGTCGCCGGTCAGCAGCGGGGTGTCCCCGCAGACGACGACGACCGTGCCGGTCACCGTGCCGCCGAGCTCTTCGAGGCCCATGCGGACGGCGTGCCCGGTGCCGTTCTGCTCGTACTGCACGGCGGTGCGGACCTCGGCGTCGACGCCGGCCAGGTGCGCGGTGACCTGCTCGCGGGCGTGGCCGACGACGACGACCAGGTGCGTGGGGTCCAGCTCGCGGGAGGCGGCGACCACGTGACCGACGAGCGAGCGCCCGCAGATCTCGTGCAGGACCTTGGGAGTGGCCGACTTCATGCGGGTGCCCTCACCCGCTGCGAGTACGACGACGGCTGCCGGGCGGGTTGCGCTCACGGGTGTGCCCTTCGGCTTCGGGGGTGGACCCGTGAAGGATAGCGGGGGCCCCGTACCGCTCAACGAACGCGGGTCCCGACCGTGGAGGTCAGGACCCGGAACCCGAACGCGCGTGTTCGGTGAGCTCCCGGAGAAGGATTCGAACCCTCATTCAATGGACCAAAACCATTTGTCCTGCCCTTAGACGATCCGGGATGGTTCGCCCTTTGAGTCCGATTTTGTTGATCGGATTCGGTTGCAGCCCCTACTATGCCGCACCGGCCGCCCCGGGCGCGACGGTATCGAGCGGCGCTTCGCCGGACCGCGATCCGTACGCTGGACGGCATGACCGATACGGGGGAAGAGACGGACGGAGCAGGGCGGGACGGGCCCTGGTGGTGGGAGAGGCGGCGGGCGGCCGCCCTGGACGTGGGACTCGCGGCACTGTCCGCCGCCGAGTGCGCGCTGGAAGGGGTGCCCTTCGCCCGGGAAGCGGGGCTCCCGGTGCCCGTCGGGGTGCTGTTCGGGCTGGTGGTGGGGGCCACGCTGCTGCTGCGCCGGCGGTGGCCCGTCGCGGTGGTGCTCATCGGCATCGGCGTCGCGCCGGCCATGATGGGCTTCCTCCTCGGCGTGGTCGGCCTCTACACCCTGGCCGCGTGCGAGGTGCCGCGGCGCGTCATCGCGACGCTGGGCTCGATGTCGCTCGCCGGGACCTTCGCGGTGACCTACCTGCGCACCCGCGGGGACGTCGAGGCCGACGGCGCGCTGGTGATCGTGCTCTCCGGGTTCATGGCGGTGGCGCTGACCGTGCCGCCCGTCCTGCTCGGGATGTACGTCGGCGCGCGGCGCCGGCTGATGGAGAGCCTCCAGGAACGCGCCGACTCGCTGGAACGCGAGCTGTCGCTGCTCGCCGACCGGGCCGAGGAACGCGCCGAGTGGGCCCGTACGGAGGAGCGCACGCGGATCGCGCGCGAGATGCACGACGTGGTGGCGCACCGGGTGTCGCTGATGGTGGTGCACGCGGCGGCCCTGCAGGCGGTGGCGGTCAAGGACCCCGCCAAGGCGGCGCGCAACGCGGCGCTGGTGGGGGACATGGGGCGGCAGGCGCTGACCGAGCTGCGGGAGATGCTCGGCGTGCTGCGGTCCGCGCCGCCCCGGCCACAGCCGGCGGCCGGGCAGACCGGGCAGACCGGGCAGGCCGGGCAGACCGGGGCGGCCGGCGTGGTCGGGGCCGCCGGGATCGCGGGGGCCGCCGGGACGGCCGTCGCGCTCGCGCCGGCCGGCGCCGAGGAGGGACCCACGCTGGACGAGCTGGACGCGCTGGTGGAGCAGTCCCGGGCGGCCGGGATGAGCGTCGAGGTGGTGGTGCAGGGGGACAGGTGCGCGTACGCGGCCGAGGTGGAGCAGACGGCGTACAGGGTGGTGCAGGAGGCGCTCACCAACTGCCACAAGCACGCCCCCGGCGCACGGGTCGTCGTACGCCTCGCCCATCGGGACGGGGAGGTCGCCACCCAGGTGGAGAACGGGCCCACGGGCGCGGACGCGCCGCGACCCGGCCTGCCGAGCGGGGGCAACGGACTCGTGGGGATGCGCGAGCGCGTCTGCGGCCTCGGCGGGGTGTTCGTGTCCGGTCCCACCGAGGCGGGCGGGTTCAAGGTGTCGGCGGTGCTGCCCGCGCGGTAGCGGTAGGGGTCGCGCGGGGCGGGGCCCCGTCCCGCGCGGCGGGTGTCAGGGGGTCGTGGTGAGGCGGGCCGGCTGGAGGCCGGTCAGCAGCAGCACCAGGGCGTCGTCGAGGCCCGCGCCGAGGTACCAGTCGCCGGTGTGGTCGATGCCGTACACGCGGCCCTCGCGGTCGATCGCGAGGTGGGAGCCGCCGTCGGCGTCGGCCCCCAGCGGGCACAGCTGCGTGGACAGCGCGCGGCCGAGGTCGGCGAAGGTGCGGGCCAGGTGCAGACCCGTCAGGGGGTCGATGCGGACCCGGGCGGGCGCTATCTGCCGGCCCGGCCCCGGCGCGGTCAGGTTCAGCCCCCCGAACTCCGCCCAGGCCTCGACGGCCGCGGGGAAGACCGTGTGCCGGTGCCCGGCGGGCGTGGTGTGGTCGCGCAGGGCGTCTGCCCAGTACTCGGCCTGCTTGATGTCCCAGCGGCCGGGCTCCCAGCCGGCGGTGCGCAGCGCGGAGTCGACGGCGCCGGTGAACCGGGTGGCCGAGGAGCGGTCGTAGGAGGCGGAGGAGGCGGTCATGGCGGCTACTCGGGGTGGGTGAGGTCGACGGGGCGTACGCCGAAGTGGGTGAGGAGCGCGTCGCAGGAACGGCAGGGGGGCGCGTAGCTGCCGTGCAGGGGGTCGCCGTCCTCGCGGATGCGGCGGGCGGTGATGCGGGAGTGCTTCAGGGAACGGCGGGCCTCGCTCGCCGTCAACGGCTTGCGGGAGGCGCGCCTGCTGCGGGCGCCCTCGACGGTGGTGAGGTGGCGGGAGAGCAGGATCGCCTCCGGACATCGCCCGGTGAAGCGTTCCCGCTGGCCGCTGGTGAGGGTATCGAGGAAGTCCTGGACCAGCGGGTGCAGGGTCGGCGGCCGGTCGGCCTTGCCGGCGGTGCCGGTCAGGGTCTCGCCGCGGACCGACAGGGCGGCGGCGACCGTGGGCAGGATGCCGTCGCGCCGGAAGCGCAGGACCGGCGGGGTGCGCGGGTCGCCCGCCCCGCTCCAGCGCAGGCGGGGATCGCCGGCGGCGGCCTCCGCGGTGCCGGCCTCCGCGCGGTCGCCGCGGGTCTTGGCCGCGGTCGCTGCCGCTGTGTGTGGTGTCGCGCCGTGTGGTGTCGCCGTGTGCATGCTCTCTTCCCTCCCGTGGCGGCGGTGGTGTCCGGTGTCGCGCACGCCCCCGTGCTGCGGGACAGCCTGTCAAATGTCGGCTGCCGTGTGGAAGCGGGGTCGAATATTCGTATCAATTCGGATGTTCCCGCCCTGTCCGCGTGTACCGGTGTCGGGGGCGGAGGAGGGTCTTGCCGGACCACATAGGCTGTGGCGAACCAGGCTGTGGTGAACCAGCCAGATCCAGCAGGGGGCTACCGCCATGACGACAGGTCGGCTCGGGCAGCAGGCCGCGCCACCCAACGCCGCTTACTCGGGGCAGGTCGTGCACTTCCCGGACCCGGTCCGGGCCGCCCGCCATCCCCACGGCGTGCGGATGGACGCGAACGGCCATCCCGACTTCTCCCGGTACGCGCGCGCGGCCGTGGAGATCGCGGAGCCCCCGGAGGGCTTCGGCGTCGACGAGCTGCGCCTGACGGACTGCGTCACCGCGAACGCGGCGATGCGGGCCGGCGGGCACCCGCTGTGGGACACGGTCGGGGCGGTGGCGACCCCGCACGGCTGGACCTGGCACCACGTGGCCGGCACGCGCCGGATGGAACTGGTGCCCGTCGAGGTCAAGGCGCTGCTGCGGCACCACGCCGGACTGGTGACGGCCCCGGTCGACCACGACAAGCGCGGGACGCGGCCCCTCCAGGAGGCGCGCCCGGTCCACCTGGGACTGCCGAAGACGGTGGTCTCGGTGACGGAGACGCAGCTCCAGGGGGTGGAGGAGGACCTCGGCTACCGACTGCCCGAGGCCTACCGCGCCTTCCTGAAGGCGGCCGGCGGCTGCGCGCCGGTGGGCGCGGGGCTCCTCGTCGAACTGGGCCTGCTCGTGGACCAGCCGTTCTTCACGGTGCGCGAGGAGGCGGCGGTCAACGACCTCGTCTACATCAACAAGTGTCTGCGGGACCACCTGACGAAGGACTACCTGTGCGTGGCCTTCGTCCAGGGCGGGCTGCTCGCGGTGAAGGTCAGGGGCGAGGGTGTCGGCTCCGTCTGGTTCTCCCCGTACGACGACGCGCGCGACCGGGACGGCTGGTCGGTGCAGGACCGGGTGGAGCGGCTCTTGCTGCCGTGCGGTGCCGATTTCGATGCCTTCCTGGAGCGCTTGGCGGGCAACCCGCCGGAGCTGGAGACGGTGGCCGGTCTGATGGTGGACGGCGGATTCGCGCGATCGGTTCCGGTCGTGGTGGAGGGTTGATCGCGCTGTGGTGACTTTCGCGCAGGCGCAGGAGCGCGCCGAGGAATGGATCAACGGGGACGTGCCCGCGTACCAGCACCGGGAGGTGCGCGTACGGGAGTTCGGACTCGGTTTCGTGCTGTGGGCGGAGGACCGCGCGGCCGGTCCCGTGTCCGGTGGCGGCCGGCAGCGGCTCGTCATCGCGCGGGACAGCGGTGAGGTCACGCTGTGGCCCGGGCTGCCCGTGGGCGAGGTGATCCGCCGTTACGAGGAGGAGTACGGGGCGTCCCCCGCCGCCGCGGAGGCCTCGGTCCCGCCGCCGCGGATCGACTCCGAGCAGACCTCCTTCATGCTGAGCCCGCCGGAGTGGCTCCAGGAGGCGGCCGACCGCGCCGGCATCCCGGGCCGGCCCGCGTCCGCGACGCCCCCGGCCGCCGGGGCGCCGTCCGCCGCACCGTCGGCCCCGCCTTCCGCCGCGCCTTCCGCCGCGCCCGAGCCGATGCCGCTGCGCCGCGAGCCGGAGCCGGCGAACGACGGGGTGCCGGTCGGGTCCACGCCGTGGGCCGGGACCGACGTCAACCCCGGCGGGGACGACGGTGCCTCCGTACCGCTGCCCGCCACCGTGTTCGCGCCGCCGCTCTCGGGCTCCGACCTGGACGACCGCCCCTCGACGCCGTCCGGGGTGGGCGCCGAGGCGAAGACCACGCTGATGGAGGGCGGCAGCCAACTGCCGCGCACCGCCGTCCACCCGGCGCTCGCCCCGTCGTCCGGGGCGGCGGAGATCGCCGAGGCACCGACGAGCCGGGCCCGGGTGTCGCGTCCCGCCGGTCCGGGCGCGGATCCGGGTACGGGCGCGCCGGCCGGCCCCGGGGTCCCGGGCGCGCCCGGCGTTCCCGGTGCTCCGGGTGGTGGTGCGGCGCAGCACGCCGCGACGATGTTGGCCGGTCCGGGTGCGGTGCCGCCGCCCGCTCCGCCGGGCCCGCCGGGTGCTCCCGCGGCGCCGCCCGCGCCCGGTGCCGCCGGCGGTGGCCTCGATCACGCCGCGACGATGTTGGCCGGTCCCGCCGTGGTGGGCCCGCCCGGTCCGCCCGGCGCTCCCGGCGCTCCCGGTGCTCCGGGTGGTGGTGCGGCGCAGCACGCCGCGACGATGTTGGCCGGTCCGGGTGCGGTGCCGCCGCCCGCTCCGCCGGGCCCGCCGGGTG